>NZ_AP025032.1:2536666-3170833 GCF_019973775.1 Aureimonas sp. SA4125 | reverse complement strand
TGATTGAGACCGAACGACGCAGCTTCGGGGAGAAGCCAAACGACGCCTTGCGCCGTCTCCTCGGGCTAGCGGAAAGGTCGGCTCCCTCCGAAGGCGAACGCGTCGCGCCGGCCGCGCAGGGCAGGCCGTGGGTTGGTGAAGGCATGACGCTGCCACACGCGACAGCGCTCCGCATGAGCTACAACAAGCGCCAGCACGTCGGGGAGATCGTCGACGGCAGGTGGGCGGTCGAGGGGAAGGTGTACGACAGCCCATCGGGCGCGGCGAGCGACGTCGGGCGGACGAAAGGCGGCGGGAAGACTCGTCTCGACGGCTGGAACTACTGGGAGGCCCAGTTGCCCGGTGAGTCCGAGTGGAAGGCCATCGCCAGCATGCGTCCGGGCGCGAACATGAGCGCCGAGGACCTCATCAAAGAGCTGAACCTGTAGTCAGCCATTCGAACATCAGTCGTCGCCCCCGTCGCTGCGCTTCCCCCTCGCCACGATGGTCAGCACCCCGTCCGGCAGCGGCCGCTGAAGCGCCGCCGCCTCCACCCACGGCGCGCGCAGCCAGACGTCCATCTCTTCGGGCTCGGTCAGGATGACGGGCATGGCTTTCGGATGGATCGGGCGCACGACGTCGTTCGGCTCGGTCGTCAGGAACCCGTAGAGGTCGGCATTCACCTCGCCCTCCTTCACCTTCCTCGTCGACGTCCAGTTGCACCAGATGCCGGCGAAGACGGCGAGGGGACGGTCCTCGTCGAGGGCGAACCAGGCCGGCACTTTCTTGCCGTCGACGGTGTCGTATTCCGAGAAGCTGGTCAGTGGCACGAGGCATCGGTGTTCCGGCCCGAGCCAGCGGCGCCAGTGCGGCGACTTGGTGTTCCGGATGTTGGTGACGCCGGGATCAGTCTTGCGGTCCTTCAGCGCGAAGGCGGGCGATGGCATGCCCCACCGCGCCATCGTCAGCTCGCGTTCGCCGTCGACGTTGCGCACGATGGGCGCCATCGTGTCCGGGAACACGCCGGGCAGAGACGGCAGGTTGCCCGTGCGGTCATGCATGGCGCGGGTGAAATGGAGGATGGCCGACTGGCCCTTGGTGATCGAGTAGAGGTTGCAGATGGGAGCGATCCCTTCGTTCGCGACGACGCGGCTTCTCGAGCGGGGTAAAATCGACGACGGCGCTACTCCGGCGGCGAGTCGGCTTCCTTCTTTGTGATCGCCAACCGTTTCGCGCCATTGCGACGTCCTAAATCGACAGAGGTTTTCGGCGTGGGAAGTGTTGCGGTCAGCCCGGGCGTGTCCGCCTTTCCGTTGATCTGCGCGAGGCCCGTGGATAACGCTTCAGGCGTGGTGCCCGTCACCCCAGCGATCTGCCCGACGTAGGCGTTCATTATCGCCTGCTTGACCACCGGGTCCTTGATTTTCTCGATGTTCCGAACGGTGTCGATCGCCCCGGCGTGTCGCTTGCGGTGGATCTCGTTCTCCCTCTCCTCGACATCGAGCTGCTTCAGCTTGGTGTCGGCTTTTAAGCGATCGAGAAAAGCCATACGACCTTCTGCGAACGTTAGGGCAAGACCATACCGAGCTACCGAGTAGGCCTTCTTCGATTTGGTCAGCAACGTGAGCCACATCGAGCCTGGCGTCAGCGTGCCGATGTAGAGACGTTCTTGCGGAGCCAAGCAGGTCTCTTCGATATCGGCGTCCGGCTCCTCCTCAAGGACCCGAGCCAACTCCACTGTGCGGCGCGCGTCGACCATGTAGGCGATCGCGTATGCCTGTCGCAGCGAGCGGATGCGGCGTTCGACATCGGCGGCGGAAACTGGCTCATCCCCATCCGCGATCTGAAGTCGGAGGGGAGGATTGTCGTCCTTGTTCAACGTCGAGAACATCGTGATTTGAATGTCGCCGTCGGCGGTCGCTTCGAAGCGCACGTTGACGTTCTCAGAAGTGCCGAACTCAAAAAAGTTGTCGCCCGTCGCGGCTGACCGGATCGCGCTGCTCCTGACGATGTCAAGGAACGCCTCGAACGGCACTCCCACTGCAACCTTGCCGATGGGGTCTGAAATGACAAAGCGTGTCACTGTAAATCCTTCTGCTCATACAGTCGTTGCACCGACCATATGCTGACCGAGCCGCCAGTGCGACCGCAATGTAGGATCTACGCTGCCCTGCGCACGGGGAGTCCCGCGAAACCCAAGCTCCGCTCGATCCTGTCGCAATGAGCCTTGTCGATCTCCACGAGCGTCGCGTCGATGCCGAGATCCAGCGCAGCGAACCCGGTCGTCCCGGACCCGGCGAACGGGTCGACGACGCTAGCGACGTTGAAGGACCCGAGGATGTCCGTCCACGCCGTCAGGTTCTTCGCCATCCCGTGCTCGCGGTTGCGGTTGCGCGGGCTGCGCAGGACCGTCGGCCAGAACCCCTTGCCGTCGAACGTGTCGCTCCGCTCCCGGCGTCGGCGGTCGAAGCGCGATTTTGCCCCGTTGCGGGTCATGTAGACCCCGGTCTGGTGGGTGTAGTGCGGCATGTGCCGGGCCTTCGAGTCCTTCGGGACGACCGCGTCCAACACGAAGTCGAAGGACAGTCGCCAGTCCGAGGCTGCCGCGAACTCCATGAGCTGTCGCATCGACGTGACGAGCACCAGGTGGTCGGACCGAATGCCGCCGAGGATCCGCGCGAGCTCGGCGCCGGGGAGGTCGTACGGCGGGTCCGTCATGATGAGGTCAGCGTCCCCGCGAAAGTCGGCGGCGTTGCCGTTGATCAGCGTGACCGCAGCCATCTCGACATCTCCTTCTCGCATTTGGCCGTCCGGCCGGCCGCGATGTCAGCAACGGCGAAGCGGTCGATCCACCAGTCGATGTCGTCGGCCTCCGAACGGAGGAACTCGTTCACGGCGGTGAAGCCGTGTTTCGGAGCGACGCTCTCCGCGAACCAGATCGCCAGCTTGCCCGCCGCCGCCGAGAGAGCGCCGCGCCCGGCGAGGGTGTCGGGAACGATGATCTCGCTCGCCTCTCGCCATTCCTTCTCGACCCGGACGCGCTCGCGCTCGACGAGCTGCATGTCGAGGTGACGGACGTCGGTGACGGGGGCGACTCCACCCCGACGCTTCCAGAGCGGGTTCGCCTCGCCGCATTCGGGGCAGCGCGATAGCCATCCCTTGTACGAAGCCGCGCATTCCGCGCAGGCGACGAGGTTGCTCTTTCCGGAACGCGGCGGGTCCTCAAGCGACCACGCGATGTGCTCGTCGGGCATGCCATGCGTCAGCACGTTGCCGACGTGGTCGATGATGATCGCGCGCGCCTTGCCCGGCTCGGGTCGCAAGGCGCGGCCAACCCACTGCCGGAAGTTCGCGAGGCTGGCGGTCTTGCGCAGCATGATCAGCGCCTCGATCGCGGGAACGTCGACGCCTTCGCCGAGCATGTCGACGTGGCAGATGACGTTCACGGCTTTCGAGCGGAACAGGTCGAACACGCGGGCGACCTCGGCGGGCGACATCTGCGAGGAGATCGCGGCGGCGGAGTGCCCCGCGTCGCGGAACATCTTCGCCGTTATCTGAGCAATCCCGATGCCGACGCAGAACACGATGGCTTGCTTGCCGTCGGCGAGGCGGCGGTAGTGCCGGACTGCGTCTCCCGCGAACGTCCACGCCGCGCCGTCGAACGCGCCGAGCTGGGATTGCGGCGTGTAGTCCCCGTCGGCGCCGACGACGAGGGCGTCCTCGTTGAAGTCGGCCGGAGCCGGGACCGAGTAGCATGCGAAGTCGGAAAGATAGCCCCACGAGATCAGCTTGCGCACGCTGTCGGCGCGCAGCTCCTCTGCCTGCATCAGTTCATCGAAGACGCCGCCGCGGCCGCGCGCGAGAGACGCGCCGTCGGCACGGCACGGCGTCGCGGTGAACCCGACAAACCTTGCGTTCGGCAGGACCTCCTGGACGCGGCCCCACTTGTTCGAGTCGAGCATGTGGTGCGCCTCGTCGACGAGCACCGTCCACGGCTTTGACCTGTCGAGGCGCAGCGTGCAGCGTCGGTGCATCGACAGAAGTCGGTCGACAGACGAGACGACCTTGTTCGCTCTCGTTCCCGTGAGCATTTCCTGCCCGACGGCCCTCCGGTGCTCGAGGAGGCAGAGTCGGCGGGTGTGGTCCGAGCATACCGTCGTGTGGCGCACGCCATGCCGCGCCAGCGTGGACGACATCTGCCGGATGAGAATGTTCCGGTGTGCCAACGCAACGACGTACTGTTCTCGCTTCGCGACGTCGGCGAGGATCGCGGTCTTCCCGGCGCCCGTGTCGGCCTGCACAAGCACGTTCGAACGGACCGACCGGACCCGCTCGCTCAGTTCGGACTGATACGGGCGCAGCTTCACAGGAGACCTGCCGTCTTCCCAGCGGCGAGCGCCGTCCGGTTCTCGATCCAGAACTTCGATGTCTGCGCGGCGGCAGCCGACAGAAGCTTGGCGCCGACCTCTTCCGTCACCCTGCCGAGGCACTCCTTGCGGATCTTCTCGGCCCACTCTTTCTGCTTCGGAGTACCCTTGAGGGCTTTGCCGCCAAGCGCGGAAGCCGCCTTCCGGGTCTCCTTGGCGTTCACGGCGGCGCGCTCGACGCGCTGCGCCGATGCCTCTTCCGCAGTCGCGGGAAGGGCGTCGCGGCCCGCGTCGTTGAGCTTCGCGAACTCCTCTTCCGGCATCCCGTAGGCGCGCTGCTGAGGCTTGCCGTCCCTCGCTGCGAACTCCTTGCCCGTGCCCGTGACAACCCAGCGCTGCGTTCCGAAACGTGGATGCTCCCAAATCACGATGTCGCCTGCGATGTACGTGGCAACGTCCGCATCCAGGTGTTTCTTGTCGTATGCCGTCCCCGACAAGGTGATCTCGAACTCGGCGGGAGTGGAACGCAGACGACGCGCAGCGAGTGCGGCGGCGGCGATCTCATCGGCGACCCGCTTGGCCTCGGCCTCAGCCTCGATGGCTCGCTGTGCCGCCATCCCGACGCGCCCGTAGGCGACCTGATCCCGGCTCTCCACGGTCGTGACCATGAGAAGCTTGACCGGGGTGCCGCGAACCAACTCCGCCGTGACGTTCAGCGATATCCCATCGACCTCGGTCGAGTGCACGCCAGCGAACTTGGGGTTGCCCGGGTGCTCGGCGGCGAAGCTTTCCGCCCTCAGTTCGATATCGTCTCCGAAGAGACCAACCAGAACCGCCTTGAGTGCATTCATCGAAACCATCTTCATCTCTCCATCCCGGCGGACCGCGCTATGCGATCCGGCATACAAAAATGGTGAGGCGCCGGCGCGCTGGCGTCAAATCGCCGGCGAAGAAGATGAGGTTTGCCACAAGCGTATGCGACGCCGCATGATTGTGAACTGACCAAGGGGAGCCGCCATGAACGCCGACCGCTACCAAAATCTCCGCCGTCGTCTCCGCCTCACGAAGCCCGAGATCGCCGTCGCCACCGGATACAGCCTGGGCTACGTCAACCGCTGGGGTCACTCGGGCGAGAGCGCGCTTCAGCCCCCAGCCGCCGCCATCGACAGGCTGGCGGCGCTCCTCCGCGAACGGGCGTTGCGCGACCTCGCCGACACAGATCGGGCCGGCTGATGGTCGGCCCCGCGCCCATCGACGAGGCCCGGCTGCATTCGCTCGGCCTCATCGCCTACGTGCCGCCAGATGGATCGGAAGTCACTGTCAGGCTGGCCGGGAAGCACCCGCTCTACGTCGCCATGAGCGCCGCACGGGTCGTTGACGGCTGGATCCCGGCGACCCGCCGCGACCCACCGAAAACCGGGCGGGACGCCCGGCTGCCGTTTGTCGGCAACGCCATTGGCAAGCAGGTCATCGACGACGATCCCGAGGCGCTTGTTGCCATGGGCGTGGTGGTCCACCCAACATGCGTCGACGCGCTCGGCGGCTGGGACGACCTCACGGACTTCGCGGCGATGATGCGTGACGGGTTCGATGCCCTAGCGCGGGACGAGGCCGAACGAGGCTGGTAGTAACCTAGGGCTTCGAGCGCTTGGCCTGCTCCGCGACACTTACATGCGCCGCGCGGTGCCTCTCGTTGGCCTCCCGCCATCCGGCGTCCCATGCCTTCCTGAGGTCCGGGTGCTCCGGTCGCGCAGTCGCGTCGTCGTCGGACAGGTCGGCGGCGACATCGTACGCCCCACTGCCATCGTCATGTGCTTGATCGAGATTTTCGGAATTGACCGTTGGCCATTCGCCGGCCTCGAGTGTCTTCGCTTGGGGCGGGTCAACGAGAGGCGGCGCCTCGGCATACCGAGCGACCCAGCCGCGCAAGACGGCGTCGATGCGGCGCTCCTCGATCACGAGGCCGTCCTCGAACTCGGCCACCTGCGAGCGAAGGAACACGATGTGCGCACGCATCCGGGCGATGGCAATGGACGGCAGCTTCAGAAGGGCAGGGCCGACCCATGGCGGGATGGGCTTCTCACCTGACGCCCAGCGGCGGATCAGGTTGCGGTCCAGCTTCCCGCTGGAGGGCATGCTCCCCTTGCCCTTCGGCCGAAAGCGAACCAGGTCCTCGGCGATCTCGCGCTTCCAGCGCTCCTCCGTGCCGTAGATCTCCAGCCCGAGGCGCACGAAGTCCGCAGCCTCGATGCTCCGGTTCGGCCATGTCGCCCGCAGGACGAGGGCGGTGGCCTCATCGATGACACCAAGAGCATCACGATGGGCGGGAGCCACGGACTTCGGCGCGGGAGCGGTACGCGGCGGTCTTGCAGGAGTCTCTGTCATACGGAGACTCCTCCCATCCGCCGCGCATCTGCGCAAGCGCCTCGTCAGCGCCTGCCGCCGCTCGTCGCCAGCGCACGGGCGATCTGGCGATCGAGTTCGTAGCCGAACTCGCGCTGCGTGACGAACTTGCGGTAGCTCCGCTTCACGGTTTCCTCGAACCGGAACTGTTTCCTGTACCGGGACGTCTCCTGCACTTTCAGCAGCAGGGTCGGGCTGCCATCGCGCCCTCGCGGCCGACGCCAGTACCCCTTGGTGCCATGGATCTCCCCAAAGAAAATCCCGCCTGTCTTGCCGTAGCGCTTGCCCGTGGCGCGAGCAGCCTTCCGCGCGGCCTTCTCCGCCTTGTTCGTCGCCGCCAGCTTCCGCGACGCCCCGCGCGGGACGCCACCGTAGCGGTCCGGCCGGATCGCGTATGTGAAGAGGTCGTGACGGCCGGACCCGCCGTCCTCGCCCGTGCGTCGGACGCCGCCGACGATCTGACGATAAAGGTAAGAGGCGGTTGGCTCCTTGATGCTGACCGACATCGTCGCGGCCCCGGCGTCGCCGACGCGGGCCTTCCGGACGACAAAGGCTTGGAGCGTCATCGGCTTAGGGCGGTCGAAGACCTCGACCGCGTGCTCGGCGAGGGCGACCTTCGCTTCGCGGGCCGCCCGGTTCATGACGGCGGCGGCGGCGCGGGGCAGCGCCTTGCGCGCGATCGCGTTCATGTCGCGGGAGAACGCCGCGTAGTCGATCGACAGGCCGAAGCCGAGGCCGGGGGTGGTGGGCATGTGGGGACACCGTGAACGGAGGAGTCTCCGTCAGAGTGAGACTCCTCGTGCAAGATGCTAGGCTGCGGCCACCATGACGCCGACCCACGCCGCCTTGCACGCGACGTGCAGCGCCTGATCCGTAATGTAGGAGATCCGGCCCCTGCACTTCAGGTCGTCGATCACCGCGTGGGCCACGAACTCGGCGAGGCCCAGCGCGAGGCTGCCCGTCACGATCCCGACGGCGCCGGCGTGGATTGCCGCATGCGCGCCGAGGGCCTGATACCAGGGCACGCCGACGACCGGGGAGACGCGGTTCTTCGCTCGGGACAGGAAGTCGCCTTGGAGCGGGTAGTCCGCGACGGCATGCGCGGCGACGAGGAGCGCGAAGACCTCAAGCACGGCCGGCACCGTTCGACCGCGACGTCTTCCAGCCGTCCCGTGCCGCGCGCCAGTCCGACCCGGCGGCGACCGCTTGCTCGAGCCGCCATTTATGCTTCTCCTCAACGTTCATCTCGCCGCCGATGACGCGGTTGTGGCGGCGCAGCGCTGCGAGGGACGCCTGCACCATCTCCTTTGTGGGCTTCGTCGGGACGACGTGCAGCCCCTGCCACTCGAGGCAGCCCATCAGCTTGTTGGCGAGGTCGGACGCCTGTTCGAGATCGAGCGTCGGGCCGAACGCGGCGACGGCGCCGGCAACCGAGTTCACGATCGCGCGCCAGTGCGCCTCCGGGGTACGGGCGTGGCCGTAGTGGACCGGGCGGTTGATGACCTCGGGGTCGTGGCTCGGGAAAGCGCGGTCAGCGTAGAACATCATGTCGCCGCCTTCCGGCATGGGGTGAGGGGTTTGTCCTCGGACAGCTCCCACCAGTTCTCGCCGCAACGTCGGCAGAACCACTGGTCGACGGCGCCGGCGTAGTCGACGCGCCATTCGTGCGTGCCGCGCGGAACGCCGGGCGTGATCTCGAAGGGGCGGCCATGCATGTCGGCGACGGGGAGGATCATCAGACCGCCCTCGGCGCGACGATCCCGCGGACCGCCAGCACCTGATCCGCGAGCAGCATGGTCGCCGACATCGCGTCGGCGAGGCTGCGCTCGTGCGCGTCGGCCAGCTCGGCGAGGGCCTCGGCGCGCTTGCGCCAGACGTCGGCGGCGCGGCCGGGGTCGGAATAGGAGAGGTCGGCGGCGATGGCGCGGTTGGCCTTTACGTGTTTGCCGGCCGCCCCGGGGCAACCCTTGCGGATGCAGCGCAGGCTGTCAGAGTCGCCGTGGGTCGACCAGTGGCAACCGGGCGCCGCGCAATGGCTGACGCGGACATTCGTGTCGGCCTCGCGTCGCAGGGCGTCACCGATCTTCTTGGACAGCTCGGGGGTCATAGCTCCCAGTCCTCCCATTCGGCGACGACGGGCTGCACGACGATGTCGCCGCGCGCCGTCGCCCACGAGTCCCCGTTGTCGAGAAAGTGCTGGCCGTAGTCGTCCTTGAAGAACAGCTCGCCGTCGTGGACGAGCGGGCCGGGCGGGCATTCGCCGAGCGGGCAGGTCCAGCCGGCCGGGTTGAGGACGAGGCGCTTCACGACGTCGGCTCCAGCTTCTGGACGCGGGGACGGATCACCTCGCGCCACGCATGACGCATCGGCTCGGCCTTGCGACGGCCGGGATGCAACACAGCCGCCTGCTCGTAGAATTGACCCGCTTCCTGCGCGATGTCGTGAGGAAGCTCGTCCGGGAAAGCGGCGCATGCCTCAATCCGGTTCTTCAGGCGCATGATCGTCCCGAGGTGCTCGGAGATCATGGCGTCGCGGCAAGTCAGCTCGCGCGTGAGCTGGGCGACGGCAAGCTTCGCACCCTCCACCTCATGGGCGGCAACGAGGTCCGCCGCCTCCCGCTGCTCGATGTACGCCACGATGAGGCAGTCGTCGTCGTAGTCTACCCGCGTCGGGATCCCGAACCGGGGCCGGACGTCGTCCTCGAGGCGCTCGCCGTCGCGCCGGAACGCGCCGGCAATGAGGCGGGATGAGGCGTCGCGGGCCTCGGCGTGGGATATCGTGCGGGTGGTCGTTGGTGTCCGCGTCATGACCGTTCCTTCGTCAGAAGCTTGAGAACCGCGCGGGCCGCGACCCAGGCAGTGCAGTCGCGCGGCATGTCCTTGAGGGCCATGTCGCTGCGGTCCTCGCGGTCGCGGGTCGCAAGCCAGATGGCGTTCGCGATTGTGCCGACGTCCGGCAAGACCGGGTCGGCAGCCGTCACGACGTGATCCCACATGTCGGGGTCCCACTTGCCGCCACGGCCGTCACCGAACGTGCCGCGAACCGGATCGTCAGCGAGGCCAATCCACTCGCCGGGTTCGATGACGACGATGGTCATGGCGACACCTGCTTCGCCAGCGCCGACGCGCCGAACCCTCCGACCCACGCCAGCCACAGCGTCTCCCGTGAATGTCGGGTCGTCAGGAACTCGCCGTCCATCAGTTCCTTGCGGAAGACGTGCAGCTCGCCTGCGGCAATGGGCATCCCCGACCAGTGGTCTCGGTGCTCTTTCCGGCCACGCACGACCTTCGACGACAGCACGCGGACATCGCCGTCGTCGCCCTCGAACGGCTCGACGGACAAAAGCTCGTCGGCCGTCAGCAGGGCCGCGCGGCGCCGGATCTCGTCGAGGAGGCCGGGGATGTAGGCGCCCTCCTCGGCGGCTTCGGCAAGGTCGCCGTCGTCGAGGTCTGCTGGCACGCCGGGATCAGTGATGATGGACGGCAAGATGTCTGCTGTCGCCCAGGTGTGGACAAACACGCCGGTGGCGATCTCGAACGGCTGCCCGTCCCGCGACGCGGAGGCCTCGCGCATGGCCTCGGCCTGCGCCGGGGTGATCGCTGCGAAGAACTCGAAGTTCAGCGCGGCGACGATCTCGGTGTACTGGGCGGGGATCATCGAGCCGCTCCGAAGTCCAGCGCCTCAAGGACGTCCTGCGGCGTGCGGTCCCGCGACGCCAGCCGCCGCCCGAGGTTCTCGCTCGCCGCCCGGCGCTGCGTCTCGTCGTCGACGAGGATGGGGTAGACCGGCAGAGATGTCGGCGCCGGTACGGGCGGGATGCCGAAGCGCGCGGCGTAGGCAGCCGCTCGGCGGATGGTCGACGGGGCGGGCATCAGGCTGCCGCCTTCGCGACAAGGGCGTCGATGTTGAGCTCCGGCTCGACCTGACCGCCGTCGTCAATCGGGGTGTCTCCAACACCGCACAACCGAAAAATAAAATCGCGGTCCTCGGCACCTTGCGCCAACTCCGCAAGGATCTCCGTGATCCGCATCAGCGAACCGTCCTTGAGGATGGCCGCGCCGTCTCCGCAAAGGCCCTCGGTGTATTCTGTGACCTCGCACTTCACGGGCCTAATCTGGCTCGACCGCTTCGGGTCGTAGAAACGGCGAGGCATGCCGCTCAACGACATCACGTTGACGTAGTCACAGGCGGCGGTATTGCCCTTCTCCGTCGGTGCGGCTGCCGCAACGAGAGCATCGATGTCCAGCTCCGGCTCGACCTGACCGCCGTCGTTCTTGTCGCGGGCTGCGACGGCCTCGCGGCGGGCGGCGAGAAGGTCGTCCGGCAAAGACTCGTCGCCGGCGAAGGACGCGATGGCCTCGGCCTTCTCGGCCTCGAGGGCGCTGTATACGGCGCTGTTGAAGATCGACGATTTGACCTTCCCCACGATGAGGCCGTCGATGTCGAGTTCCGGCTCCACCGGACCGCCGCCGTTGGGTGCGCTGTCGGACATGTCCGATGCCGTCTCGCCTGCGCCGGAAGCCAGGCTCCAGAAAGCACTGGCGGGCAACGCGGCATCGATCTCGTCGTAGACCTCCTGCGTCGCGCGGAACTTCACGAGTCCCGACTTCAGGAAAAGACCGAACGGTTTGGGGAACTGATTCTCGATGGCCGCGAGACGCTCAGCGGCGCGCTCGCCCTTGCGCTTGGCGGCGAGGAGGTCGGCGTACTCGCTGTTCGGGATCCGGATTGTGTCGCCCGTCAGCTCGGCGGCCTTGCACTCGGCGATGACCGCCTCGGCGAAGGCCTTGCGGCGCTTCAGCTCTGCGACCGATGGCACCACCACGGAGCCCTCGGGCGATGTCGCGAACGCGGATTCCGCATCGGCGCGTGACATGAAGCCAGCGAGCGGACCTGCGACGACGGCGCCCTCTCGCAGCCCCTCGTCCATCTCGTTGAGGGCATCCTGGCGCACGATCAGCTCGCGAAGGTGGCCCGATGCCTGCGCGACCATCTCCTCGACGATGTCTTCGAGGCCGACGACGGTATCGATGTCGCAGCGCGAAATCGTGAATTCGGTGTCGCCCGAAACGACGGTGACCGTCACGCCTTCGTCGTTGACCTCGATGCCCTGAAGCCCAATCTTGATTTCATTCCCCATCTTCGCTCTCCCCGTTCCCCTCCCTCGCCAGCTCGCCCCGGGGTGTCCGGTCGGGCACGACGCCGACCGGACGGGGGAGCGCCGGGCGGGGAAGGAGCACCACACCCGGCACCTGAAATGCTGGGTGCCGGCGGAGCGCGAGGCAAACCGCCGGCGGTGCGGATCGGCCAAATGCGTTGACCGGGCTAGGCGGTGCCTTCGGAATATTTTTCGCGCGCGAGGAAGGCGTCGAGCATGCCGCCGGCGGGGCGATACATGCCGACCGGGTCCTTTAGCATGATGTCGCTCTCGTAGGCGTAGCCGCCGAGCCGGGCCATTGCCCACTCGTCCGTTCCGACCTCGGCAACGGCCTTCTCCACGCCATGCGCGAGTTCGAGATAGGCCTGATGCAGCACTGCGACCGCCAGCCTGACATCGGCCGGGGAGACGTCCTCTCCCGCCTCGATCCGGCGGATGGTCTGGTCGACGGTGCGCATGCGGTTGGTCCTCAGTGCAGGACGCGGAGATCCCGCGCCATCGTGGGTTCCTCGTCATCATCCTCGAACATCAGGTCACGGAAGTCGGCGAGGCTGTCCGGATGGATCTTGACCGAGCGTACCTCGCCGGCGGAACGGGCGACGCCTTCCATCTCGGCGAGGGCCGCGCGGAGGCGACGCTCGCCGCCCGTGCGCAGCGCGTGCTCGCGGAGGAGGGCGGCCAAGAGAGCGATCGAGACTGCGACGGCGGGGCCGGCCGTGAAGAGGGCGGCCGCCGACGTCGCGAGAACGGCGGCGCCGATGAGGCGGCGGGTCATCGCTCGGCCGCCAGCTCGCGCACGCGGTCGGACAGCTCCTCGATCGCCTGCTGCTGCTCCTCGATGATCCCCTGCATCGCCACGATGGTGCTGTAGAACGACCCGCCGATGAGCACCTCTTGGTCCGTGCCGTTCTTCAGCGGCTCGGTCGTCTGCACGCCGCCCGGCGAGCCGGGCTCCGTGGGCACCAGGATCGACCGGATGTCGGAGATCATGCCGTAGATCGACGTCAGGCCGCTGCCGTTCTGCGCGCCGTACTTCAGCGCATCGATGATCTGCACCCCGGTCGCCCCGCCGAAGATCGCGGTGTAGAGCGAAAGCGGCGACGTGCCCTGCTTGAAAACGGTCTCGCGATTGGCGAGGTTCGTGCCGTCGCCGATTTCGACGAACGCGCCGAAGAGCATCTCGAACAGGATTCGATCGAGACCGCCTCCGCCGCCGGCGCCGCCCTTGTCGCGCCAGAGGACGGCGAGCTTGGCCGCGTCGGCGGTGCGCGAGGTCGGCATCTCGAATGTCACGGATCAGCCCTCCCGCGTCTGCTGGACGCGGAGCATGCGATCGCGCCGGCGCGCGGCGAACCCGGGGCGCGGAGCCTCGACGACGAGCACGCTGCCGTTGCGCAGCGCCGCGGCGAGGTCGGCATCGAGGCGGGCTTGCTCCGAGCGGTCGGCGGCGGCGGCGATTTGGCGGTCGGAGCGGGTGTCCATGGTCATGCCTCCTGCGGCGCGGGTACGGCAGTGCAGGACCCCAATGCCTGCCCGCCGCCGGCCGGCCGGAATGCGCTGGCGATCGCGCGGGCGGCCGACTGGCAGGACTCGTCCGATACGAATCCCGCGACGACTACGCCGATGCAGGGCGGCGCGGACCCCGTTGCCGGGGGCGTAGGGCATACTGCGAGGGCGAGGGTGTAGAGAGCGGGGATGAACATGGGCGAGCCTCCTAGGATGACACCTAGGAGGCTCGCCGGCGGCGCAAGATTCCATACACCGCGTGAGCTGGATGGCGATCGCCGGAAGAACGGAGTCATGGCGGTGTATGGCCACTTTAGGATTCCGGCTGCGTCACGCGCGGGATGCCGGCGACGGGCGGCTGCTCCCAATACCTCTGTTCGATATCTGCCTTGCGACGCTTGGACTTCGCCGCCGGCGGTAGCACGTAGAAAGTCAGCCGCTTGATCGACTCCTCGCGGTCATATCCGGCGCGCAGGAGCGCCTTTTTCGCCGTGTTCATTAGCCGCTGGTAGGCCTCGGCCTCTGGGCATGTCGGGTTCCTCCGGACGGCCGCCGCCATCTTCCGGACCGCAGTTGCCAAGGATTGCACGATGACCCTCGTCTCCGGCGCGCCGCGCGAGTGTTCCGCCCCCTCCGTCGTCGGAGTTGCCTTGGCCTTCAGGCGCTCACGATAGCGGCGCATCTGCTCAGCATGCCGCACGTTGATCATTCGCTTGTTTGCCATAGCCTTTCGCCCCCTATGCCCCGTCACCTCGTGATGATGTCGGACGGTGCTGCAAGGGACGATCAGCCCTTCGTCGACAGACTCTCGACGGTCAGCACGCGAGGCCGCAGCGTACCCACCCGACACCTGGCACGGACCGTAGACGCGACCGCTGGCCGCCCGGGGAAGGCCAGCGAGACGGCGCGCTGGAGGGCGTCCGCGCCGGGGCCGCCAGTTGCGAGCAGCAAGATAGCCGCGTCGGCGAGAGCGGTGCGGATCGCCTCGTCCAAGGCCTCGGGACGGCCGGCCTGCTTGGCGGCCCGAGCGCGCTCCCTCTGCCGCCGCTTTGCCTCCCGCATGTAGGCCGCACGGTCCTCCGGAGACCGCTCTCGCACGGTCTTTGGCTTCTTCGCCGTCGCCGCGGCGACGGCCTTGTAGACAGCCGCCAGGGCCTCGGTCTGCTTGTCGTTCGAATGCGTGTTTGACATGTCAATCATCTCCTTCGCCTACGATGATGGGTCGCCGGCGCGCCATACGCAAGAACGATGTTTGACATGTCAAACACGAAAAACTTTTGCCCCAAACAGGGTTTCGGGCTTCGTGGGAGGCCCTCTGTCGGACGGTCGGCAGAAGATCTGTCGGGATCCCTCCGGGGCCACGGGCCATGGGTTTCCCCTCGCGGAGCGGGAGGCCTCCTCGCGGCAGCGTCGACAACGGACGAACGGGATATCCACCAGCACGTCCTCAAGAGACGACCGAGCGGAGCATGGCGCGATGTGGGAGGGGCGGGGCGGGGCGGTCATCACACGCTCCGCGAAGATCCGCGAAGCGGGCCGGCTGAAGTCGAGGCCGCTCGCGCGAGTGGAGTCGGCGAACTGGCTCGGGATCCACACTGCGCTAGCCGCTGACTCCGCTCGCGCGAGTCCGGATTCCCAACAGCGCGAGCAGGAGACGACCGAGCGCGCGAGCGGAGTTATCTTCCATCTTGAGTCTTGTCCTCTCGGGACGTGAAAGCCCCTGCGGAGCAAGGGTTTTCCCTCATCTCTCCGTCACGGTTTTACCGAGCACGATTTCTTTTCGTCACGCTTTTACCAGCATAGAGAGCCTGACGTTGAAACCCACCTTCGGCATCCGCCGGCGGAGCCTGGAGATCGCACGCGCTAGCTGGAGTCATCTTCCATCTTGAGTCTTCGACCCGAGCTTTCCCGAAACCCTTGCGCCAAAAGGGCTTGGCGCGTTCTCTCAGTCATGGAATGTTGATTTCCACCCGGAACTGACCCGGGTTTTCCATCGAGAATTGACCCGGCTCTGAGTTATGCTGAGTGGGTCATGTGTGGGTCAAGGCATGTGCGCTTTCCTTCCTCTTGCGGGTGGCGGCGTCGGTGCTGGCTCTGAAGCGGAAGCTGTCATTTCCAGTCTCCAGGATGTGGCAACGATGTGTGAGGCGATCGAGCAGCGCGGTGGTCATCTTGGCATCGCCGAAGACGGTGGCCCATTCGCTGAAGCTCAGATTGGTCGTGATGACGACGCTGGTGCGCTCGTAGAGCTTGCTCAGCAGGTGGAAGAGCAGCGCACCGCCTGAGGCACTGAATGGCAGGTATCCAAGCTCGTCCAGGATCACGAGATCGAGACGGACGAGGGTCTCGGCCAGTTGGCCGGCTTTGCCCTTGGCTTTCTCCTGTTCGAGCATGTTGACGAGTTCGATGGTCGAGAAGAACCGAACTTTCCGGCGATAATGCTCGACGGCCTGAACGCCAAGGGCGGTCGCGACATGGGTTTTGCCCGTGCCCGGCCCGCCGATCAGCACGACATTCTCCATTCCTTCGATGAACTCGCAGCGATGGAGCTGGCGCACCGTGGCCTCGTTGATCTCGCTGGCTGAGAAGTCGAAGCCCGCCAGATCCTTGTAGGCCGGGAAGCGTGCTGCCTTCATGTGATAGGCGATCGAGCGCACCTCGCGTTCCGCCATCTCGGCCTTGAGGAGCTGCGTCAGGATCGGCACGGCGGCTTCGAAGGCAGGCGCGCCTTGCTCAATCAGGTCGGTGACGGCCTGGGCCATGCCATACATCTTGAGGCTGCGCAGCATGATGACGACGGCGCCGCTGGCGGGATCATGACGCATGGCGGCCTCCACTCCTGCGGGCGCGCAAATCGTCGTAGCGCTCGACATTGGCCTTGGGCTCTCGGCGCAGCAGCAGCGTTTGCGGCGTGTCGATGGCCGGGCCGTCGATCGTCTTTCCGTCGATCAGACGGTGCAGGATGTTGAGCACGTGGGTCTTGGTGGCGACCCCCTCTGACAGTGCCAGCTCCACTGCGGCCAGCACCGCCTGCTCATCATGGTGCAGGACCAGGGCAAGGATATCGACCATCTCGCGATCGCCACCGGGCCGTCGCAACATCTGATCCTGCAATCGCCGGAAGCCTGACGGCAGTTCAGCGAAAGGAGCACCGTTGCGCAGCGCGCCGGGCTTGCGCTGGATCACCGCCAGATAATGATGCCAGTCGTAGATCGTTCGCGGCGGCAGATGATGCGATCGCTCGATCCGCCGTTCATGCTCGCACAAGATTTGCCCCTCGGCCGCAATGACCAGACGATCCGGGTAGACACGGAGGCTGACGGGCCTGTTCGCAAAAGAAGCCGGCACGCTGTAGCGGTTGCGTTCGAAGCTGATCAGGCAAGTAGGCGAGACGCGCTTGCTCTGCTCGACGAACCCGTCGAAGGCAGGCGGTAGCGACATCAAGGTGGGCTGCTCTTCGGCCCAGACATCGGCGACGGTCCCGGCAAGACGGCCATGTGGGATCTCCCGCCAGAGCTCCAGACAACGCTGCTCGAGCCAGGCATTCAGCGTGGCGAGATCGGGAAAGTTCGGCATCGGCTGCCACAGACGCGGCCGCGCATCCTGCACGTTCTTCTCGACTTGCCCTTTCTCCCAACCAGAGGCCGGATTGCAGAACTCCGGCTTGAAGACATAGTGGTTTGTCATGGCGAGGAAACGCAGGTTGATCTGGCGTTCCTTGCCGCGTCCGACGCGGTCTACCGCCGTTCTCATGTTGTCGTAGATGCCGCGCTCAGGCACGCCGCCGAAGACGCGGAAGGCGTGCCAATGAGCGTCAAACAGCATCTCGTGGGTCTGGAGCAGATAGGCACGGACGAGGAACACTCGGCTGTGCGCCAGCTTGATATGCGCGACCTGAAGCCTGGTGCGGTCGCCGCCGATCACCGCATGGTCCTCGCTCCAGTCGAACTGGAAGGCTTCGCCGGGGCGGAAAGACAGGGGAACGAAGATGCCGCGCCCTGTCGTTTGCTGCTCGCGCTGCCGCTCCGCAAGCCATTCGCGGGCGAACGCGGCCACACGGTTGTAGGAACCGGTGAACCCGAGAGCGACGAGATCTGCATGCAAGTGCGTCAAAGGCCGGCGCTGCTTACGTGACTTTGATGCTTCGGCCTTCAGCCAGGCTGCAAGCTTGTCGGAGAACGGGTCGAGCTTGCTCGGCCGCTCCGGCACCGAGAACTTCGGCTCGATCGTGCCGGCCTTCAGATACTTCTTGATGGTGTTCCGCGAGAGCCCGGTCCGCCTGGCTATCTCTCGGATCGGTAGCTTCTCTCGCAAAGCCAAGCGGCGGATGACGTTCAAAAGTCCCATGTAGATCACTCCATTGTCCCCTCGCTCGCCGCGCTCGGGGAAAGGTCACATGGGTCAAATCTCAGTGGAAATCAGGCGCTGTCCCGGGTCAGTTCCGGGTGGAAATCAACAGAGGACTCCAAGAAGGAGGGCGCGCCGTGAAGATCTGGATCATCTCCGACCTGCACCTCGGACGTCACGAGGACGACATCGACCTCGACATCCCCGACGCGGACGTCTGCGTCTGCGCCGGGGATGTCTATCAGCCGCTGCTCGGATCCCTGCGGCTGCTCGGCACCCGCGTGGCCCGTCGCATGCCCGTCGTCTTCGTCGCCGGCAACCACGAGTTCTACGGCGACGAGTTCGTCCGCGCCCGTGCACTGGCGAAGGCGACCCCGGTTCCAGGCGTGCATCTTCTCGATGACGACACCGTCACGATCGACGGCGTGCGCTTCGTCGGCGCGACGCTCTGGACGGACTACGCGCTGTATGCCGGCGGCCTGTCGGCGAAGGCAGCGGACGTCGAGATCGCGAATGCCATGGAGGTGGCCGGGCGACTGATCAACGACCACTCTCGTATCCGTGTCGGCAGCGACGGGGCGGCGCGCTGGTGGACACCGTCGGACGCTCGGCGGGTGCACCAGCGGTCGAGGGCGTACATCGAGGGCGAACTCGCGCTACCGTTCGACGGAGCGACGGTCGTGGTGACGCACCACGCGCCGCACGCGGGAAGCATCGCGCCGCAGTACCGCGAGAGCGTGCTGAACCCGGCGTTCGCGTCCGACCTGTCATCGACGATCGAGACTGGGCGCCCGGCGTTGTGGGTCCACGGACACGTACACAGCGCGTGCGACTATCGCGTCGGCGACACGCGGGTGATCTGCAATCCGTGCGGCTACCGGCACGAATACAGCGGCTGGGATCCGCGGCTCGTAGTCGAGGTCGGAACGTGAGCGGCAGCGCGCGCAAGCCGCGCGGCGTCGAGGCGGCGATCCTGGCGCTCGACTGCCCGGAGGCCCGCGCCCGGCTGCTCGTCAAGCTGGAGCGTTGTCGCGAGACGGCGCGCCGCGGGATCGAGGCGGTGCACGAGCGTCGGCGGGACGAATGGGTCCCCGTCGGCGACGTCGCGAAGCGCATTCGCGAGACGGTCGAGCAGGCGCGTGATCAGCCCTCCATGTCGGTCGCCGAGGCCATCGCCGTGTTCGAGGCCTTCGACAGCACGAAGCACTAGCCGGCCGCGTCGAGCAGTCTCTCCGCCTGCATGCAGCCCTCTTTCACGACGCGGTCCCACTCGGTGAGCATGGCCGACTTCGCAGGCAGGGCGGGGTCTTGGTCGTAGACGGTCTCGTCGAGGCCGTATCGTCCCTCGTCAGCGCGCGTGATCATGGGCACGGCGCCCGAGTCGAGGCCGAGAGCCTTGGTTCGCGGCAGCATGTGCGTGACGAACGCGCGACGCAGATCGTGGGTCGCAACCCATGGGGCCGAAGAGAGCGGCCCGCCCGGTGCCCGGAGGGTCAGCAGGACGTCGGAGAGCGTCCGCTCGGCGATGTGGCTGCCGCCTGCGTCGCCGCTCCTGCGAAGGCGCTGTTGCGGCAGAAGCCAAAGATCCGTGGAGCGCCCGGCCGCAAGCGCGCCTTCGACCGCCGACGCGGCGAGGTCGGGCAACGGCAGCACGCGATATTTCCCGCTCTTGTCGGGGCCGACCTTCCAGATCATGCCGTACTCGGGATGGGACGCGAACGAGCGCCGCCGGGCGCGGGCAACGGTCATGCGGCGTTGCCCCGTCATGAGCTGTAGCATCACGCCGAGGCGAGCGGGATGGTTGTCGATCTTGTCGAGGCCCGTGACGAGCATGCCGAGTTCGAGCAGCGTAAGAGCGCGCTTGTCCTCTGTCTCCTCGGGGTCGACGGCGTAAGGGCTGATCGAGGCCGTAGGCGCCCGCTTCAGTTCCGTCGCCGGGTTCGTCGTCAGGCCCGTCACCTCAGTGTTCTCCACCGCCCAGCCGAACGCCGCCTTCAGCGACGCGACAGTGAGGCGTGCCTGGTCTTGGTTCGAGACCTGCTTCCCGTCGATCTTGCCGCGCTCGAGAACCGCGTTCCGGACGAGCCGAAGGTCATGCGTCGTGATGAGCGTGAGCGGCCGACCTGCGATTGCCTTGAAGTCCGCCTCCAGCGGCGATCCGGGGATGGCGCCTAGCGCGGAGCGGTAGCCTCGGTAGGTGTCCGGCGACCGATGGCCCTTGGCCCAAGCGAGGTAGGCATCGCGCATTGCCTCCCAACGCATCACCGAGCCGGAGGTCGCGGCAGCCTGCGCGGACGCGGCCTCGGTCGAACGATGGACGACGGCCGCCTTCAGCATTGTAGTCGGGTCGTTGCCCTCGGCGAGCATGCTCCGCGCACGGGTGACCAGATTGCGAAGCTCGGGGATGTCGGCGGTGGCGAAGGCATCGAGCCGGCCGATGACCATCTTCCGCTCGCGGGTGATGAAGTACCAGCTCGCTCCGCCCTTTTGGACGCGGATCGCAAGTCCCGCTGCGGACTTGTCGCGGAGCATGAGGTCGCCTCCCTCAGAGGCCACCTTGGTGGCCTTTCGGATCGAGTTTCCGTCGAGGGTTTCGGTTGGCATGCGGTGACCTATGGCGAGAGCGGCGGTGACCTAGCGGTTAGCACGGCCCGGCATTTAGGTCACCCCTAGGTCACGGCCAAATTAGTTTACAAGGCCAGTCATGCCGACACATAATGCATCAAGTGCCTGATATTACGGGGTTCTGTTAAGCGGTATCGCTCACCGCGCTCCCTACTTAATAGCCAACCCGCTATCTCTTAATCAGCGGGTCCACAGTTCGAACCTGTGCACACCCACCAAAACTCTCAAATAGCAGCGCTGATAGACAGGTAACGGAAACGGAATCTGTAAGAGGCTTCGGAGAGCCGTGTTCTCCTGCACCATCGCCGGCGTCTTCCTTCTCGAACCAGGTGATCAGCTTGGCGGAGGGAAGGACGACGACGCCTTTTGCAGACGCCTCTCTGCACTCAGGTGACGCAACCCCTGGCGGCTACCGGCCAGGGTTCATATCGTCCGTTCTCCATTTTCACTTGAACGACATCGACCATATTGGTGACGACGCAAGCGTGGTTCGGGACGATCGAAATGCGATCGCCGACTGAGAGGCCAATGGGTCCCTTGCTCACGAGGCGTCCGTGTTCCTCGGACAACTGGTCGATGATGATCTCCGGGTGTCCCAGCACTGTACCGTGGCCGCTGAGGCCGAGGAGATCCGAGGTCAAAATCTTTGAGCCCGCGTCAACGATCGCGCGGTCCGGTCCCGGAACGGATACCACGGTGGCCAGTACCGTCAGGGCGCAGTCTTCGAGCCCTGCCACGCCGCGCGCAACGAGCGAGCGATCGTTGTAGACGTAGGTGCCCGGTCGATACTCCGAGACGACGCCGTCCGTTTTGGCCTGCCAAATGTCAGGCGTGCCGCCCGACGTCACGATCTGCACCGCGAGGCCCGCCGCTTCGATGGATCCCTTCGCGCTCTTCAGGAAGACGTGGGCATCGGCGGCGCCGCCGGCCGGCGGGTAGGTCATCAGGCCGCCGAAGACGAGGCCGGGAAGCCGATCGATGGCCAGAGCGAGATCGCGCGCCGCCTCCGGGCTTGTGACGCCGCAGCGCCGAGCGCCGGTGTCGCATTCAACCAGGACGGTCAACGGCGCTGCGGCATCGGCGAAGGCTGCAGACAACCCTCCCGCAACCGCTTCGCTGTCGGCGACGACGGCGAGTTTTACCCGTTCCGCCAGCCGTTGGAGCCGCGCGAGCTTGGCCGTGCCGACGATATTGTAGGTGATGAGGATGTTGGTGATCGCGGGGTCGCCGTCGGCCATCGCCTCAGCCTCGCTCACCTTCTGGCAGGTGATGCCAACGGCTCCCGCCTCGATCTGCAGCCGCGCGAGGTGCGGTAGCTTGTGCGTCTTGATGTGTGGCCGCGCCTTCAGGCCGGCCGCATCCGCATGGTCCTGAAAGCGGCGAATGTTCCGCGCCGCGATTGCCAGGTCGACGAGGACCGCGGGTGTTTCGATGTCGTCTCGGGTCAGGATGGAGGCCATGGGGGGTCCCGTCGGTGAACTGGATTGACTTCAATTGCATCTTGATCATTATCAGGTCAATCCAGCAACATGGATATGTGTCCGTTATAGCGGACATGACTTTGGACCGAGGAGCACTGCATGTCGTTAATCCGCTATGGCGCCGGCGAGACCGGGGCCGGGAAACAGGGGCTACCCTTCGCCCGTGCCGTCGAGGCCGATGGATGGCTCTATGTTTCCGGCCAGGTCGCGATGGAAAAGGGCGAGATTGTCGCCGGCGGCATCGTCGCCCAAACGCGCAAGACGATGGAAAACCTGATCGCCATACTTCACGAGGCCGGCTACGGCCTTGAGGACGTGGTGCGTGTCGGCGTATGGCTCGACGATCCACGCGACTTCTGGAGCTTCAACGGGGTCTATGCCGAGTATTTCGGCGCGCATCCCCCGGCGCGGGCCTGCGTGCAGGCGTCGATGATGGTCGACTGCAAGGTCGAGATCGACTGCGTCGCCTTCCGGAAGAAGTGACGATGGCGGACGCGGCGACCGAGAGTGGTGTGGTCAAGGCGGGCGGCGGTCGCTCGCGCGGTCTCGACCGGGCTTTCGACATACTCGACTTTCTCGCCGGTGCGCGCCGCGCCATGCGGCCGAACGAGATCGCCCAGGAACTGGGCGCGCCGCGCTCCACCGTCTACGATCTCACGGCGCTTCTCGTCCGTCGCGGCTTTCTCGAGGAAGTCGGCGACGGGCGCCTGTTCCTGGGCGACCGCCTGCATATCCTGGGCGCCGCCCATGCCGCCCTGTCCAGCAGGCAGATGGCGATCGAGGCAGCCCTCGGCCGCATCGTCGAAGACACGCAGGAGACCGCTCAGTTCTGCCGGCTCGACGGCAACAAGTACATCGTCGCCACCGCCCGCGACGGCACGCGCCCCTTCCGCATCACCACCAATATCGGTCACCGCGTCCCCCTGACCTGGACGGCTTCCGGTCGTCTTCTGGTCGGCCATCTCGATGCCGCCGGCATCGCGGCCTTCGTGCCGCCGGAAGATTTCGCCCTTCCGGACGGCCGCCCGATCGACCGCAACGCCTTCCTTGCCGAGGTCGAGGCGGCGAGGGTGGTCGGGCATTTCACCTTCGACAGCGCCCTCGACAGCTACACCCATTGCTTTGCGGTACCGGTGCGCTCTGCGCTCGGCAGAGCGGAAGCGACGCTCTGCATCGTGGCGCCGCGCGAGGACGCCTATCGCAATCACGCCGCCTACCTCGCCAGCCTGAAACAGGCCGCCGCACAGATCTCGCCCCTCTTCGCCAAACCCGGCTGATCCAGCCTGAAGGGTCCCATGCGTATTTTCACAGCGTCGCTCGCTACCGAAACCAATACGTTTTCGCCCGTGCCGACGGATGTCGATTCCTTTCGCGCCGCCTTCTACGCAGGTCCGGGCGCGCATCCGGAGACACCGACGCTCTGCTCCTCCCCGGTGCCGATTCTGCGGCGGCGGGGTCGGGCCGAAGGCTTCGAGGTGATCGAGGGCACGTCCTGCTGGGCGGAGCCAGCCGGCCTGATCCAGCGCCAGACCTACGAGGCGCTGCGCGACACGATCCTGGCGGAACTTGAAGCCGCGCTGCCCGTGCACGGCGTGGTGCTGGGGCTTCATGGTGCAATGGTCGCGCAGGGATATGACGATCCGGAGGGCGATTTCCTCGCCCGGGTTCGCGCCATCGTCGGGCCGGACGTCACGGTCGCCGCCGAGTTCGACCCGCATTCGCATCTGTCGCCGCTGCGCGTCGAAAAACTCGACATTCTCGCCACCTTCCTCGAATTCCCGCATACCGATTTCGAGGAGCGCGGCGAGCATGTGGTGGACCTCGCGCTGCGCACCATCCGCGGCGAGATCCGCCCGATCATCTCGACCTTCGACTGCAAGATGATCGGCCTCTATCCGACAAGCCGCGAGCCGATGCGCGGTTTCGTCGATCGCCTCAAGGCGATGCAGAAGGACACGATCCTCTCGGTCTCGGTGATCCATGGCTTCATGGCCGGCGACGTGCCGGAGATGGGAACGCGCATCGTCGTCGTCACCGACGGCAACAAGGAGAAGGGCGAAAGGCTGGCCGAAACCCTCGGCCACGAGCTCTATGCCCTGCGCGGCACCACGGCGATGCCGATCGTCGACACCGAAACCGGTCTCGACCGCGCGGCGGAGCTGGTGCGCGGCGGCACGGGCAAGCCTGTCGTCGTTGCCGACGTCTGGGACAATCCGGGCGGCGGCGTCGCGGGGGACGCGACGCACATCCTCTGCCGCATGGTGGAGCGCGGCATGGACCGGATCGCCGTGGCCACGATCTGGGATCCCATTGCCGTTTCCTTCTGCCATGCGGCGGGCGAGGGCGCCGAGATCGAGCTACGCTTCGGCGGCAAGTCGAGCCGGCATGGCGGCGCGCCTTTCGACGCCCGTGTGACGGTCCTGCGCACGGTCGCCGAAGGTTGGCAGAGCTTTCGCGCCAGCCGGGTAACGCTCGGCCGCGCGGCCGTCGTGCGTCTCGTGGGCACCGAAATCGACGTCGTGCTCATCACCAGCCGAACCCAGACCTATGAGCCCGACATCTTCTCCAACCTCGGCATCGACTTTGCTGCCAAGGACGTCCTCCTGGTGAAATCCACCAACCATTTCCATGCCGGCTTCCAGCCGGTGGCATCCGAGATCGTCTACGTCGCCGCGCCGACCTCCTATCCCACCGATCCCGCGACGACGCCTTACGTCAAGGCGAGCCTGAACCTCTGGCCACGGGTCGCCGATCCACTCGGCCTTGGTGCCTGAACGACCCACCGAGCCGCGCTCGCTCGCGAGCCGGACCGGCACCCCATCAACAAGGAGAACGGTTATGAAGACCTCACGTTTCCTCGCTGCCGGCATCGCGGCGCTCCTCTGCGGCACCGCCACCGCGGCGCTCGCGCAGGCCCCCGGCGGCGTCCTTACGGTTGCAACCATCGGCGAGCCGCCGACGCTCGACCAGATGCAGACGCCGACCGACATCGTCATCACCATCACCCAGCATATTTTTGAAACGCTCTACACCTTCGATGCCGAATGGCAGTCGCAGCCGCTTCTGGCCGCAGCGCTGCCGGAGATCTCGGAAGATGGCCTGACATACAAGATCGCGCTCCGCGAGGGCGTGACCTTCCACGACGGCACGACCTTCGACGCTGCCGACGTCGTCACCTCGCTGAACCGCTGGATGAAGATCAACTCCAAGGGCAAGCAGGTCGCCGCCGTCGTCGAGAGCATCGCGGACGACGGCGAGCACGCCGTCGTCATCAAGCTGAAGTCGCGCTACTCGCCGCTCGTCGCCACGCTCTCACAGGCGTCGGTCATCCTGCCGTCCGAGAAGGCCGGCGATACGCTGGCCGAATTCGTCGGCACCGGTCCCTATTCCCTGAAGGAGCGCCGGCCCGACCAGTTCACCCAGCTGGTGCGCTTCGACGGCTACAAGTCGCCCGAGGGCGAGGCCAGCAACTATGCCGGCAAGCGCGAGGCCGTCGCCGGCGAGATCCGCTTCGTGCCGGTGCCGGATGCCAATACCCGCGTCGAGGGCCTGATCGCCGGGCAGTTCGACTATGCCGACTCCCTGCCGTTCAGCGCCTATGAGCGGGTCGAGGCGAGCGACGTCGCCAAGCCGGCGATCTACGAGAATGCCGGCTGGACCTCGCTCAACATGAACATGAAGGCGGGCCTCCTCACCGCCAAGCCGCTCCGCCAGGCGGTGCAGGTGGCGCTCAACCCGACCGACATGATGCTCGCCGCCTTCTCGGACGAGCGCTTCTTCGGCGTCGACGGCGCGCTCTTCCCGAAGGGCTTCGTCTGGCACACCGAAGCCGGCGTCACGCGCTATGGCGAGGGCGATCCCGAGGCCGCGGCGGCCCTGATGGAGGAAGCGGGCTACGACGGCACGCCGATCCGGATCCTGACCAGCCGCCAGTACGAATACCACTACAAGACCGGCGAGGTGGCCAAGGCCTATCTCGAGGCGGCCGGCTTCAAGGTCGACCTGCAGGTCGCGGACTGGGCGACGCTGACCACCCGCCGCGCCGATCCCGCGCAGTGGGACATCTTCATCACCCATTCCAACTTCCCGGGTGATCCGTCGACGCTGAACACGATCACCGACACCTATCCCGGCTGGTACGTCTCGGACGCCAAGGCCGCTGCGGTCTCGGTCTACCTCGCCGCCACCACGCAGGACGAGAAGTTCAAGGCGTGGGAAGGCATCCAGAGCGTGATCTACGACGACGCGCCGCTGGTGAAGGTCGGCAACTTCAATGCCCTCGGCGGCATCTCGAAGGCCGTCAGCGGCTACACGCCCGCCTACTGGCCGCGTTTCTGGAACGTCACGCCAAAATCCTGATCCACGAACCGAAAGATCCGCGATGTCGGGGTTGTTGAATGCTCTTCTCAGGCGGCTCGGCGGCATGGCCGTCGTGCTTGCCCTCGTGGTGACGGTCGTCTTCGTCATCGTGCGCGTCACGCCGGGGGATCCCGCGGCGATGATGCTGGGAACGGACGCAACGCCCGCCGACATCGCGGATCTCAGGGCCAGAATGGGGCTGGACGCGCCCCTTCTCCAGCAATATGGACAGTTCCTGTTCGACGTCGTCCGCGGCGATCTCGGCCAGTCGATCTTCCTCAACCAGCCGGTGACGACGGCCTTGGCGGCGCGCGCCGAGCCGACCTTCTTCCTCACTTTGTTCTCGATCCTCATTGCGGTCGCAATCGCGCTGCCGGTCGGCATCCTGTCGGCCGTCAAGCGTGGAACCGCCTTCGACCAGGTCGTCGTCGGCGTGACGATGATCGCGGCCAGCGTGCCGAGCTTCTGGCTGGGGCTGATCCTGATCCAGACCTTCGCCGTCAGCCTCGGCTGGTTTCCGGCTTCCGGCTATGGCGGACCGGATACCGCCTTCCTCGAGCGCCTCCGGCATCTCGTCCTGCCGGCGCTGGCCCTCGGCATCGTCAACTCCGCGCTGATCACCCGCTTCACCCGCGCCGCCATGCTGGACGTCCTCGGCGACGACTATGTGCGCACCGCCCGCGCCAAGGGGGCGAGCCCCGCCCGCGTCATTCTCAAGCACGCGCTGAAGAACGCCCTGATCCCGATCATCACCGTGATCGGCCTGTCGATCGCGCTTCTCGTCGCCGGCGCCGTTGTGACGGAAACGGTCTTCGGCCTGCCGGGGATCGGAAACCTTGTCGTCTCTGCCGTGCTGCGCCGCGACTATCCGGTCATCCAGGGCGCGCTTCTCGTCGTTGCCGCGATCTATGTCCTCATCAACTTCGCGGTCGACATGCTCTATCTCCTCGTCGATGCCCGGGTGCGGTCATGAGCATGGTTTCCGTCGTCCCCACCCGCGGCGCTGGCCTTCGTCGCCTGCTCGGCAACCGTGCCATCGTCTTCGGCGCGGTCATCCTGACGCTGATCGTCCTCGCCGCGTTGCTCGCCCCGTTCATCGCGCCCTATGCGCCGAACAAGCTCTCGATCGTCAACAAGCTGAAACCCCCGTCGCTGCAGCATCTCTTCGGCACCGACGAGTTCGGCCGCGACGTCTTCTCCCGCGCGATCTTCGCCGGGCGGGTGTCGTTGCTGGTCAGCCTCGGCGTTGTCTGCATCGCCTCGGTGCTCGGCATCTTCCTAGGCGTCATCGCCGGCTATTTCCGGCGTCTCGACGCGCCGATCTCGCGTCTGCTCGACGCGATGATGTCCTTTCCCGACATCCTTCTCGCCATCGCGTTGGTCGCCGCCCTCGGGCCGTCGCTCCTTAACGTCATCCTGGCGCTTGGAATCACCTACGCGCCGCGTCTCGCCCGCATCGTGCGCGGCTCGACGCTGGTGCTGGTGCGGCTTCCCTATATCGAGTCCGCCGTCGCGCTGGGCCTGCCGACCTGGCAGATTCTGACACGGCACATCCTCATCAATCTCGCCTCGCCGATCCTCGTCCAGGCGACATTCATCTTCGCCTCCGCCATGCTTGCGGAGGCGAGCCTATCCTTCCTCGGCGTTGGCGTATCGACAGACATGCCGACCTGGGGGACGATGCTCGCCTCCGGACGCGAATACATGAACGGCGCCTCGTGGCTGATGCTGTTTCCCGGCCTCGCCATCGTGCTGGCCGTCTTGTCGCTGCAACTGGTCGGCGACGGCCTGCGCGACCTCGTCGATCCGCGCCTCGCCAAGGAAGTCTGACCATGGACGCAGCATCAAAAAGCGTGCGCGCACCCGTTCTCGCGGTCGAAAACCTCACCACCGCTTTCCGTACGAAAGGAGGATGGCAGAGTGTCATCCGCGACATCTCCTTCACCGTCGATGCCGGTGAGACCGTCGCCGTCGTCGGCGAGTCCGGCTCGGGCAAGAGCGTCACGGCGCTGTCGATCATGCGCCTTCTGCCGGAGGGCAAGGCCCGCTGCGAAGGCCGCATCCGGCTCGATGGACGAGACCTGCTGACGGTTTCGGAGAAGGAGATGCGGGGGGTGCGCGGCGGGCAGATCGGCATGATCTTCCAGGAGCCGATGACCTCGCTGAACCCAGTGTTCACGATCGGCAACCAGGTCGCCGAGGCGCTTGTCCTCCACCGCGACATGTCGTGGGCGCAGGCGAAGGCCGAGACGCTTCGGCTGATGGACCGCGTGCGGATCCCCGCTGCCCGCTCGCGCCTCGAGGAATACCCGCACAAGTTTTCCGGCGGCATGCGCCAGCGCGTGATGATCGCCATGGCGCTCGCCTGCCGCCCGAAACTCCTCATCGCCGACGAACCGACGACGGCGCTCGACGTCACCATCCAGTCCGAGATCCTGCATCTCATCCGCGAGTTGCAGCGCGAAGAGACGATGGCCGTCCTCTTCATCACCCATGACATGGGCGTCGTGGCGGAGGTCGCCGACCGCACCGTGGTCATGCTGCGCGGCGACATGGTCGAAACTGGTGCGACGGACCGCATCTTCGCGTCGCCCGTGCAGCCTTACACCAAGGCGCTGCTCGCCTCGATCCCGCGCCTCGGGACGATGGGCACCGCACCGGGCCCCCGGCGCTTTCCCTCGGTCGATCCGGCCACGGGCGCCAGCACCGACGGAAGCCAGACGCGTCCCCTTCCGGCGTCGACCGCGCCCGTGCTCGATGTCTCCAACCTGGTGATGCGCTTTACCGTTGGTGGCGGGCGCATTCATGCCGTGGAGGACGTATCGTTCCAGGTTCACCCCGGCGAAACGCTGGCGCTCGTCGGAGAGTCTGGTTGCGGCAAGTCCACGACTGGGCGGTCGATCATGCGGCTCATTCAGCCGACATCGGGTTCGATCACGGTCGACGGAGAGGATGTCCTGTCAGCCAGTGCCGGCGGCATGCGGGCAATGCGGCGAACCGCCCAGATGATCTTCCAGGATCCCTTCGCCTCGCTCAATCCGCGCATGACGATCGGTGCAGCCATCGCCGAGCCGATCCTGGCACACAAGATGATGGGCAAGCGGCAAGCGCGCGAGCGCGTCTCTTACCTGCTGGAGAAGGTTGGCCTCTCCGCCGCCGTTTCAGATCGACATCCGCACGAGTTCTCAGGCGGCCAGCGCCAGCGCATCTCGATCGCCCGGGCCCTTGCACTGGAGCCGAAGCTGATCATCGCTGACGAGGCGGTCTCTGCCCTCGACGTCACGGTAAAGGCGCAGGTCGCCAACCTCCTGCTCGATTTGCAGGAGGAGATGGGCCTCGCCTTCCTGTTCATCTCGCATGACATGGCGGTGGTGGAACGACTCAGCCACCGCGTGGCGGTGATGTATCTCGGCGAGATCGTCGAGATCGGTCCGCGCCGGGCGGTCTTCGGCAACCCGCAACACCCCTATACGCGCCGGCTTCTTTCGGCGGTGCCGGTGCCCGATCCCACGACCCGTGGCAGCCTGCCTTTGGCCCTGACCGAAGAGCTCAAGAGCCCTTTGCGTCGCTTAGACTACGTCGCTCCGTCCCGGGTCTATCGCGAGGTCGCTCCGGGGCATCTCGTGCTTTCGGACGTCTCTTTGCCGTCGCGACACTGAGAAGTCTCCGGCATGCTCCGTCCTGCGGATCCCGATCGGCAACAATTGGTTCAGCCGCTTGCCGTGCAGAACTCGCGCGGCGCCCGGACCCTCGGCAGAGCAGCCTTGGCCGAAAGCCGCAACCAGATCCACTGAACCAGCGCGCTGGCGGCATCCGCCGCAGGCTTACGCCGCTCGCATATCGCTTTTCATAAGAAAACGCCCCCAGATGGGGGCGTAACGTCGTTTCGCTGACTTTGATTGATCAGATTAGAGAGCCGAAAGTGCTCCAAGCACGCGTTCGCTTGCCTTTTTCGGATATTTTGCCGTCTTGATCTTTTCGATGTTGACGGCCGGATCGCCGACGACGATGACCGCGGCCATGCCCATCGAATAATGCGGCGTGCACTTGACGACGTAGGCGCCGGGGACGGTGAACGTCACCTTGATCGCCTCGTTGACCTTGCCCTTGAAGGCCTCGGCGCCGTCCGGAAACATGTCCTTGACGCTTTCCGCATTGTGGCTCTTGTCGGTCGGAAGGAAGGTGACGGTGTCACCCGGACTGACCTTGGTCAGCACCGGCTCGAAGACCATGATGCCATCGGCGCCCTTGTTCAGCATCTGGACTTCGAAATCGGCGGCAAGGGCAGGGGCGCTCAGGCAGGCGAGCAGCGCGATGCTCGTGAGGAACTTGGAAGCGATGGTCATGGTCATTCTCCTTGGGGACAGACGATCCTGTCCGATCGTTGCCGGAGAGATAGGCGCGATCGCCGGGGCGATCGTTGAGAAAACGCAAACAGCGCCACGGATAATGCACGGCCTCAAGCCGTCAGTCGCGATTGCCGTCAGCCAGCTTCGATAGACCTTCGGGATCCAGCACCAGCAGTTTCTGCCGGCCACCCTCGACCAGCCCCTTGCCCTCCCAGGCACTGAAAATGCGCGAAACCGTGTGCAGCGTCGTGCCGGTCATTTCGGCGATGTCCTGGCGGGAGATCTGAAAATCGATGCGGATGCCGTTTTCCTCCGTCTTGCCCGCCTGCTTGATGAGTCTCAGCACGGCATGCGCGACGCGGCGCTCGACCTCCTCCGTCGACATCTCCCGGATGCGGGTATGGGCTTCTTCCAGCCGCTGTCCGATCGTCTGCATGGCACCGATCGCCAGTGCCGGATTCTGCTCGACGAAGACCGGCCACATCTCGGTCGCCCAGACGAGCACGATGCTTTCGGCCGCGGCGATCGCGGTGCCGGGATAGTCGATCCGCTGCAGGGCTCGCGCAAAGCCGAACAGATCGCCGGGATGAACCACGCGGACGATGATCTGCTGGCCGTCGGCAGTGACCTGCATCACCTTCAGGCGGCCGTGCAGCAACAGGTAGAAATGGGTGGCGGAGGCGCCCTGCTCGAAGACCGCTTCCCCGCGCGGAACTCGGCGCGAGGTGGCCGAGCCCAGCAGCGCGTCCAGGTCGGCGTCGCTCGTCTTGTCGAACAGGGTGAGCGATCTGACGAGAGTCCGGTCTATTCCCGCCACGGCTGATCCTCGAAGGGTGAAGCAAGGGCCGTTGCACCAGCATTCCCGCGCGAGCGCAAGGTGCTATCGTACCGGACCCCCGCCGCTCTGTCCGGCGAAGGCGCCGGTTGTCGGTGCCTCGGCGGGCCGGGACCAATCAGGCAGGCCGGAGCCGACTGGTCTCGAAAGCGCGGATGAGCGGGGCGTACCAGCGGCTGTCGCGCACCAGGCGGAAGCCGAGATTGTCGGGAGGCGTGCCGACCGAGCAGCCGCCGCCCTTGGCATCGCGGATGAAAAAGCTCATCGGCGCCCGGTGCTTTCCCTCCAGCACATAGACCCCGCAGGCCGGCGCCTGGCTGATGATCCTGCCGTCCCCGTCCATCACGACGCGCCGGTGGCAGGTTCCGGTCCATTCCCAGACATTGCCGCCGATATCGGCGATGCCGTATTCATTCTCGCCGAAGTTCCCCTGTGGTTGCGCCGCCTGCAGACTCCCCGCCTTGCGGGCCGATTCCCGTTCGTAGTTCGCGATCCAGCGAATGGCCGGGTTCTTGTTGTTCAGGGCGATCCCCAGCGCATCGTCAGCGAAGCGCGTACCGGCCGCGAAAGCCCATTCCGCATCGCTCGGCAACCGCCAGACCTGACGCGTCCTCGTCGACAGCCAATCGGCATAGGCCCGGGCGTCGTCATAGCTGACGCCCGTCACCGGGACGGTCTGGATGCTGGCGGGCCTACTTTCGGCCGCGGCGCAGGCTCTGTCGGCAACACAGAGCGCATAATCCGCCACCGTCACCTGGAACTTCATGACGTGAAGCGGCGAGGCGACCGCGACCGTCTCGAGCGGCGCATCGACGGGGATGCCGGCTCTCACGAAATCACCATCGCTGCGATAGGTGAAAGTCCGTGGCGGGACGGTCACCGTCGGCGGGCCGGGAAGGGCCCCGCCGATGCCGCCCGTATCGATCAGGCCCGTCGTCAGGGCCAGTCCGCCGATGAGCCCGGCGAGAAGCATCACCGGCAAAACGACGGAGAGCGCCGAAGTCCTGCGTTCTTCTGCAATGGTCGCCACGGTCGCCTCCCTTTTGCTTGTGAAGGCTGCGCCGGCACGGTTTCTACCGGCGCAGCCGACCCCGTCTCAGATGAGGCCAGCCGCCTTGACCGACGTCATCAGATCGTCGTTCCACTCTCCGGTGACCTTGAAGTGGCCGGCCGCCCCGAGCTCGAAGGCTTCGATGAGGTTGTGGTTGACATAGGCGTAGATGCCCGGCTGCAGGAAGGTGTAGTAGGCCGCTCCCGCCGTGCCGCCCGGAATGAACCAGGTCTCCTGGTCCACGGCCGGCGGATTGTTGAACTTGCCATGAGCCCAGACATAATCGCCGTGGCCGCCGATGAGATGCGGACGGGTGTCGCGATTGGCCTGCGAATGGATGATCAGCACCCGGTCGCCGACCTCGGCGGTGAGGGCGTTGTCGCCGGTCAGCGCGCCGACGGAGCCGTTGAAGACGATGTGGGTCGGGGTCAGCGTTCGCATGACCTTGACGGTGTCCTCGAAGGCATCGCCGGGTGCCTCGTATTTCTTGAAGACGCCGTTCTCGTCCCTGGGAATGTAGAAGTCCTGTTCGCCGACATAGTAGACGCGGTCGTAGACGAGTTCCTTGCCCTTGCCGTCGGTCAATCCCTCGCGCGGCAGCACCATGATGGCGCCGTTCATGCCGGAAACCACATGCCACGGGACCATTCCGGGAGGGGCGCAATGGTAGACGAAGACGCCGGCGCGCGTCGCCTTGAAGCGCAGGACCGTGCTTTCACCGGGATTGACCTCGGTCAAGGAACCGCCGCCCAGCGCGCCGGTCGCGGCGTGGAAATCGATGTTGTGCTGCAGGGTGTTGGTTGCGGGATTGACGAGGGTGAGTTCCACGTAATCGCCCTGATGCACGACCATCAAGGGGCCGGGGACCGATCCGTTGAAGGTCATGGCGTGCACCTCGGTGCCCTCGCCGTCGACGACCAGCTTCTTTTCCTCGATCACCATGGTGAACTCGACGATCTTCGGGCCACCCACGGCCTTCTGCGTGTGGGGGTGCACGAAGGGTGGCGTGGCAAGTTCGACCTTGACGCGCGGCAGGGTGCTGACGTCGGGCGCGAGGGTCTTTGGCAGGGTGTCTTCCGCCTGCGCGGCGCTCCCTGTCATGATGGCGCCCAGGGCACCGGAAAATGCCGCACCGGCAAGAATGGTGCGACGGGAAATCTGAAACTGGCTGGACATCTCTGCCTCCAAGGGAGCGGTCGAACGTTTGCCGACCATGACCTTGGTTTAGGCCGCCGCGATGGGCACCACTTTGCGCCGCAGCAAAGAGGTTCGAGGATGGCACGATTGCGAAGGAACAGCCCATTGCCATCCCCGGAAGGAGCAGACCCGAACTTGCGCGCGATGGCCCTTTGCGCCGGGTCTTGGAAGAACGCCTGGGCTTGCGGTTTCGCAAAGAGATGACAGTGACTTGGCTGTAGTCCCCTCTGTCTTGAGGGGATACAAAGTCGATGCAGAACGAGCCAACCATCAACCAGCTTGAGGAACCTCTCGCCAAACGGACGAGCAAGGCGATCCCACGTGGACTGGCGACCACGGGACCGATCGTCTTTTCCTACGGCTTCCGGCCCTTCTTTCTCGCCGGCGGATCCTGGGCCGTCATTGCCATGCTGCTGTGGATCCTGGCGCTGGTGTTCGGCTGGCCGATCGGCGGCGACTATGGCGCGGCTGCCTGGCACGCCCATGAAATGCTGTTCGGCTTCACGCCTGCCGTCCTCGCCGGCTTCCTCCTGACGGCGGTTCCGAACTGGACAGGCCGGCTGCCGGTCTCCGGCCCGCCGCTGATGGTGCTCGTCGCGATCTGGGCGGCCGGCCGGCTGGCGATGCTGTCTCCGGCCCTGATCGGCGTCACGGCCGCGGCCGCCGTCGATGCGCTGTTTCTGCCCGCGCTGCTGTTCATTTGCGCCCGCGAGGTGATCGCCGGCCGGAAATGGAGCGATCTGAAGGTCATGGCCGGTCTGGCGGCGCTGTCGCTGGCCAATATCCTCTTTCACCATGCCGTCATCGGCGAGGATCATTCGGGCGCGTTCAACCGTCTGGGGATATCGGCCTATGTCATGCTGATCACGATCATCGGCGGCCGCATCATCCCGAGCTTTACCCGCAACTGGATGAAGAAGTTCGGCCACAAGGTTTTCCCGGTACCGCACAACCGCTTCGACGAGATCGCCATCGCCAGCGGATTGATCGCGCTGGGCGCCTGGGTCATCAGGCCGGAGCATCCCGCTACCGCCGTCCTGGCGACAATCGCGGGCTTGCTGCATGCGATCCGGCTTTACCGCTGGCGTGGCTGGAGCACATGGCCTGAAAAGCTGCTGCTGATCCTGCACCTCGCTTATGCCTTCGTCGCCCTTGGCCTGTTCGGCATCGCCCTCGGCGCGCTGGGCATGATCGACGCATTCTCGGTGCTTCACCTCCTCTCGGTCGGTGCCGTCGCCTCGATGATGATCGCCGTGATGAGCCGCGTCAGCCGAGGCCATACGGGGCGCGTGCTGACGGCCTCGCCGATGGCGGCCGTTTCCTATGCCGCCATCCTCCTATCCGCCGTGCTGCGGCCGATGGCCAACGTGCTGCCGGATTTCTACGAGCCGCTGATCGTTGCCGCCGGCCTGTCCTGGGTTCTCGCCTTCTCCCTGTTCTGCTGGGAATGCGGCCCGATGCTGATCAAGGTACGACGCGTCGCCCACGGGGACAGCGCGCCCGGCTGAGCGGCTTTCTAAGGCGCCACGAGGCTGGCGCACGAGGGTGGCGATGCCCGACGGCGACCGCGGGTGACGGGCGGCGCCGTTCCGTCAAGCGCGGGGCGGTGCGATCCCTCGGCTCCGATCGGGCGAACCGCTGCCGGTTCAGAACCGCGCCGCCGTCCCGGCCGCCATCATGCCGGGCGACCACGGCGGGTCGTAGACCAGGTCGACATCGACGGATGTCACGCCCTCCACCGCGAGAACGCACGCTTCGACCGCGTCCCTGAGGATGACGGTGGCCGGGCAACCCTTCATCGTCGTCGTCATCGTCACCCGCGCCGCACCGTCCGGCGCCACGGCAATGGCGTAGATCAGACCAAGGTCGACGACGTTCTCGCCCAATTCGGGATCGATCACACGCCGCAGGCGATTCTCGACGCGGGCGGCCGGATCGCCGGCGTCAGACATGCGACCCATCCCCCGCCGTGCCGATGCGAATCAACATCCGGAAGGTTTCGCCGGCCTCGTCGAAATTGCCGGCCCATTCGTGCCCGCGCTTGACCAGTTCGGGAAACAGGAACAGCGGCTCGCGCGCCAGCAGCACGAACATTACCGTGCCCGGCTGCATCTTCTCCGCCGCCGCCAGGATGCGCACCATCGGCTCCGGCGGGTCGAGATCGACGAGATCGAGCTGGCGCTCCGGCTCCGGCCAGCCCTGCGCTGCGCCCGCATTGCCGGATACGGCGGTGTCGTCGGCGAGCGGGGCCGGCGTGAAGACCACTTCCCAGTCGCCGCCCGCGATCTCGCGTGCCTGATGGGCGAAGCCGCGATTGGCCATGACGTCGAACAGGGGCGTCGGGCAGAACGGAGCGTACAGCCTGAGATCCTGTCCGGGCTCCAGTTGCCTGACCGCTTCCATGATCGCCTGGAAGGGCTCGCCGCCTTTCTTCAACAGCGGGCGGACATCGAGTTCGAGGGGCGGCACCGTCATGGCGACCTCCTGGTCGGAAAGGGGGGAAGGAAAAGATGCGGGCGCAGCGCGCCGTCGGGCAGCCGCAAGGGAAGAGGAACATGCGCCAGCCGTCGGGCCCGGGCAAACTCGACGATCAGACAAAGAGTCGCCACCAGTTGGCAGAACGCCGCCAGGCGGAAGAGCGTTGGCTGACGCGCCAGCAGCGCAGTCGTCGCGACCGCGACGGCCGCAAAGAACAGCATGAACCAACGCATCGCCTTGCTCTCGTCGACGAGGTCCTGGACGCGCGGCGTCGGCACCCGCCCGAGGATCGGACCATAGCATTCGAGCCAGGTCAGGAAGGGGACGATCTTGTAGAGCTGGGCAAGGCCGAGGCCGGTCAGCCAGCCGAAGACTGTCAGGTAGGCCAGCGCCGCGACGCCCGCCTCGCCGGGGCCGGTCAGCGCGACGAAGGCGAGGAGAGCGATCGTGGCGGCAAGGGCGGCAAAGGCGCCGAGGCTGACGCGGCTGTTGACCTCCATCAGCCGGCGCTTGCGCCGGCGGTAGATCCGCAGCACGTCGGCGCCGTAGACGGCCATGGCGACAATGCCGAGGGCTGCCGCCAGGAGCAGCATCTGCGGCGCGCCCGCATCGCGGAAGACGACGACCGGCGCGGCACTGGCCACGACTGCCAGCGCCAGAGCACCTGACCACCAGACGAGCTTCTGCGTCGCGTGCTCGCTTTCCGGCGACAGCATGAACATCGCCAGCAGACGGTAGCTGACGCCCATCGCCGTGAACGTCATCCAGCCGCCGAGACCGAGACTGGCATGCAGGGAAACGCCGTTCGCCAAAAGAGGCATGGCAGCGCCGCCCTGGGGCCAGCCCGAATGCGTCAAGGCGAAGCTGGTGCCGAGGGCCACCGTACCGGCGAGCGAGGCGAGGCCGACGGCGACGAAGCGCGCCGGCAGGGGCAGGGGCCGCGCCCGCCACAGCGTTGCGGCGACAATGGCGATCAGCAGCGAAAAACCGGCGCTGAGGAGCACGGCCCCGGCCGGCAGCGCATAGCCCGCCCATTCGCTTCCACTCGCCAGGGCGGCAAATCCGGACAGCAGGCACAGCAGCCCGGCGATGATCATCACCAGTGCCGGCATGGCCAGACGCCCACCGCAAAGCGGGCGCGCCACCAGGACCGGCACGAACTGCAGCAGGGCCCCGCTCATCAAAAGGCCAAGCCAGCCGATGGTGACGGTATGAACGAGGATCAGGGTTTCGGGGGCGCGCAGAGCCGCCATGGGATAGCCGAAACCCAGCACCATCATCGCCTGTCCCCCGACCAGGAAGGCCAGGGCGACGGCGAAGGAGGACATCGTCCAGCGGGAAAGCGTGGCGCCCGACACCTCAGCTTGCTCCCGCCGGCATCGGCGCCGGCATCGGCGCCGGCATCAGTGTCCGCCGCAGGTGCAGACATGCTCCTCGGACGTGCCGCCGACAGGCCGGCCGATCTCCACCCGCCAGATGTCAGGGCCTTCCTCGAGGTATGTCCAGGAGAACTGAGGTAGTGTCCGCGCTCGTGGTGGAAATTCCGACATTGAAAGGTGTGGCTGAGGCGGTCACCGGATAGGGCGGCTAAGGTGGAGTTGCGAGACTTCAACCTGACCGGAGAACCCGATGACCGAGGACAGACTACCGCTTGCCGAGCTTTTTGCGAAAGCCGGGGACGGCGATTTCCTGAGAACGATAGCCGAGAGCGTGATGCAGCTCCTTATGGAGGTCGACGTTGAAGGCATGATCGGCGCCGGGCGCCACGAACGGACGCAGGAACGGGCGACTTATCGCAATGGCTACCGCGACCGCTCGCTCGACACGCGGCTCGGCTCGTTGCAGCTTCGGATACCCAAGCTTCGGCAGGGCAGCTACTTCCCGCCGTTCCTGGAGCCGAGAAAGCTCTCGGAGAAGGCCTTGGTTGCCGTCATTCAGGAAGCTTGGATCAGCGGCGTTTCCACCCGGCGGGTCGACGATCTGGTACAGGCCATGGGGCTGTCGGGGATCGGCAAGAGCACCGTATCGAAGCTGTGCAAAGACATCGACGAACGCGTCGGCGGCTTCCTCGACCGTCCTCTCACTGGCGACTGGCCCTACCTCTGGCTGGATGCGACCTACCTGAAGCAGCGCGAGGGTGGACGCATCGTTTCGGTCGCCGCCATAATCGCCGTGGCCGTGAACACGGACGGCAAGCGCGAGATCGTCGGCCTTCACATCGGCCCCTCGGAAGCGGAGACGTTTTGGTCGAGCTTCCTCAAGAGCCTCGTGCGCCGCGGCCTGTCCGGCGTGAAGCTCGTGATCTCGGATGCTCACGAAGGGCTGAAAGCCGCCATTCGCCGGGTGTTCAGCGCCTCCTGGCAGCGCTGCCGGGTGCATTGGATGCGCAACGCCCTGTCGTATGTCCCGAAGGCGCAGCAGAGCATGGCGGCGGCCGCGCTGCGCCAAGCCTTCGCCCAGCCCGATCGTGCTAGCGCCAGCCAGGCGCTGCGCCACGTCGCCGACCAGCTTCGGGGAAAGTGTCCAAAGCTCGGGGCCTTCATCGACAACAGCGAGACCGACGTGCTGGCGCACATGGATTTTCCCAGTCAGCACCGGACCCGGATCCATTCGACGAATTCCCTGGAGCGCCTGAACAAGGAGGTGAAGCGGCGTGCCGACGTCGTCGGAATCTTCCCGAACGAGGGATCCATCATCCGGCTCATCGGCGCCGTCCTTCTCGAGGCCAACGACGAATGGCAGATCCAGAACCGCTACATGCAGACCGAACCCATGGCCGACCTCATGGCCATGGGCAACACTGCAAAACCCGAACAGATTTCCACCGAAGTCGCCTGAAACGGAGCCGCTTCAGCTACACTCAATTTCCACCACGTTGACGGACACGACCAGAACTGACCGGGATGGCGGGCTTCCAGCTGATGGTGCAGCGGGCGCGGGGCGTGATCGACGACGATGACGAGGGAGGCACCCGGGGCGAGCCCATCGATCCTCCCGAAGATGGTCGAGTGGCGCTCAAGCGGCGGAAGGGTCCGCACATCGATGACGGAGTTCAGGACGGCAGTCTCGGGCATGGCAGCTCTCATCTGGCCGCAGGACGTCAATTCCCGACGGGGCGCGGCCGAAATCGGGGCCGGGAAGATTCGACCCTAGGGCAGAGCGGCGCCTGCCAATTTGTGAAAGCGCAAACAAATGTCCGAACGCGTTCCAAGGGGGTCGTCCATGACTTATCGCAAAGAGCCGGGCAGAAGCGCGGTCTAGGGTGACGTCTTCCAACGCAACAGAGATCTGGATTCTCAATGAAAACGGCCATCCTGGAAAAATACGGCGAAGCCCGGCTTCCGCGCTACACCAGCTATCCGACCGCGCCGCGCTTCTCGGCCGAGACGGATGCCTCGACCTATGCCGGATGGCTGCGCGCGGCGCCTGCCGACGCCGGTGCCTCGCTCTACCTGCACATCCCCTTCTGCCGCTCGATGTGCTGGTATTGCGGCTGTCACACCCTGATCAGCCAGCAGGACCAGCCGATCCTCGATTATCTCGACGTCTTGCGGGCCGAGATTCGCCTCGTCTCTGCCACCGCCGGCAAGGAGCTTGCCATCGACCACGTGCATTTCGGCGGCGGCACGCCGACGATCATGCAGCCACAGGAATTCATCGGCCTGATGGGGCTTCTGCGCGAGCACTTCGCCTTCTCCGGCCGTTCCGAGATCGCGGTCGAAATCGACCCTCGCACGCTGTCGGCGGAGATGGCCGCAGCGCTCGGCGACAGCGGCGTGCAGCGGGCCAGCCTCGGCGTCCAGAGCTTCGATCCCGTCGTGCAGAAGGCGATCAACCGGATGCAGAGCGTCGAGCAGACGGCAGACGCCGTCGCCAACCTGCGCGCCGCCGGCACGCAGAGCATCAATTTCGACCTGATCTACGGCCTTCCGCACCAGTCCGTCGCCTCCTGCATCGACACCGCGGAGCAGGCGATCGCGCTGAAGCCCGATCGTCTTGCCGTGTTCGGCTACGCCCACATCCCCTCGTTCAAGAAGCACCAGCGGATGATCGACGAGGCGACGCTGGCCGACAGCCGCGGGCGCGACGAGCAGGCCGAGGCGATTGCCGCGACGCTGCTGGCCGCCGGCTACCGCCGCATCGGCCTCGACCACTATGCGCTGGCCGACGACGACATGGTCCGGGCGCTCGAGGACGGTTCGCTTCGTCGCAATTTTCAGGGCTATACGACGGATGACTGCGAGACCCTGATCGGGCTCGGCGCCTCGGCCATCGGCCGCACGCGCGAAGGCTATGTGCAGAACGAGGTAGCGCCGGGCGGTTACGCCAGACGGATCGGCTCGGGCAGTCTCGCGACCGTCAAGGGCTACAGGCTGACCGACGAGGACAGGCTGCGCGCGGCGGTCATCGAACGGCTGATGTGCGATTTCGCCGTCGACGTCTCCGCCCTCTGTCGGCGCCACGGGTTCGACCCCGAACTGCTGCTGGCCGGCAATGTGGGGCTCTCGATGCTGGAGGACGACGGCGTCATCGACATCGACGGCGGCGTCATCCGCGTGCGCCAGGAGCAGCGCTTCGTCATCCGGGCGGTCGCCGCATGTTTCGACGCCTATCTCGACCAGTCCGGACGCACGCACAGTCGGGCGGCATAGCCGGGGGCGCGCGAGCGCTGGCTTTTCCAGCCACGCTGCAGCCTTGCCGACCCCGACGCGCCCGTCCCCGAAAGGCCGGTCGACGGCGAAGGGAAGGCGAACCGCGGGGATTCTCGTCAGGGCGTCGGATCCTGACTTCGTACAAACGCCTGGATGAACCGATGGGCATGTTTCTTCTGGCGCTTGGCGTCTTCCTGCTGCTGCACAGCGTGCCGGCCTTGCCCGGTATCCGTGCCGAACTGGTCACCCGTCTCGGCCGCAAGACCTATCTTGCTGGCTATTCGCTCGCGTCGGTGGGGGCGCTGGCCTGGATGTTCCAGGCCGCGCTGACGATGGAGTTCGTGGCGCTATGGGAGCCCTCCGCCTGGCAGGGCTGGGTCACCCTGGTGACGGCGCCCGTCGGCCTGTTCCTGGTCCTGGCGGGGCTGTTCAGCATCAACCCGCTGTCGATCACGGTGCGCTCGGGCGAGGGGGCCCTGGGCGCGATCACGGCCCTGACGCGCCATCCGGTGCTCTGGGGCTTCTGGCTGTGGGCGGTCGGCCATATGGTGCCGAACGGCGACCTGCGCGCCTTCGTTCTGTTCGGCAGCCTTGCCCTGTTTGCCGCGGGCGGCATCGCGATGACAGAAAGGCGCAGCCGCAAGCGGCTCGGGCGCGACTGGGCAAGGCTGGCGGCGGGGACTTCAATCGTGCTCTTTGCCGCCCTCGCTTCGGGCCGCGCCCGGCTGGGGGTCGACCGGGTGATGGTTGCCGCCGCCGTCTCGACGGCGCTTTCGACGCTGTGGCTGCTGTCGGGCGGCCATCTGCTGCTGTTCGGCGCCGATCCGCTGCTCCTCGCCCTGCCGCACTAAAGCGGGACGGCTTTTCTTCGAATCGCGGTCCCGCTTTCGTTCTTTGTTTCCGCATGATCTCTTTCCGAAGGCCGGAAGCCACCTTTCGGGATCATGCTCTAGGAGCGCCGCACCGGTCGCGCGCCGAAGTGCCGGTCAGGCGTGCGGAGAGGCGCGCAACACCTGCAGACAGGCGATCAGCTCGCCGGCGAAGGCCTGAGCCCGCAGGCGCGGCTCTTCCTGCTTCTCGCGCTCGGCCAGATCGAGATAGCAGTCGAGGAGGAACTCGCTGAGCGATATCGGGTGCCCGGATACCGCCTCTGGAAGGTTTTCGAGAAGCGGCGTGGCGATGAATGCAAGGGCCGTCATCCGATCGGCACGCGCTCCCGCCGCGGTCGCCAGCCCGTGAGATCTTCCCGGAGAGTCAGCCTGAGGCCCGGCCGCCCTCTGCATGAGATGCTCGGCCAGCTGGGCCTCGAGCGCCGGCAGATCGCCTTTCGTCGCTCGAGACGCGGATCGGCGTTCCGCATGAAAAGCCAATCGTCGTTCCCGGCGCAGCGTGGCGACATGCCCCAATTCTTCCTTCGCCATCCGTTCCGCCGAAACGCGGATCTCGGGCGTCGGCGCGTGCGCGGCGATGTAGGACCAGAAGACGAAGGCCCGTTCCTCGTTGCGGACGGCCATGGAGAAGGCCCGGTAGGCACTCAGGCGTTCGGGCGCGACGACGCCGGCTCCCTCGTCGTCGAAGGACGCTTCGGGCACCAGAACGGGCACGGTGACCATCTCGCCCCCGCTCGCGGAACGCCAGCGGTCGACATTGTCCAGATGGCCCTGTTCTTCCGCCACCAGGGAGTCGAACACGGCCGCAAGGTCCGGGCGGTTTTCCGCCCGCATCCGCACGGCCAGTGCCAGATATCCGTCGACCGCGTCCTGTTCCATGGCTGCCGCGAGCGCGATCAACTCCGGCATCGATTTCACCAGCCAGGGCTCCATCGTCGTCTTCGGCATGGGGGCTCCTGAATTTTGAGCGGCGCGATGGCGATGAGAGGCCGGGCCGCTGATGGACATCGTCACACACAAACGCTCGGCTCTTTGTTCTACATCAAAGAGATATCGGGATTGGCTCTGTACCTGTCCGCCAGATCGCAACGATCTGCCGAACAGACGGAACTTGATGCCCGGAAACCTGATGCCCAGTAACCTGCATTTCCAGAGACTTCGCAGGCTCCTGTCCTTTCTGGCGGTCGTCTGGATTGCCGTATCGATGGCATCCCCGGCCTTCGCCGCCGGGCAATTGACCGAGTATCTGGAGAAGGTCAGCCCGGGCGAGTTGTTCGAGGGCGCCGACCGTTTCGGCGGGCCTGAGGGTGAGCCGCCGATGGCGCCGGTCTACCGGGGCAGCGATCTGGTCGGCCATGCCTACCTCAATTCCGACGTCACCAGCTCCGTCGGCTATTCCGGCAAGCCCATCCACATCATCGTCGGCATCGACGCCGAGGGCGTGGTTCGCGGCTTCAAGCTGATCGACCACAAGGAGCCGATCGTCCTGATCGGCATCCCGCAGGCCAGGGTCGTCGCCGCGCTGAATTCGATCATCGACAGGAACATGGCGCGCGTCGCGACGGGCGCCGAGCGGCCCCCGCAGGTCGACATCGTCAGCGGCGCCACCGTGACCGTGCTGGTCATGGGCGACAGCATCATCCGCTCGGCGGTCAAGCTGATCCGCACGAACCGGCTGACGGCCGGGGCCGACGCTCCCGTTGCCGTGGCCGCCGACGTCAAGACGGTCGACCTGTCGAAGACCGACATCCAGGACTGGGAAACGCTGATCGGCGACGGCTCGGTCCGCAGCCTGCGGATGACCGTGGGCGAGGTATCGGAGGGATTCCGGCAGGCCAACCATCCCGAAGCCGCCGACAGGCCGGAAACGCCGCAGGCCGACGATCGCTTCATCGATCTCTACATCGCCCCCGTCAGCGTCCCGGCCATCGGCCGGAGCCTCCTTGGCGAGGCGGGCTACGAACGGCTGGTCAGCCGCCTCAAGCCCGGTCAGGCAGCCGTGGTCGTCGCGGGCGAGGGGGCCTATTCGTTCAAGGGGTCGGGCTATGTCCGCGGCGGCATCTTCGACCGCATCGAGCTTCTGCAGGACGGCCAGGGCCTGCGCTTTCGCGACCGCAATCACACGCGGCTGCCGACGCTGGCGGCCAAAGGCGCGCCGCGGCTTCGCGACATCGCCCTCTTCACCGTGCCGGCCGAATTCGCCTTCGATGTTGCCGAGCCCTTCGAGCTGCAATTGCTGGTTCAACGCAGCGTCGATACGCACGACAAGGCGGTCATCCCCTATACGCTCGGCTACAGCCTGCCTCCTGCCTATGTGACGGTCCAAAAGGCCCCGGTCGCAGCCCTTGCGCCGATCCCCGATGCCGCGCCGGCCGTGGAAGCGCCGGCCGCGGAAGCGGCGTCCGCGGCATCGCCGTCGGCCGCGCTGGTGCCGATGGAAGACCAGGCGCTCTGGATCAGCATCTGGCAGATGAACCGGGTGTCGATCGCCATCACCGTCGCCGCGCTGCTCGTTCTCACCGCGATCTTCTTCTTCCAGGATTGGCTGGTCAAACGGCCCGTCATGTTCGGCTGGATCCGCCGCGGCTACCTGCTTTTCACGCTGGTCTGGCTCGGCTGGTACGCCAACGCCCAGCTCTCGGTCGTCAACGTCCTGACCTTCGTCAACTCGCTCATCACCGGTTTCAACTGGGAGTTCTTCCTGGCCGCGCCGCTGATCTTCATTCTCTGGGCAGCGGTCGCCGCAGGCCTGCTGTTCTGGGGCCGCGGCCCGTTCTGCGGCTGGCTGTGCCCCTTCGGCGCCCTGCAGGAGCTGACCAACAACGTCGCGCAGTGGCTGAAGGTGCCGCAGATCCGCCTGCCCTGGGGGCTGCACGAGCGCCTGTGGCCGATCAAATACGTGATCTTCCTCGGCCTGTTCGGCCTGTCCTTCTACTCGGTAGCGCTGGCCGAGGTGTTTTCGGAGGTCGAGCCGTTCAAGACCGCGATCGTGCTCAAATTCGCGCGCGAATGGCCCTTCGTGCTGTTCGCGCTGACGCTGCTGACCGCGGGCCTCTTCGTCGAGCGCTTCTATTGCCGCTATCTCTGCCCGCTCGGCGCGGCGCTCGCCATTCCCGGCCGCATCCGCATGTTCGAATGGCTGAAGCGCTATCCCGAATGCGGCACGCCCTGCCAGCGCTGCGCCAAGGAATGCCCGGTGCAGTCGATCCATCCCGAGGGGCAGATCAACGTCAACGAGTGCATCTACTGCATGCACTGCCAGGAACTCTACCACGACGATCACCGCTGTCCGCACATGATCCAGGTGCGTCTGAAGCGCGAGAAATTCACGGCCCTGTCCACGCCCGTCCCCGCACGGGCCGCAGCGCCGAAAACCCTCATCACCCACAACGGTGCGCCCCTCAAATCCGCTGAATTGGCGGCGGGCGACCCGGCGGTATTGCGACCTACCAAGGAGAGAGACCATGTCTGAAGAAAACCAGAGCCGCCTGAACAGACGCCAGATGCTGGGGTCCACGGCGTTCGTGGCAGCCGCCGGTGCCGCGACGGTCGGGGGCGTCCTGAGCCTGCCCGGCGGCGCGGTCACGACGGCGCGGGCGGCCACCGGCGCTGCCAACTACGAGGTCAAGCCCGGCGAGCTCGACGAGTACTACACGTTCTTTTCGAGCGGCCAGAGCGGCGAAGTCCGCATCGTCGGCGTGCCGTCGATGCGCGAGCTGATGCGCATTCCGGTGTTCAACCGCTGCAGCGCGACCGGCTGGGGGCAGACCAACGAGAGCCGCAAGATCATGACCGAGGGTCTCCTGCCGGAGACCATCGAATTCCTCGCCGACAAGGGCGGCGTCTACAGCAATGGCGATCTGCACCACCCGCATCTGTCGTTCACCGACGGCACCTATGACGGCCGCTACCTCTATGCCAACGACAAGGCCAATACCCGCGTCTGCCGCATCCGCCTCGACGTGATGAAATGCGACAAGATCACCGAACTGCCGAACCAGCACACCGTCCACGGCCTGCGCGTCCAGAAGTATCCCCGGACCGGCTATGTCTTCGCCAATGGCGAGGACGGCGTTCCCCTGCCCAATGACGGCAAGATCCTCGACGATCCCAAGCAGTACCACGCGATCTTCACTGCCCTCGACGGCGACACGATGAAGGTCGCCTGGCAGGTCATCGTCGACGGCAACCTCGACAATGTCGATGCCGACTACCAGGGCAAGTATGCCTTCGCCACCTGCTACAATTCGGAAGGCGGCGTGAACCTCGCCGAGATGATGGCGAGCGAGCAGGATTGGATGGTGATCTTTGATCTGAAGCGGATCGAGGAAGGGGTGAAGAACGGCGACTTCCAGACCATGGGCGGCGTGCCCGTGCTCGACGGCCGCAAGGGCTCGAAATACACGCGCTACGTCCCGGTCTCCAACAGCCCGCACGGCTGCAACACGGCCCCCGACGGCATCCATGTCGTCGTTGCCGGCAAGCTGTCCCCGACCGTCACCGTGTTCGACGTGCGCAAGTTCGACGACCTCTTCGCCGACAAGATCCAGCCCCGCGACACCATCGTCGCCGAGCCGGAAATCGGCCTCGGGCCGCTGCACACTGCCTATGACGGTCGCGGCAACGCCTACACGACGCTGTTCATCGACAGCCAGATCTGCAAGTGGAACATCGACGACGCCGTCCGGGCCTTCGCGGGCGAGAAGGTCGATCCGATCCGCCAGAAGATCGACGTCCACTACCAGCCGGGCCACAACCACACCTCCATGGGCCAGACCAAGGAGGCCGATGGCAAATGGCTGATCTCGCTGAACAAGTTCTCCAAGGACCGCTATCTCAACGTCGGTCCGCTGAAGCCGGAGAGCGATCAGCTCATCGATATCTCCGGCGACCAGATGGTGCTGGTGCACGACAACCCGACCTTCGCCGAACCGCATGACGCGACCATCGTGCACGCCTCGAAGATCAATCCGGTCAACGTGTGGAGCCGCGACGACGCGTTCTTCGCCGATGCGGTCGAGCAGGCCAAGAAGGACAACATCGATCTCATGGTGGATTCGGAAGTGATCCGCGAGGGCAACAAGGTGCGCGTCTACATGACGTCGGCAGCACCCGCCTTCGGTCTGGATAGCTTCACGGTCAAGCAGGGCGAGGAGGTGACGGTCTACGTCACCAATATCGACGAGGTCGAAGACCTCACCCACGGCTTTGCCATCGTCAACTACGGCATCAACATGGAAGTGGCGCCGCAGGCCACGGCCTCCGTCACCTTCAAGGCGACCAAGGCCGGCGTGTATTGGTATTACTGCTCGTGGTTCTGCCATGCCATGCACATGGAAATGAAGGGCCGCATGCTCGTCGAGCCGCAGTCCGCATGATCCACCTGCGTCTTGCAGCCCTCATGCTTGGAATGGCCGCCCTCGGGGCGGCCATTCCGGTCCCGTCCCGGGCTGCCGACCGCAGTGTCACCGCGGCCGAGGGCGGCCTGCTGCAGGCCCTCCTCGACGCCGCTTCGCCCGGCGACACCATCACCCTGGATGCCGAGACCTACGCTGCGCCGATCACGATCGACACGGCGGTAAAGCTCACGGGCAAGCCGGGCGCCGCCATCGTCGGGAACGGCCGTGGCAGCGTGGTCACGATCAATGCTCCGGGCGCCGCGGTGAGCCATCTGGCCATTTCCGGCTCGGGTTCGGACCTCGCCACGCTGGATTCCGGCGTGCTGGTCAACAAGACCGCCACCGGCGCGGTGGTCGAGCAGAACGTCATCACCGGCAATCTCTTCGGCATCTATCTGCACGGCGCGGTCGATTCCCTGGCCCGCGCCAACCGCATCACCGGGCTGAGGGATGGCCACCGGAGCGCTGCGGGCAACGGCGTCACTGTCTGGAATGCGCCGGGCGCGAAGGTGCTCGACAACGACATCCGCTTCGGGCGCGACGGCATCGCGACCATGGCCAGCAAGCGCAACGTGTTCCGCGGCAACCGCTTCCGCGACCTGCGCTTCGGCATACACTACATGTACACCAACGACAGCGAGGTCGCCGACAACGTCTCGATCGGCAACGCCGTCGGTTTCGCCATCATGTTTTCCAATCGGTTGACGATCACCGGAAACCGTTCGGATGGCGACCGCGATCACGGCCTGCTGCTGAACTCCGCCAACGGCTCGACCATCACCGGCAACAGCGTGATCGGTCTGATGCAGCCCGTCGATCGCTGGCTGACGACCGCCGCCCGCGATCCCGATATGCCGAAAGCCGACGACGGTGCGGCGATCCCCGGCGATGCCGGCGGGCTGCGTCTCGGTCCGGAGAAATGCGTCTTCATCTACAACGCCAACAAGAACCGCTTTTCCCGGAACCGGTTCGAGAACTGCGCCATCGGCATCCACTTCACCGCGGGATCGGAAGGCAACGCCATGGCCGGCAACGCTTTCATCGACAACCGCAACCAGGTCAAATATGTCGGGACGCGCAACATGGACTGGTCGGCGGACGGTCGCGGCAATTACTGGAGCGACAATCCCGCCTTCGACCTGAACGGCGATGGCGTCGCAGACAGCCCCTACCGCCCGAACGATCTGATGGACCGGGTGCTCTGGACCTCGCCGCAGGCCAAGGTCCTGACCAGCAGCCCGGCGGTCCAGGTCATTCGCTGGGCGCAGGCGCAGTTTCCGGCTCTCCTGCCGGGCGGCGTCGTCGACAGTCACCCGCTGATGGCGCCCCCCCGCCCGAGCGAGGCAAAGCCATGACGGCGACCGTCAGCATCATCGGCGCCAGCAAGCGCTACGGCAGGATCGAGGCCGTCAAGGACGTCTCCCTCACCCTCGACGAAGGCGAAGTGGTTGCCCTCGTCGGCCATAACGGCGCGGGCAAGACCACGCTGATCAAGCTGATGCTGGGCCTGATCCGCCCGAGCGAAGGCCGTGTCCGCGTTCTCGGCGAGGATCCGGCAACCGGCGATTTCGCCGTGCGCCAGCGGCTCGGCTACCTGCCGGAGAGCGTGTCGTTCCACATGGCGCTGACGGGGCGCGAGACGCTGGCCTTCTACGCCCGGCTGAAACGGGTGGAGATCGCCGGTGGGGCCGATCTGTTCGAGCGGGTCGGACTGGCCGCGGAAGCCGCGGATCGGCCGGTGCGAACCTATTCCAAGGGCATGCGCCAGCGCCTCGGCCTCGCCCAGGCGCTGCTGGGTCACCCGCGGGTGCTGCTGCTCGACGAGCCGACCAGCGGCCTCGATCCGGCCCTGCGCCGGCATTTCTACGACCTGATCACCGAGCTGCGCGCCGGCGGAACCACCGTGCTTCTGTCCTCGCATGCTCTCACCGAGCTGGAGGACCGTACCGACCGCGTCGTCATCGTCACCGGCGGGCGCAAGATCGCCGACGGCACGCTCGCCGATCTGCGCGGCATCGCCAACCTGCCGACCCGCGTCAGCGTGCGTCTGGCCAAAGAGGGCACGGCGCCGAGCTGGAGTGAGACCGGCACACGATGGAGGCTGGCCCCCGACGGCACGATGGAGGCCGAGGTGGCGGCGAACTGCAAGATCGCCCTGCTGCACGCGATCACCGCCGATCCCTCGGCGCTGACCAGCCTCGTCGTCATCGAGCCGACGCTGGACGATCTCTACGCCCACTTTCTAACCCTGCAGCAGGCACGGTCATGAACAACATCTGGATCATGGCCCGCAAGGAAATCCAGGAGGGCCTGCGCAACCGCTGGGTGCTGGCGACGACCCTGCTTCTGGCGGCTCTGGCGCTGACGCTGTCCTTTCTCGGCAGCGCGCCGACCGGAAATGTCGGCGTCGCCCCGCTGGATATCGTCATCGTCAGCCTGTCCAGTCTCACCATCTTCCTGGTGCCGCTGATCGCGCTCCTGCTCTCGCACGACGCCATCGTCGGCGAGCTGGAGCGCGGCACCATGCTCCTGCTGCTGAGCTATCCGCTCGGCCGCCGCCAGGTCATCTTCGGAAAATTCCTCGGCCATCTGATCATCCTGTCCTTCGCCACCCTGTTCGGCTACGGCGCGGCGGCTCTGGCCCTGGCTTTGACCGGAACCGCCATCGGCGGCGCCAGTCTCGTCGCCTTCGCCGCCATGATCGCCTCCTCGGTGCTGCTGGGCGCCGTGTTCATCGCCATCGGCTATCTCGTCAGCACCATCGCGGCCGAGCGCAGCACCGCCGGCGGCATCGCCATCGGCATCTGGCTGTTCTTCGTGCTGATCTACGACATGGCCTTGCTGGGGGCGCTCGTCGCGGCACAGGGCCAGGCCCTGCCGGCCGGACTTCTGGACCTTTTGCTGGTCGTCAATCCGACGGATGCCTACCGGCTTCTCAATTTGGGATCCGGAGGCGCCAGCGCGCTTTCCGGCATGGGAGGTCTCGCCGGCAACACCGCACTCAGCCCGCCGGTCCTTTTGGCGGCACTGGCCGTCTGGGTCGTCGCGCCGCTCGCGCTGGCCACCGCGATTTTCTCGAGGAGAGAGCTATGAGCCACACTGGACTGGCCGCCCTTCTGGTTGCCGCCTTGCTGATGACGGGCTGCCAGGGAGAAGAACAGACGAGCATGCCCGCGCCCTATGCGCTGACGGCGGAAGCCATGGGCCGCTATTGTGGCATGGACGTTCTGGAACATTCAGGCCCCAAGGGTCAGGTCATTCTCGACAAGAGCCCGGAGCCGATCTGGTTTTCCTCGGCCCGCGACACCATCGCCTTCACCATGCTGCCGGAAGAGCCCAAGAACATCGCCGCGATCTACGTCTCGGACATGGGCAAGGCGCCGAGCTGGGAGAAGCCCGGGCCGGAGAACTTCATCGATGCCCGCACCGCCTTCTACGTCATCGGCAGCGCGCTGCGCGGCGGCATGGGCGTGCAGGAAGCCGTGCCGTTTTCCAGCAAGGACGACGCCGCGGCCTTCGCGGCCAAGAACAGTGGGCAGGTCGTCGGATTTGGCGAGATGCCCGAGAGCTACATTCTGGGCAGCGACGCCGTGCCGATGGACCACGGCGCGGACCGCGATCCGGCCAATCATGACATGAAAGGCCCGGACCATGGCTGAGCGCATCGATCGTCGCCGGGCGATCTGCATCATGGCAGCCGCTGCCGGGCTTCCCCTCCTTGGTCTTGCCGGAAAGGCGCATGCCAGTGAGGCGCCCGTCGTCTGGACCGGGCAGGCTCTCGGCGCGCCCGCCACGCTCATCCTCAATCTCGAAGACAGGACCAAGCCAGAGCGGCTGATCCGGCAGGTGGTCGCCGAGATTGCCCGACTGGAGGACGTCTTCAGCCTCTACCGCAGCCATTCGGCGCTGAGCGTCCTGAACCGCGACGGCGCGATCGCCGCGCCGCCGGCCGATCTCGTCGCCCTGCTGGGAGCCAGCCGGATCTTCTTCGAGGCCAGCGGCGGCCTGTTCGATCCGACGATCCAGCCGCTCTTCTCCCTCTACGCCCGGCATTTCTCCGCGCCCGCCGCCGATCCCGCCGGACCCTTGGCACCGGCACTGGAGAGCGTGCTGGCGCAAGTCGGATTTGACGGCGTCCTCGTCGACGCCGACCGCATCGCCTTTGCCCGGCCGGGCATGGCGCTGACCCTGAACGGCATCGCGCAGGGCTATGTCACCGACCGGATCGTCGATCTCTTGCGAAGCGAAGGCATCACCAGTTGCCTCGTCAACATGGGTGAGAATCGTGCCATCGGCGCGAGGCTCGACGGCAGCGGCTGGCGGATCGGGCTGGCATCCACCGAGATGGCGACGTCGCCTGATAGGGTTGTGACGATCAGGGACAGGGCCGTCGCGACATCGAGCGCCGCCGGCTTCCATTTCGATGCCGGCCAGCGTTTTGGCCACATTCTCGACCCCCGGCATGGCGCCATGCCGGAGCGGTTCGCCCGGATGACCGTGGTGGCCGACGACGCGATGACCGCCGACGCCCTGTCGACGGCCTTCAGTCTGATGTCCGAGGACGAGATCGGCAGGCAGGTGGAGCGGTGGCCGGACATCAGCGTCGATCTCGTTGCCCTCACCGGCGCGTCCGTCCGCTACGGTCGGCGCCTCTGAGCCGAACTGCCGGCGGCAGTTGGGAAACCCCGGCACCAGCCACCTTCCTTTGAGACGGTCGGCCTTGATGCATCTTCCTCCGGGAGGAATGTCCGGGCGGGTCGGGAACGGGGCCGCCTGGCCCGCGCCGCGTCTGTATCCGATTTGATGTTCGCGCCAGTTGCGACAGACGCCAGGAAAGGGAGAAAGAGACATGATCGTCGATGACATGTCGCGTTGTCAGGCGGTGGAGACGGCCCGGGCGAACATTCCAGGAATGCTCCAGCCGAATGCGACGAGAGGTCTCGGGTTTGACCCCGATGACCGATCTTGGCCGCCGGCGTGTTCGACGACCCTGCAGCGCTGAGGCCAGCATTTTTCTGGCCGTCGGGAATTTCAGATCGCCGACAAGATGAAGATAATCGCTCGTCGCTGATCTGCATCATCTCTCACCGCAAGGCCATGGCGTATCAGAGGCACCAGCGTCGTTGTGCTGAACCGAACGGAAGCCTCGATGAAAATGTTGGATATCGCCCAATTGGGCCGTTCGCCGCCTTTTGTCCGCCTCGACCAGCGGCAACTGCAAGCGACTTTGGATCTGTCCGAGGTCAGACGCTTGCGCGGCGGCGCTGTCGTCTTCGACGAAGGGCAACCGGTCCGGCGTTTCCATCTCCTTCTGTCCGGCAGCATCCGCTTTGTCAGGCTGACGGCCGACGGCAGCCAGATCATCGTCCTGCACATTCCCGCGGGCCAGATGTTCGGTATCGGGACGGCTCTCGGGCAGATTACCCATCAGGTCACGGCCGTCGCGGCGGACGATTCCGTTGTCCTGTCCTGGCCCAACGCTCTCTGGCCGACCTTCTCCGGCACCTATCTCGGATTTGCGGCCGAAGCGTTTCGCACTTTCGGGGGTAGTGTCCGCGCTCGTGGTGGAAATTCCGACATTGAAAGGTGTGGCTGAGGCGGTCACCGGATAGGGCGGCTAAGGTGGAGTTGCGAGACTTCAACCTGACCGGAGAACCCGATGACCGAGGACAGACTACCGCTTGCCGAGCTTTTTGCGAAAGCCGGGGACGGCGATTTCCTGAGAACGATAGCCGAGAGCGTGATGCAGCTCCTTATGGAGGTCGACGTTGAAGGCATGATCGGCGCCGGGCGCCACGAACGGACGCAGGAACGGGCGACTTATCGCAATGGCTACCGCGACCGCTCGCTCGACACGCGGCTCGGCTCGTTGCAGCTTCGGATACCCAAGCTTCGGCAGGGCAGCTACTTCCCGCCGTTCCTGGAGCCGAGAAAGCTCTCGGAGAAGGCCTTGGTTGCCGTCATTCAGGAAGCTTGGATCAGCGGCGTTTCCACCCGGCGGGTCGACGATCTGGTACAGGCCATGGGGCTGTCGGGGATCGGCAAGAGCACCGTATCGAAGCTGTGCAAAGACATCGACGAACGCGTCGGCGGCTTCCTCGACCGTCCTCTCACTGGCGACTGGCCCTACCTCTGGCTGGATGCGACCTACCTGAAGCAGCGCGAGGGTGGACGCATCGTTTCGGTCGCCGCCATAATCGCCGTGGCCGTGAACACGGACGGCAAGCGCGAGATCGTCGGCCTTCACATCGGCCCCTCGGAAGCGGAGACGTTTTGGTCGAGCTTCCTCAAGAGCCTCGTGCGCCGCGGCCTGTCCGGCGTGAAGCTCGTGATCTCGGATGCTCACGAAGGGCTGAAAGCCGCCATTCGCCGGGTGTTCAGCGCCTCCTGGCAGCGCTGCCGGGTGCATTGGATGCGCAACGCCCTGTCGTATGTCCCGAAGGCGCAGCAGAGCATGGCGGCGGCCGCGCTGCGCCAAGCCTTCGCCCAGCCCGATCGTGCTAGCGCCAGCCAGGCGCTGCGCCACGTCGCCGACCAGCTTCGGGGAAAGTGTCCAAAGCTCGGGGCCTTCATCGACAACAGCGAGACCGACGTGCTGGCGCACATGGATTTTCCCAGTCAGCACCGGACCCGGATCCATTCGACGAATTCCCTGGAGCGCCTGAACAAGGAGGTGAAGCGGCGTGCCGACGTCGTCGGAATCTTCCCGAACGAGGGATCCATCATCCGGCTCATCGGCGCCGTCCTTCTCGAGGCCAACGACGAATGGCAGATCCAGAACCGCTACATGCAGACCGAACCCATGGCCGACCTCATGGCCATGGGCAACACTGCAAAACCCGAACAGATTTCCACCGAAGTCGCCTGAAACGGAGCCGCTTCAGCTACACTCAATTTCCACCACGTTGACGGACACGACCCTTTCGGGAACCGGGCCGACGAGATGAGCGACCGGCTCGTCGAGTTGTCCACCAAGCTGGTCGAACAACGCATCGCCTGCGCCCTGGTGCGCATGATCGGCCAATCGGGACGTGCGGTTGCCGGGGGCGTCGAGATCGGCTTTCCGATCACCCGGCAGAACGTTGCCGACATGACCGGAACCACGCTCCACACCGTCAGCCGATTGCTGAGTGACTGGGAAAAGCGCGGGCTGGTGGAAAGCCGGCGCTGCCGCATCGTGGTGACGGACGCCGACCGCCTGTCCGTGATGGGCGGGGTGGCTGCCAGCATCGGCGTCCCGCAACCAGACCGGTGGGATGGACATCGTGGAAAGCCCTACTTCGACGTCGTCGCCGCGCGCGATCTTATGACGACACCTGCTCTACCCCGCCCTCATCCGTCCCAGCCACGACCCGCGATATAGGCGTCTCGCCCAACGTGCGAGCGGATGGGCAGCGACGGAGGCCGGAGGATACGGCTTTCCGCCCGTTGGACACCATTCAGCGTGGCACGCGCTTCGATGGGGGGCGGGGCTCCGATGAAGGCGGGTGCGCCGCCCGTCCCAAGGCCGACATCCCGCCAGGAGCTCGGTCACATTGGGTCGCGTCTTTGCGTTTCAACAAAGTCCGCCCCGGAGGCGCCGCCTAGGGTGATTTGATCCGCAACAATCGCCTGGACCGTCTTAATGTCAGAAATACTTACGAAGTCGCGGGCCAGGAACATATTCTACGGCGGTTCGATCTTCTTCATCGTCGTGTTCATCGGCATGACCATTCATTCCCACCAATATGTCGTGAATGTCTCGACAGCAGGCATGCCTCTGTCGAAGGAGGTCGTCCTCGGCAAGCATGTCTGGGAACGCAATAGCTGCATCAACTGTCACACGCTGCATGGCGAAGGCGCCTATTTCGCGCCGGAGCTTGGCAATGTGATGACCCGGTGGGGCGTAAACGACGATCCGGAGGCTGCCTACGAGGTGCTGACCGGCTGGATGGAAGCGCAACCCAGCGGCATCGAAGGTCGCCGCCAGATGCCGCAGTTCAATCTTACTCCCGAAGAATTACGCGGTCTCGCCGAGTTCCTGCGCTGGGCCGATCAGACGGATACCCAGGGCTGGCCGCCGACGAACGCCGGATAGAGAAGACCATGAAATATCAATCACAAAAAGTAGCCTACGCCTATTTCCTGGTGGCGATGGGACTCTTCGGCATCCAGGTCGCCGGCGGTTTGCTGGCAGGCTGGATCTACATTTCGCCCAATACCTTGTCCGAGGTCTTGCCGTTCAACATCATTCGCATGATCCACACCAACGCGCTGATCGTCTGGCTTCTGCTGGGCTTCTTCGGTGCGGCGTATTTCCTGGTGCCCGAGGAATCGGAGCGGGAAATCTGGTCGGTGAAGCTGGCCTATCTCCAGTTGATCATTCTCGTCGTCGGCACGCTCGGGGCGGTGATCGGCTACCTCGTCGGCATCCACGGCGGACGTGAATTCCTGGAGCAGCCGCTCTGGGTCAAGGGCGGCATTCTCGTCGCGGCGGTGATCTTCCTCATCAACATCTCGATGACGGTACTCGCGGGACGGAAGACCGCCATCACGGGCGTGCTGTTGACCGGCCTTTGGCTGCTGTCGCTGCTGTGGATCTTCGCCTTCATCAACCCCGACAATCTCAGCCTGGACAAGATGTACTGGTGGTTCGTCGTCCATCTGTGGGTCGAGGGCACCTGGGAGCTGGTGATGGCCGCGATCCTGGCCTTCCTGATGCTGAAGCTGACCGGCGTCGACCGGGAAGTCGTCGAGAAGTGGCTCTACGTCATCGTCGCGACGGCACTGTTTTCCGGCATTCTGGGCACCGGCCACCACTTCTACTGGATCGGCCTGCCGAGCTACTGGCAGTGGACAGGCTCGATCTTCTCCGCTTTCGAGGTCGTGCCGTTCTTTGCGATGATGTCCTTCGCCTTCATCATGGTCTGGAAGGGAAGGCGCAACCATCCCAACAAGGCGGCGCTCCTGTGGGCGCTCGGCTCGGCGACGGTGGCCTTCTTCGGGGCTGGCGTCTGGGGCTTCCTGCACACCTTCCACGGGGTGAACTTCTACACCCACGGCACCCAGATCACGGCGGCCCACGGCCATCTGTCGTTCTACGGCGCCTATGTGGCGATGAATCTCGCGATCATCACCTATGCGATGCCGCTGCTGCGGGGCCGTGCGCCCTACAACCAGGTGCTGAACATGGTCTCGTTCTGGCTGATGACCGGCGGCATGGCGTTCATGACCTTCGTCCTGACCTTCGCCGGCACGATCCAGACCCACATGCAGCGGATCGTCGGGGACAGCTACATGGACGTGCAGGATCAGCTCAGCCTGTTCTACGTCATGCGGTTCGGGGCGGGCATCGCCGTGGTTCTCGGCGCCGTGCTGTTCATCTACAGCCAGGTCGTGGTGCGCCGCGAGATCATCGCGCCCAACACCGCACCGCTCGTCGGGGACACCCCATGAGCGCGCTGTCCCTGGAAGCGCAAAACGCGCTTCCTTACTACCGACCCGTCGCGCATGAATGCGCGCTGTTCGAGACCGCCCATGCCAAAGGTCTGCCCCTTCTCCTGAAGGGGCCGACCGGCTGCGGCAAGACGCGCTTCGTGGAGCATATGGCGGCCCGTCTCGGCCGTCCCCTGTACACCGTCGCCTGCCATGACGACCTGTCCGCCGCCGATCTGATCGGGCGCTACCTGTTGCGCGGCGGGGCGACTGAATGGATCGACGGCCCCTTGACCCGCGCCGTGCGGGAAGGGGCCATCTGCTACCTCGACGAGGTCATCGAGGCCCGCAAGGACGTCACGGTCGTTCTGCATCCTCTGACGGACAACCGCCGCACCCTGATGATCGACCGCACCGGCGAGGAACTCGTCGCGCCGCCGGGCTTCATGCTGGTGGCGAGTTACAATCCGGGCTACCAGAACATCCTCAAGCGGCTGAAGCCGTCGACCCGGCAGCGCTTTCTGTCGATCAGTTTCGGCTTTCCCGATGCCGCGACCGAGACCGCGGTCGTGGCCCGCGAAAGCGGGCTCGATACGGCGCGGGTGGCGCCGCTGGTGCGCCTCGCCGGGCATATCCGTCTTCTCTCCGGCATGGATCTGGAGGAGGGAGTGTCGACCCGCCTCCTGATCTACGCCGCCACCCTGATCGCCGCGGGAATGCCCATCGAGCGTGCGCTGCAGGCGGCCGTCGTCGAGCCGCTGACGGACGAGCCCGAGGTGGCGCAGGCGCTGCGCGACATGATCGCCAGCGTCTACGGATAGATCCATGGCCCTCCACCCGATGGATCTGATGGATCCCGAGGAGACCGTCGGCAATCTGTGGCACGGCGTCGCCTTGCGCCTTGCTCCCACGACCGACCATGCGGCGAGCGTCGTGACGCTCGATTCCATGCGGCCGAGCGTCGCCTTGCTGTTTCGTGCGCTCGGCGGCGCGCCGGGGACGGAGATCGCGGCCAGCCCCGCCACGGCTTCGCGCCATCGGCGCGGCGTCGGGGCGCAGCTCGCCGACTCGCGGATCCTTGAGCATGTCGGCAGTTTCGATGGCGCGACGCTGCGCCTGCCGCCGGCCATGGCTGCATTCCCGACCGTGACGATGAACCGCGCGGCCTATCTCTGGCTGGCGGCACTTGCCGCCTGCGCCAAGCCGGCTCCCAGGCATGAGGACCTGCTGGCCGCCGACTTTGCTCATCTGGCCGCGATGGAAGAAGCATCCGCTCGCGCCTTGGCGCTCTGTCCCGGTCTGCGGGAATCTCACGCGGCAATGTGCGCCCATCTGTTGACGGTCTGGGGCGGTCTGGCAGGGTCTGCATCGGAACGTGCCGTGGCGAGCCGTGCCAGGGCGAGTTTGGCGGGCGGGCCGCCGCCGTCGACCGTGCCGATCTGCCTGCCGGCTCCGCGCGGCTACGCCCCGCTGCTGCCGCTGCCGATCTGGCTGCGCCTCGACGGCCCGAGCCGCGGGGACGGTGCCAGTCCCGCCGAGGATGCGATCAGCGCCCCGCCGGGTCTGTCGACCGCCACGCGCAAGCAGGGCGAGCGCAAGGACAACGAGCAGGCCAACCGCACCGACAGCTTCATCATGCACCGGTTTGAATCGATCCTGTCCTGGGTCGAGAGCATGGGCCTCAACCGCGCGACAGACGACGACGACCTCGAAAATGCTCAAAAGGCTGCCGAGGACCAGGACAACATCACGCTGAGCAAGCACCACAAGCGTGCCGCCACCCGGCTGCGCCTGCATCTGGATCTGGCGCCGCAGGACGCCGAGCATGAACGTCTGTCGGCCCGCTTCACCTATCCCGAATGGAATCACCGCTCACGCGCCTACATGCCGGACCACTGCGTCGTGCTGGAGGCCGATGCCAAGCCCGGCGCCGAATTCACGCCCGATCCCCGTCTGATGGCGCGCGTCCGTCGCCAGTTCGAGACGCTGCATCCCAGACGCGTCCTCCTGCCCCGGCAGGTGGACGGCCCGGAACTGGATCTCGACGCCTTGATCGAGGCGCAGGTCTCGCTTCGCGTGACGGGCCAGGGCAGCGACCGCATCTACCGCGACCTGCGCCATGTCGAGCGCGACCTGTCGGTGGCGATCCTGATGGACTGTTCACGGTCCACCGAATCGGTGGTCGGCCTTCGCAGCATCATCGACACCATGCGCGAGGCGATGGCCGCGCTGGCGGGCGGCATCGACGCTGCGGGCGACCGGCTGGGGATCTGGGGCTTCTCGTCGCTGAAGCGCGATCGGGTCTTCCTGACCCGCTGCAAGGGCTTTGACGGGCGTATGACACCCGACGTCACCGCGCGCATCGGTGGTCTCCAGCCTGGCCACTATACGCGCCTCGGGACAGCCATCCGGCATGTCTCGGCCCAACTGGCGAAGGAGACATCGGCGCGCAAGCTGTTGCTGGTGCTGACGGATGGAAAGCCCAACGACCTCGATCACTACGAGGGCATCCACGGCATCGAAGACAGCCACATGGCCGTTCGCGAAGCCCGCCGTTCGGGTCGTGTCCGTCAACGTGGTGGAAATTGAGTGTAGCTGAAGCGGCTCCGTTTCAGGCGACTTCGGTGGAAATCTGTTCGGGTTTTGCAGTGTTGCCCATGGCCATGAGGTCGGCCATGGGTTCGGTCTGCATGTAGCGGTTCTGGATCTGCCATTCGTCGTTGGCCTCGAGAAGGACGGCGCCGATGAGCCGGATGATGGATCCCTCGTTCGGGAAGATTCCGACGACGTCGGCACGCCGCTTCACCTCCTTGTTCAGGCGCTCCAGGGAATTCGTCGAATGGATCCGGGTCCGGTGCTGACTGGGAAAATCCATGTGCGCCAGCACGTCGGTCTCGCTGTTGTCGATGAAGGCCCCGAGCTTTGGACACTTTCCCCGAAGCTGGTCGGCGACGTGGCGCAGCGCCTGGCTGGCGCTAGCACGATCGGGCTGGGCGAAGGCTTGGCGCAGCGCGGCCGCCGCCATGCTCTGCTGCGCCTTCGGGACATACGACAGGGCGTTGCGCATCCAATGCACCCGGCAGCGCTGCCAGGAGGCGCTGAACACCCGGCGAATGGCGGCTTTCAGCCCTTCGTGAGCATCCGAGATCACGAGCTTCACGCCGGACAGGCCGCGGCGCACGAGGCTCTTGAGGAAGCTCGACCAAAACGTCTCCGCTTCCGAGGGGCCGATGTGAAGGCCGACGATCTCGCGCTTGCCGTCCGTGTTCACGGCCACGGCGATTATGGCGGCGACCGAAACGATGCGTCCACCCTCGCGCTGCTTCAGGTAGGTCGCATCCAGCCAGAGGTAGGGCCAGTCGCCAGTGAGAGGACGGTCGAGGAAGCCGCCGACGCGTTCGTCGATGTCTTTGCACAGCTTCGATACGGTGCTCTTGCCGATCCCCGACAGCCCCATGGCCTGTACCAGATCGTCGACCCGCCGGGTGGAAACGCCGCTGATCCAAGCTTCCTGAATGACGGCAACCAAGGCCTTCTCCGAGAGCTTTCTCGGCTCCAGGAACGGCGGGAAGTAGCTGCCCTGCCGAAGCTTGGGTATCCGAAGCTGCAACGAGCCGAGCCGCGTGTCGAGCGAGCGGTCGCGGTAGCCATTGCGATAAGTCGCCCGTTCCTGCGTCCGTTCGTGGCGCCCGGCGCCGATCATGCCTTCAACGTCGACCTCCATAAGGAGCTGCATCACGCTCTCGGCTATCGTTCTCAGGAAATCGCCGTCCCCGGCTTTCGCAAAAAGCTCGGCAAGCGGTAGTCTGTCCTCGGTCATCGGGTTCTCCGGTCAGGTTGAAGTCTCGCAACTCCACCTTAGCCGCCCTATCCGGTGACCGCCTCAGCCACACCTTTCAATGTCGGAATTTCCACCACGAGCGCGGACACTACCGCCGTTCGGGTCTCGTCGTCCACGGCGTGATCGTCGATGCCGACGGGCAGGACTGGTTCGCCCGCATCTTCGGGCGTGGCGGTTTCACGCTGCTGCCCGACCCTGCACGGCTGGGCCGCGCTCTACCCGATATCTACCGTTCGCTGACACAGGAGACCTGACATGCGCCTTCCCCTCTGCCTCCTTTTTCTGTTCACACCAGCCGTCGCCGTGGCGGAAGCCTTCCAGCGCCCGATCCCCCAGCCACAGACAGCTGAGGCCGAACTCTCCTACTTGGTCGCCTCGATCCTGATGCTCGCCTCACTGGCCGCGGTGCAATGGCTCGTCAGCCGCCGATGACGTTAAGGCGCTTGACCCTGATCCTTTATCCGTTCGGGGCCGGGGCGATGGCCGTCAATCTGTTCTTCGCTTCACTGATCGGATCCTGGGTCGGCTGGCCGGTGCTCACGCCGGTACAGTCCGTGCTGGGCGGTGCGGTTCTGGGTGTCCCCGCGACATGGGCTTTTGCTTGCCATATCAAGAAGCTTATGGCTGCAGCCGACAGATCGGTATGACCACGTAGCCGATGCCGAAGATCGCGGCGCCCGGCAGAAGGCGGGGATCGAGGTCGCGCTACGTCCTGATCTCGAAGTAGGGCGCCAACTCAGTCAATCGACGTCTCCCGGGGGGCGGCGTGATCCAAGGCTTCCACCGCGGGGGGGCTTTCATTCCTGGGTGGGCAGAACAGCCCTTGCAGGGTCGAGAAAAGCGCGACGATGCGCGGGTCGGCGATCCGGTAGTAGAGGGTCTGGCTCTCGCGGCGGTAGGCGACGATTCCCTGCTCCTTCAGGACGGTCAGATGCTGCGACAGAGCCGATTGCGAAAGGCCGACGGCTTCTGCCAGCGAACCGACACTGGCCTCCCCAAGGTCGAGGAGCTTGCACAGAAGCATGAGCCGGCGTTCGTTCGCGACCGCCTTCAGGACGGCCGCCACTTCGGCCGCTTTTGCCTCGAAATCCTGTATCTCACCCATTATGCGCCGCCCATTTAATATGAGATATATCTCATATAGCTATTTCTAATGTTCAAGAGGCGTAATCTCCGGCTCGACCCCTGCCGCTTGCGGGGGTGAGATAGCCCCGATGCGCCAAGCCGCAGGACTGGCGAAACGGTCCGCCGGCGTGCGCCGTCTGCGATCATGACGCGGGAGCGCTTTGACGCCACGGTGAGCAGCAAGGTGCCCGGGGGCCTCGTGCGGGGGAGCCGAACCTGTCGGACCGGTCGTCGTAAAGCGGGATGCCGATCGGAAGGATGTGCGCGGCCGGCCGCGTCGGCAGGACACCGACGCGGCAGGGCCAGGCCATCATGGCGTCGCTGCCATTGATCCCGGCCTGGATGGAAGGCAGCGGTTCAAGGAGAGATCAGGGATTATCTCGGCGCCGAACGATCGGCCAAAACCCTCTCGATCTCCAACACCGCCCGTGCGACGCCGTCCTCGCGTCTCAGCAGTTGGCCGATGCTGCCTGCTCGGCGCGCGTATTCTGGTTGCGCAGCCACGGTTTCAAGCCTGACCGCCAGGCTTTCCGCGGACAGCAAACGAAACGGCAACGGTTCGGGTGCGGCGCCCAAGGCCTGCAGCCGGCGGGCCCAGAAAGGTTGGTCGCCGAACTTCGGGCAAACGACGCTCGCCTTGCCGGCGCAAAGGCTCGCGGCGACGGTGCCCGATCCCCCGTGATGAACCACGGCCGCCACGCGCGGAAACAGCCACTCATGCGGCGCCTCCTCGATGCACAAGATCGCATCCGACACGGCGCATGCCTCGAGCCCGCCTCCGCCCGTCGAGATGATGCCTCGCTGACCGGTGCGTTCGAGCGCCGCGCAGACCATTCTGGTGACGTGGGCGGGGTCGATGGAGGGGATGCTTCCGAAGCCGACATAGACCGGGGCGAGCCCGGCTTCGAGGAACTCCGCGAGATCCGCCGGTGGCGTCCAATCCGCCCCCTCGCCAAGCGTCCAGAAGCCGCAGATGATCGCCTCGTCGCCGAAGTCTGCCGGACGGGGCACGACGTGCTCGCTGTAGGCGTGGAGCTGAACGATCCGTGCGGTGCATCTGCCCGGCCGAAGGCCGAGCGAATTCCTGAAGCGACGGACCGCCTTCGCGAAGAGGACTTCCGGAGCGGAAGCGGCGACCCGGTGGCTGAAGCGGTTCAACGGGCCGAGATTCTCGAAAGGAGCGACGGGCGTCGGGAATGCGGAGGTCGGCGTCAGCGCCGGCAGGGGGAGGGCCTCGAAACCCGGGATCCCGAAAGCCTCGGCGATATGCCTTCCGCCGAGGGCCTTGGGATGAAACACGATGGCGTCGGCGCCCGCCGCAGCCCCGCGCTGCGCCTCGAGGAGATCCGGCAACGTGTCGGAGAAAGAGCGGAAGAGGCGCGCCTTCGGCAGGAAAGCAAGCCTTCCCGACACTGCCTCCTTTCCGTCGGGGGTTCGCAGAAGGGAGGTGATATCCGAGAGCAGGGGCACATGATGGATCCCGTGCCCGGTGATCCAGTTCCCATACTCCTTGGAAGCGGCGAGGGAGACCTCGTGGCCGGCGTTCCGCAGACCGATCGCCAACGCCAGGAAAGGCTGGACGTCCCCGCGCGTGCCGAGGGTCTGGAGCGATATTTTCATTTTAGGTCCTGTGCCTCCTCAAACTCTCCTGAGGATCGTGAAGACGCATGGTTCGAGTATCTGCGACGCGATGCGGTTCGATCCAGCATTTGTCTGGTGCGATTGGGTTCGCGCCAGCGCTCGAGGATGAATTTGTCGCGCCCCAGGACGCCAGGACAGCGGAGGGGCGCGGCAGTCAGGATCGGTTTCCATTGGAGCCACAAGGCTTCAGGATCGTTCGCACACGTCCAGTTCGCGTGTTCTGACGAGGCTTGCCGACACGATCCACATCCCGACCGCCGCGGCGACGGCGTACAGGCCCATGGTTGCAAGCTGGAGGTCATAGTCGACCCCGGCGTCGATGAGATACCCGGTCAGCCCCGGCCCCGCGGCGCTGGCGAACACCATCGTGGCGACGACGACGGAGCGGATCGCGCCGAGATGAGCGGTGCCGTAGAGTTCGGGCCACATCGCGCCCGAGAGCGTCGACGAAAAACCGTTGCTGACGCCCATCAGCGCCATGAACAGGAAGATCGCCCAAGGCGCCGTCACGAAGGCGGCGACGAAAGAGGCCGCCGCGAGGGGAAGCAGGAAGAGCGGCAGCACCCTTGCCGCCGAGGTGCGATCGATCAACCAGCCCGCCAGCAGCGTGAAGGCGAGGTTCGCTATCGACATGACGGCAAAACCCGCGGCAAACAGCGTCAGGGGCCAGCCGCGCAGCTCGGTGAGGTAGACCTGGTGGAAGAAGATCGTCGTGGCGACGAAGGGCGGAGCGAGGACGCCCGCCGAGATCAGGTAGAATTTCGGATCGCGAAGGACCTCCGACAAGGTCCAATGCCGGACGGGCGCCCGGAGGATCGTTTCCGGGTCGTTCTGCGGCACACGGTCCCGGCGCAGGAGCAGCGTCACGACGGGAAGCGCGACGAGGACGAGGGCACCCGTCGCCGTGAACCAGGATGCCCGCCAGCCGATCGCGCCGGCCACGATCACGAAGAGGATCGGCAGCAGCGCCTCGCCCGCCTGATGGCCAAGCGTCACCAGCGAGACCGCCCGCCCGCGGTTGGCCGAGAACCAGCGCCCGGTCGCGGTGAAGGCGGTCTGCGTCATCATTCCCTGGCCGAACAGGCGCAGCATGTAGAGCGAGACGACGAGGGCGGGAATCGAGGTCGACAAGCCCATCGACACCGTCGCCAGCGCCAGCATCAGCAGGGTGCAGACGGCGACGGTCGCCGTCCGGTATCGGTCGAGGATGCGGCCGAGGAAGGGCAGCGTCAAGGCACTGCCAAGGGTCGCCAGCATGTACAGCCCGCCGAAGTCGCCGTGGCTCAGACCATAGGCGTTGCGGATCCCGGCGTTCGACAGCGAGATGAAGAAGGTCTGCCCGAACGAGGAGAAGAAGGTGAGGAGGAAGCCGCCGCCGAGCCATCGGCCGTTGTCGGCGATGAACCGCCCGAATGCCTGCACGTCATGTCTCCCGCTCACACGCCCGTCTTCTAAAGCGGGATGGCTTTTCTTCGAATCGCCGACCCGCTTTAGGTCCTTGTCCTCGCATGATCCCGAGCCGGAACCCACCTTTCGGGATCATGCTCTAGTGGAGACCGCCCCGCGCCGACAGGAGAAAATCGCCGAAATCGACATGGTCGTCGGCGGCCTCGACGAGATGGGACGAGGCCCGGATCGCCACGGGAACGTCGAGCGCGGTCGCTAGCGTGACCCATGTCCCGCCGTCGCGCAGCGCCCGCACCAGCGGTACGAGCTTACGGTCGGCGGCAACCAGGACGACGCGCTCGAAGCCGGGCGCGAGCCGGAGGAGGTCGACGGCGAGTTCCACGAGGTTGGTGCCGTAGCGTTCCTTCTGTCCGCGTTCGAAGTCTGCGGGCTGGGCACCTTTCACCTCGATGCCTTCGGCCGCCAGTCGCCCCATCATTCCCCTCAGACGTCCAGCCTCGGTCTCGTCGCGAAGGTCGCGATAGTAGAGGCACCGCCGCGCTCGGGACGGATCGGCAAGCCATTCGAGGAGGTCGGCGATCCTGAGTTGCACCTCGAAGGCCTTGCGCAGCCGATCGCAGTGACTTCCGTCAATGGTGACGAGGATCGGTCCGCCGGGCAATCCGATGCCGGATGACCCAGCCGCCCCGATGGGCGCCTGGGATCGGCTCACCGGATGACGAGCACGGGGACCGTGCAGGACTCGATCAGCGCCGTCGTCGTCGAGCCGACAATGAGGTTGCGGATGCGGGAGTGGCCGTAGGCGCCCATGACGACGAGACCGATGCCGTCCCGCTTGACCTTGGCGGCGATGACGGTCTCCGGTTCCCCGGCCTCGATGCCGACGGTGACGGCGTAACCTGCCGCCTTGAGAGCGCCTTCAGCGGCCCTCAGCCGGTTGCCGGCTTCGCCGGCGCCGTCGCCGGCCATGAAGAGGTGGCAGGGCAGGTTGGAGAGGAGCGGACTAGCGACGAGCCGCTCGACGACCTGCCCCGAGCTACGTCCCCCGTCGAAGGCGACAAGGAAGCTCGCGATGGGAGCAAAGGCGCGCGAGACGACGAGGACGGGCTTCCTGGCCGAGCGGATGACCCGCTCGAGATTGGATCCCAGATGCCCTTTGGCGAAGTCGGCAGCCTCGCCGCGCTTGCCGATGACCAGAAGCCGCGTCTCGCCATCGAGGTCCCGGACCGTGTCGGCGACGTCGCCGTGACGCAGCATCTCCGAGACGGTCTGCGTGCCCGCGGCCCTGATGCGCGAGACCGCATCGGCGACGAGGTGGCGGCCACGCAGATGCGAGACCTTGGCCTTCTGCGCGTCGAGCTCGGCAAGCTGGTTCAGGAGAGCCTCGCGCTCCCCGAATTCGAGACTGCCGCTGAGGTCGAGCGGCGCGCTCGTCGTGTCGCGGCGACCGAGTGCGTGGACGACCTCGACCGGCGCGGCAAGGCGCTGGGCTGCCCAGGCGGCATGGTCGCAGACGCTGGCCGCGTAGATGGACCCGTCGATGCAGGCGATGATCTTCGACATGTGGACGTTCCTCCCTTAGTGGCCCGTGAGGCTGTCCATGGCCCCGGGCTTGTCGTGGATGGCGAGCTTGTCGACGATGGTCGCGCTCGCTTCGTTGAGGCCGAGAATTTCCACCTCGGCGCCTTCGCGGCGGAACTTCAGGATCGCGCGGTCGAGCGCGGCGACGCCGGAGAGATCCCAGATATGGGCGCCGGTGACGTCGATCACGACGCGGTCCACCGACTCCTTGAAGTCAAAGGAGGTGCCGAAGCGTTCCGATGAGGCGAAGAAGATCTGCCCCTCCACCGTGTAGGTGCGGGTCAGCCCGTCGGGCGAGAGGCTCGATGCGACACGGAAGAGCTGGGCGACCTTCGAGGCGAAGAAGACACCCGAGAGCATCACGCCGATGATGACGCCGATGGCGAGGTTGTGCGTCCACACCACCGTGACCACGGTCGCCAGCATGACGATCGAGGACCGGCGCGGATGGTCGCGCAGGTTCTTGATCGATCCCCAGGAGAAGGTGCCGATCGAGACCATGATCATGATCGCGACGAGCGCGGCCATCGGGATGATGCGGACCCAGTCGCCGAGCACGACGATGAGAAAGAGAAGAAAGACGCCGGCGGCAAAGCAGGACAGCCGGCCCCGGCCGCCCGACTTCACGTTGATGACCGACTGGCCGATCATCGCGCAGCCCGCCATGCCGCCGAAGAAGCCGGTGACGGTATTGGCAACGCCCTGGCCGACGCATTCGCGGTTCTTGTCTGATCCGGTGTCCGTCAATTCGTCGACGATCTGCGCCGTCATCAGGGATTCCAGGAGACCCACGACCGCGACCGCCGCCGAGTAGGGCAGGATGATCATGAGGGTTTCGAGGGTCAGCGGAATGTTCGGGATCAGGAAGACGGGCAGCGTATCGGGCAGCGCGCCCATGTCGCCGACGATGCGCAGGTCCATCCCGAAGCCGAGCGACACCGCCGTCAGGACGACGATCGCGACGAGCGGCGAGGGGATCGCGGTGGTGATCCGGGGAAAGAGGTAGATGATGGCAAGCCCTGCCGCGACCATGACGTAGGTCATCGACGGCACGCCGACGAGTTCGGGTATCTGCGCCATGAAGATCAGGATGGCGAGAGCGTTGACGAAGCCCGTCATGACCGATTTCGACACGAACTGCATCGCGTTGCCGAGGCGCAGGAATCCTGCGGCGATCTGGAGGAGGCCCGCCAGCACCGTGGCGGCGAGGAGATATTCGAGGCCGTGGTCCCGCACGAGCGTGATCATCAGGACGGCGGTGGCCGCGGTGGCAGCCGAGATCATGCCCGGGCGGCCGCCGAAGATCGACGTGAGAACGGCGATCGTGAATGAGGCGTAGAGGCCGATCTTCGGATCGACGCCGGCGATGATGGAGAAGGCGATGGCTTCGGGAATGAGCGCAAGCGCCACGACGATGCCGGCGAGGAGATCGCCGCGCACGTTCCCGAACCACTCCTGGCGGAGCGTTTCAAATGAGGTCATGAGGTTCTTCAGGTAGTGGGCGGATCGCGACGTCTGCACTCGGCGGACTGGTAGGCGCTCGGCTGACTTGGTTGGCCGGGGGATCGGCGCCCGGCGTAGCCACCCAATTGAATGGGTCCATACGTGGGGCCTTCATGGCGTGTCGTGCGCAGGATGGCAACCCCTCTTGCCGCTCCGTCATCCCGTCCGCTTTCGGGATGACGTCGCTTGATCCGGCAGGTCTGGGTTTCACGACAAATCGCAAGGTTCCGAACCGAGAGAGGACGAATTCACGCCTGAAGCGGAACGTCTGCATATCCGGCCCCATCGCTCCCGACCCTCGCCCTCGACGGCAGCCGGCTGTCGCGCTGCTGCCCAGTCCCACAGTGCGACGGCGCATTGTTGACGCAGCGAAGGGACGCGCTCCGTGCGGGTTCTTAGCGCGGGCGCCGAGACCCCGGTCGCCGTTTGCGCAGAGCTACGACGAGCGAAGACCGCGGGAGGAAACTGCAGCGCATCAGGAGGGTTCGTCGGAGGACGACTCCACAACCGAAACGGTGGTGAACTCCTCGGAAGCCTCAGCGACCGGCTGGTGCGTAAATCCCCGAAGGCCGGCATGCGTTCGCAGGTCCCGCTCGATCTCGACGGGCGAGATGGCGTAGGCCGTAACGAGTTCAGCGACCGAGCGCAGGGCATGCATGTGGATGCGCTCCCAGCCGTGCGAGGCGTCGACGCCGAAGGTGATCAGCGCGGTGCGCACATCGTGGCCGGCTTCGATCGCCGAGGCGGAATCGGAGCGGTAGTAGCGGAAGATGTCCTTCTGATACTTGATGTCCTGGTCCTTGCAGAGGCGGACGAGCTTCTTGGTCAGGTGGTAGTCGAAGGGCCCGGTCTGGTCCGCCATGGCGATGGTCACGCCGAATTCGGACGAGTTCTGGCCGGGCGCCGAGGTCCCGTTGTCGATCGCGAGCATCGAGGCCACATCGGGTTCGAGGATCGACGCCGCGCCGACGCCGACTTCTTCGGCGATCGTGAAGAGCCAATGCGTGTCGACCGGGGTCACCGCGCCTTCGCGCTCCAGGGCCTGGATCGCGGCCAGCGTGATCGCGACGCCCGCCTTGTTGTCGAGATGGCGCGAGACGATGAAGCCGTTGTCCAGGAATTCCGGCTGCGGGTCGATGGCGACGATGTCGCCAATTTCGATGCCCAGTCGGTCGGCCTCGGCGCGGCTGCGTGCCAATGCGTCAACCCGCAGCTCCACATAGTCCCAGCCGATCGGCAGCGAGTCGATTTCCTCGTTGTAGGTGTGGCCCGAGGCTTTCAGGGGCAGGATGGTGCCGCGGTAGGCACCCTTCTCCGAGAAGACCGTCGACCTTGCCCCTTCGGCAAAGCGCGCCGACCATGTGCCGATGGGGACGAGTTCGAGCCGACCGTTGTGCTTGATGGCCTTTACCTGCGCGCCGAGGGTGTCGACATGGCTGACGATGGCGCGCGAGGAGGCTCGACCGGTGCCCGGGCGAACCGCGATGATCGCGCCACGCCGGGTCAGCTCCACCTTAAGGCCAAGCCGCTCCAGCTCCAGGGAGACGTGACGCACGATCGTGTCGGTATAGCCGGTCGGACTCGGGATGGAGAGCAGTGCTTTCAACTGGTTGCTGAGGTAGGCGGTGTCGATCGCAAGGCGGGGCATCAGGTGTCCGTCTGGTCAGGAAGTTCTGCCGACACGTGCGGAGGCGGGCACGCTCTGCGGGAAAAGAAGATCGACGAAGCGCTCGGCCGTCGGCTGAGGCTCATGGTTTGCCAGTCCCGGACGTTCGTTCGCTTCGATGAAGACGTAGTCGGGCTCTTGCGGTGACTTTACCATGAAATCAATCCCGCAGACCGGAATGGCGATGGCGCGGGCCGCTTCGACAGCGGCCGCAACCAGATCTGGATGAACGTCCGCGGTCACGTCGTGGATTGTACCGCCGGTATGAAGGTTTGCCGTTCGCCGGACGGAGACCTGCTCGCCTTTGCCGATGATGTCATCCATACGCCAGCCGGCCTGCTCGACGCAGCGCTCGGTTTCCGCATCGATCGGCACGCGGCTTTCGCCCGATGTCGCCGCCGAGCGCCGGCGGGAGAGATGCTCGATCAGCTGGCGAATGGTGGAACGTCCATCACCGACCACGATCGGCGGTTTGCGCAGGGCGGCGGCGACGAGCACGTAGTCGATCATCACAAGGCGGAGGTCCTCGCCCTGGAAGCAGGCTTCGAGCAGCACCCGCTCGGACTGTGTGCGGGCGACGGCAATCGCCTTCTCCGCGTCCGCGACGCTCGTGATCCCGACCGCAACGCCGCGTCCCTGTTCGCCACGCGCGGGTTTGACGACAATCGAGCCATGCGTCTCGATGAAGGCGCCGAGCCGCATGGCATCGTCGCCGGCCTCGATCTGTTCGGGCACGACGACCCCGGCTGCCCGCACGATGCGGCGCGTCACGGCCTTGTCGTCGCAGACCGAGACCGCAACCCCCGAGGTCAGCTCGGAAAGGCTCTCGCGGCAGTGGATGGAGCGTCCGCCATAGCTCAGGCGGAAAAAGCCACCCTCGGCGTCCGTCACCTCTGCATGGATCCCGCGCCGACGCGCTTCGTCCACGATGATGCGGGCGTATGGGTTCAGGCACTCGTAGCCGTCGGTAGCGCCGACGAAAAGCCTCTCGTTGATCTCGTTCTTGCGCTTGACGGCGAAGACCCGCAGCCGCTGAAAGCCGAGCTTCTCGTAGAGCGCGATGGCCGAGCCGTTGTCATGGAGAACCGATAGATCCATCGTGGAGCGGCCGGTGTGTCGGAAATGCTCGGCGAGGCGGCGTACCAGCATCTCGCCGACGCGCGGGCGCGGCGTCTGCGGATCGACGGCGAGACACCAGAGCGAGGAGCCGTTGTCTGGATCGTCGAAGACGCCGGCATTGTCGACGCCCATCACGGTGCCCACGATCGCGCCCGTCGCCTCGTCTTCGGCAAGCAGGTAAGTCAGCACCGCGCTGTCGCGGTTCGCCCAGACGAAGTCCGGACTGACCTGGACCATTCCGTGGATCTGGTAGATCCGGTTCATCGCTCTCGCATCGGCCCGCGACGAGAGGCGCCGGATCTTGATGCCTGCCGCCGGGTTGGCGGTCTCGTCATAGCGGGCGAGATCCAGCCGGAAGCTGTGCGAGGGGTCGAGAAAGACCTCCTGCGGTGCATGGGCGAGAACCACATGGGGGTCTCGGATGTAGAAGCCGATATCTCGCCGATCCGAGCCTTCGTCGCGCAGGACATCGATCAGCCCCTTCGCGTCGTCGAAGGTCTGCCCGAAGATCAGCCGACCCCACCCGCAGTCGACATGCACGTTTCGCGTCGCGGCACCGGCGCCGGTTCCCGTCATCCGCCCACTCCATGCTGCTGGAGCCACATCTCGAGAAGCGCCACCTGCCAAAGCTCCGAACCCCTCAGCGGCGTGATGTGGGCGCTCGGATCGGCGTAAAGCGTTTCGAGGTAGCTCTCCTGGAAAAGGCCCCGAGCGCGAGCGGGTTCAGATCTCAGGTGATCGCGAACCATGTCGAGATAGGGTCCGGAAATGTACTTCAGCTGGGGCACGGGAAAATAGCCCTTCGGTCGGTCGATAACCGCGTGCGGCACGACAAGACGGGCAGCCTCCTTCAGGACGCCCTTGCCCTCCTGCTTCAGCTTCTCGGCGGCGGGGATTCGTGCAGCGAGTTCCACCAGTTCGTGGTCGAGGAAGGGCACGCGCGCTTCCAACCCCCATGCCATGGTCATGTTGTCGACGCGCTTCACCGGATCATCCACGAGCATGACGTTCGCATCGATCCGCAGCGCCTTGTCCACCGGATCGGTCGCCCCGGGCATGGCGAAGTGGCGCTCGACGAAGGCGCGGCTCTCGTCGCCCTCGGCCAGCCAGTCCGGCGAGAGCTGCCGGCGAAGGACGGCGTCACTCCGGTCGATGAAGGCACTCGCATAGGTCGAGACGGGATCGGCGGCGCCCGCCATCGGCGGGTACCAGTGATAGCCGCCGAAGATCTCGTCCGCCCCCTGGCCGGACTGCACGACCTTGACGTGCTGGGAGACCTCGCGGGAGAGGAGATAGAAGCCGACATTGTCGTAGGAAACCATCGGCTCCGACATGGCGCCGATCGTGCCCGGCAGGTGCTCCATCAACTCGCTCGACGGCACGAAGATCTTGTGGTGCTTCGTGCCGTAATGGTTTGCGACGAGATCGGAATAGATGAACTCGTCGCCCTTCTCGTCATTGGCCTCCTCGAAGCCGATGGAGAATGTCGTCAGCCCTGCCTGGCCGGCTTCGGCGAGGAGCCCGACGATCAGCGAGGAATCGACGCCCCCCGAAAGCAGAACCCCGACCGGCACGTCCGCGACCATGCGGCGGGCGACGGCGGTCCTCAGCGATTCCAGCACGAGATCGCGCCAGTCGTCCGGCTTCAGCTTTTCGTCGCCAAGACGCGGGCCGAAGGGCGCCGACCAGTAGACCTCGTCCTTGAAACTGCCGTCCCGTTCGACGACCCGGACGGTCGCGGGCGGCAGCTTTCGCACGCCCTTCAGGATCGTCAGCGGGGCCGGCACGACGGCGTGGAAGCTCATGTAATGGTGCAGCGCGACCCGGTCGATCGAGGTGTCGACGTCGCCGGTGCGAAGAAGCGCGGGGAGAGACGAGGCCACGTAGAGCCGCTCGGCGTTGTGCGAGAGATAGAGCGGCTTGATCCCGAACCGGTCGCGCGCAAGGACGACGCGTCCGCTGTCGCGCTCGTGGATGACGAAGGCGAACATGCCGAGGAAGCGCTTCACGCAGTCCGGACCGTAAGCATGATAGGCCTTGAGGATGACTTCCGTGTCGCCCGTCGAGAAGAAGCGGTAGCCCTTGCCCTCCAACTCCCGCCGAAGCTCGGAGTAATTATAGATGCAGCCGTTGAACGCGATGGTGAGGCCGAGTTCGGCGTCCACCATCGGTTGCTCGGCTTTTTCCGAAAGGTCGATGATCTTCAGGCGGCGGTGCCCCAGGCCGACGCGCCCTCGCACCACCTGGCCCCCGCCATCGGGCCCTCGACGCGCCAGACAGGCGGACATCTGCGAGATCCGGTCAGGCGAGGCTGATTGTCCATCGAACCGAATCTCAGCACAAATTCCACACATCGAGCATTGCTCCCGTTATTCGGTATCTTTCGCGCGGCTCGGACAGCCGCACGCAGTGGCTGGCATCACTCTCATCCAAACGGTCCGGGCATGTAGGGTGTCATGCCCAGGCTGGAAGAGTACAGGCTGGAAGAGTGTTGCGACGCGGTGGGCCAGGAACAGGCGCGCAGTTTGCGCGTCTGCCGGGGCGCATGAACCCTGCGGCGATCTGAATAAGGCCAGCTGCCCTGCCGGAGGGAGATCGTCGCGGCCGTGACCGCGCACGAGCGAAGTCACCCGGACGGCGCGGCCGCCGCGTCATCAGAGGCGTCTGTTCCGCTAGTTCTGGCTGAACCGAGGAGAGCGGGCCAGTACGGTCTGACTGTCGCCTGTGATCGTCAGAACAGCCTGTTTCCCGGCCGGAAGCCAGCTGGGGAGCTGCGTGACGTGCCGCAGTGTCCCGTCCGCGGAAGTGCGCGCCTGGGCCACGCTCTCGGACGCGGCGCCGACGGCTCCGACATTGATGCGAACTGCCTCGTTCGCCGGCAGGCCCGTCGCCACGACCTCGACGTCTGCTTCAGGCGTGGTCGACACGGGCGTCACGGAAACGCTGGCGGAGGACTGACCGCCTGTGAGGTTGAGGTTCTCGCCGAGGCTGTCCACCCGTGAACGAAGGTCCGGGTTCTTGTCGAGGATGTCCTGGGCCGACGAGTTGACGCCCTTCGCGATGCTCTCCAAAGCGTTGCCCGTCTGGCCGACGGCCCCTTTGAAGCCGCTCCACAGGCGATTTCCAACCTGTGCGCCAGGGGTTTCGGTCGAAAGCCGTTGTCCGATCACCAGGTCGCTGGAACCTTCGAGAGACGGATTGGCGGCGAGAATGCGTGCCTCGGAAAGGTCGCAGCGTTCGGCGATCGCGCTGAGCGTGTCGCCCCGTTCGACCGTGACATTGCCCTGGCAGGTCGGCGCAACGTCCTGAGCCTGGCCGAGCGACGTGCCCGCTGCGAGCGTCAACGCGATGAGGGGGATTAGCTTGTGCATGGGTCTTGCCTTTCGGTCGGTGGTCCGGTTCGGGATCAAGCCGGCGCGCAATGCGGCTGCGCCGGTTTCGGCGTTATCACTTCGCGGCGTCAGCGCTGGTTCTCGCGTTCCGCTCGAACCGTCGGCTCCATGTTCTCGAAGCTCTCGATGACGCCCTCGGTCTTCGTCGTCACGCCGGGGACCGCCTGACGCTGGTTGTGGACGTCTTCCTGGTCGTTCGCCTGGAGCTGATTGTTGCCCATCCGCTCCTGCGAAAGGTCGGTCTCTGTCACTGCGGCATCGGTGTCACGCGGCCGCGTTGGGATGTTCGTGTTGGTCATCGTGCATCCATTCCGTTGCTGGGATCCGGGCTTGATCGATCTCCGGTCAGGGTCGCCCGCCCGGACGATCATTTGCCGACATCAGGCCGACGCTCATCGTGCCGTCGCTTTCGAGGATGAGAAATTCGACATCCTCGACGCCGCGGCCGCCGTTGGAACGAACCGCCCCGAGGGCCTCATCCCGTGTCACGCGCTCGGACCGGAGGGCGGCGTCGCAGAACTCGCCCTTGCGCACGAGCAGCGTCGGCTCCGACCGGACGACCTTGGCAAAGCCTTTCCAGCGGACGGACATGAAGGCGACGAGGAACTGCATCGAGATCAGCAGGGCCAAGGCCACCACACCCTCGGCGAGTGCGATGGACTCCTGAAGGAGGATCGCCGAAAGGGTCGAGCCGAGGGCGACCGTCACGACCAGGTCGAAGGCATTCAGCTTCGCCAGCGTGCGCTTGCCGGAAATCCGCAGGAAAGCCACGAGCGCGGCATAGGCCAGGACCCCGACGAAGATCGTGCGGACTATCCCCTGCCAATCCTGAAACAGCATGTTCCCCCAGTTCATCGGTCAAACTCCCTTCGATCGCTTCCACCGATGCATGCCATCGTCGCGGCCACGGCGACCGACGCGCTGAGGGTGTCCCTGGCACGCCGCCGGCCGCCAAGGCTCATCGGGTCGGCTCAGTCACGCTCGTACTTGAACTCGGGAGCGGCCGTGAGTTCGTCCTTCGACGTGTTCACGAGCGCCCGCATGGTGCCGTCCTGCTCGCCGAGCACGATGCTCGAAGGGTCCAGAAGAACATAACGGTCTCCTAGTCCGAGAAACCCGCCGACGCTCACGACGACGCCGCTGATCGTCTTGCCGTCCTTGATCACGAGGTCCTCGATCTCGCCAATCTCCTCGTTCTGATTGTTGTAGACGTCGAGGTCCTCGAGGCGGGAGGACATGACATCGGCAGACGAGAACTCGACGAACTTCAGCGCGACCGTCGAAGTCGTGCCCATCGTCATTCCACCTTGGGTTCCGGTGACTGTGGCACCTGCCGCCATCGCAGACGAAGTGGTCGCGGTACCATTTGCTGGCGTCGTGGTCGTCGGTGCCGCAGGCGTGTCAGTCTGGGCGAGCGCCGGGCTGGCCAAGAGAACGGTCGTGGCGGTGATCATGGCAAAGCGGTTCATGATGAACTCCTTCCGTTTGCACGGACTGGGATCGTCCTGCCTCCCTTCATCAACCAGCCACGGCAGATATCGTTCAGATTTAGTTCGTTTCCTGTCTGTAATGTATCCAAAATCTGGCGTCATGATGACGGGAGGAGGGTGCTGAAGTCTGAGCTGAAGGCATGTCGGCGTGCCTATCTTACGCGGACGCGACCCATGATCTCTGAAGTCGCGCAACGATACTCAGGGTCGCGATGGAAGACACGGGCAATTCCATCATCGATCTTCCCTTCGATCTCGTGGCGAGGGGCCGCAGCAGCTGCCGGTCTTTTTCGATCGCCAGCGCTTCCACGGCCCGCTTCATTGCTGCTGCGCCTTATCGCCGGCCTCGAATTCCCGCCCTCGAGGCAGATAAGATGCGCAAGGAGCTCCGCCTTTGGCTGCGGGAGATGCACGGGAAGACGCGGCACATGACGGTCTTCCTCACACATGACCCGGAGGAGGCGCTGGAGCGCTGCCGACCGCGTCGTGGTGATGAGCCCGAGGCAGATCGAGCAGGTCGGCGGTGTCGACGACATAGCCGACCGCCCGGCCAGCCGGCGTGTCCGCCGCGCAGCGTCCCGAGGAGGTTGTCATGTCTCGCCCCGCTCTTGCCCTCGCGCTGCTTCTGTTCTCGGCCATGCGGCCAGCGCCGGGCCGCGGGAGGATGCCGCCAGCGGACGGCAGATTGCCGAGTGCTGGTGCGCCGCCTGCCACATCGTCTCGCCGCAACAGAAGACCGGAAGCGCCGACGTCCGTTCCTTCATGTCCATTGCTAAGAGAGCCGGGGACAATCCGGGCACCCTGGCGGGCTTCCTCGCCGATCCGCACCCCGTGATGGCCGACATGAGCTTGACGCGGCAGGAGATCGACGACCTCGTCGCCTACATCGCCTCCTTGCGCTGATCCGAGCTTTTCAGCCCGATCGTGCCGCCGGCGGCCGTTCGACGCGCGGATTGGCAGCCGGACTTGCGTTCGATCAATGTGCAGTCGCAGGCCATCGTGTTCTCTCCAGATAGTCCAGGGAGGATGCCATGCCCGCTGACGAGAAACCGGCACTGCGCGACGAGATCATCGATGCCGTCGAGGATGAGGAAGCTCTCCTGAAAAGCCGGATCGAGCGGTTCGGCAGCCGGGTGTGGCGCGGACTTCTCGCTGCAGCGAGGAGCCTGCGCGGTGCGCCGGCCAGCGACCGGCATGCACCGTTCTGGCCAAAGTCCGGCGACGCCGAAAACGAACGGTAGGCGGGCCTGTTTTTTGGCCGAAACGGATCGGCCGGGGTAGTGTCCGCGCTCGTGGTGGAAATTCCGACATTGAAAGGTGTGGCTGAGGCGGTCACCGGATAGGGCGGCTAAGGTGGAGTTGCGAGACTTCAACCTGACCGGAGAACCCGATGACCGAGGACAGACTACCGCTTGCCGAGCTTTTTGCGAAAGCCGGGGACGGCGATTTCCTGAGAACGATAGCCGAGAGCGTGATGCAGCTCCTTATGGAGGTCGACGTTGAAGGCATGATCGGCGCCGGGCGCCACGAACGGACGCAGGAACGGGCGACTTATCGCAATGGCTACCGCGACCGCTCGCTCGACACGCGGCTCGGCTCGTTGCAGCTTCGGATACCCAAGCTTCGGCAGGGCAGCTACTTCCCGCCGTTCCTGGAGCCGAGAAAGCTCTCGGAGAAGGCCTTGGTTGCCGTCATTCAGGAAGCTTGGATCAGCGGCGTTTCCACCCGGCGGGTCGACGATCTGGTACAGGCCATGGGGCTGTCGGGGATCGGCAAGAGCACCGTATCGAAGCTGTGCAAAGACATCGACGAACGCGTCGGCGGCTTCCTCGACCGTCCTCTCACTGGCGACTGGCCCTACCTCTGGCTGGATGCGACCTACCTGAAGCAGCGCGAGGGTGGACGCATCGTTTCGGTCGCCGCCATAATCGCCGTGGCCGTGAACACGGACGGCAAGCGCGAGATCGTCGGCCTTCACATCGGCCCCTCGGAAGCGGAGACGTTTTGGTCGAGCTTCCTCAAGAGCCTCGTGCGCCGCGGCCTGTCCGGCGTGAAGCTCGTGATCTCGGATGCTCACGAAGGGCTGAAAGCCGCCATTCGCCGGGTGTTCAGCGCCTCCTGGCAGCGCTGCCGGGTGCATTGGATGCGCAACGCCCTGTCGTATGTCCCGAAGGCGCAGCAGAGCATGGCGGCGGCCGCGCTGCGCCAAGCCTTCGCCCAGCCCGATCGTGCTAGCGCCAGCCAGGCGCTGCGCCACGTCGCCGACCAGCTTCGGGGAAAGTGTCCAAAGCTCGGGGCCTTCATCGACAACAGCGAGACCGACGTGCTGGCGCACATGGATTTTCCCAGTCAGCACCGGACCCGGATCCATTCGACGAATTCCCTGGAGCGCCTGAACAAGGAGGTGAAGCGGCGTGCCGACGTCGTCGGAATCTTCCCGAACGAGGGATCCATCATCCGGCTCATCGGCGCCGTCCTTCTCGAGGCCAACGACGAATGGCAGATCCAGAACCGCTACATGCAGACCGAACCCATGGCCGACCTCATGGCCATGGGCAACACTGCAAAACCCGAACAGATTTCCACCGAAGTCGCCTGAAACGGAGCCGCTTCAGCTACACTCAATTTCCACCACGTTGACGGACACGACCTCGGCCGGTGGCCCGTTCCTTCCCGTGGCCCTGCCGCAAGCTCAGTGCCGCTCCGTGTCTCCGCAAGACCCGCCAGATTCGCCGCAACCCTTCGAGGAACCGCGCATGACCATGGCCGAAGCCTTTCCCGCCACCGACGACCTCGTGCTCCTCGACCGATACTGGCGGGCGGCGAACTACCTGTCGGTCGGCCAGATCTATCTCCTCGATAATCCGCTGCTGCGCGAGCCGCTGAAGCCGGAGCACATCAAGCCGCGGCTTCTCGGTCACTGGGGAACGACGCCCGGACTGAATTTCGTCTACGTCCACCTCAACCGGGTCATCCGCCAGCGCGAGACGGCTGTGCTCTACGTGTGCGGTCCTGGGCATGGCGGCCCGGGCATGGTCGCCAATACCTATCTCGAGGGCAGCTACAGCGAGGTCTATCCCGACATCAGCCGCGATGCCGCCGGGCTGAAACGGCTGTTTCGCCAATTTTCCTTTCCCGGCGGCATTCCGAGCCACGTCGCGCCGGAAACGCCGGGATCGATCCACGAGGGCGGCGAGCTCGGCTATGCGCTGCTCCATGCCTATGGCGCGGCCTTCGACAATCCTGATCTGGTGGTCGCCTGTGTCGTCGGCGACGGCGAAGCGGAGACGGGACCACTGGCTGCCTCCTGGCACTCCAACAAGTTCCTGAACCCCCGGCACGACGGCGCCGTGCTGCCGATCCTGCACCTCAACGGCTACAAGATCGCAGGTCCGACCATTCTCGGCCGGATGGAGAACAGCGAGCTGCACGACCTGTTTTCGGGCTACGGTTACGAGCCGATCTTCGTCGAGGGCCACGATCCGATGCCGATGCATAGCGCCATGGCCGTGGCCATGGATCTCTGCTTCGACAAGATCGCCGCGATCCAGGGGGAGTGGCGCGCCGGTGGCGGCGTCGGGCGCCCGCGCTGGCCGATGATCGTCCTGCGCAGCCCGAAGGGCTGGACGGGACCGGCCGAAGTCGACGGCAAGCGGGTCGAGGGATTCTGGCGGTCGCATCAGGTGCCGATATCAGATCCCCGCACCAGTCCGGCGCATCTCCGACAGCTGGAAGACTGGATGCGCAGCTACGAGCCCGAGCAACTGTTCGACGAATCCGGTGCGCTCGATCCAGCTCTCGCCGCGCTCGCGCCGTTGGGAGAGCGCCGCATGGGCGCGGTTCCGCAGGCCAATGGCGGGCTCCTCCGGCGCGAACTGATCCTTCCCGACATCGCCGATTTCGCGCTCGAGATCGGCGCTCCCGGCTCAACGCTCGGCGAAGCGACAGGCGCGCTCGGCCGCTTCCTCAGGCGTGCGATCGAACTCAACGCGGACGCGGCGAATTTCCGCCTCTTCGGCCCCGACGAGACCGCCTCGAACCGTCTCGGCGCGGTGTTCGAGGCGACGGACCGCGCCTGGATGGAGGCGGTCGAGCCCTATGACGTCGCGCTGTCGGCGGACGGGCGGGTGATGGAGGTCCTCAGCGAACATCTCTGCCAGGGCTGGCTGGAAGGCTATCTCCTGACCGGTCGGCACGGCCTGTTTTCCTGCTACGAAGCCTTCATCCACATCGTCGATTCCATGTTCAACCAGCACGCCAAATGGCTGAAAGCCTCCAAGGCGCTGCCGTGGCGAGAGCCGATCTCGTCTCTGAACTACCTTCTGACCTCGCATGTCTGGCGCCAGGACCACAACGGCTTCAGCCATCAGGACCCCGGCTTCATAGACCTCGTGGCCAACAAGCGGGCCGACACGGTGCGGATCTATCTTCCGCCGGATGCCAACAGTCTGCTGTGGGTCGCCGACCACTGCCTGCGCACTTACGACCGCGTCAATGTCATCGTCGCCGGCAAGCAGCCGGCGCCGCAGTGGCTGTCGATGGAGGCGGCGAGGGCGCATTGCTCGGCCGGTATCGGCCTCTGGACCTGGGCCGGAACCGATGATGTGGGCCTCGAGCCCGACGTCGTCATGGCCTGTGCCGGCGACGTGCCGACGCTGGAAGCGCTGGCGGCGACCGATCTCCTGCGGCAGGCTCTGCCGAACCTCAGGATCCGCTTCGTCAACGTCGTCGACCTGATGGCGCTGCAGTCTCCGGACCAGCATCCGCACGGTCTTTCGGATGCGGAGTTCGACGCCCTCTTCACCCGCGACAAGCCGGTCATCTTCGCCTTCCACGGCTACCCCGCCCTCATCCACCGCCTGACCTACAAGCGGACGAACCACGCCAACTTCCATATCCGCGGCTTCATCGAGGAGGGGACGACGACGACCCCCTTCGACATGGTGGTGCTGAACGAACTCGACCGCTTTCACCTTGCCATCGAGGTGATCGCTCGGGTGCGGGGGCTGAATGAAAGCGCCGCGGCGATCAGTCAGGGGTTCCGCGATCGGCTGGGCGAGCACAAGCGCTACATCGTCGAGCACGGCGAGGACATGCCGGAGATTCGCGACTGGGGCTGGCGCTACGGGACAGGGGCCTCGGGCGGTGACTGATGCGACGCCGCCGGCTGGCGGGCTGACGCTCGCCATCAACCGCGGGTCGTCCAGCGTGAAGTTCGCGCTGTTCGCGGACGCCGCGGCGCCGGCCCTCGCGCGTGGCACGCTGGACGACAAGACCACCCCTGGGTTCGAGGCCAGCGATGCCGTCGGCAATCTTCTCGTTCATCGAGAGCTCGCCCACGGCGTGCCCGCATCCGAGGTGTTTGCCGCGCTTCTCGGTTGGATCGGGGACTTTTTGGGGGAAAGGCGGTTGGCGGCGGTCGGCCATCGGATCGTCCATGGTGGCCATGATTTCTTCGAGCCGGCGGTCCTGACGGCCGCACGGATGGAAGCTCTCGAAGCCTTGACGCCGCTGGCGCCGCTGCACCAGCCCCGCTGCCTGGCTCCGGTGCGAGTCATCGCGGAGCTTGCTCCCGACCTCGTGCAGGTCGGCTGCTTCGACACGGCCTTCCACCGCAGCATCGATGCGACCGTGCGGCGCTATGCCTTGCCGCGCCGCTTCGAGGAGAAGGAAGGCATCCGCAAATACGGCTTTCACGGTCTTTCCTACGAGCACATCGCCGACCGGCTCGAGACGATGCGAAGGGACACCGGATCCCCGACGGTCGTCGCCCATCTGGGCAGCGGCGCCAGCCTTTGCGCCATGAAGGACGGGCGCAGCCACGACACCAGCATGGGCTTCAGCGTCCTTGACGGGCTGCCGATGGCGACGCGCTGCGGAGCGATCGATCCCGGGGCCATTCTGTACCTGCAGCGGCACATGGGGCTCAGTGCTGCGGAGGTGGAGGACATCCTCTACCACGAGGCCGGGCTGCTCGGTGTCTCGGGCATCACAGGGAACATGCGCGACCTTCTCGCCAGTTCGGATCCGCACGCGGCCGAGTCGGTCGATCTCTTTACCTTCCACGTCGCCCGCGAGGTCGCCGTCATGGCCAACACGCTGGGCGGCATCGAGAGACTGGTGTTTACCGGGGGCATCGGCGAGCATCAGGCACCGATCCGTGCCGCGATCTGCGCGCGCCTCGCCTGGCTCGGTGTCGTCATCGATCCCGAGGTGAACGATCGTGGCGGGCCCTGCATCTCAGCCGGCGGCAGCCGCGTCGGCGTTCTCGTCATCCCGGCGGACGAGGAGCGCGTCATCGCCCGGCATGTCCAGTCGGTTCTCAGGGGCTGACCGGGCAGGACGATTATGACGCCCCTGTTGCCGGCTTCCCTGCTGCGTGATCGACGGCGTCTTGGGGCCTGCCGGGAAGCCGAGCCCGCATCCTGCTTTTTCTCCGGCGCCCCGGTAGCCGACTGAAATGGCCGCTCCTCTGGGCAGAAACAGGCACAAAGCGGTCAATAGCGCATCGCACCAATTCGTTTGCCATCATTCGTTTTGTTTTCAATCATCGGCGATTGATTTGTCTTGATCCGTATTGGGATGCCGCAACACAATCGTTGTGTCGAATCCTCGCGAGGTTCACCCTGATCACGGAACCGAGAGGGTCGAACGATGGGGCGCGAGGGCATGCAGGGCGGAGAGAGCGGGCGTCACCGGCGTGGTATCGAATGGCCGACCGTCGCGCTGGCCGTCCTGATCTATGGCGGCTTCGCGCTCCTCACCTTTCATCATGCGGCATTGCCGGCCTGGGTCTTCGCGCCGGCCTGCGCCTGGCTGGTGGCCTGGCACGGCTCGATGCAGCATGAGATCCTGCACGGCCATCCGACCCGCTCGCGTGTGATCAACCGGGCAATCGCCATCGTGCCGATCTCGCTCTGGCTGCCCTATGAGACCTATCGCCAGTCGCATCTGCGCCATCACGACGACGACCGCCTGACCGATCCGCTCGACGATCCGGAATCGCGCTATCTGACGCCAGCCGACTGGCGGGCGCTGTCGCGGCCGGCGCGCCTGCTCCTGCGTCTGCAAAAGACGCTGGCGGGACGCCTCGTGATCGGACCAGCCTGGGCTGTCAGCCATTTCTTCGCCGACGAGGCGGTCAAACTCTGGCGGGGGGACCGCGCGGCGATCCGTGCCTGGACGGAGCACGCCGTGGGCGTCGCCGCCGTGTCGTTCTGGCTTGTCGCCGTCTGCGGGATCGATCCCGCCTTCTATGCCCTGGCCATCGTCTATCCCGCGATCTCGCTTCTGCTTATCCGCTCCTTCGCCGAGCACAAGGCGGCCGACGGCGTCGCCGAACGCACCGCCATCGTCGAGAACGCCTGGTTCCTCGGCCCGCTCTTCCTGTTCAACAATCTTCACGCCGCCCATCACGAGCGCCCGACCATGCCGTGGTACGAAATCCCCGCCTGGTATCACGAAAACCGCGCCCGCCTGCTGCAGGAGAACGGCGACCATGTCTATGACGGTTATGGCGAGGTTGCCCGGCGATTCCTGTTCAGGGATCACGACAGCGTCGTGCATCCCGCTGGCGTGCGAGCGGACCTCGTCACCTCACCTCGCTGATCAGTTCGGTCAGAAAGTGGGTAATCTGGTGTGGCTGGACGACGGCCAGCCGGATCAGCTCGTCAAAGCGCCGGCCGAACAGGCGGACATGCTCCACCGTGTTCAGGACGAGGTAGCTGGTGCCCAGAAACAGCGCGACGCGTTTCGGACCGAACACGGTGAAGGGGCTCGAATAGACCTCGCTCAGCGTGTAGCAGTAGATCCGAAGGCTCGGGTAGAGCTCGGAATAGAGCTCGATCAGGTGCTTCAGCTGCGCCACGCGCATGGCGGCAGGCAGCCCGTCCCACTTGCCGTGGGCATGGGCGAGCGTGATGAAGGCCTGCAGCGAGATGCAGACCTCGAGTTCGCTGTCGGGGCGGCGCATCAGCGCAAGTCGCGCGTCCACCGAATCCACCGCATGCTCGGGCGAGCCGAAGGCCGCGCGCCGGTACTCGTAGCGCAGGACATCCTCGGTCTTCAGAAAGTCCGGGAAAGTCTCCGGCACCGTGCGGATGCGGAACCCCTCGGCCTCGCGCATCCATTTCACGAAGAGCTCGTCGATCGGCGCGCGCGCATGCGGCTCGATCTGCAGGATCGCCTCGATGATCTCGGCGCCGATTTCCTCGCGCTGCGTGAGGCCCAGCAGCCAGTCGACGGAGACTCGGCAGGCGGAGGCAAGGGCGATCAGCGTATCGGCCCGCGGCAGCCGCGGACTGTCCGCCGTCAGCAGCTGCGACAGGGTCGAGCGGTCGACCTTGGCAAAGCGGGAAAAAGCCGCCTGGTTCAGGCCCGAGCGATCGATGATCTGCTGCAATCGCTCGCGAAACGTCTCCGAAGCGGCAGGTCGGTTCAGTGTTCCCGGCATCGCGATCTCCCGCATCGAAATCTTGTTTGCACACTCTAGCAGAAGAACGAGGCGACTCCCACGAGCCGGCACGTCTTCAGCCCCCGGGGATTTTTATGGCGCCCTGTCCACTTCTCCGGGCGGACGGGGGTGCGCTGCGGCAATTCGGAGGTTCCAACGCCGGCCGGCTTCCGCTAGCGTCCCGCGCGATCCAGGGAGAGAGTTGCGATGAGTTTCACCGATGTTTTCGCGCGCGTCGTCGCGCAGGTCGGCGCTGCCGCCATCGTGCTGCGGCGGCAGGACGGGCGGAGCCAGGCACAGGCGCTGGGCACCGCGCCCGCCATTCCGAAGGCCAGGCCGCAGGGCAGCCTGCCGACGCTGAAGATGCCGACGGCCAAGGGCTGGACCGGCAACCAGACACCCGTCGCTGCCCCCGGCCTGAAGGTCAACGCCTTCGCCCGGGACCTCAAGCACCCGCGCTGGATCCACACGCTGCCGACCGGCGAAGTGCTGGTCGCAGAGGCGATGGGCGAGGATATGTCGGTAAAAAGCGTTTTCGACTACGCCATGCAGGCGACGATGAAGCGCGCCGCGGCCATCGGCGTCAGCATGAACCGCATCACGCTGTTTCGCGACGGCGATGGTGACGGCGTGGCGGAGGTTCGTCAGACCTTTCTGGACGGCCTGAACCGTCCCTTCGGCATGGCGCTCGTCGGCGAGACCTTCTACGTCGGCAACACCGACGGCGTGTTCGCTTTTCCGTATGCTCCTGGTTCGACGCGGATCACCGCGCCCGGCCGCCGGCTGACGACCTTCAAGCCGGGCGGGCACTGGACGCGCAGCCTCCTGGCCAGCGCCGACGGGCAAAAGCTCTATGCCGGCGTCGGTTCGCTCAGCAATATCGGCGACAACGGCATGGAAGCCGAAGAGGGGCGGGCGGCGATCTACGAGCTCGATCTCGCCACGGGGTCGGCCCGCATCTTCGCCGGCGGTCTGCGCAATCCCGTCGGCCTCGCCATCGAGCCCTCGACCGGGTCGCTCTGGACGGTCGTGAACGAGCGCGACGGCATCGGCGACGAGACGCCGCCGGACTATCTGACGTCCGTCCGCGACGGCGGCTTCTACGGCTGGCCCTATTGCTACTGGGGCCAGACGGTGGACGAGCGGGTGAAACAGGATCCGGCGCTGGTTGCGACCGCCATCCGCCCGGACTACGCGCTCGGCGGCCACACGGCCTCGCTCGGCCTCTGCTGGCTGCCGGCCGGCACGCTGCCCGGTTTTCCCGAGGGCATGGTCATCGGCCAGCACGGCTCGTGGAACCGCTCGACGCTGTCGGGCTACAAGGTCGTCTTCGTGCCCTTCGAGAACGGAAAGCCCTCCGGCCCGCCGCGCGATATCCTGTCGGGCTTCCTCGCGCCGGACGAGAAGAGCTCCTACGGCCGGCCCGTCGGCGTGGCGCTCGGGCCGGACGGCGCGCTTCTCGTCGCCGACGACGTCGGCGACGTCATCTGGCGGGTCTCGGGCGCCTGAGGGCGACCAGCCTTCAGCCGGCGGCGACAGCGACAAGAGGGAAATCCATGCAGGTCTTCGACGGTCACAACGACGCGCTGCTGCGCATCTACCAGGACCCCACGGGGAAGGCCTTCGATGCCTTCCTCACGGGCGGATCGGACGCGCATATCGATCTTCTGAAGGCGCGCGCGGGCGGGCTCGTCGGCGGCCTGTTCGCGATCTTCCCGCCGTCGCCGCGCAGCGACGACCTGTCGGCGCGGATGGCGATGTCGGGCTACGACCTGCCGCTGCCCGAGCCGCTGGTGCATCCTTTCGGTCTCGACTCCACCATTGCCATGGCGTCGATCCTCTTTCGCCTGGAGGAAGCGTCGGCCGGGCGCCTGACGGTCTGCCGCAGCGTCGCCGATATCGAGGCGGCGATCGCCCGCGAGAGCCTTGCCGCCGTCCTCCACATCGAGGGCGCCGAAGCGATCGATCCTGACCTCTGCATGCTCGACGTGCTCCATGCCGCGGGCCTGCGATCGGTCGGCATGGTGTGGAGCCGGCCGAACCATTTCGGCCACGGCGTGCCGATGCGCTTTCCCTCGAGCCCCGATACCGGGCCGGGCCTGACCGAAGCCGGCCGGCGGCTCGTCGCCCGCTGCAACCAGCTTGGCATCCTTCTCGACCTGTCGCATCTGAACGAGGCCGGTTTCTGGGAGGTCGCCGACCTCTCCGACGCGCCGCTCGTGGCGACGCACTCCAACGTCCACGCCCTGTCGGGCGTCAGCCGCAACCTGACCGGCCCGCAATTGGACGCTGTCGCCCGGTCGAAGGGTGTGGTGGGTCTCAATTTCGCCACCGGCTTCCTGCGCGCCGATGGGCGGATGGATGCCGATACGCCACTCGAGACGATGCGGCGGCATCTCGATGCGATGCTGGAGGTTCTCGGCGAGGACGGCATCGCACTCGGCTCGGATTTCGACGGCGCGCTGATCCCGCAGGTCATCGGCTCGGCGGCGGGGCTGCCGCTGTTGTTCGAGCATCTCTCGCAAGCCGGCTACAGCGCGGCGCTCCTGGAAAAAATCGCCTGGCGAAACTGGCTGAGCGTTCTCGGTCGCACCTGGAAGACGTAATCGACAGCGCTGCCAGCTTGCCGAGACGCCGAGCTTTAGAGAGTTCGCCGGCCTGCGGTTTCGCGCACGAAAAGGCCGCCGTTCCTAGAAATCGGCGGCCGCATGCTTTGACGGTCGACTGGCACCGGGCACCGCTTGAGAAACTACTGGCCTTCGAGCGAGATGCCGCTGTCGTCGATCTTGAGTTCCACGCCCTGTGGCTTGGTCTCCTCGCGATAGACATAGATGCCGAGACCAATGACGACGACCAAAAGGGCGCCGAGGAGAAGATAAAGCGTGTTCTGTTTCATGCGTCTTTGCTAGCGGCGTGGTGGAGACAAGTCCAGCCACCTTCGGCTGCCACAGCTCGCGCCACCGCGCGAACCGGTGAAGCGGCCTTGTCTCGGCATCCGCTGTGCGGCACCGCAATCGCGCCGTCGCCGACCTCAGCCGCCGTGCGAACGGGCAGGCGTGCGACGGCACTCTTCCGGAGTGCTGCCTTCAGGACATGCCAGGCGCAGAGACCGCGGGTCGACGCCCGAGCGTGCGGGCGCAGTGGCAGGCCTGTTCCTCGGGCCGGCGTCGTTACGGCGCTCCTGCTCGTCGCCCCGGCGTCCGTCCGTTCGATCACCGCCCCGGCGCTCGTCTCGCCTGTCGTCGTCTCGCCTGCCGTCGCCGCGCCGGTCGTCGTCACGGCGGTTCTCGCCATAGCGGCGATCGTCGTCGCGCCGGCCATCCCGGCCGAAATCGCGGGAACGATCGCGACGGTCGCGATAGTCGCGGCCGTCCGAATAGCGGCGGTCGTAACCGCGGTCGCCGCCGATGTAGACGGGCCCCGGAGAACGATACCCACCGCCATGGCGCGGTCCTTCGTCGACGCAGCCCGAGAGCGTGACGACGATCCCGGCCGCGACCGCGGCAATGATTTTGATGCGCATGTTGGTTTTCTCCCGACGTCCCGACCTGCAGAAATGGTGTCGCGGTCGGCGACGGCAAGCCTGTAGGGCAGAGCCGCCACTTTCGCCAGTGGCGCTCGTCGGGCGGCTTGCATTGCTGGTGAGACCCGCGGTCATGGCGTGTGCAAAAGGGGACCGCCCGATGCTCCGCAATCTGGCATGAGGACCGATCAGATGCTGCCGGCCGTCAGTCCGAATAGCGCTCCTCGTTCCAGGGATCGCCGCGATTGTGATAGCCGCGCACCTCCCAGAACCCCGGCTCGTCCTTCGTCCGGAATTCGATGCGCTTCAGCCATTTCGCGCTTTTCCAGAAGTAGAGATGCGGCACGACGAGGCGCACCGGTCCGCCATGTTCCGACGCGAGGGGGCGGCCCTCCCAGGCATGGACGAGCATGGCGCCGGGGGCAGCGAAATCGGCGAGCGCGAGGTTGGTGGTATAGCCGTCGTCGCAGTGGAGGACGACGAAGGCGGCCCCGGATTTGGGCCGGACGGTCTCAAGAAGATCCGATGTTGCGACGCCTGACCAGCGGTTGTCGTAGCGCGACCAGGTGGTGACGCAGTGGATGTCGGAGACAGCTTCCGTCTGCTTTTGCGCCATCAGTTGCGGAAAATCCCAGAGGGCAGGCGCATCGACGGCGCCGTCGACGCGCAGCCGGAAGCTTGCCGGCGTCGTATCGGGGCGCAGGCCGAGATCGAGGATGGGCCAGTTCTGGACGAGATGCTGGCCGGGCGGCAGGCGGTCCGCTTCCGGTCGCGACGCCCGGCCGGTCAGGAATTTCCCCTGGCTGGCCCATTCCTGCTTCGTCCGGGTCAGCTTGCTCTCGGGCGTTTCCGTCTCGTCGGACATCGCGGTCTCCTCGATCGTGGCAACGACATGCATGCGCGCCTCGACGAGATGGTGCGGCCGGTCCTTTGCGGCAATGCGGATGTCTCCCCCACCGGCCACCAGCGACAACAGCTCTGGAAATTGCGCTCCTGATGCTGCAGGTCGCGGCGATCTCTGCCAAGCTACGGCCATGCCGGTCATCGGCGCCGGAAAGATCCATGGCCTTCACCCTCCGCCAGCTCAGCTACTTCCTCGCCATCGCCGAGGGGGGCACCGTGTCGGGCGCGGCGCAGAGCCTGTCGGTCTCGCAGTCGGCCGTGACCGAGGCGATCAAGGAACTGGAGACCGATCTTGGCGTGAAGCTCTTCGATCGCCACCGCCGCGGTCTGAGGGTTACCCATCAGGGCCAGCAGTTCCAGCGCCATGCCGCCCGCATTCTCAGCGCCGTCGCCGATGCCCGCTCGAGTTTCGGCGACAACCGGGAAGCTGCGACCGGTAGCTTGAACGTCGGCGTCACCTCGCTCGTCGCCGGCTACGTCCTCTCCGACATTCTCGCGCGCTATCGCCGTGCCTTTCCGGGCATCGTGCTCAGCGCCAACGAGGACAATGGCGAGTATCTCGAGCATCTCCTCGTCGGCGGCGAACTCGATGTCGCCGTCATGGTGATCTCGAACCTTCGCGACCGCGTGGCGCTGCAGGCGGAGATCTTCGAGACCTCGCCCTACCGGCTGTGGCTGCCGGTCGGTCATCGCCTGGCCGCGACGGAGGGCATTGCCATCGCCGACATCGGCCGCGAGCCCTTGATCATGCTGACAGTCGACGAGACCGAGGAGAATACGGGGCGCCTGCTCTCGGCTCTCGGGGCCAAGCCGAACGTGGCGTTCCGCACGCGGTCGGTCGAGGCGGTGCGCAGCCTCGTCGCGACGGGCGCGGGCATCGCGATCCTGCCCGACCTCGTCTACCGGCCCTGGTCGCTGGAAGGCGACCGGATCGTCAGCCGCTCGATCGCGGACCCGCTGCCGGTGGTGCAGGTGGGAATGGTATGGCGCCGCGGATCGGGCCTGTCGGAGGCGGCGCGCGACTTCATCGCCCTCGCGCAGTCGCCGCGCCTGGCGCGGCTTCGCCTCTGATCTGATATCGGAAAATCCGAAGAGATCTATCGGACGAATGAATTTGCCGTGACCTCACAGGCGTGAAAACCTCGGGAAAGGCTGGGCATCGGGCGCGGCTCCGGGATTTTGGAGGCACCACCATGAAGGCAGCATTGAGGACCGCGACGGCTCTGATGATGGCCACGGTATTTTCCGGCCAGGCCATGGCGCAGGCTGCCATGACCGAGATCGGCGAGGGGGAGGGGGCGGTCGATATCGTCGCCTGGCCCGGCTATATCGAGCGTGGCGAGACCGACAAGGCCTATGACTGGGTGACCTCCTTCGAGAAGGCGACCGGCTGCACCGTCAACGTGAAGACCGCCGCCACCTCGGACGAGATGGTCACGCTGATGAACCAGGGAGGCTTCGATCTCGTCACCGCCTCGGGCGATGCCTCGCTCCGTCTCGTCGCCGGCAAGAAGGTCCAGCCGGTCAACACCCAACTTATCCCGGGATGGAGCAAGGTCGACAAGCGCCTGCAGGACGCGCCCTGGTACACGGTCGGCGGCGAGCACTACGGCGTGCCGTATCAGTGGGGACCGAACGTTCTGATGTACAACACGGACGTCTTCAAGACGGCGCCGGAGAGCTGGAACGTCGTCTTCGAGAAGATGGATCTGCCCGATGGCAAGACGAACGAGGGCCGCGTCCAGGCCTATGACGGCGCGATCTACATCGCGGACGCGGCGACCTATCTGATGGGTGCCAAGCCCGAACTCGGGATCACCGACCCCTATGCGCTTTCCGAGGCGCAGTATGCCGCGGCGCTGGAACTCCTGAAGGGCCAAAGGGCGCTGATCGGGCGCTACTGGCACGACGCTGCGGTGCAGGTCGACGACTTCAAGACCGAGGGCGTCGTCGCCTCCGGGTCCTGGCCCTTCCAGGTCAACACGCTGACGGCCGACAAGCAGCCCATCGCTTCGACCATCCCAAGGGAAGGCGCGACCGGCTGGGCCGACACGACGATGTTGGCCGCCGACGCCGAACACCCGAACTGCGCCTACAAATGGATGGAGCACTCGCTCGATCCGAAGGTGCAGGGCGACATCGCCGCCTGGTTCGGTTCGGTTCCCGCCGTGCCCGACGCCTGCAAGGCCAGTGATCTTCTCGGGCCCGAAGGCTGTGCCACGAACGGCTTCGACAATTTCGACAAGATCCGTTTCTGGCGGACCCCGACGACGCAGTGCGCCTCCGGCGAATGCGTGCCCTATTCGCGCTGGGTGTCCGACTACATCGCGGTCATGGGCGGCTAGGGGGTGAACGACGGGGGAGGCGGGTCCGGACGCGTTTCTTCTCCCCCGCGGGGAGAGGGTCGCGGCAGCGGGAAGAGGGGAGCGCGGCTCCTCCAGACTTAGCTCTTCCGGCAGTCGCCGTCGTTCCTCATTCTGTCGTCGCCGCCCCCTCTTCCGGCCGGCGCTTCGCGCCGTCCACCTTCTCCCCGGCGGGGAGAAGAATGGCGCGCGCCTTTTGATGTCCCATGGCGGCGTTCGACCTCGAGCCGTGGGGGCTCGCCTCGTGTTCTCAGCCTGAATGGACCTCATGCCCGCACCTTCTGCCGTCTCCCTGACACGCGTCTCGCGCCATTTCGGCACCGTCCGGGCGCTGGATCAGGTCGATCTCGAGATCGTGCCGGGCGAGTTCTTCGCCATGCTGGGGCCGTCGGGTTCGGGGAAGACGACCTGCCTGCGTCTCATCGCCGGATTCGAGCAGCCGAGCGGCGGCACGATCGCCATCTTCGGCGAGGATGCGACCGGGGTTCCGCCCTATCGCCGTGCGGTCAACACCGTGTTCCAGGACTACGCGCTGTTTCCCCATCTCGATGTCAGAGCCAACGTCGCCTATTCGCTGATGCTGCGGAAGGTTGGCAAGGCCGAGCGAAACGCCGAGGCGGAGGCGGCGCTGGAGATGGTCCGGCTTGCCGGCTACGGTGACCGAAAGCCGGCCCAACTCTCCGGCGGCCAGCGCCAGCGCGTCGCGCTCGCCCGCGCCCTCGTCAACCGGCCCAAGGTGCTTCTCCTCGACGAACCGCTGGGCGCGCTCGACCTGAAGCTGAGGGAATCCATGCAGGACGAGCTCAAGAGCCTGCAGCGGCGGCTCGGCATCACCTTCGTCTTCGTCACCCACGACCAGAGCGAGGCGCTGTCGATGGCCGACCGGGTCGCCGTCTTCGATGCGGGGAAGATCCGTCAGATCGGCACGCCAGAGGAAATCTACCGCCGTCCCGCAACCCGCTTCGTTGCCGATTTCGTCGGATCGTCCAATGTCCTGCCCCCCGATCTCGTCGAGGCGATCGCGGGAGAGCGGCGTTGGGCCAGTCTCAGGCCCGAGGCGATCCGGCTCGTCGCGCCCGAGGCGGCCGCCCCGCACCTCGTCGGACGGCTGACGACGCGCAGTTTTCTCGGCGCGACGACGCGCCTCGGCATCGATCTCGGGGGCCTCGCCCTCCACGCCATCGTCCCGGCCGAGACGGCCGTGACGCTCGACGCGCCGGTCGGGATCGCCTTCGACCGGACCGCTCTCCACCTGATGGAGCCAGAGGCGTGAGCGCGACGCCGATCCTCGCGCGCCGGCCGGGCGCCCTCGGCGGGCTCGCGGACATGCTGTGGCGGCGCCCCGGGGTGTTTGTCGGCACGCTGCTGGCCCTGCCGCTCGCCTGGCTCGGCATCGTCTATATCGGCTCTCTCGTGGCGCTCCTCGTCCAGAGCTTCTACGCGCTCGACGATTTTTCCGGCGTGATCGTCGAGGAGTTCACGCTGGCGACCTATGGGGCGCTGCTCAGGTCCTCGAACCTCGACATCATCCTGCGCACCGTCGGGATGGCGGTCGCCGTGACGCTCGCCTCCGCGGTCATCGCCTTTCCCATTGCCTATGTCGCCGCTCGGCACGCGCGGGGGCGGTGGAAGGCGCTGTTCTATCTGGCGGTGATGCTGCCTCTGTGGTCGAGCTATCTCGTCAAGGTCTATGCCTGGAAGCTCATCCTCGCCAAGGAGGGCATCCTCACCTGGGTCTTCGCCAGGCTGCAGCTGACGCCGCTGCTCGAGGCCGTGCTGTCGATCCCGGTGATCGGCGGCAATTCGCTGTCCGTCAGCTACATCGGCACCTTTCTCGTCTTCGTCTATGTCTGGCTGCCCTACATGATCCTGCCGACCCAGGCGGCGCTGGAGCGCGTGCCGGCCAATCTCCTCGACGCCTCATCGGATCTCGGCGGAAGGCCGTTGCAGACGTTTCGCCACGTGACGCTGCCGCTCGCGCTGCCGGGGATCGTCGCCGGCTCGATCTTCACCTTCTCGCTGACGCTCGGCGACTACATCATCCCGCAGATCGTCGGCTCATCCAGATTGTTCATCGGGCAGGCCGTCTACGTGCAGCAGGGAACGGCCGGCAACATCCCGCTCGCCGCCGCCTTCACCGTGGTGCCGATCGTCATCATGGGCCTCTATCTCTGGATGGCGAAGCGCCGGGGGGCCTTCGATGCGCTCTGAGACGCCGCTGCCGCTCAAACTCTTCGCCGGCGCGGGGCTCGCCTTTCTGCTGGCGCCGCTTCTCATCATTTTCGTCTACGCCTTCACGACGGAGGAAAAGAGCTTTGTCTGGCCGCCGCCGGGGCTGACGCTGAAATGGTTCGCCGTCACCTGGGAGCGGCCCGACGTGTGGAAGGCGCTCGGCCTGTCGCTGCAGGTCGCCACGGTATCGACGGTCCTGGCGCTGGTGCTCGGCACGCTCGTCGCCGCCGCCGTCAGCCGCAGCCGCTTCTTCGGTCGCGAGACGATCTCGCTCCTCGTCATCCTGCCGATCGCGCTGCCCGGCATCATCACCGGCATCGCGTTGCGCTCGGCCTTCTCGATCCTCGACATCCCCTTCTCGTTCTGGACCATCGTGCTCGGCCACGCGACCTTTTGCATCGTCGTCGTCTACAACAATGCGGTGGCCCGCTTCCGCCGCCTGTCCGGGTCGCTGATCGAGGCGTCGATGGATCTCGGCGCCGACGGCTTCCAGACCTTTCGCCATATTATCCTGCCCAACATCGCGACGTCGCTTCTGGCCGGCGGGATGCTCGCCTTCGCTCTGTCCTTCGACGAGGTGATCGTCACCACCTTCACCGCCGGCCAGGAGCAGACGCTGCCGCTCTGGATGCTGGAGGAACTGATCCGTCCGCGCCAGCGCCCGGTGACGAACGTCGTCGCGCTGGTCGTCGTGGTCGTCACCTTCCTGCCCATCCTGCTGGCCTTCCTGCTCACCCGCGATGGCGACGAGACGGCCGGCGCCGCCAAGTAGAACCCGAGGAGATTTTCCATGGACACGCAGATGCTGATCGGCGCCGCATTCGAGACCGGCACGGAGACGGAGGAGGCGATCCTCGATCCGAAGACCGGCGAGACCATCCTGATGCTCGCCGAGGCCTCGCCTGGGCAGATCGATGCGGCCGTCGCCGCTGCCGGCAAGGCTTTCCGCACCTGGTCGCGGACGACGCCGGCGGAGCGCTCGGGCTATCTCCTGAGGATCGCCGCGGCGATCGAGGGCAAGGCCGCCGAATTTGCGAAAGTGGAGGCGCTGAACTGCGGCAAGCCGATGCACGCCGTCCTCGGTGACGAGATGCCGGCCATCGTCGACTGCTGGCGCTTCTTCGCGGGCGCCATCCGCACCATGCCGGGGCCGCTCGCCGGCGAATACATGGCCGGCCACACCTCGATGATCCGGCGCGACGCGATCGGCGTCGTCGCCTCGATCGCGCCCTGGAACTATCCACTGATGATGATGGCCTGGAAGCTCGCCCCGGCGATCGCCGGGGGCAACACGGTGGTGTTCAAGCCATCCGAACAGACGCCGCTGACGGCGCTGATGCTGGCGCGGATCCTGGCGGACATCCTTCCCGAGGGCGTCGTCAACATCATCCTCGGCCGGGGCGACAGCGTCGGCAATGCGCTGATCAATCATCCCGGCGTCGACATGATCTCGATCACCGGCGACGTCGCGACCGGGAAGAAGGTGCTGCAGGCGGCCGCCCGCTCGGTGAAGCGCACGCATCTGGAACTCGGCGGCAAGGCGCCGGTCATCGTCTACGACGATGCCGATCTCGACGCCGTGGTGAACGGCCTCAGGGCCTTCGGCTTCTACAATGCCGGCCAGGACTGCACCGCCGCCTGCCGCATCTATGCCGGGCCGAAAATCCATGACCGGCTCGTCGCCGACCTCGCCTCGGCGGTCTCGACCATCCGCTTCAACCAGGCCGACGACGCCGACAACGAGATCGGCCCGCTGATCTCGCGGCGCCAGCGCGACCGGGTCTCGAGCTTCGTCGAGCGGGCGGCCGAGCAGAAGCACATCGAGGTCGCCACCGGCGGCAAGGTCTCGGGCGATCGCGGCTTCTTCTTCCAGCCGACGGTGATCGCCGGCGCCCTGCAGTCGGACGAGATCGTCCGGCGCGAGGTGTTCGGCCCGGTCGTCTCGGTCACCCGCTTCACCGATACGGACGAGGCGGTCGCCTGGGCCAACGATTCGGACTACGGCCTCGCCTCGTCCGTCTGGACCCGCGATGTCGGGCGGGCGATGGAGACGGCGGCGCGGCTGCGCTACGGCTGTACCTGGATCAACACGCATTTCATGCTGGTCAACGAGATGCCGCATGGCGGGCTGAAGCAGTCGGGCTACGGCAAGGACATGTCGCTCTATGCGCTCGAGGACTACACCGCCGTCCGCCATGTGATGATCGCGCACGGCTAGGCGACGAAACCTCCGGGGCTTTCCCGGCCGGTACTGGCCTCGCGTCAGGAACCCGCCTGCGACAGCAGCATCTCCCGCGCGCCGGCGGATCCCGGGACGAGGTTGACGACCGTATAGCCGCGCGCCTCGATCGCGTCGAGAAACGCCGGGAGCATGGCGACGGTGCGCGCATGGATGTCGTGGAACAGGATGATGCCCGAGCCGCGCGCCTCCAGCCGGGCGAGACCGCGCGCGTTGAGATCGTCGGGCGTGGAGACGAAATAGTCCTTGGAATCGATGTCGACGTCGATCACGACGGTGCCGCGGCCAGCCAGCGTGCGACGCAGGGCCGGGGTGTCGGCGAGGTAGGGGAAGCGGAAGAAGGGGGCGGGCTGGGCGCGCATCGGCACCAGGGCCGCCGCGACGCTTCTCTGACCCTTGTCGATTTCCGCGAGCGCCGTGTCGAGCCCGACCTTGGAGAGGTTGGTGTGGTCCTGCGTGTGCGTGCCGATGGTGTGGCCGCGCGCGGCGACCTGCCGGACGAGCGCGGGGTAGCTGCGGGCCATCTGGCCGACCATCAGGAATGTCGCCTTGACGCCCTTGGCGTCGAGCGCATCGAGAACGCTGGCCGTCTTGCCGGGCACGGGGCCGTCGTCGAAGGTCAGGACGACCTCGTGGTCCCTGAGGACGATGTCGTGGATGGAATCGACGACGATCGTGCGCCCGGTGAGGCCGGTGTGGCGATCGCCGAGATAGGGGCCGGCGATGGCCAGGCCGTCGCGATGAGTCTCGGCGAAGGACAGGACCGGCGTGCTGAGCTGCGCCGCAGGCTTCAGAGGGGTGGCACAGCCGGAAAAGAGAAGGGCAAGCACCGCGAGGCCCGCGACGCGAAGTAAACAAGTCTGCATCTTATCTCTCTGGTGCTGCCCGATGCACAAGAGATATGGCGGTTATGGTTAACGAATTGTCTCGGTTCAGTGAAATCGGTTTGCCTGGCGCCGACTTCAGCGGGCTGGCGAAGGCCCGCCTTTGGCTGCCGCACGGCATTCGGAGAAGAATCGCAGCATTTCGCGGCTGGCGTCGGGGCCTTTCGGATCGGTGTAGGATCCGGCGGCGCTGCCGCCCGACCAGGCATGCGCCAGGCCATGCACCTGCCACTGCTCCAGCACGGGACGTCCCTGGCCGTCCTTGTGGACGGTGCGGGTGTAGTCGAGGCCGCCCTCCGAGCGTCCGCGCGTCTCGTCTTGCACCGTGGTTCCGTCCACGCCCGACTGCGCGATGACATGGTCGGCGTTGATGGGATGGACGGTCGCGTCGCGGTCTCCGTGGAAGACGATGGTCGGCACTCGCCTGCCGTTGGATCCCGGCGCCGCGCCTTCGCCGCCCATGCGCATCGCCGATAGCGCCGAGGGAAGGTCGCGGGCGGCGCCGCAGGCGAGGCCGGAATGGACGCCCGCGGCGGCGAAGAGGTCGGGGTAGGCGTTCGCCATGATCGCCGCCGCGGCGCCGCCGGCGGAGAGGCCTGCGACATAGACCTTTGCCGGGTCCACGCCGTCTGCCGCGACGATCGCTGCGACGATCCCGGCAATGATGGCGGGCTCGCCCGTCTCGCGCTGCTGGTCGGCGACGCTGAACCAGTTCCAGCATTTCTGCGCATTGGCGGCGCGCGACTGCGCGGGATAGGCGACGATGAATCCCTGCTCCTCGGCCAGCCGGTTCATCTGCGTGCCCGCGGCAAAATCGTCCGGCGACTGGGTGCAGCCGTGCAGCATCACCACCAGCGGCAGCAGACCGGCCGGCCGGTTCTGCGGGACGTAGACCTTGTAGTCTCTGGAACCGGCAGCACCCGAAAAGGACCGGGTCTCGAACAGTCCCGGCTCATCCTGCGTCGGCGCGGCATCCCGAGACGGCGCGGAAGTGCGACCTGCTGCCGGCGGTGCGAAGCGTCTCGCCATCGACTGCGCCATCCGCAGGACGCCGGCGCTGCCACCGGTCCTCTGCGCCGGGCGCTGCGCCTTCTCGCGAGCCCCCGAGCGGTCGCCGCGCAGGATCGCCAGCGCCTCGACCAGCCGTCCCTCGCGGGTCAGGCGGGTCGCCTCGCGCATGTCTGATTTGGAGAGAAAGTTCATGGCAGCAAATCCTGGGTCGGTAAGCGGGGAGGGGAGGAGGTCAACGGATGCGATCGCCGAGGGCCGTCTTCACGGACGGACTTGCCTGAAGCGCTCCCAGAACCTCGATCGAGGCAATGGTGGCGCGGGCGAGTTCGGCGGTGACGTCGTCGGCGATGACGGCAAGGCCAAGCACGCGAACGGAAAGGGTTTCACCCGCCTGACGCAGGTCTTCCAGCTCGCGCCGACCGATATTGCGAAGCCCGAGGTCGAGCCCGCGCCGCGCGATGGTCTGGCGGACGGTGTCGCCCTGCCGGTCGAGCTGGTTGCGGATGGCGGTTCGGATGAAGTCCGAGCGGTTGGAATAGAAGCCTTCCGCCACAAGCAAGTCGACATGACCGAGATCCACGAAGCCGAGGTTGAGCGTGATCTTCTCGCTGTCGGCCGTTCTGATCCTCACATCATTGCTCATAAAACCATCCATATGACATCCATCTGGATGGTATTTGAGTTCAGTCTTGCTGGTCTGCAAGAGCCAGGAGCGACTTTTTCGCCGTGGCCGGGTCGGCAACGCACAAGGCGACCCCGTCAGAAACCCGTCCGGCGCCGCTCGGCTGCGCATGGGTCGACGCAGCGGGCACGCCGCGGATCGAGGCGTCGCGGCTGTTTCGTTGACGTCGCTCTCGGTCTATCACCGCTTCCAGAGCGGGCCGGCCCTTGCCGGAAGCCGCAGGGACGAGGAGTCGAGCCATGCGCGATGAGGCCACAGTCAATTCGGCGGAAGGACAGGCTGGGGCGCTGTCGGGCCTTCGTGTCCTCGACATGTCGCGCATTCTGGCCGGCCCCTGGGTCGGGCAGACGCTGGGAGACCTCGGCGCCGAGGTGGTGAAGGTCGAACGGCCGGATGCCGGGGACGATACGCGAGGCTGGGGACCGCCCTATCTCCGCGATGCCGACGGCGAGGAGACCGACGTCGCCGCCTATTTCCTCTGCGCCAACCGCAACAAGAAGTCGGTGACCATCGACATCGCCCGGCCGGAGGGACAGGCCCTCATACGCCGCCTGGCGGCCATGTCGGACATCCTGATCGAGAACTACAAGGTCGGGGGGCTCGAGAAATACGGCCTCGACTATGAAAGCCTCAGCGCCCTCAATCCCCGGCTGATCTATTGCTCGATCACCGGTTTCGGGCAGACCGGCCCCTATGCCAAGCGGGCCGGCTACGATTTCCTGATCCAGGCGATGGGCGGCCTGATGAGCATTACCGGCGCGCCGGACGGCTCCCCCGGAGCCGGGCCACAGAAGGTCGGCGTGGCCATCACCGATGTCGTGACCGGGCTCTATGCGACGATCGGAATCCTCGCCGCGGTGAATGCCCGACACGCCACGGGGAAGGGGCAGCATATCGATATCGCGCTTCTCGATGCGCAGGTCGCCAGTCTCGCCAACCAGACGTCGAGCTATCTTGCCGGCGGCGTCACGCCCGTCCGGCTCGGCAACGCCCATCCCAGCATCGTGCCCTATCAAAGCTTTGCGACGCGGGACGGCGCGATGATCGTCGCGGTGGGAAACGACGGCCAGTTCGCACGGCTCGCGGACACTTTCGACCATCCGGAATGGAGCGCCGACATCCGGTTTTCCACCAATCGCGCGCGGGTCGAGAACCGCGCCGTGCTGGTGCCGCTCCTGGCAGCCGTCGCGACAACGCGGGACACGGGCGCCTGGGTTGCCCTGCTGGAGGCGGTCGGTGTGCCCTGCGGTCCGGTCAACACCATCGCCGATGTCTTCGCCGATCCGCAGGTGAAGGCGCGGGGGCTGGAAGTCGCGATCCCGCATCCGGGTGCGGGTGCGGTGTCGCTGGTGGCCAGTCCCTTGCGTCTTTCGGCGACGCCCGTGCGCTACGATCGCGCCCCGCCGGCGCTTGGCGCGGACACCGCAGACGTTCTCCGGGACTGGCTCGGGCTGGATGGGACCGAGATCGAGCAGCTTGCCGATCGAAAGATCACCTGACCTCACTCCGGTGGCCGCTCCGCTGGCGCCGGATACGCTCTGCTGATTTCCGCACCGGGATCAAAGGCTGTTACGCGCATGGTGCACCACAGCATGTCGCTATCCCGCGGCAAGTCGCGGCGGGTTTTCAGGTGGAAGAACGGGCCCGGCAAGAGAGAATGAAACGGCCGCCGGTAATCATCATCTAACCATAGGATGTATTTCCGGCTTCGGATTCCCTATGCGCCGCTCCGAATTCACCCGCGCTCAACACCCTTCCGGTTAGGTTCAGCTCAAGGAGCCACAGTCGCATCGGCTCGGCGCGCAGGAGCAGTCCGATGGACATGCGGGTAAAGAGCGATCGGCCTTTGTACGTCGATCTCGACGGGACCTTGATCAAGAGCGATCTCCTCTGGGAATCGTTCTTCATGCTCGCTCGCCAGTCGCCGGGGTCCCTCTGGCGCGTGCCGCTCTGGCTCCTGCGTGGCAAGGCCCAGCTGAAAGCCGAGATCGCCCGGCGGATCACCTTCGACGCCTCGCTCCTGCCATATCGCGAAAGCGTGGTCGAGCGCCTCGCCGAGGCCCGTGCGGACGGGCGCCGCGTCGTCCTCGCCACGGCCGCCAACGAACGGCTGGCCGGGGCCATCGCCGATCATCTCGGCGTCTTCGATGCGGTCCTGGCGAGCGACGACGAAACCAATCTTTCCGCCGAGCGCAAGCTGGCGCGGATCGTCGCCGAGGGCGACGCCGACGGGTTCGACTATATCGGCAATTCCCGCGACGATCTCTGCCTGTTCGATGCTGCGACGGAGGCGATCGTCGTCGCGCCGGACCGGGCCGCTGCCGAGTGGAGTCGGGCCGCCGACGTGCCGGTCGTCGACGGCAATGCCGGCCGCCTCGTCAAGGACTGCCTGAAGGCGATGCGGCCGCATCAGTGGACGAAGAACGTCCTGGTTCTGGTGCCGCTCGTCCTGACGCATGACTATTTCGACCTGCAGCGACTGCTGGCGACGTTCATCGCCTTCGTGTGTTTTTCGTTCACGGCCTCCTCGGTCTACATCATCAATGACCTTCTCGATCTGGCCTCGGATCGCCGCCACAAGACCAAGCGGCTGCGGCCCTTTGCCTGCGGCTCGGTTCCGATCCCGGTGGGTCTGGCCCTGGCGGGGACGCTGCTGGTCGTCTCGGCGCTCCTGTCCCTTGCGGTCGGGCCGCTCTTCCAGATGGTGCTGGCGGGCTATTTTGCCGCGACGACGCTCTACTCCTTCTCGATCAAGCGGATGCTTCTCGTCGACGTGCTGACGCTGGCCGCCCTCTACACGGTGCGGATCATCGGCGGTTCCGTCGCAGGCCAGATCGAGGCCTCGTTCTGGCTGATGGCGTTTTCGGTGTTCTTCTTTCTGTCGCTGGCGCTGGTCAAGCGCTTTACCGAACTGATCGAATTCGGCGCCGGCGCGGACCGCGCGAGGACGGGACGCGGCTATCGCGACGTCGACCTCGATACGCTGGGACAGGCCGGCATGAGCTCGGGCTTTGCCGCCGTTCTGGTGCTGGCGCTGTATCTCGACTCGCCCGAGATCCGCCAGCTCTACGACTTGCCGTGGATGCTGTGGCCGCTCTGCCCGCTGGTGCTCTACATCATCGTCCGGATCTGGATCCTGGCGCGGCGCAATGAGATGCACGAGGATCCGGTCGTCTTCATCCTGCGCGACTGGCGCAGCCAGATCATGATCGCGTCCGGCGCCGTCATGTTCGTCGTGGCCGCTTATGTCTGACCGCGACCTGTCGAGCTGGGGACGGATCTTTCCCGACCGTGGCCGTCGCGTCGTGGACGCGGGATCCGGAGTGCGCCTGGCAGGCGAGGGCGAGTTCCTGCCCTATGGCAACGGCCGCTCCTATGGTGACAGCTGCCTCAACGATCAGGGCACCCTGGTCGACGGCCGCTGCGCCGACGCCATCCTGTCCTTCGATGCCGAAACCGGGGTCGTCACCGCCGAGGCCGGCGTGCTGCTGGCGGCCATCACGCGGCTCGCCGCGCCCCATGGCTGGTTCCTTCCGGTCACCCCCGGCACGCAGTTCGTCACCCTCGGCGGCGCCATCGCCAACGACGTGCACGGCAAGAACCATCATCGACGCGGGACTTTCGGCTGCTGGGTACGGGCGTTCGACCTGGAGCGCTCGGATCGTGGCAGGATCGCGTGCAGCGCAACGGAGAACGCCGAGCTTTTTGCCGCCACCATCGGCGGGATGGGCCTCACCGGGCTCATGCGCACCGCCACCCTGCAGCTCCTGAGAGTGCCGTCGCTGACGATCCGCGAGACGACGACGCGTTTCGACCGGCTGGCGGACTATTTCGACCTTGCCGAGGCGGCGGACGAGCGGCACGAATATGCCGTGGCGTGGATCGACTCGCTAAGCCGGGGCAGTTCGCTCGGGCGCGGCCACCTGATCGCGGGCGACCATGCAGCCCAGGGCGACCGGCAAGGCGTCGCGCGCCCACCGCTGGCGCGGGTGCCCTTCACCCCGCCGGTGAGCCCGCTGCGCGGATGGCCGCTGCGCGCCTTCAACGAGGCCTATTTCCGCAAGTCGCCGGCGGGAACGAGCGAGCGGCTCGTCGCTTTCGACAGCTTCTTCTATCCACTCGACCGGGTCGGCCAATGGAACCGGTTGTACGGCCCACGGGGGCTGCACCAGCACCAGAGCCTTGTTCCCTTCAACGACGGAAAGTCCGTCGTCGCCGAACTGCTCGGCTGCGCCGGAGCCTTCGGACAAGGGTCTTTCCTGACTGTCCTGAAGCGCTTCGGTGCCGGGGAGAGCCCGGGGCTTCTGTCCTTTCCCCGGCCGGGCTACACGTTGACCCTCGACTTCCCACACCGGGGCGCCGGGACGCTGCGCATGCTCAACGAGTTGGACCGGATCACCATCGCCGCCGGCGGACGCGTGAATCCCTACAAGGATGCACGCATGGGCGCCGAAACCTTCGCGGCGTCGTTTCCCGCGTGGCAGACTCTGGAAAACCTGCGCGATCCCGCGATCCTGTCCGACTTCTGGCGCCGGACGGCGCTGCGGCTGAAACGAGAAAGCCGTGCCAATGGTCTCCGCGCTTCTGCCGAGGCGTCGGAATACTCTCCTTCGAGCGTCGCCCGATAAAACCTGTTTACCGTAAATTGCCAAAGTCACGTCACAGGCCCGTTACTCCAGGGCGACTTAACAATTATCGCCCCTCGATCTGCTAGATAAACAGCTCTCCGGTTTGCTCCAATCGACGAAGCAAGGGTGCATGTCCAAATATATCCCCTTCATTCTGTTCACGGTATTCACGAATGCTGCAGCACAGCTGCTGCTGAAACATGGTATGATGCAGCTCGGCGAGCTCAGTTTCGCGGGTGTCAATCCGGTCGTCCGGCTGCTGCAGATCGTGTTCAGCCCCTTCGTGTTCCTGGGGCTGTGCACCTTCGTGATCTCGATGGCGTCGCATCTTTACGTGCTGTCGAAGGTCGAGCTCTCCTATGCCTATCCGTTCCTGTCGCTCGCCTATGTCGTCGTGGCGGTCGCGGCGTACTTCCTCTTCCGCGAGGATCTCAACGCCTATCGCATCGGCGGCATCGCTCTGATCTGCGTCGGCACGGTGTTCATCGCGCAGGGTGGTTCCCGCCTTGCCGACGATCGCCCTGCCGCTTCTTCACCCCCTGCCGAGGTATCACGATGAAGCATGTCCTGTTCGGTGGCGACGGTTTCGTCGGCCGCCATCTCGCGGCGGCCCTGGTCGCCGAGGGCGAAGAGGTCGTCGTTGCCGATATCGCCAAGAGCGAGCTTTCGCACTACGGCGCCGCCCGGCACATGGCGATCGACGTCACCGATGCGGACGCCGTCCGCTCCGTGCCGATCTCGGCCGAGGATCAGGTCTACAACCTGTCGGCCAAGATGCTGTCGCCGATCATGCCGCGGGCCAAGCGCCACGAGTTCTTCTTTCCGGTGAACTATTTCGGCACGAAGAACATCATCGAGGCGATGGACGCGGCCGGGGCCCAGCGGCTGGTGCACTTCACCACCGACATGATCTACGGCCACACCAAGATCTTTCCGATGACCGAGGAACACCCGGTCGCGCCGCTCGGCGAATACGGACTGTCGAAGTGGAAGACCGAGGAACTCGCTGCGGAATGGCGGGGTCGGGGCATGAACATCACGCTGTTCCGGCCGCGCCTCATCATCGGGCCCGGCCGGCTCGGCATCCTGGAAAAGCTCTTCAAGCTGATCGATGCGAACCTGCCGGTGCCGATGATCGGCTCGGGCAAGAACCCGTACCAGTTCATCTCCGTCTTCGACTGCGCCGAGGCCGCTCGCCTTGCCTGGAAGGCGGGGACGCCTGACGAGGCCTATAATCTCGGCTCGCTCAACCCGCCGCCGGTGCGCAAACTGCTCGGCGACCTCATCCGGCATGCCGGCTCGAAATCCATCCTGCTGCCGACGCCGGCCTGGGCGGTGAAGCGGACGCTCGATTTCCTCGACCTCCTCAACAAGCCGTTGATGGATCCGGAACAGTATCTGATCGCCGACGAGAACTGCGTCCTCGACGTCGGCAAGGGCGAGCGCCAGCTCGGCTGGGTGCCGAAGCATCGCGACGAGGACATGCTGATCGCCGCCTATCGCGAGTACCGCGCCAAGAAGGCCGGTGCCGCTGCGGTGCCGGCCTTCGCCGAAGCCGCCGAATGAGGAGAGAGACCATGCTGGATCGTCCGTCCGTCGCAGCGCCCGCGCTCGAGGCCCCCGTGCGCCGCGGGCCCGACAAGCCGAAGATGCTGACCGTCGCCGACGCCAAGGCGATGGATGTCGGCACCATGGCCGACCTCTTCAAGGATCACATCAATCCCGGCCAGTACCATTTCATGAAGCTGCTCGGCTTCCACAAGGTGAAGGTCGAGCGCGCCGAGGGAATGTACTACATCGACCAGAACGGCCGAAAGATCCTCGACTTCTTCGGCGGCTTCGGCTCGCTGGCCTTCGGCCACAACCACCCGCGCATCCTCGCCGCCCGCAAGGAGTTCCAGGACGAGAAGCGACACGAGATCGCCATCGCCTTCCTGTCGCAGTATGCCGCGGCGCTCGCCAAGAACCTCGCCACGGTCAGTCCCGGTGATCTCGACATGGTGTTCCTCGGCTCGTCCGGCTCGGAGGCGATGGAGGCGGCGATCAAGGTCGCCGAACGCGCCTCGGGTCGCAAGAACTGCAAGATCGTCCATGCCGAGAACTCGTTCCACGGCAAGACCAAGGGCGTTCTCTCGATCACCGACTCGCCCCTCTACCAGGGCGAATTCAAGCTGGTCGAAAACCGCTACAAGGTGCCTTTCGGCGATCTCGAGGCGCTGACCGCCTGCGTCGAGAGCGATCCCGACATCGGCGTCGTCGTGCTCGAGACGGTGCAGGGCGGCGGCGGCATCATCCAGGCCTCGACCTACTACTGGCAGGGCGTCAGGGCGCTGTGCGACAAGCACAAGGTGATGTGGGTCGCCGACGAGGTGCAGTGCGGCTACGGTCGGACGGGGCGCTTCTACGCCTTCGAGCACCATGATGTCGTCCCCGACGTCACCGCGCTCGCCAAGAGCTTTGGCGGCGGCAAGGCGGCGATGGGCGCGATGATCGCCCGCCGCGAGGTCTACATGAAGGCCTATGGCACGCCGAAGACCGCGATGATCCACGCCGCCGCCACGTTCGGCGGCATCGGCGAAGGCTGCGTCACCGCCATCGAGGCGCTGAACACGCTCTACGACGAAGACCTGATCGGCAATTCCGCCGTCGTCGGCGACTACCTCCTGCAGCGGCTGAAGGTCATCCAGCAGCGCTATCCCTCGCTGATCAAGGAAGTGCGCGGCCAGGGCCTGATGGTCGGCATCGAATTCCACGATTTCTCGCGCACCTTGCCACTCGCGCTGCGACCGGTGGTGGCCATCCTCGACGACAAGCTGAAGGGCTCGCTCTCGGGCTTCGTCGGGGCGCTTCTTCTGCGCGACTACGACATCCTCGTCGCCTTTACCGAGTACAACCGCAACGTCATCCGCCTGGAGCCGCCGCTGATCTGTTCGGAGGACGATGTCGACCAGTTCTGCGACGCCCTCGACGATCTCCTCGACCGCGGCATCGTCGGCATCGTGAAGGATTTCATCAAGGCACAGATGGGATAGCCGGAGACGACCATCCCCTGACGAACGAACGGCGCTCTCCCCCGGGACGGCGCCGTTTTCGTTTGGCGCGCGCAGGGCGCGGAAACCCGGCCGCCCTACTCTGGTGCGGAAGGCACCTTCACATAGGCGTCCCAGCAGGGCGAGAGGCTGATCAGGCGATGACCGGTCAGGCCGGGTGCGTAGAGGGTGCGCAGCGCCATGTTGGCGTTCGTGATCGGGCATTTCGGGTAGAGCACGAGATCGGTAGAGCCGACGGAGCGAAGCACGGCCTCGCCGGGATCCGGAACCGCGCGATAGGGGTCGGCGCCGATGGCGATGCGGCGCGGCGCGTGCCGGTCGAGCAGCCAGGGGAACGGGTTGACGAAGTTGAGGCTCATGATCGTCCCGAAGCGCACGCCATTGTCGCGTTCATACGCCTTGATCGCCTCGACGGCCTCCTCTGCCGCCATCAGCCAGGTGATCTGGAAATCCGGGGCGGTATAGAGGGTGAAGTTGGGCAGTTCGTTCCGGTCGGCGAGATATTGCCAGGTGTCGGGGAACTTGCGGTAGACGTCGAGCATGGACGCAGCATGCGCCAGAATGGCCTCCCGTTGCGAGACGGCCGCGAGCGATCCCAGTCCGTCGACCTTCACGACGCTGTAGTTCAGCTGTCCGACGAAGGCGCGGGCCGCGCGGTGCACGACCCCCACCAGGGTCGGAAGCGCGCTGGCGGCAACGAGCGTCAGGACGATGCCGAGGCTGCGGCCGCTCCATCGCCCGCAGCGGGTCAGGAGTTGAAGGAGCACCGGCCAGACGAAGATGAAGGCAAGGCCGCCGGTGTTCTGGGTCTCGACGAACAGCGCCGCCATCACCGATACGCCGAGCCAGAGGGCATCGTGATCGAAGACCGCAGGCACCAGGGAGAGGGCAGGGCGGCGCGCGAAGGGACGGGCATGGCCGATCAAGGCCTCGCCGTTCAACGCCAGCAGGACGACCGTCAGCGCGCCAAGGGGCGCGAACACGCCGAAATGCAGGGATGCCGCCTGCAGGAAACGCGGCAGCAGGCTTTCCTCGTTCTTTTCGAGGAGCAGCAGGATATCGGCGGCGTAGGCGCTGACGATGCCGAGCCGGAGCTCCAGCCCGGCAAGGATCAGGATAAACGCGCACGCCGCCGCGATCGCTGTCCGCACGGCAAGGCGACCTGCCGCCACCGCAAGGCAGCACAGCATCGCCCCGGCGATGACCCCGGTGATCTTGGTGAAGAGCAGGGCCAGCATGCAACCCGCGACGAGGACGAGCAGCGTCCGCCGGGACTTTGCGAAGACCAGCCCTGCCGTCAGTACATAGAGGAGAAGGCCGACCTGCCGGTTGTAGATGCCGAAGCCGTCGACGCCGGGATAGGAGTAATACTCCTCCACATTGAAGGGCAGGATCGAGAAGACGAGAAAGGGGAAGAGAAGGGAGAGCGCGACAAAGCGCGAACGGCGATCGACGTCTGCCAGCACCAGGGCAAAGAGCGGCGCGGTGACGAGAAGCAGCGACCATTGCACGACGAGAAGCGGCTGGCCTTCCGGAAAGATCCGCACGAACAGAGAAAACAGGTAGTAGCCGAGCGCACCGACCGGCGTGAAGAAGTCGACGCCCGGCACCTGGCCATCGAGGATGCGGTTGGCCGCGTCGAAGTAGATGTAGAGATCCCAGTAGAACGGACCGACCGGGAGCGTCGTCTTCACGGTCAGCGGGAGGGTCAGGGCGAGGCAGGTTGCGGCCAGAAGAACGACCGGCGCAAAAAGGTGACGGCCCATTCGCAGGGAGCGCGGTTCCAAGGCCATTTGCGACAACAGGGCCTCCCGCCGTGCCAATTTCAACTGGTGCAAGAATGCCGCAGCAAGGTTAAGCTAACGCTGACGTACCGTCCGCAGCTGCCGTTCCCGGCAGAACGAAACGGCATTCGATAGCAAAGACCACCCATCCAGCTCGGCGCGGTTTTCAAGCGGGGGCACAAATGGCCAATCCGGGTGGACAGCGAATAGTCGCCTTGGGAGGAATGCCCGGGAAACTGCCGTGCGTTACCGTGCCACCTGGGTAAAGTGCCAAAGGACGCCGGAGGGGTCGTGAACGAAACCCACGACCAGTCCCCACGGCTGGAGAGCCGGACCAGACGGTGGCTTGGCTCCGAAGCGCGCTGCTACCTGCTCGGGATCATGCCGCTGCCACCACCCCGCGAGATCGCTGATCGCTAGCTGGATCATGAGATTCTCTGCTAAATCCTTCTGGTAGAAATTCTGAAGAAGGAAGCCATCGTCACCGTGCGCCATCACGGTGATCCGATCTGTCGCCAGCCCAGCGACAAAGCCAAGAGCCTCGTAGAACTGCCGTGATCGATCGTAGTTCTTTGCGGGCACGAACGGTCGAAGCATGAGATCCTCAGTCAGCACGGTATCGTGGCACGTCAATTTTTTGGGATGCGGCGACTTCTGTGTCAACGACGATAGAGGGTCGAAAGCTGACGGATCGTCTGGCGGCTTCTGCTGCCCGACGCCGGAGCGATGCCCGCCAGTGGTTTCGCGCTATCCATCGGTTGGCTCGCTTGGATTTGCCGCCGGCGTCCATCGCGTCCGGTCGTCCAGATCTTGGCTTGCGTCGACAGGTCATGTCGCAAAGAGACTGCGGCCGGTGGAACGGCTCGACTAGTCTCGCGCCGTGTTGAGGGCCGGGGGCCCGACGAGGAGTTGCCATGCAGACCCATGCCCGTGCTGTCGTCATCGGAGGCGGCGTCGTCGGCGTTTCGACGCTCTATCACCTGGCCAAAAAGGGCTGGACGGACAGCGTCCTGATCGAGCGAAAGGAACTCACTTCCGGCTCGACCTGGCATGCCGCGGGCCTCCTGCCGCTGTTCAACATGAGCTATTCGGTCGGCCAGCTGCACCGCTACTCGGTCAAATTCTATCACGAGCTGCAGGAAGAGACCGGCATGAATGTCGGCTTCTCCGTCGTCTCGAACATCCGTCTCGCCCGCACCAAGGATCGCTGGGACGAGTTCCAGTACTATGCCGGCATCGCCGAAACGATCGGCGTGAAGGTGAAGATGCTGACGCCGGCCGAGCTGAAGGAGATCTGGCCGCTGTGCGAGACCGACGGCATCCTCGGCGCCATCCAGCATCCCGAGGACGGCTATATCCAGCCCGCCGACCTGACGCAGGCGCTGGCCAAGGGCGCCCGCGACCGGGGCGCCAAGATCCACCGCAACACCACGGTGACCGCGATCGAGCAGCTGCCGTCGGGCGAGTGGAAGGTCTCGACCGACCAGGGCGACATCGTCGCCGAGCACGTCGTGTCCGCCACCGGCAATTTCGCCCGCCGCACCGGCCGCATGGTCGGTCTCGACATCCCGGTCATCCCGGTCGAGCACCAGTACATCGTCACCGAGGCGCATCCCGCGATCATGGCGCGCAAGAACCAGGGCCTTCCCGAAATGGGCGTCCTGCGCGAGAGCGACTCGGCCTGGTACATGCGCGAGGAGGCCGGCGGCCTCCTGCTCGGCCCCTACGAGAAGGGCGCGCCCTGCTGCTATCTCGACGGCCCCGACGACAATTCCGAATACGAGCTGTTCCAGGAAGAGCTCGACCGGCTGATGCCGCATATCGAGACCGCGATCGCCCGAGTTCCCGCCTTCGGCGAGGTCGGAATCAAGAAGGTCTACAATGGCGCCATCGCCTACACGCCCGATGGCTCGCCCATTGTCGGCCCGGCGCCGGGCCTCACGAATTTCTGGCTGAACGAGGGGCATTCCTTCGGCATCACCGCGGCCGGCGGTGCCGGCTGGCAGCTGGCGGAATGGATGGCGGACGGCATGCCGACGGTCGACATGGTCGGCGTCGACCCGCGCCGCTTCGGCCCCTATGCGACCGAGGGCTACCTCATCAAGAAGAACGAGGAGGCCTATGCCAACGTCTTCACCACGCACTATCCGGACGAGGAACGCGCCGCCGCAAGGCCGCTGAAGACCTCGCCGTCCTATGACCGGCAGAAGGCGCTCGGCGCGGTGTTCGGCTCGGTCTACGGCTGGGAACGCGCCAACTGGTTCGCCCCCGCGGGCCTGTCGGTCTCCAAGGAGGAACTCGACCTCGGCGCCGACGTGCTCACCAACGAGAACCATGCGCCGGCGGATGCCGAGGGCGTCATCCGGGAAAAATGGTCGTTCCGCCGCTCGAACTATTTCGAGCATGTCGGCAACGAGGTGAAGAACGTCACGGAAAAGGTCGGCCTCCTCGACCTCACCGCCTTCGCCAAGATGGAAGTGTCGGGACCGGGCGCGCGCGCCTTCCTCGACGCGATCCTCGCCAATCGCATCCCGAAGGCGCGCGGGCGCGTCGCCCTCTGCCATCTCCTGACCGAGACCGGCGGCGTCCGGGCCGAGTTCACCGTCTACGAGTGGGCGCCGGGCCGGTTCTATCTCGTCTCGGCCGGCGGCTACGAGCGGATCGACCACGACAATCTCGCCCGTCTGGTGCCGAAGGACGGTTCCGTCACGCTCCGGCCGCTGACCGAAGCCCTGGGCGTCCTCGTCATCGCCGGTCCGCGCTCGCGCGAGCTTCTCGCCAAGCTCACCCGCGCCGATCTGTCCAACGCCGCCTTCCCCTGGCTGACGGGCAAGGCGATCGACGTCGCGGAAGTCGGCGTGCATGCGCTGCGCGTCAACTTCGTCGGCGAGCTCGGTTGGGAGCTGCACCATCCGATCGGCATGCAGAACCGGCTCTACGACGCGCTTCTGGCCGCTGGCGAGGAATTCGGCATCAAGCCCTTCGGCATACGGGCGATGAACGCCATGGCGCTGGAGAAGTCCTATCGTCAGCTGCCGCGCGAAATGTCGATCGAGTACAACGCGCTGGAATCGGGCCTCGACCGCTTCGTGCAGCCGAAGAAGGGGCCGTTCATCGGCCGTGAGGGCGTCCTCAAGGCGGAGGCCGAGGGCCTGCGCTGGCGCTTTGCGACGATGGAGGTCGACGGCGTCACCGATGCCGACGCCCGCGGCTCCGAGCCGGTCTATCAGAACGGCGAACTGATCGGCCGGGCGACGAACGGGGGCTTCGGCTGGCGCACCGGCAAGAGCCTGGCACTGGCGATGCTGCGCCCGGACCTGGCCGTCGAAGGAACACGGCTGACGATCAAGATCCTTGGCAGGCTCCACGACGCCGTGGTGGTCGGCGAAAGCCCGTTCGATCCGGAAAACGAACGCCTGCGGGCCTGAGGCTCGATGGCTGCCCTTCCGGGCCGACAGGAATGACGGACTCGTGAATTGCCGCGCCGCGGGATCGGCGCGACGTTTCGACCATGCGCGCTTGTCTTGACCCGACGACTGCCCGCCTTCTCTCCCTGTGCTGCCTTATGGCTTCGGGGACCGAGTTTGCTGTGGCCGCGGAGGGGGAGACCGAGGTGGACGTCGAACTGGTGCTGGCCGTCGACGTCTCCTGGTCGATGGATTCGGGCGAGCAGCGCCTGCAGCGCGACGGCTATGTCGCCGCCTTCCGTAGCCCGGAGGTCCAGCAGGCGATCCTCGACGGGGGCAACCAGCGGGTCGCCGTCACCTATGTCGAATGGGCCGGCAATTTCTCGCAGTCGGTTGTCGTGCCCTGGACGCTCATCGGTTCGAAGGCGGATGCCGACGGCTTTGCCTACCGGCTCGCCGAGGAGGAACCGGCGCGCGAGCGCCGGACGTCGATCGCCTCGGCCATCGACTTTTCCGCCGGCCTCTTCGACGGCAACGGTTTTTCCGGCCTGCGCAAGGTCATCGACGTGTCCGGCGACGGGCCGAACAACCAGGGGCGGGCGGTCAACCACGCCCGCGACGATGCGGTCAAACGCGGCATCACCATCAACGGCCTGCCGCTGATGACGTCGGGCGAGTCCTCGGGCTATCTCTCCTGGGGTTCCATACCCAACCTCGACACATACTATGCCGACTGCGTCATCGGCGGTCCCGGCGCCTTTGTCATTCCGGTCAACGACTGGGCCCAGTTTCCCGACGCCGTCCGACGCAAGCTGGTCATGGAACTCGCCAGCGTCTGGCCGGCGCCGCCGGCGCAACGGGTGGAAGCCATGCCCGTCGCCGGCCGCGCGGCGGCCGACTGCCTCATCGGCGAGCGCCAATGGCAGCAGCGCCAGGGTCTCTGGATCGACGACGACAAATAGGGAAGGCATGGGGAGCTACGAGGAAGGGGGGGCGAGCCGCGCCGTTCAGATGTGTGGCTTCCTGCCCGGCAGACGACGCACCTACCAATTTGCTCTTCGAGAGACGCCAAGCTTCGATTTCGTCATCCTCGGGGCCTTGGCCCCGGGGATCCATGCCGCGCGCGTGACACGACGGATAGCGCGCCCATTGAGGCGGATATTGGTTTGACTGGCCGCGGTATGGATCCCCGCGCTGCGCGCGAGAATGACGAACCCGAGACCGTCCCGTGCCGGTCCGCTCTATCCATAGCGCAATCAGCCCGGGGCCCGCGGCTGATTTTCAACCGTATTTCGCCACCGCCGGCGGCGGCGCGTTGAGCGCGGCCCTGGCAGCGCGTTCCTGCTGCGGCGAGCGGCCGTAGAGTTCGCGGTAGCATTTGGAGAAATGCGAGGCGGAGACGAAACCCGAGGCGACGGCGATCTCGACGATGGGGAGGGCCGACTGCAGAAGGAGATGGCGGGCGCGGTCGAGGCGGATCTCGAGATAGTAGCGCGCCGGCGAGCGGTTCATCTCCTTGTCGAACAGGCGTTCAACCTGGCGGCGGGAGAGGAAGACGCGGCGCGAGATCTCGACAAGCGACAGCGGCTCGCCGAGATTGGCCTCCATGATCTCGATGATCGCCAGCACCTTGGCGTGCTGGACGCCGAGGCGGGCGCGCAGCGGGAGACGCTGGCGGTCGTGGCTGGCGCGGACGCGATCGGTCAGCGCCTGCTCGCAGACCCGGTTGACGAGATCGTCGGTGTGATCCTCGCCGATCAGCGCCAGCATCATGTCGAGCGCGGCGGTGCCGCCGGCGCAGGTGAAGATGTTGTGGTCGATCTCGAAAAGGTCGGCATGCACGTCCGCCCGAGGAAATGCCTCGGCAAAGCCCGGCAGGTTCTCCCAGTGGATGGCGCAGCGCCGCTCGGCCAGAAGCCCGGCGCGGGCGAGAATCCAGGCACCAGTGCACAGGCCGCCAACGGAGACGCCGCGCTGGTGCGTTTCTCGCAGGTAGGAGAAGCTGGCGCGGTCGTTGAAATCCTCGACGAAGACGCCGGAGCAGACGAAGACCATCGACGGCTTGCCTTCCCCCATCAGCGCCCGACGTTCCGTTTCGACCGATCCGCCGACGGTGATCTCGACATTGTTGGAGGCAAAGACAGGAGCGCCCGAGGGCGAGGCGAGGCGCCAGCGATAGGCCTCGTAGCCGAGCAGCCGGTTGGCGATGCGCAGCGGTTCGATGGCCGTCGCAAAGGCAATCATGGAGAAATTCGGCACGAGCAGGAAAACGATCGTGCGCTTCAGCGTCTTCGACGCCTCTGGCCGCTGCGGGACGGGCACTGGGACAGGCAGCTGGAGCATGGCAACTCGGTCGGGGCGGCTTGTTTGCCGTCATTCCAAAGTGCGCGGAATCCAGAAGGCATTCAAGCGCCTGCGATCATTTTTGCGCCGATTCCAGAGTGCTGCTTAAGTTTAGCCCACCGCCGCGATCGAATGCGCCTCCAGCGCGTGGCCAGCGCGGACTGCGACATGCGAGCAGCGTCTTCGCCTTGCAGCCTCTCCCGCCCGCACTGCTGTCATTTCGATTCGATCCCGGACCACGACCGCACGTCGAGACCGATCCGGCGCTAGCGCGACAGACGCTTGCCGTTCGCCGTGACGCGGCGGGAATATGGATGCAGGGCGGCGGAAAGAACGTCGTCGGCATCGTTATGGCAGCTGCGCATGACGCCGGTCATCGCGCTCATCGTCGTCTCCATCGCCACCTTCACGATCGCCTGGTTCATCGCCACGGCGCTTTCGCCCATGGCCTGCAGTTTCTCAGTGACCATCTGCGACGCCTCGCGCTTCGAGCTCGCCGTCGGCGACGCCGCCGTCATCCAGAACTCCGTCAGGCGACTGGCGATCACGAAAGGGGCTTCCATGGCGAGCGTCGTCATGGCGGTGGCAGCTCTGTATGTCGGGATGGTCATCGGGATTGCTTTCCGGGAGGCTACGACGTGGCACTACACATCGCGACAACGCAGCGGGACGCTGAGCGTTCACTCGCCCACAGCCTATTTCGCATTTGCGAACAAATAGGTTTCGGCCGCTGGGCGAAATTGCCCCGGTTTCAGATAAAGCGGAGAACCGCCATGATCGCGGCCCCGTAGATCACCGTCAGGGCGATTAGCGCCGCGATGCCGGCGAGGAAGCCCGCCGTCAGCCACACCCCATCGCGCGCCGTCAGCCCGATCCCGAGGAGCGCGATGCCGATCCCGGGAAGCACGTTCGAAAGCGGGATCGGCAGAATCACGGGGATCCACAGCAAGAGAGTGAATGCGCCGACGGAGCGTGCCAGGAGGACGTCTGACGCGGGCCACAATCGATGGCGGGCCAGACGCTCGATCCGGCGCAATGGGGGGCCGAGCCGGCGCATCACGGACGTCAGCGTTGCCGCCGAGATCGGCAGGCTGGTCATCCGCGCCGGCAGCCACAGCGTCCGGCGCCCGGCCGTCATCTGCACGCTGACCATGAACAGCGGCACGCCGGCGACAAGGGAGGCGCCGGGCGGGAACGGGATGAGGTTGAAGGCGCCGAGGAGGATCAGGAAGGCACCGAAGACGCGACCATCGAAGGCCGTCGACATCTCGCCGAAGGTCGTCGGCCGCTCGGACGCGGCCAGGGCCCGCAGGATGGCCGAGATGCGTCGACGCGGTATCGCCGCTTCGGGGGGGGGGGCATTCGGGGCGGGCATGGTCGCGCTCCTGGCAGGAGAGCCGGCAGATGGCCGCCTCATGCCTTGATCGCATGGAGCCGATGGCAGCGTGATGACGCGGGAGCGCAGCTTGAACCCGTCCACCTCCGGGCAATGCGGACGACGGAACCAATTCACGGTTTGGCCGTTTTGCCGCCACAGAGATTGTAATTGGAGCCTGAGTTATGTCGAACCGAATTGCTGCCGTCTCGTTTTGTCTCGCCGCCATCCTGACGCTCTCGGCCTGCGCCAATACCGTTCGCGGCGTCGGCCGTGACGTAGGTAACACGGTCGATGCGACCGGCGCTGCGGTGAACGACGTCGCGCGATAAGCTGACGAAGAGCAGCCTGCCAAAAGGGGAGTCGCCATGCGGCTCCCCTTTCTCGTGGCGGAACGGCGGCGGTCCTTAACCCCGCTTTAATGGCGGTAAGACACAGTCCCCTCACGATCCTGAGGAGACGCCAAGACGTGACGCAGCTTCCGGAGAGGGAACACCAAAACGACCAGGACGACGTCCACGTGACCGTGGGGGCTCTGGTCCAGATGCTGATCAACGCCGGCATCCAGCCGGGCAAGATCAAGGGATCGCTGACGAAATCAGCAAAACCGAGCGGTCTCGTAGCGCTTGAGGAGTGCCTCGCGACGATGCCGCGCACCGTTGCCGGCGCACGCCGCGGATAGAGTGGCGCCGGCGCCTTCGGGCGCGCCGACGACGCATCGACACTTTCGCTTCATGCGCCGGACTGCGTGAGACGGGTCCGGTCCCTGGATGCGTGCAACATCCGGCCTGCCCGGTCCGGGTTCTGCGCCGACCCGTGTAGCCGCTCTGCAAGTCCGGGCGTCCGCCTTCCCCCGCCGATCGTATCCGGTCGCAGCAGGAGCCGGCCAAGCAACACAGCGCTCCCGGATTTTTGCGGCATTCGGTACAAAAAGCCACAAGAAGGGTAGCCCGTTTCCGGGTGCGATCTCGGCAGGCAAATGCGTCGAGGCCATCGGCATGCGTTGCGGCGTTGATCCGTTGGATCCCGCGGTGCGGCGCTTCTCGAGCCCCCTTATAGTTAGACCACCTTGGTGGCCTTTGCTGCCTACTGCCGCATTTGCACCATGCCGGCGTCGCCAGGTTCTCCCTAAGGGGCGGGATGGTCCGGCGGGTTGACCATTGCGGTCATGATGCCCTGCAGGGTCAGGATGCCGATCGGCAGGCCCGTGCCGTTGACGACGTGCGCCGACTGGCTTCCGCTTTCCGACATGAGACGGGCCGCCTCCTCGATGAGCGTGCCCTTGGCCACCGCCGGCCCGCTCGTGCCGCCTTCCGCCGAGGGCGGCTGCATGATGGTCTGGACCTGGATCACGCGACCCCGGTTCACCTCCCGGACGAAGGAGGCGATGTAGGCATCGGCCGGCTTGAGGACGATCTCCTCGCCCGTTCCCTGCTGCACGATCTCGCCGTCGCGCAGGATCGCGATGCGGTTGCCGATGCGCAGGGCCTCGTCGAGATCGTGGGTGATGAAGACGATGGTCTTGTGAAGCTCATCCTGCAGGCCGAGCAGCACGGACTGCATGTCGCTGCGGATCAGCGGGTCGAGCGCGGAGAAGGCCTCGTCCATCAGCAGGATGTCGGCGTCGGTGGCGAGCGCGCGAGCAAGCCCGACCCGCTGCTGCATGCCACCCGACAGCGCCGCGGGATAGCGGTTCTCGTAGCCGGAAAGGCCGACGCGATCGATCCAGCGCTTGGCGGCGGCCTGCTTTTCCGCCTCGCTTTTGCCCTGGATCGAGAGGCCGTAGGTAACGTTGTCGATGATGGTCTTGTGCGGCAGGAGGGCGAAGCGCTGGAACACCATCGAGATCTTGTGCCGGCGAAAATCCTGCAGGCGCGCGGGCGACATCGCCAGTACGTCCTCGCCGCCGATGAGAATCTCGCCGGAGGTCGGTTCGATCAGCCGGTTGATGTGGCGGATGAGGGTCGACTTGCCCGAACCCGACAGGCCCATCACCACCTGAATGCCGCCCTTCGGCATGTCGATGTTGATGTCCTTCAGGCCGAGGACGTGCTGATGCCGCTCCATCAGCTCGGCCTTGCTCATGCCCGCCTTGACCTCCTCCACCAGGCGGCGGTCGTCGGAGCCGAAGATCTTGTAGAGCGAGCGTATCCGGATCGCGACGTCATCCATGGGAGGCCTCCCGGTGGCGCTGCAGCCGGCGCCCGTAGGCCTGACTGGTGCGGTCGAAGATGATGGCGATGGCGACGATGGCGAGGCCATTCATCACGCCCTGCGCGAAATACTGATTGGTGATCGCCTGCAGCACCGGCTGGCCGAGGCCGCGCACGCCGATCAGCGAGGCGACGACGACCATTGCGAGCGCCATCATGATGGTCTGGTTGATGCCTGCCATGATCGTCGGCAGCGAGAGCGGCAGCTGCACGCCGGTCAGCCGCTGCCAGTTCGACGCGCCGAAGGCGTCGGCCGCCTCCAGCACTTCCTTGTCGACGAGCCGGATGCCGAGATTGGTCAGGCGGATGATCGGCGGCATGGCGTAGATGACGACGACGAGGAGGCCCGGAATGAGCCCGATGCCGAGCAGCATGACGATGGGGATGAGATAGACGAAGGACGGCATGGTCTGCATGACGTCGAGGATCGGCGAGACGACAGCCTGAACCCTGTCGGAGCGCGACATCAGGATTCCGATCGGCAGGCCGATGACGATCGACAGGAGCGTGCACACGACGATGATCGACAGCGTGCGCATCGTATCTTCCCACATGCCGAAGAGGCCGATGAGGAGGAGGGCCACAACCGTGCCGATCGTGATCTTGCGGGAGTGGCTGGAAAACCAGACGATGGCTGTGGCGACCAGCAGCACGATCCACCAGGGCGTGGTCAGCAACAGAGATTCGAACCAGAGCAGGAAGTCGAGGAGCGGCCGAAAGACCGCCTCGATCGTGTCGCCCCAGGCACGGGAAAAAGCCTTGTAGGCCTGGTCGACGGCGCGCGTTCCCTCCCGGAGCAGGCCGCGGTCCATCTCGGGGAACTCATAAAACCAGTTCGGCACAGTTTCAACCAATCCAACGAGGTGGGCCGTGCCGCGTTGCTTCGGGGCTGATGTCGCCGGGCCGATCAGCCGGCCTGCTGATCCCGGAGATCCACCATGGCGCCTGAAGCAGGGCCGCAAAACCGGCGGCGTTCGGCCTGTGGGGTGCCAGCTCCCCTGGGGCGAGCCCTGACTGGCAAGCCCGAAGCGGAGAGGGAGTTCGACGGGAGCCAGCCTGTGGCTCCCGTCGGGTTGGTCGGTTGGCAGCAGCCGGTGCGGCTCCTGCCGGGAAGGGGCCTAGAGGGCCGCCTTGACCTTTTCTGCGACGTCAGCCGGGACCCACTTGGTCCAGACGTCCGGCTGGCTCTCGAGGAAGTGCAGCGCCGTGTCCTCGCCGTTCGCTTGCTTGTCTTCCTTCCAGGCGAGCAGCTTGTTGACGATGTCGTTGCTCCAGCCGCGGGTCTTCAGATATTCGGCCGCGCCGCTCGAGGATTCGGCGACTTTCGGCGTGACCATGGTGAAGACCTCGCTCTTCGTCCAGGCGTTGATCTTCGGATCCGGGCAGTCGGCAACCGAGGTACAGCGCTTCCATTCGCCCTCGTCGAACGTGGTGTCGAAGCCGAGCTTGGTCATGTCGTATTTGCCGAGCACGGCGGTCGGTGCCCAGTAGTAGCCGAGCCAGGGCTGCTTGTTCTCGTAGGCCTTGGCGATGGAGCCGTCGAGGCCGGCGCCCGAGCCCGTATCGACGAGCACGAAGCCTTTCTTTTCGCCCTCATAGGCCTTGAAGAACTGCGTCGTGGTGATCTGGCAGCCCCAGCCCGACGGGCAGTTGTAGACCGCCCCCTTCGACGGATCCTCGCTCGACGGGAAGAGTTCGGGATGCTCCATCGCATCCTGGATCGTCTTGATCTCGGGATGTGCCTCGGCGAAATAGGTGGGGACCCACCATCCTTCGACGCCGCCGTCCGTCAGAGACTCGGCGCCGTACATGACCCTGCCGTCCTTCACGGCGCCGTCGATCTGGTCGCGGAACTGGTTAACCCACATTTCCGGCGCGATGTCGGGTTGGCCCTTCTCGGTCATCGAGGCAAAAGTCGGCATGGTGTCGCCCGGCACGAGCGAGGCGTCGCAGCCATAGCCGTTTTCTAGGATGAACTTGTCGATCGAGGCCAGCACCTCGGCAGACGCCCAGTTCATCGCAGAAATCGTCATGCTGCCACAGTCTTCCGCGGCCGATGCGGCTCCAGCGAAGCCGAAAATCGAGGCAGCGAGAATGGTCGATGCGAGAAGTTTCTTCATATCCGGCCTTTCGAGAGAAAATATGCACCAATGAAATCACAACGAAGCGCATTAGCAGCAAGTCAATGCTTGCATATTCGGCACTTTATCAGAAAGCACTACGCTACGACCGTTGTGTTGATACAAGGCTAGCCCGTCACGTCTGCGAATCCAACCGTTTTCTGATTTATTCTGAACCCATCACGCAGGTGTTCAACCAATCCCGGGGTGCTAGGCACCGAGGCTTGATATTGAGGCGCCTCCCTGCGGCTGGCATCGTTTCGGCACTGTCAGCCTATGGCACCACAGATGGCGCACATGTCCGAACGCGACGGCGACCGTTGTCTCTGCGGCATTAGAGCATGATCCCGAAAGGTGGCCTCCGGCTTTCGGAAAGAGATCATGCGGAAACAAAGAACGAAAGCGGCTCGGCGATTCGAAGAAAAGCCATCCCGCTTTAGCGGCCGCAACGCGACGAGATCCCGGAGGATCGGTGCCGGGCCGATGAGCTGGGGTCGGGGACGGGTGTCCACGCAGGGCGCGGTCGTGTCCGTCAACGTGGTGGAAATTGAGTGTAGCTGAAGCGGCTCCGTTTCAGGCGACTTCGGTGGAAATCTGTTCGGGTTTTGCAGTGTTGCCCATGGCCATGAGGTCGGCCATGGGTTCGGTCTGCATGTAGCGGTTCTGGATCTGCCATTCGTCGTTGGCCTCGAGAAGGACGGCGCCGATGAGCCGGATGATGGATCCCTCGTTCGGGAAGATTCCGACGACGTCGGCACGCCGCTTCACCTCCTTGTTCAGGCGCTCCAGGGAATTCGTCGAATGGATCCGGGTCCGGTGCTGACTGGGAAAATCCATGTGCGCCAGCACGTCGGTCTCGCTGTTGTCGATGAAGGCCCCGAGCTTTGGACACTTTCCCCGAAGCTGGTCGGCGACGTGGCGCAGCGCCTGGCTGGCGCTAGCACGATCGGGCTGGGCGAAGGCTTGGCGCAGCGCGGCCGCCGCCATGCTCTGCTGCGCCTTCGGGACATACGACAGGGCGTTGCGCATCCAATGCACCCGGCAGCGCTGCCAGGAGGCGCTGAACACCCGGCGAATGGCGGCTTTCAGCCCTTCGTGAGCATCCGAGATCACGAGCTTCACGCCGGACAGGCCGCGGCGCACGAGGCTCTTGAGGAAGCTCGACCAAAACGTCTCCGCTTCCGAGGGGCCGATGTGAAGGCCGACGATCTCGCGCTTGCCGTCCGTGTTCACGGCCACGGCGATTATGGCGGCGACCGAAACGATGCGTCCACCCTCGCGCTGCTTCAGGTAGGTCGCATCCAGCCAGAGGTAGGGCCAGTCGCCAGTGAGAGGACGGTCGAGGAAGCCGCCGACGCGTTCGTCGATGTCTTTGCACAGCTTCGATACGGTGCTCTTGCCGATCCCCGACAGCCCCATGGCCTGTACCAGATCGTCGACCCGCCGGGTGGAAACGCCGCTGATCCAAGCTTCCTGAATGACGGCAACCAAGGCCTTCTCCGAGAGCTTTCTCGGCTCCAGGAACGGCGGGAAGTAGCTGCCCTGCCGAAGCTTGGGTATCCGAAGCTGCAACGAGCCGAGCCGCGTGTCGAGCGAGCGGTCGCGGTAGCCATTGCGATAAGTCGCCCGTTCCTGCGTCCGTTCGTGGCGCCCGGCGCCGATCATGCCTTCAACGTCGACCTCCATAAGGAGCTGCATCACGCTCTCGGCTATCGTTCTCAGGAAATCGCCGTCCCCGGCTTTCGCAAAAAGCTCGGCAAGCGGTAGTCTGTCCTCGGTCATCGGGTTCTCCGGTCAGGTTGAAGTCTCGCAACTCCACCTTAGCCGCCCTATCCGGTGACCGCCTCAGCCACACCTTTCAATGTCGGAATTTCCACCACGAGCGCGGACACTACCCAGGGCGCGGCGGGGCGAGCGCGTGGTAAGGCCATCGGGCGGAGGCGTGTGCGTCATTTCATTCCGGCCATTCGCTGGCTTCAATCACGGGACCCGGGCCCGGTAAGGGCTGTTCTGGCCGACAGAAATGCGCGGCGTTAGAGGATGAGTAACACCTGCCTGCGATAACTGGGGAGCGACGAAAGACGCCTCCGCCTCCGGGAAAAGTATCGCGTACCGGGGCCCTTGGCGCCCAGACCCTCCAGTCACGTTGTGGAGAAAACCGCGCCGCTTCTTCGGACGGCGCGGTTTTTTCGCGTCGATCGAATGCCGCACGATGCCCTGCCGCCATTCCCTCTCTGCCGCTCTCCCGGCCGGTGCCGTCGGTCGCGTATCCCATCCTGCAGCGGCGGTCTGCCCGCGACGCAGACGCTGCACATCGCTGTCGTCCGCAGCAGCGTCCCGCGACGCGCAGCACCATGGTGTGGATGGATGCGGCCGCCCCCTACGGGCCTCATCGGCACGGAGGTCTGGCGGATCGCGGGGATACCTGTGGCTCGCGCCTCGTCGATATCCCGCGTCAGGCCGATGGGACGGTGCGCATGCCGAGGGCAGACATCGGCGTCGTCGCCTCTCTGGCGTGGCCGGTCCGGGTCTGATAGCGCGCCAGGATTTCGCCGGCGATCCGGTTCGCGGGCATCGGCTTGCCGAAATAGTAGCCCTGCTGCTGGTCGCAGCCGAGCGAAGCCAGGAGATCGGCCTGTTCCTTCGTCTCGACGCCTTCTGCCGTCACCTTCATGTGCATGTGGTGGGCCAGCGAGACGATGGTGCCGAGAATTTCGCTGACGTTCTGTTCGCCCGCATCGAAGGCCACCATGAAGGACTGGTCGATCTTCAGCTTGTCGAAGGGGAAGCGCCAGAGATAGCCGAGCGACGAATAACCGGTTCCGAAATCATCCATGTCGATGGAGACCCCCAGCGCCTTCAGCTCGTTCAGCTGGCCGAGAATATCGTCGGACCGCTCGAGGAGGAGGGACTCCACCACTTCGATCTCAAGCCGCCGACCTTCGATGCCGGCCTTGGACAGCGCCTGCTTCACGATCCCGACGAGGTCCCCGTCCCGGAACTGCACGGCCGAGAGGTTGACCGAGACGAACAGATGATCGGGCCAGTGAGCGATCTGCTCGGCCGCCTTGCGGATGACCCAGGTGCCGATTTCCTTGATGTAGCCGCGGGTCTCGGCGATCGGAATGAACAGCACCGGGGAGATGTAGCCGCCGGCGGGGTCGGGCAGCCGCAGCAGCGCCTCGAATCCCAGCAGCTGGGTGCCCGCACGGTCGACGATGGGCTGGTAGAAAAGCTCGAAGCCGTCATTGGCGAGCGCATCGCGGACCGTCGCCTCGATCTGCCGCCGCCGATGAACTTCCTCGTCCATATGCTGCTCGAAAACGACACAGTCGCCGGTCTTCGAAGTCTTGTGCTGGAAGAGGGCGAGTTCGGCGTGGTTGACGAGCTCGCCATAGGTGCGCCCATCCCTGGGCATCATCGCGACGCCGATGGAGACGTTTGGCCGGATGATCTGGCCTTTCAGCTCGACCGGCTCGGCAACGGCGCGCTTGATGCTGAGCGCGACGGCGGCAAGGTCGTCCGCGCCGGTGACGCGGCGGCGCAGGAGAACGAAGTCGTCGGCACCGATACGGGCGAGGAGGTCGGTCCGGTCCACGGTCGAGGTCAGGCGGTTGGCGACGATCTGGAGCAGTTCGTCGCCGGCCCCCTGTCCGAGGCTGTCATTGATGTCGGACAGCCCGGCGATGTCGATGAAGCAGAACGCCATCTCCTCGCGCGTCGCCCGCGACGTCGCCAGGATCCGCTGGGTTTCCTCCTGCATCCTTGTCCGGTTGAAAAGGTGCGTCAGCGGGTCGTGATTGGCGAGGAACTGGATGCGATCGTCTGCCTCCGCGATCTTGCGGTGACGCCGGATGTAGATCAGCGACGGAACGCCGGTGGCTATCAGGAGCAAAGCGAGGACGGACAGCGACGCGTCGCGAAGCGTGATCCCGTAGGACGTCCGGTCGTCGATCATGTCGGCCACGACGGAGAGGTAGCCGATCGTCTGCCCGTCCCGAATGAGCGGCGTCACCAGGGAAGGGTTGGTGCGGCCGTCGTCGTAGACGATCTGCCACTTGCCGGGACTGTTCAGAATGCGGTCGGAAAGCCGATCCTTGGAGCTGATCCCGCCCGGACGATCGCGCAGCAGCCACTCGTATCGGTCGGAACGGGACCGGAAGACTTCCTCGCCGTTGCGGTCGAAGACGGAGAAGGTGTCGATATCGGCAAGGGCGGCCAACTGACGGATCTTGGTTTCCGCGTCGGCGGCCCGCGAAACCCCGGTGAGGAACGCATCCACATTGCCGTCGGTGGACAGGAGAAGCTCCGAGAACTTCTCTCCCTTCGTCCGCAGGGCGGTCTCGACCAGAGCGCCGATCGTCGTGGCGCCGATATGGAGCGTGCCCAACGTCACCACGCCGGCGATGATCGCCGCGCCGAGGATCGTTGCCCAATATCGTTTCAGTACATTCAGCATTGGGTGCGTTGGACCAGATTTCTGTCTTTGCAGGCTATCGGCAGAAGGTAAAAATTTTTCTCGTCAGGCAAACGAAGATCCAGCCGTCCCACGATCGCTGGCCGGCGCTGCAGAAAAAACCTGCCGTTGCGATAAGGTCACAGAGTCTTTTAAATACTTCTCAATCACCCCAGTCAAATCCGACCTATTGCTAAAACCGTTCCGAGGCCCCCTTATGTTAGATGTGGAGTAGGCGTTTAGTGGGGAGTAGATATAGTGAGGTCCATCAATATCTTTGCGGCAGCGATGGCGTTTGTGTTTGCATTGGAGACAGGGAGCGCGTCGGCAAAAGCATCCCTGGTCGCCAAAGTCGATATTTCCTCGCAGGTCATGACGGTTACGCGCAACGGGACTGTCGTCGATCGCTGGAAAGTGTCGACGGCGAGGTCTGGATATCGCACGCCCGTCGGACGCTATCGGCCGACGCGGATGCACCGGATGTGGTATTCGCAGAAGTACAACCAGTCTCCGATGCCCCATTCGATCTTTTTTCGTGGGGGCTATGCCATCCACGGGACGCAGTCGATCTCGCGTCTTGGGCGTCCCGCCTCGCATGGATGCATCCGGCTCCATCCGGCCAATGCCGCCAAGCTCTATTCGATGGTCAAGGAAGTCGGCCCCCGAAATACGTCCATCGTCATCGCCCGCTGACTCGGGATACCTGAAGACAGGGAGGCGGGGCGGCTCGGTCAACCACCGGTCGTGCAGCCATCTCTTGTCCCCGGTAGATCCGACCAGAGGCTTCCATCTGTCGACGGCTCCGCGGGCACGGCTCGCGGCGCCGCCATGCGGGGATGGCGTGCTGCGCCGGAGCGGGAGGAATCACTGCTGCCAGCGGCGGTGAAACCACATCCACTGTTCCGGATGCTCGCGCACCCAGGACTCGACGATGTCGTTCAACATCTGGCAGCTGGCCGCAATGTCGACGACGCCCTCTTGCGTGCGCGGCAGCTCGATCCTCGGCTTCAGTTCGAGGCGGTAGCGGCCGTTCGGCAGGCGAATGGAACGGACGGGGTAGACCTCGCAGGCAAACTGGCGTGCAAGCTTGGGGACCAGCGGGTTCGTCCGGCACTCCCGGCCGAAGAAGGTCGTCTTGACGCCCTTCTTGAACTTCTGGTCCACGAGCATGCCGACGGCACCGCCGCGGTCCAGCGTGCCGGCAAGGGCCCAGGCAGCGCCTGCCTTCGACGGCACCATGTGTCCGCCGCTGGTCTTGCGCGTCGACAGGATCTCGCGCGCGATGTAGCGGTTGTTCGGCTTGCGGAAGAGGGCGGTGACCTCCAGATCGAAGGCCGCGGCGCAGATCGGCAAAAGCTCGAAACAGCCGAGATGGCCGGTGAAGAAGATGAAGGGGCCCTTGCGGTCCCGCAGTTCCGCGAAGATCTCGGCTCCCTCGACCTCGATCAAGCCCTCGCCCGGGCGGTCGGGATCGAAATCGAAGATTTCATCGAGAAAGACGAACTCCGCGGCAAGCCGGGCCATCTGCTCCCAGTTGGCGCGCGCCGTCGCGTCGATCCAGGCCTCGTCCCGGTCGGGATAGGCGAGGCGCAGATTGGCGGCCGCCACCTTGTGACGGCTCGTCAAGGGGCCGATCCAGCGCCCGAGGGCTGCCGCGGCGCTGAGGCCTGCCTGCGGCGGCATCAGCCGCAGCAGCCGCAGCACGGCGAAGACCGCCTGCGCCGTCGTCCAGTCGGAAACGATGCGCCAGCGCTTCCATGCCTTCTTGACGAAGGTGTTCATGCGGCCGGCCGGTCCTCGAGTTGCAGGATGATCTTGCCGAACACGTCCCGCCCGGCCATGCGCTGCAGCGCCACGTCGATCTCGTCGAACCCGATCGCCGTGTCGATCACCGGCTTGACGAGCCCGCGCGCCATCTTCTGCATGGCGTCCGCCATGTTCTCCATCCGGCAGCCGAAGGAGCCGATCAGTCTCAGCTGTTGCTGGAAGAGCATCATCAGGTTGGTCGGCGCGGAGACGCCGGAGGTCGAGCCGCAGGTGACGAGCCGTCCGCCGCGCTTCAGGCAGAGCATGGAGCCCGCCCAGGTATCGACGCCGACATGCTCGAAGACAACGTCGACGCCCTTCTTCTTCGTCAGCTTGCGCACGACGCCCTCAAACCGGTCGGAGCGGTAGTTGATGACGTGGTCGGCGCCGAGCGCCCTGGCAGGCTCGATCTTGGCATCCGAGCCAACCGTGGTGATCACGGTCGCGCCCTGTCGCTTGGCGAGCTGGATCGCGGCGGAGCCTATTCCCGATCCTCCGGCGTGGATGAGAATCGTTTCGCCGGGCGTCAGCTGCGCATTGTCGAACAGCATGTGCTCGACCGTGCCGAAGGTGACCGGCGCCAGTGCGGCGCCGACGGCGTCGCAGCCGGGCGGGGCAGGGACCAGCAGGCGGACCGGCAGATTCACATATTCGCAGGCGAAACCGTCGAGATGGAAGCCGTGCACACCCGAGACATGTTCGCAGAGGTTGTCGCGGCCTTCGCGGCATGCCTTGCACAGGCCGCAGGTGCGCGCGCCGTAGATCGATACCAGCTGTCCCGGCAGGAGGCCGCCGGCTCCCGGGCCGAGCGCCTCGACGACGCCGGATGCTTCCGCACCGATGACCAGCGGCAGCTTGCGCTTGGCAAATGCCATCCCGCGCCAGCCCCAGACGTCGAGATGGTTGAGCGCGACCACCTGGATGCGAACCCGCGCCTCGCCGGGCCCCGGCGCCGGCGGCTCGTCGATCTCCGTCTGGCGAAGATCCTTGTCGCCGATGAGCTGCAATGCGCGCATGAAGATACCTTTGAAGCGGTCGACTGCCTCAGCCGGGTTCGCGGCCAAGGACCAGGCTGACATTCTGTCCGCCGAAGCCGAAGGAATTGGAGAGCACGGCGGCGACATCGGCGGAACGCTTTACGTTGGCCACGGTGTCGAGCGGGATCGCCGGATCTGGAACGTCGTAATTGATCGTCGGCGGCAGGACGCCCTCGCGCATGGTCAGAAGCGAGAACACCGCCTCGATCGCGCCGGCGGCGGTGAGCGTGTGGCCGATCATCGACTTGTTGGAGGAGATCGGCACACTGGAGATGCGCTCGCCGAAAACCGCGGCCAGGCCGCCCGCTTCCATCCGGTCGTTCTCGGGCGTCGATGTGCCGTGGGCGTTGATGTAGCCGATGTCTTCCGGCTGAAGCCCGGCATCGGCGAGCCCGTGCCGGATGGTAGCAATGATGGGCGAGCCGTCGGGTTTCGACCGGGTCCGGTGAAAATCGTCGGCCTTCTCGCCGCATCCCATGATGACGCCGAGGATGGTCGCACCGCGCGCCCTGGCCGATTCGAGCGATTCGAGCACGAGGGCGGCGGCTCCTTCGGCGATGACGAAGCCGTCGCGATCCTTGGAGAAAGGCTTCGAAGCCTTTTCCGGCCGCTCGTTCTGGGTCGAGAGGGCCGACAGCAGCGAGAAACGGATAAGAGCCTCGGCGCCGACCGAACCGTCGGTGCCGACCGAGATGGCGCGATCGGTGTCGCCGCGGCGGATCGCCTCGACGCCGAGCTGGATGGCGCTTGCGCCGGAGGCGCAGGCGGTCGAGAGCGTGACGGGCAGCCCGCGCGTGCCGAGCCGGTCGGCGAGGCGCTCGGAAATGCCGCCGAAAAGCGTCTGGCGATACATGGCCGGGTCGCGGTTCTGCCGCACCAGCTCGATCAGGCGGTCGTAGCCGGCCTCCTCGCGGGCTTTGCCCGGCAAGGCGTCGAGCCTGAAGCGATGCTGCCATTCCAGTTCGATCGGTGGCGCGCCCAGAAACAGGGGGCCTGGAAAATCCCCGTCGTAGCCGGCCATGCGGCAGGCCTCGAGGCCTGCCGACTCGGCCAGCGCGAAGGACAGGTCGATGGCGGTGACCGCCGATGCATCCATGAAGTCCACCGTCCCGGCGATCCTGGTGCGCAGGTTGTCGGTGGCAAAGCGGGTGATGGCATGGATGCCCGAACGCCCGGCGGTCAGGGCCGCCCAGTTGTCTTCGACGCCCTGGCCGAGCGAGGAGACGACACCGATGCCGGTGACGACGACGATCGGGCGACCCTTGAAGTCCGTGGAGGAAGAAGTCATGGCGGGCTCCCGTCAGCGGCCGTCGAGGGCGTGGAGGACGCAGACGCCTTCTGCCTGCGCATGACCGACTGTCGTCACGAGGGCCGTCGACGGAGTGAAGCCGACGGCGTTCTCGACCCGGCCGTCGAAGGGCGGCAATCCCTTGCGGCGCGCCAGAGCGGCGGCCGCCAGCGCGATGCCGGCCGAAAACTGCGCCTCGAAGGACTGGCCGAGGAGCGAGCCATAGCTGCGCAGGGCCGCATCGGGAAACCGCGCGCGCAGAACCTGGCGTTCGGTCTGCGACAGGGATGCGATGCCGGTCGCTCCGGACAGGATCAGAAGGTCGTCGTCGTCAACGCCACTGGTGGCGAGAAGGGAATCAAGCCGCTCGGCCAGGGAATCGGGATCGCGCGGCCCGCGGTCGCCGCGGACATGGTCGAGGCGGGCATAGCCGGCGCCGCCGCGGGCTGCCGCATGCTCGGCCGATTCGAGGACCAGAAAGGCGCCGACGCTGCCGATCGTGAGGCCGTCGTGTCCGGGTGTGCGGGCGAAGACCGGGCGCCATTCGCCGGTGAGGAGGTAGCCGCCCATCTCGTAATTGGTCAAAAGATCCTTGCGCTCGGCCGAGAAGGCGCCGCCGACGAGGCAGATGTCGCTCTGTCCGGCAGCAATGCGCGCTGCTGCCGTGGCGACGGCCGAGATGCCCGCCCCCTCTTCCCCCATGAAGGTGCGCGAGGACCCCGTCACCTTGTGGACGATCGAAATGTTGCCGGCGAGAAGGTTGGACAGCTGCGCCAGGAAGAGAGTCGGCCGCAGCTCGGATGACAGTGTCTCGTTGAGCATGGCCTGTGGGTCGTCGAGGCCCCGGGCACGCTGCATCACCAGTGCATCGACCGCCGCATCGCGCTCGCCGCCGCCGGCCGCCACGATCATGTCGATCTTGGAGCGGGTCTCCTCGCCCTCCTCGATGCCGGCGTCGCGCAGGGCCAGGCCCGCGGCATAGGTGCCGAGCTTCTGCCAGGTCTCCATCTGACGCTGGTCGCCCTTTTTCGGGATCTGCTGCGACCAGTCGATGGCGGGCAGCGGATGGACGAAGTAGGGGGCGTAGAGCTCCGTCTCGATCTCGGGCTGCGGCACGCTCTCGGCGCCCAGCCGGTCGAGATGGGCCTCGATGCCCTCGCCCAGCGACGAGACGAGGCCAATGCCGGTGATGAGCACTTCGCGCGCGGGCTTGTTCATGACGCTTCCAACTGTTTCGAAACCGGAGGGCCTGCCGCGCATGCCTGCCGGGCCTCGGCGCTGCCCAGCGGGGAGGGAGCCTCTGCCCGGCGGCCGCCCCTGTCGAGGTGTCGTCGCCGTTCAGGCAGTCTTGGCGGCCCGCAGCTCATCGATCTTGGCGCAGAGGTTCTTCAGGACGAAATATTCCTCGGTCGCAGCCTCGCCCTCGTTGACGCGCTGCGTCCACTGCTCGAGCGGGATCTTGATGCCGAATTCCTTGTCGATGGCAAAGACGATGTCGAGGAAGTCGAGCGAATCGATACCGAGATCGTCGATCGTGTGGCTTTCTGGCGTGATCTGGTCGCGGTCGATCTCGCTGGTCTCGGCGATAATGTCCGCCACCTTGTCGAACGTTGAAGACAAAGGCTTACCCCGTTTGTGATGGCGATGCGGGACCGCCGTTTCGTGTGCAGTGCGAATTTGCGAAGCTATAGGGGGTCGGTGGCGAAAAGCAAAGTTGGGATGCGGGGGCGCGCGCCCGCGGCCGGAGGAGCCCGTCCCGGCCATGCGGCCCTTGTCTTCACGCTCCTTCTATACGGGCGAGGAGACGATGGCACTCTATACCACTGGCCTCGATAGATGGGCACGCCGCCTCTCCTCTGTGAGCCCGTGTCCTCTTCTTGTTCGAAGGTCTGACCGGCGCTGCCCATAGAAAGATGTCGCTCGCTGCGGGGTCCCGGCCTGGCAGTCCACATTTCCGCTGTCCTCGTGCCTTGAAGGGGCCGCGAACTGCGGAACGTCGGTGGCTCCGAGGCAGAAGCCGCGGAACGTATCAGACGTGGCTGCGGACAGAAGTCTCTGACCCGAAAGTCCGAAGCGACGGAGAGGTGGTCCCGGTTTTCAGACCATCCAGCGGCGGATTTAGAGTGGAACGCGGTTGTGGTTATGCCGCCAGTTTCTCATCGGCCCAGCTCATCGCATAGGCTTCGTTCGGTGTCGCGTCATGTAGGCTCGAATGCGGCCTCTCGGCATTATAGTAGCTGATCCACGAGCCGATCCCATGCCGGGCTTCGGAGCCCGTCTCGAACGCATTCAGGTAGACGCATTCGTATTTCAACGACCGCCAGAGCCTCTCGATGAACCGATTGTCGATCCAGCGACCTCTGCCATCCATCGAGATCCTGATCCCGGCCGCCTTCAGCTTGTCGGTGAAGTCGGCGCTGGTAAACTGCGAGCCTTGGTCGGAGTTGAAGATCTCCGGTCTGCCGAAGCGGGCCATGGCCTCCTCCAGCGCCTCGATGCAGAAGCCGACGTCCATCGTATTCGACAGCCGCCAGGCCAGCACCTTCCTTGTCGCCCAGTCCATAATCGCCACGAGATACAGAAAGCCTCGCCGCATCGGGATGTAGGTGATGTCTGTGCACCAGACGTGGTTCGGCCGCTCGATCGTCAGTTCCCGCAGGAGATAGGGATAGATCCGGTGCTGCGGGTGCGGCTGGCTGGTTCGCGGCGCCTGGTAGATCGGCGACAGGCCCATCTTGCGCATCAGCCGCCGAACGCGATGACGCCCGACGAGATAACCCTGCCGACGCAGCCAGCGCGCCATCTGCCGAGAGCCATACCATGGCGTCTCCAGGAACTGCTCGTCGATCCGTCGCATCAAAGCGAGGTTCTCGGCGCTCTCGCCCGCGGGCGTGGCGTACAGCGTCGAGCGCGTCAACGACAAAAGACGGCATTGGCGCCGGACGCTGAGACGAGGATGGTCCTTCTCGATGCCTGCCTGCCTTCGATCCCGGCTCATCGACCGAAGGCCTTCTGCAAAAAATCCCGTTCCACAACGAGTTGCCCGATCTTGGCGTGGAGCTTCTCGAATTCCGCATCGCGATCTTGGGCCGTCTCGGCAACGCCGCCCCCGAACGCTGTCGCCATGTTCTCGATGGCCAGGCGCTTCCACTGGCCGACTACATTCGGATGCACCCCGTGCTTCTTCGCCAATTCGGCCAGCGTCAGCTCGCCTCGGATCGCATCCAGCGCGACCTTGGCTTTGAATTCCGCGGAATACCGCGCCCTCTTCGACATGCTCGGATCGTCCTTCTCATCAGGCGATCCACCCTAAATGCTGGTCCGGTTTTCCGGGACCACCTCTCGGGTCGTGTCCGTCAACGTGGTGGAAATTGAGTGTAGCTGAAGCGGCTCCGTTTCAGGCGACTTCGGTGGAAATCTGTTCGGGTTTTGCAGTGTTGCCCATGGCCATGAGGTCGGCCATGGGTTCGGTCTGCATGTAGCGGTTCTGGATCTGCCATTCGTCGTTGGCCTCGAGAAGGACGGCGCCGATGAGCCGGATGATGGATCCCTCGTTCGGGAAGATTCCGACGACGTCGGCACGCCGCTTCACCTCCTTGTTCAGGCGCTCCAGGGAATTCGTCGAATGGATCCGGGTCCGGTGCTGACTGGGAAAATCCATGTGCGCCAGCACGTCGGTCTCGCTGTTGTCGATGAAGGCCCCGAGCTTTGGACACTTTCCCCGAAGCTGGTCGGCGACGTGGCGCAGCGCCTGGCTGGCGCTAGCACGATCGGGCTGGGCGAAGGCTTGGCGCAGCGCGGCCGCCGCCATGCTCTGCTGCGCCTTCGGGACATACGACAGGGCGTTGCGCATCCAATGCACCCGGCAGCGCTGCCAGGAGGCGCTGAACACCCGGCGAATGGCGGCTTTCAGCCCTTCGTGAGCATCCGAGATCACGAGCTTCACGCCGGACAGGCCGCGGCGCACGAGGCTCTTGAGGAAGCTCGACCAAAACGTCTCCGCTTCCGAGGGGCCGATGTGAAGGCCGACGATCTCGCGCTTGCCGTCCGTGTTCACGGCCACGGCGATTATGGCGGCGACCGAAACGATGCGTCCACCCTCGCGCTGCTTCAGGTAGGTCGCATCCAGCCAGAGGTAGGGCCAGTCGCCAGTGAGAGGACGGTCGAGGAAGCCGCCGACGCGTTCGTCGATGTCTTTGCACAGCTTCGATACGGTGCTCTTGCCGATCCCCGACAGCCCCATGGCCTGTACCAGATCGTCGACCCGCCGGGTGGAAACGCCGCTGATCCAAGCTTCCTGAATGACGGCAACCAAGGCCTTCTCCGAGAGCTTTCTCGGCTCCAGGAACGGCGGGAAGTAGCTGCCCTGCCGAAGCTTGGGTATCCGAAGCTGCAACGAGCCGAGCCGCGTGTCGAGCGAGCGGTCGCGGTAGCCATTGCGATAAGTCGCCCGTTCCTGCGTCCGTTCGTGGCGCCCGGCGCCGATCATGCCTTCAACGTCGACCTCCATAAGGAGCTGCATCACGCTCTCGGCTATCGTTCTCAGGAAATCGCCGTCCCCGGCTTTCGCAAAAAGCTCGGCAAGCGGTAGTCTGTCCTCGGTCATCGGGTTCTCCGGTCAGGTTGAAGTCTCGCAACTCCACCTTAGCCGCCCTATCCGGTGACCGCCTCAGCCACACCTTTCAATGTCGGAATTTCCACCACGAGCGCGGACACTACCAAGCGACGCGTCCGCGAACCGCTGCTGGTGGCTCGGCGGGATCGGTGGCCGTCATGCCACGGTGGCCAAGGGAAGGGCCGTGCAACGGCGTATTCGGTGCATTTATCTGACCCGCGTTAACCTTATCTTAACTTAACCGAACCGGCCCTCGATCGACTTGTGACATTGCCGCAACAGCGGTGTGGCCAAGATGCTCCCAAGCCTGCCGCCGCACGGTTTGCGGATTGCATCGGGGGGCCGAGTGTTGGATGTTCTGTCTCGACAGGACGCAGCAGTTGCTTCGGACTTTCGACGCAGGGGACGGGGCAGGGAAGGTTTTGTCCTTCACAACAAGGCCCAACCCTCACCTATCAACTTGACTGGAGGTCAGGACATGAACATCAAGAGCATCCTGCTCGGATCCGCTGCGGCACTCGTCGCAGTTTCCGGCGCCCGCGCTGCCGACGCCGTTGTGATGGTTGAGCCGGAGCCGGTTGAATACGTCCGCGTTTGCGACGTCTACGGCACGGGCTTCTTCTACATCCCCGGCACCGAGACCTGCCTGAAGATCGGCGGCTACGTCCGCATGCGCCTCGAGACGACCGGCAAGGTTTCGGACGACGCCGACTTCCTCGACGCCTCTAACCTCGACGGCAGCGAAGGCTACGATTTCCACAGCCGCGTCCGCGCTCGTCTGAACTTCGACGTTCGCGAAGAGACCGAGCTCGGTACCCTCCGCGCTTATGCCCGCGTCCAGGCCACCAACACGAGCTTCAACAACCGTGGCTACGGCACCGAGGGCAACGGCTACATCATGGACCAGGCCTACATCCAGCTGGGTGGCCTGACCATGGGCAAGCTCGACTCGCTCTGGGCCGAGCGTGACGGTCTCTTCACCGACAACGACTGGTCGGTTGGCGATATCTCGGTGAACCGCATTTCCTACACCTATGCCGCGAACGGCTTCACTGCCGCGGCCTCGCTCGAAGACGATGGCGACGGCGACTTCATGCCGGACATCGTTGCCCAGCTGGCCTACGAAGGCGCCTGGGGCGGTGCTTACATCTCCGGTGTCTACGACGAAGATGCCTATAGCGGCAGCTTCTACACGACCAACGTCGGCATCAACTCGTTCTACTTCCTCGACGAGTACAACTTTGACGACGCTTCGGACGGCGCTTTTGCTCTGAAGGCCGGCATTGAGCTCAAGGATCTGCTGGCGGCTGGTTCGATGTTCAAGATCGAGGGTCACTACGCCTTCGATCCGACCGAATACGCTTCGCTCGAGCCAGGTGGTTACCTCGGCGGCGCGAATCGTCTGGCAACCCCGAGCGAGTGGCAGGTGGGCGCTGCCTATCAGCAGACGTTCGGCAAGTTCACCGGTATCGTTTCCGGTGTGTACGGCGAGCTCTTCGACTCCAACCTCTTCCTCGACACGCTGGACAGCGGCCTGCTGGTCGACACCGTCGTCGGGCTTGACGGCGGCGAGTACTGGGGCGTTGCTGCTAACCTGGGCTACCAGGTTACCTCGAACTTTGCGGTTAGCGCCGAAGTGTCGTACCGCGACATCGATAGCGACGCAGGCATCAACGACGCCGACCAGACCTTCGGTTACGTTGAGTTCATCCGCACGTTCTAAATCTTTCGAGAGAGGCTCGGCGTAAGCCGGGCAACCTCGGGAAATTGCTAGACCCCGCCGAGTCTCTCGGCGGGGTTTTTTGTTATGTCCGGTGTGACGGTAGCGGTGGGCAACACGGCGACTGCCGAACGGGCGCGTATGAGGAAACTCCGGTCCATGGTGCAGGGGAACGCCGGTCAGCCTTAGCTTCCCTGTGCTTCGCCAACGTTGCGTCCAGCCGGCGAGGACCGTATGGACATTCAACGGAGATCGACGGCAGCGCCATGCATTCAGACAACCAGCCCCTGACCGGAGACCAGCGCTCGGCGGCCACAAGCGCTTCCGCCGTGGAGCCGGCTCGCCCGGTCGCCTTCGCCGTCGCGCCGATGATCGACTGGACGGATCGACACTGCCGCTTCTTCCATCGCCAGCTGACGCGCCGGGCGCTGCTCTATACCGAGATGGTGGTGGCGGATGCGGTGATCCACGGGGATCGCGAGCGCCTCCTTGGTTTCGACGCCGAGGAGCACCCGGTCGCGTTGCAACTCGGCGGTTCGGATCCGGAGAAGCTGGCGCGCGCGACACGCCTTGCGGCGGCCTATGGCTATGACGAGATCAACCTCAATGTCGGCTGCCCCTCGGACCGGGTGCAGTCGGGAGCGTTCGGCGCCTGTCTCATGCGCGAGCCCTTGCTCGTCGGCGAGTGCCTGCAGGCCATGCGCGAGGCCTCGGATGTTCCGGTGACGGTGAAATGCCGCATCGGCGTCGACGATCAGGATCCTGAGGCCGCGCTCGACGCGCTCGCCGATTGCGCCGTGGCGGCAGGCGTCTCCGGGATCTGGGTGCATGCGCGGAAGGCCTGGCTGCAAGGGCTCAGCCCGAAGGAAAACCGCGACATCCCGCCGCTTGATTACGGCCGCGTGCATCGTCTGAAGGCGCGGCTGCCGGCCATGTTCGTCGGCCTCAACGGCGGTCTCCGCACGGTCGAGGAAGCGTTGGAGCAACTGTCTCTGGTCGACGGCGTGATGATGGGCCGGGGCGCCTACCAGACGCCCGGGCAGCTCTCGGTCGTCGACACGCTTTTCTATGGCGCCCAACCGGATGCTCCTGACTACCGGCAGCTGGTCGAGACGATGGCGGAATACGCGGCCCGGCACATCGCCGCCGGCGGGCGCCTCGTCCATGTCGCCCGCCATATGACCGGACTTTTCACCGGCTTGCCCGGAGCCCGGCGCTGGCGCCAGACCCTGTCGGACGCCGGCAGCCGCCGGGACGCGGGCCCGGAGCTCTTCTTCGAGGCGCTGTCGCATGTCGATCTGGACGTCCCGGTCCGGGAAGCGGCCTGATCGCAGAGCCGATCAGTCGCTGAGAACGAGCCTCTCGCCGCGAAAATCGAAGGACGACAGCGTACCGAGAAAACTCATGCCGAGCAGGCTGATGCCATCGTCGTCGCGGTCCATCACCACCGCCTGGACATTGGCGCGCTCGATCTCGCCGATTCGCACGGTGCCGAGAACGACGGGCGCTGATCGGGCGATGCCGTTGGCGGTCATCACCCGGCTGGTATAGGCAAGGCTTGCCACGTCGATGCCGATCGCGGCCGCCGCCCGGCGATCCAGCGCGACCACGCTGGCGCCGGTGTCGACGAGGAACTCGACCGGCCTGCCGTCGACCTCGGCCGCGACGTGGAAATGCTCGTCGTCGCCGCGCATGACCATGAACTGGCGACCGTCGGTGCCGGCAATGGCGATGGCGCGCCCGGGGATGAGTTCCGCCAGGAAGCGGTCACCGACCTCCCTCAGTTCGGCGCGATAGCCGTAAAGCCCGATCAGGAGGACGAAGCCGAGGGCGTAGATGGCAAGGCTCTTCACGGCGCCGCTGAGGTTGCCGCGGAAGACGAAGAACATGCTCGAGGCAAGGACGAGGACCCACACGGAGAGGTAGGCGACATCGGCGAACTGACCTTCCCCGATCCCTGCGACCGTGCCGTCGTCGTTGAAGACGAGGAATGCGACGACGACGGCGATGGCGGCAAGGAGGAAAAGCAGGAGGCGATTGTCGCGCATGCCGTCAGGCCCCTTTCGCCGGGGAGGGGGGCGCCTCCGGTTCTCTGCCCGACAGGGCTGCGATCCGTGCCGGCAGGAGGGCCATGACACTTCGCCGCTGTTGCGGCGAATAGGCCATCCAGCTTCCGATCTCCTCGCCGCTGCGCCCGCAACCGAGGCAGTGCCCGCTGCCAGGCTCGATGACGCAGATCTTCGTGCAAGGGGATTCGATCGACATGTCGCTCCGTCGCCGGCGGCCCGGTGGGCTGGAGAGCGCAATGTAAGGATCGCCGTTTCCCAGACAAGAGCTTGGAAGTTTCAGACCATGTCCTGGTAGGCGGGCATCACCTCGAGCACGCGCGCATGCGGGAAGATGGCGATGGTCTCGGTGCCTTCGCGCAGGCGCGACTTCAGGACGAATTCGCCGTCGTGCAGGTGAACGAGGGCCTGCACGATCGGCAGGCCAAGCCCGGTTCCCTGTTCGGCGCTCTTGATGGCGATCGAGCCCTGGCCGAAGGATGAGAGGACGATCGGGATCTCCTCCTCGGGAATGCCGGGTCCGGTGTCTCGAATCGACACATATTGTCCGCCGCCGGCCGTCCAGCCAACGCGGATGGTGATCGTGCCGCCGCGCGGCGTGAACTTCACCGCGTTGGACAGAAGGTTCAGGATGATCTGCCGGATCGACCGTTCATCGGCCCAGAGCTGCGGCAGCTCGGGTTCGAACTGGATCTGCAGCACGATGCCCTTCGCCTCGGTCTTCAACTGCACGTAAGCCAGACAATCGCGGGCGATGCGCGAGAGATCGACGGCCTCCTCGTCGAGGGCGTAGCGTCCGGCCTCGACTCTCGACAGGTCGAGGATCTCGTTGATCAGGTCGAGGAGGTGCTGTCCCGATGCGTTGATGTCCTGAACGTAATCCTTGTAGGTCGGGTTGCCGATCGGTCCGAGGATTTCCTTGGCGATCACCTCGGAAAAGCCGAGGATCGCGTTGAGCGGCGTGCGCAGTTCGTGGCTCATCGTGGCAAGGAACCGCGATTTGGCGAGATTGGCCTCTTCCGCCCGCCGGCGCGCCTCGTCGGAGATGACGCGCGCCGTGTCCAGCTCGGCGATCAGCTCATCCTTTTCCGCCTGATGCCGCATCCGCTCGATGCTGATTCGCCGGAGATGCTCGGCGACGAAGGTGAAGAACGGCACGGCACCGATGATCACGGCCCGCATGACGATCGCGATCGGCTCGGCCTCGTCGGCCATCTTAAAGACGAGAACGGCGATCAGCGGCAGGAATGCCGCGACGACGCCCCCACGAAGGGTCGAGGAGACCATCGCTGTCATCGCGACGGCGATGAGCAGAACGGCGAGCTGGAAGATCTCGAAACGCAGCGGCCCGCAGGCCTCGCATCCGACGGCAGCGAGATAGGCCCACCCGGCGCCGGCGGCGAAATGTCCGACGAGAAAGCGGCGATTCCATTGCACGGCGTCGACAGGCTGGTCGCCGAGCGACCGGAAGTCTCGCGTGATCAGGTAGAGGACCGCATAGCCGGCCACCGCAATGGCGACCCAGAGCGCCGCGATCTCGTTGCCGAGAAAGGACATCAGCCCGAAGCCGATCAAGAGGATCGGCAGCGGCATGACGACGGCGCAGGATTTCAGAGCCTGAGCGTGCTGAAGCAGCAATTCTCGATCGAATCGCGGCTCGATGCCGCTGCCCGAGGTCAAGCGCCCGCGCGCCATCCTCAGCGTGCGCGAGACATCCGCATTGCGCGGAACCCTGCGGCGCTCGACAATATTCTTGTCGTAACTGGGGGGGGCTGCGACGGACATGACGGGGGTTTGGATCGCTTCCAACTTCGCGCTTCGACCGATCCATCATCTTTCCGAAAGTTTAAAAAAATACCTTAAGCAATCGCGAAAATGCGCCGTGTCGATGCACTGAGTGCTTAGCCGTGAGGTCGTGGGAGGACAGGATGAAGCTTTTCGACGGCGGGCTGGCGCCAAACCCACGCCGCGTCCGGATCTTTCTGGCCGAAAAGGGGATCGACGTTCCGCTCGTGCCTGTCGACATGGCGGCATTCGAGCATCGCGGCGACGGTGTCACCGCTCGCAATCCTCTGCAGCGGCTGCCGGTGCTCGAGTTCGACGACGGGTCCGTTCTGACGGAATCGGTCGCCATCTGCCGATATTTCGAGGAGCGTCACCCCGAGCCGCCGCTGTTCGGCACCGGGGCGCTCGGACGGGCACGGGTGGAGGAGTGGAACCGGAGGCTCGAACTCAATCTCCTCGCCAGCGTCGCCGCCGCCTTCCGCCATCTCCATCCCGCCATGCGCGAATGGGAGGTGCCGCAGATCGCGTCCTGGGGCGAAGCGAACAAGCCGAAGGCCGAAGCCTTTCTGCGCATTCTCGATGCTCGTCTCTCCGAGAACCGCTTTGTCGCCGGGGAGGCGTTCTCGATCGCCGACATCACGGGCCTCGTCGCGATCGACTTCATGAAGCCGGCACGGATCGCGTTGCCCGAAGGCCTCGTCCATGTCAGGCGTTGGCATGCCGAGATGTCGGCGCGGCCGAGCGCCAGAGCCTGACGGCGGGTTGCCGGCACCGGCGCCCGAAGCTTGGTGATGAATCTGACGCAGCCGGCCGACCTGCTATAAGGACGGCGGACGCGGCAACGAGGCAGCACGATGGACCGGCTCGACAAGAAGATTCTGCGGCTCCTGCAGGAGGATGCGACGCTCGCCGTGGCAGAGATCGCCAAACGCGTCGGCCTGTCGACCACGCCCTGCTGGCGGCGGATACAGAAGCTCGAGGAGGAGGGCGTGATCCGCCGGCGCGTGGCCGTCGTCGACCCGGCAAAGGTCAACCTGCGCGTTACCGTCTTCGTCTCGATCCGGACCAACTCGCACTCGAACGAGTGGCTGAAGCGCTTTTCGGAAGTCGTCGGCGACTTTCCCGAGGTGGTCGAGTTCTACCGCATGAGCGGCGACGTGGACTATCTCCTGCGCGTCGTGGTGCCCGACATCGCCGCCTATGACGCCTTCTACAAGCGCCTGATCGCCCGCATCGAGATCCGCGACGTATCCTCGTCCTTCGCGATGGAGCAGATCAAATACACGACCGAAATGCCGTTGGACTACATCATCCTCGACAAGGAGCCGCGCGAGGTTTGACGGCTGCCTGTCGCGCGGGCGGGGCGGGGTGTTGCCGACGATGGCCGCGCTCCAGTCGCCTTCGGGCCTTTCAGGGCCTGGCGTGTATCCCGGCGCAAGGCCGGGATGACGACCGTTGAGGAGGGAAGGCAGGGAGCGGCCGGAAACGCGTGTTGCCTGAATCCCTTGCGCCTGACAATTCGCGCGACGAATCAGTCGCCCGTGAAGAACGCCCATCAGGCGGTTTCGGGCTGAAGGTTTTGGCCTGTCGAGGCGATGAGAGTTGACCAGAGAATGGCCAGCCAAAGCGAGAGCCAGGCGAGGATCCGTCTGAAGTTGTAGCCGACGGCGGCGAGGACGGCGTTGGCGGCGTCGCCGATTGTGTGGGCGAGGTGGTTGCGGCCCATGCGGTGGTCTTCTTTCAGATGGCCGATGACGGGCTCGACGGCCGAGCGGCGGCGCATCTCGCGGCGGATCTGGTCGGTCATGCCGCGCTTCTGGCCCGCGGTGTAGACCTTGAAGCGGTGGCTCTGCGGGGCGTTGTGGCCCTTGTAGCCGGCGTCGGCGATGATCCGCGTCAGCGTCGCGCCGATCTGCGCCTCGATGGCGGGGATGACCGCGGCCAGCGTATGCCCGTCATAGGGCTTGCCCGGCAGGGCCGCGACGTGGGTGACGAACTGGCCGCCCTTGGAGCGCGTGAGCGTGGTGGCGACCGAGACCTTGACGCCGAACTCGTAAGGCCGGTGGGCTTTGCCCTTGCCGATGCATTCGACCTCGGGCGCATGCAGGCTGAACACCCTGAGGTCGGCATCCCTCGGCATGCCCCTGACGCGGTTGAGGTTCCGGTTGCCGGCATGGACCCGCCGAGCGAGCATGAGTTCCTGCGCGGTGGCCGCCTCGAGCTCGGCGTCGCCCTTGGCCTTGCGCACGATGTCGCGGATGACGCGGCCGAGATAGGTCCGCAAGGTCCGCAACGCCTTGCCAGCCCGCTTGAACTGCTTGGCATGGGCATAGCGCTGCTGCCGGATCAAGGCGATCTTGCCGAGCCGGGCGTAGGACTGGCGCAGATCGAGCCCCAGCGTCTTGGCCAGCCGCACCAGGCGCTCGCGGGCGCGGTGCATCAGCCTGGCATCGGTCGGATGCGCCACGGCTTTGGGCTGCACCGTCGTGTCGACCACCGCCTTGGTGAAGTCCGCGGGCTTGGCAGCGCCGGTGCGCAACGCCGTGGCGAGGCTCTCCTGCACCAGGGCGTTCAGCCTCTCCTCGCCCATCCGCTGGCGCCAGCGCGTCATCGACGAGCGGTCGAAGGGCAGCGCGTGGCGGAAGAATTCCTCGCCGCAGAAGAGCTGGAAGTAAGGGTTCTCCACCCAGCGATCGCACAGCGCCTCGTCGGAGAGATCGTGCATCGACTTCAGGATCGCCAGGCCCGCCATCAGCCGCGTCGGCAGAGGCGGCTGGCCCGGCCCATCCGAATAGACCGTGCCGAAGCGCTCCTCCAGAAACCGCCAGTCGATCACCCGGCCGAGCCTGGCCAGCGGGTGCCTCATGTCGACGATCTGGTCGAGCCGGGCTCGGAAAAGATCGCTCTGACCGCTGTCCCGACGCTCCCTCGGCCGCATCCCCTGGCTCCGTTTCCAGTTGCTCCAAAGCCATGGAATCACGCCTTCACGCCGCGCGCAATTTGCAAGTTTCCGCGCTCCACAGAGACAGAAACTGGCAAAAACGAGATCTTCCCGAAATCAAGAAATACTCGAAGATCAACGGGTTAGGGATACTTCACGGGCGACGAATCATCCTCCTCACTTGGTGATTCAACTGCCTGCTACCGCAGGTGAGCCAAGCTTCAGCGCTGCAGGCGCGCCAGGAGCGAGGACGTGTCCCAGCGCTTGCCGCCCATGCTCTCGACCTCGGCATAGAACTGGTCGATCAGCGCGGTCGCCGGCAGTGCCGCGCCGTTGCGACGGGCTTCTGAGAGGCAGATGCCGAGATCCTTGCGCATCCACTCGACCGCAAAACCGAAATCGTATTGTCCCGCTGCCATCGTCTTGTGGCGGTTCTCCATCTGCCAGGAACCCGCGGCACCCTTGGAGATGACGCCCACCACCTTCTCGATGTCGAGGCCGGCCTTCTGGCCGAAGGCGATGGCTTCGGAGAGACCCTGGACGAGGCCGGCGATGCAGATCTGGTTCATCATCTTGGTGAGCTGGCCGGAGCCCGCGGGACCCATCAGCCCGACCATCTTGGCATAGGCGGCGATGACCGGCTGGGCCGCGTCGAAATCGGCCTGATCGCCGCCGACCATGACGGTCAGCGCGCCGTTCTCGGCGCCCGCCTGTCCGCCCGAAACGGGCGCGTCGAGGAACTTCAGACCTTTCTCGCGCGCGGCAGCGTCCAATTCGCGGGCGAGCTCTGCCGATGCGGTGGTGTTGTCGATCAGCGTCGCGCCGGGGGCCATGCCGGCCATCGCGCCGTCCTCGCCGAGGAGGACGGAGCGCACGTCGTCGTCATTGCCGACGCAGCAGAAGACGAAATCCGCGCCTTCCGCCGCCGCCCGCGGGGTAGCAGCCGCCGTCCCGCCGAACTCTGCGGCCCATTTCTCGGCCTTGGTATTTGTCCGGTTGAAGACGGTGACGTCATGGCCGCCTTTCGTCTTGAGATGTCCCGCCATGGGATAGCCCATCACGCCCAGTCCGATGAATGCGACCTTTGCCATTGCCTGCCGTCTCCCTGTCCCAGACGCTTTCCGCGCCTCTTGCCCTGTCAGGGGTTAGACGAATGACGCCGGTGCACAAAGCGAAAAATCCTGTCGTCGCGCTGGTGGCCCGCGTCGCTCCGGATCCGGGCGAGCCCGGTTGCTACCGCTTGAGATGGCGGATCAACCGCTTCTCGGCGATGGCGGTCAGATTGCGCAGGACTTCGACGATAGCGAGGTAGAACATGGCGGCCCAGATATAGGTCTGGAAGTCGAAGGTCCGGGAATAGGCTCTTCGGGTCTCGCCGAAGAGGTCGTAGACCGTGATGATGGCGACGATCGCCGAGGCCTTGATCATCAGGATGATCTCGTTGGCATAGGGCCGGAGCGCCACGATCATCGCCTGCGGCAGGACGATCTTCCAGAAAATGACGAGGCGGGGCAGCCCGAGGGCGCGCGCTCCCTCCCACTGGCCGCGGCCGACGCTCTCGATCGCCCCGCGCAGGATCTCCGCCTGATAGGCCGCCGTGTTCAGGGAGAGCGCGAAGATGGCGCAGTACCAGGCCTCGCGAAAGAACCACCAGAGCCCGATGCTCTCGAAGGCGCCGCGGAACTGGCCAAATCCGTAATAGACGAGAAAGATCTGGGCGATCAGCGGCGTGCCGCGGAAAAAATAGACGAAGACGAAGGAGAGGCCCCGCGCGATCCGGCTTTGCGATCGCCGGCCGAGCGCGATCGGAATCGAGATCAGGGCGCCGATGACGAAGGAGATGAGGACGAGCGAGATCGTCGTCCACAGCCCCTTCAGGTAGAGCGGGAAGTAGCGGGCGATCAGCTCGGGATTGTAGGCGGAGACGAGATAGTAGACGAGACCGAGGCCGGTGAGGAGCCAAAGGCCGAGCGTGATGACGCCGGCCTTGCCGTAGGGGCGCCGGACGACCGGCGGTGGCGCCAGGCTCATCGGGAGACCCCGCTGCGCCGTGTCCAGGTGTCGATCCGGCCGATGACGATCGACGACAGCATGGTCAGCACCAGGAAGATCGCGCAGGCGACGCCGAAGAACAGGAAGGGCTCGCGGGTCACGCGCGAAGCGATGCCCGCCTGGCGCAGCGTGTCGGCAAGACCGACGACGGAGACGAGCGCGGTGTCCTTCAGGAGGTTCATCCAGAGGTTGGCAAGGCCCGGCAACGCGATCCGGATCAATTGCGGAATGAGGACGAGGAGCATGATCCGCCAGCGCGACAGGCCGAGCGCCATGGCGCCCTCGGTCTGTCCGTGGGGGATGGCGCGAAAGGCGGCGAGAAAGACCTCGCTGGCAAAGGCCGAGAAGACGAGCCCGAGCGCGATCATCCCGGCGAGAAAGGAGGAGACGGTGAGCTCGGGCAGGCCGACCGCGCCGGTCAGGGCATTGATTGCGCTCTGGCCGCCGAAATAGACGAGGAACAGCGTCAGAAGCTCGGGCAGGCCGCGAAAGATCGTGGTGTAGATGTTGGCGGACAGGCGCAGCGCCTTGTCCTCGGACATCTTGCCAAGGGCAAGGAGAAAGCCGGACGCGATGCCGAGCGGCAGGGTCGCCAGTGCCAGCGACACCGTCACGAGCACGCCGGCCAGAATGTCGTCGCCCCAACCGTTCGGCCCAAAGCCGATCAGCGCCCAGTTACTCTCCATGCACGCCCCGCAGTGTCATGTTTCGATCTTTACAACCGGATGGTCCGGGCCGGCGCCTGAGGACCGGACCTGCGACGTGCGGGAGTGCATACGCGGCCCGGGACCCGAGCGAAACGGCGCGGCAACAGTGCCGCCGCGCCTGCGACCTTACTCGGCGCCGTAGACGTCGAACTTGAAGTACTTGTCCTGGATCGTCTTGTAGGTGCCGTCCTTGCGGATGGCGACGATCGCGTCGTCGAACATCTTCTTCAGCTTCTCGTCACCCTTGCGCAGGCCGATGCCGGCGCCGACGCCGTAGATCTTGGGATCGGCCGGCAGCGTGCCGAGAACCTTGCAGCAGGCGCCATCCGGGCTGTCGATCCACTGCGACAGCACGACGACGTCGTCCATCACGGCGTCGAGCCGGCCATTGCCGATGTCCAGCTTGTATTCCTCGGAGGTCGGATAGACCTTGATCTCGCTGTCGGGGAACAGGACCTCGGCCGCCTGGGAATGGGTCGTGGAGCCCTGCGCTCCGATGGTCTTGCCGGCGAGAGCTTCCTTCGTCGTCTCGGTGATCGCGCTGTCCTTCGGGACAGCGATCGCCGGCGGCGTATTGTAGTACTTGTTGGTGAAGTCGATCTGCTGCTGGCGCTCGGGCGTGATCGACATCGAGGCGATGATGGCGTCGAACTTGTTGTTCTGCAACGCCGGGATCATGCCGTCCCAATCCTGCGCGACGAAGGTGCAGGTGACCTTCATGTTGTCGCAAAGGGCCTTGGCAATGTCGAGGTCGAAGCCGGTCAGCTCACCGCTGGCGGTCAGGAAGTTGAACGGGGGATAGGCACCCTCCGTGCCGATCTTGATCGTCGACCAGTCCTTGGCCGAATCGTCGGCACGGGCGGGCGCGAAGCTGCCCGCCATGGCGAGGGCCGCGACGGCGAGGGTGACGGTACGGGCAAAACGCATGGAGTTCTCCGAAAGTGAGTGCGAACCACGCCCAGCCTCTGCATTGGGCATGCCTCTTATGCAGGCGATACTCCCACTGTTTTCGCGGGGAGCGCAACAGGCGAGATCACGCTTCGTTTGGTTTTCAACCTGTCGCGAAAAAAGTCCGCGCAGCGCGCTGGTTTGGCACGCGTGTCGCCCGGCCGCGGGGCCACCAGCTTGCCCCGTTTTCAGGATGCTTCGCCGACATATACCGAGCAACTCAAGGTTCCCGGCCAGCCTTGGCTGCCGGCGAGGCCGCCGGCGCGCAGCCGCCGGTCGGCAGATCCCGGGCGCGCTCGCCGGGGTCAAGCGCGGCAGGCGCATGCCTCGTCATCTCGGCTCCACCTTGTCGCTGGTGCTCGCGACGAGCGGCATCGCTCCAGCCTCTGCCGGCAGGGATGTCGTCGCCGGGAGGCTGCCGCCGCGAACCCGCTCGCGGTAGAGCGTGTAGACGCCGCTGCCGACGATGATCAGCGATCCAAGGACGACGAAGCCGTCCGGCCGTTCGCCGAAGCCGACGATGCCGATCAGGAGCGCGAAGACGAGGACGGAATAGCGGAACGGCGCGACGAAGCTGATGTCGCCGCCGCGCATGGCTTCGACGATGAAGAAATAGCCGATCGTGATGAGGACCGCTGCGCCGCCCAGCGTGAGGAACTGCGGCGCCGCCATCGGGCGCCATGCGTCGAAGGGCAGGAGCGCCCAGCCCGTGATCGAGACGGCGAGCGCGGTCGTCATCGAGATGTAGAGCGACGGGATGCCCTTCGGCAGACGCCGCGTCGCAAGATCGCGCGTCGCGGCGCAAACGACGGACAGAAGGACGTAGATCGAGGCGACGGTAAAGCCCTCCAGGCCCGGACGCACGATGATCATCACGCCGAGAAAGCCGACCAGGATCGCCGTCCATCGCCGCCAGCCGACGCGTTCGCCGAAGAACAGGGCGGCACCCAGCGTCACCGCGAGCGGCAATGCCTGGAAGATCGCCGTCGTGTTGGCGAGAGGAAGGGAGCGGAGGGCGGAGATATAGGTCAGCGTCGCCAGGATGTCGGCGAGGGTGCGCAAGAGCAGCATGGGCCGCAGCATGGTGCCGAGCGGGCAAAGCGCACCCTGCCAGACGGCGAGTCCGGTCAGAATCGCCGTCGCCATCACGCCGCGTACGGCCATGATCTGCGCGACGCCCATGTCGCTGGAGGCGAGCTTGACGAGGCTGTCGTTGACGACGAAGGCCGCCATGGCGGCCAGCATGCAGAGACCGGCGCGCAGATTGGCCGACATCGGCGGGGAGGGAAGGGAGGGCATGCGGATTCCAGGACAGCGAGAGAGGCGACCATCCTCTACTCCCTGCGCCCCAAGAGCGCGACCATCGCGGCAGAAAGTCTTTCGGCACCCGCGCGATTCCGCCCGCATCCGGCTGGCCGACGTCCGCGAGGAAAACCGCGAATCGAGCAAATCCTAACGATTGGTGTAGCGATCCATCGATTTTTTCCTGCGACCTTTATGCGGCTGCATATGAAACGAAGGAAATCGCCATGGGGGCATTCGATGCCATCCAGCCTCTATCGGCCGTGCGTCCCGAGCGGCGGCCGGAACCCGATCCGGCTCCCGTGCAGGCCGCGGCGGTTCAAACAGCTCACCTTTCGGGCGACGCGCGCGTCGAGACGGCGATCGCCTCCGTGGATGAGACATGGGTCCTGCCGCACTCAGCCGTTTCGCTGACACCGGAAGCTCTTTCCAGCGGCCCGACGCCACCGACGTCATCCACGCTCGACATCGCCATGAAGGCAGCAGAACCGGGCGCGGCCGGATCGCGGCTCACGGGGCTTGGGGATACCTGGTCGTTGGCGACCGTCCCTCAGAACAACGACAAAGTCGAGAAGCAGGCGGCCAGCGCGGCGAAGGCCGAAAACGTTGTCCTGCCTTATGGCCCCGACCCCGAGCGTGTCCGACATCTCATCGACTGGTTCATCAGCCGCAACGAGTTCCTGCCGATTACCTTTGCCTATCGGCAGGCTGGCGATCTCAGGGAAACTGTCTCGGTGCGGTCGTCGACAAAGGGCATCGTTTCGGTGGGAGCGGTCAAGGACCTCTACCGGTCCGATTGAAACGCGCTGCCCAAATGAGCGTGCGACGTCGTCCCAGACGCCGTTCCCGACAGGGGCATGAAGAGCGCTTGCCGCAAGCGGGATGTCCTACGACGACGATGCCCTGGCTCGCAGCGAGTTGGTAATCGGGCCGACCAGCTTGTCGTACCGGTTCCGTGCCGCCTCGGGATAGCGGATGGCGACGGAGTGGACGAGGTCGCCCCGGAAAATATAGCGTTCGTAGAAGATCTTGCCGTCGCGGTAGCCGGACACGACGACCCAGCGCTTGCCCGCCTTCTTGTAGGTGACAGTGTCATCGGCCGCCCGATCGGCGATGATCGAGCGGGGCGTCTCGCCGCCGCGATTGGCGCGGGCATAGATGAAGAGCTCCGCGCCGTTCGGGGCCGTCCAGGCGCGGCCGTCGCCGTTGACCGGCTCGGGCTGTGCGACCGGAAAAGCCTCCGCGGGGAAGCGTGCCTCAGTGCCGAAACGGTCGTTGCGATAGGTCACGTCGTCGGCGACCGCGATCGTCGCGCCGAGAACCAAGGTGCCGGTCAATCCCAGGAAAAGCTGCCGCCAAGCCGTCATTCTAGCCTCCCGTGACACTCATATGGCGTGACACCGCGGGACGGCGGGTCGTGCGGTCGATGATGAAGTCGTGGCCCTTCGGCTTGCGCCCGATCGCCTCGTCGATCGCCTGCGACAAAAGCTCGTCGCCCTCCGAGGCGCGCAAGGGCGCGCGCAGGTCGGCGGCGTCTTCCTGCCCGAGGCACATATAGAGCGTCCCCGTGCAGGTGACGCGCACCCGGTTGCAGCTTTCGCAGAAGTTGTGCGTCATCGGCGTGATAAAGCCGAGGCGCCCGCCGGTCTCAGCCACGGTGACGTAGCGGGCGGGGCCGCCGGTCTTGTAGTCGTTCTCCCGCAGGCTGAATCGTCCCTCGAGATCGGCGCGCACCTGGCTCAGCGGCAGGTACTGGTCGGTCCGGTCCTCGTCGATCTCCCCCATCGGCATGGTCTCGATCAGCGTCAGATCCATGCCCTCACCGTGCGCCCAGCGGATCATCTCCGGGATCTCGAGGTCGTTGAAACCCTTCAGCGCGACGGCGTTCAGCTTTACCTTGATGCCGGCGGCCTGCGCCGCCTTGATGCCCGCGAGCACCCGGTCGAGTTCTCCCCAGCGGGTGATCGCCTTGAACTTCTGCGCATCGAGTGTGTCGAGCGAGACGTTCAGGCGCCTGACCCCGTGCCCGGCAAGCTCCGACGCATAGCGCTGCAGCTGCGAGCCATTGGTGGTCAGCGTCAGCTCGTCCAGCGCGCCGCTCTGCAAATGGCGGGACAGGCCGGCGATCAGGTGCATGATGTTCTTGCGGACCAGCGGCTCGCCGCCGGTCAGTCGAAGGCGCCGCACGCCCTTGTCGACGAAGGCGCTGGCGAGCCGGTCGAGTTCCTCCAGCGTCAGCAGATCGCGCTTCGGCAGGAACGTCATGTCCTCCGCCATGCAGTAGACGCAGCGAAAGTCGCAGCGGTCGGTCACCGACACACGCAGATAGGTGACCGCCCGACCGAAAGGGTCGATCATCTCGGCCGGCTTTGCGGGAACCTCGATGTCGCTCGTCATCCCCAGGAGATTGCGGCGTCCGGGCACTTGGTTCATAGCATCGGTCATTGCAAAGAGATGGAAGGTCACAGGCCTCCGGTCAAGTCGGTCGTGGCCCCTTTGCCGGGTGCAGTTCCCGGCCGCCAAGGAGAAGAAGCCATGTCCTCATCCACCACCGCACCGCAGGAGATCCGCGTTTCCAAGGACAGGCGGACGCTGACCATCCGCTCGACTGACGGCGCCAGCGATCAGTTTTCGGCCGAGATGCTGCGCGTCCTGTCGCCTTCGGCCGAAGTCCAGGGGCATTCGGCCGCACAGCGGGTGACCGTCGGCGGCAAGAAGGATGTGGGGATCGCCAACATCGTCCCAGTCGGTCACTACGCCATCCGCATCGTCTTCGACGATGGCCACGACACCGGCCTGTTCACCTGGGACTATCTTGCCGAACTCGGAAAGAGCGGCGGGGAGCTGTGGGCGGAATATCTGGCGGAGCTGCAGGCGAAGGGTCTGCGGCGGGAGGGCTGAGCGAGCGGGGCGAGAGCCCTCACGGTTGCTGCGTGACGGTGGCGCCCCACGGGAGCACGTTGCCGCCCCGTTCAGATGGTCGTCGCGAGCCTCTTGGTAACGCCCTCCGGGCGGAATTCCTCGATCTCGACGCGATTTCGACCGTTCGCCTTGGCGTCGTAGAGCTTGCGGTCGGCGCGGTGAAACAGCATCTCGTAGGTAATGGCATTGCGAAAGAAGACGCCGCCGACGCTGACCGTCACCAAAATGGCCTCGCCGGTCGGTGTGACGATGTCGGTCTCGGCGACGACGGCACGCAGCCGCTCGGCCGTCGCTTCCGCCGACAGCAGGCCGGCGCCGGGCAGGAAGATACCGAATTCCTCGCCGCCGAGACGCCCCACGACGTCACCGGCCCGTGTGACCTCGACCAATAGTCTCGCAATCCGGCGTAGGGTCTCGTCACCGACGGGATGACCCCAGCGGTCATTGATCGCCTTGAAGAAGTCTGCGTCGACCAGAAGCAGCGCGCCTCGCCCGCCCTCGGCATTGTCGATCTCGTCGAGCTTTCCATGCACGATCCGCGTGAACGCGCTGCGGTTGAGGATCGATGTCAGGCCGTCATGGCTGGCGGTATGCTGAAGTTCCCGATTGAGGATCGCCGCCTGGCGCAGTTTCAGCGAGATGACGACGAACAGCGGACCGGCGAGAAGCACCGGCAGAACGATCGCGCCCAACATGCTCCTGAAGAACGCGTCGGGCCCCGACGTCCAAAAAAGCCAGAGATTGAAGACAACCGATACGGCCATGCAGACAGCGATGCCGCCCAGCGTCAACCAGGTCAGGCTATACACTTCTCGCCATGTCAGCGGACTGCCCGCGCTCTGAAAAGCCATGTGATCTGGACCGGTTATCCCCGCCCGCCATCTTCATCAAAAAGTGTTAATGCAATCACTCATGGTTGTGGTGCGGCGCAGCAGATAATCCGAGCCTGCATTCTCCGGCGCGTCGGCCTGTCAGGCGGCGTCGTCGCTGGATTTCTGGAAAGCCGGCAGTTGGTCGAAGGCAAACTTCAGCGAGTCGGACCATCCTTCGGAAATCAGCTGGTAGTAGGGATCGCGCTGATCGAAGCGGTGACGATAGCCGGGCTCGAAACTATCGGCCTCGTAGAACTGCAGGTCGATCGGCAGGCCGACCGAGAGGTTCGAGCGAATCGTCGAGTCGAAGGAGACCAGGAGCAGCTTGGCGACCTCCTCCAGCGCCATCCCGGGATCGTAGGTGCGGATGATGATGGGGCGGCCGTATTTGTGCTCGCCGATCTGGAAGAAGGGATTGTCGGCCCCGGCCTCGATGAAGTTTCCCTCGGGATAGATCATGAAGAGGCGGGGGCGGCCGCCCTTGATCTGGCCGCCCAGCACGAAAGAGGCGGAGAAACGACCGTCTGCCTTCTGCCCGGAGGGGCTGGTATAGGAGATCACCTCGCGCAGGGTATCGCCGATCAGCTTGGCGGTCTGGAACATCGACGGCTGGTTGAGAATCGCCGGTTCGCGGTCCGCGGGTGCAATGCCCCGCTCCTCGAGCAGCGAGACCGTCGACTGGGTCGTCGCGAGGTTGCCGGCGCTGAGCAGGCACAGAAAGCGCTCGCCCGGCACCGACCAGGTTTTCATCTTGGAGACCACGGAGATGTTGTCGATGCCGGCATTCGTCCGCGTGTCGGACATGAACACCAGACCGCGGTCAACGAGCAATCCGACGCAATACGTCATGGGTTTGAAATCCCTCAAGGACGGCCGGGCGCGCGGTGCGAATGACGCAACCAGACGCGGGCCCGCACCCGTCGGACGCCCGGTCTACGATCGATGATCGGCCGCCGCAAGCGCAGACCGACATTCTCCCCAGCCGACCTCTCAAGTCCGGGGGGCGAAGCGGGACGGATTGCCTACCATTTCGCCCGGGCCCGCCGCGCCTGTCCGGTCACAAGTAGAAGCGGTATCCTTGCGCGATCTCCACGGCAAGCCGGTTGTGATCAACCATGAACTTGGTCAGGAACTGGTGCAGACCGCCTTCGATGACCTTGCCGACGTCGGAGTCCGTGAATCCAACACACAACCGGTCCGCCGTCTCCCGGCAGACATGCTCGGTCCCATAGGTCCGGGCGAGGCGGTCGAGGATCTCGACGATGTTCCTGTAGCAATAGGCCAGGGATCGCGGCATCCGCTCGTTGAAGATCAGGAAATCGATGATGTCCGAGGCCCGATACTCCGCGTCGTACTCCCAGATATAGGAGCGATGCGCCGAGACCGACCGCAGGATCGAGCCCCACTGGAAGTTGTCCAGCGAGGAGCCGACGGAGGAATGGGTCGGCAGCAGCACCCAGTATTTCACGTCGAGAATGCGGGCGGTGTTGTCGGCGCGTTCGACGAAGGTGCCGAGATTGCAGAAGTCGAAGATCTCGTTGCGCAGCATGGTGCCGTAGAACGCGCCGCGCATGTAGGCGGTCTGCTTCTTCACCATGTCGAGAACGGCCGGCAGCTGGCCGTCGCGCAGCGGCATCTGCAGGCGCCGCTTCAGGAGAATCCAGCTTTCGTTCAGCGCCTCCCAGGTCTCGCGGGTGAGGGCCGTGCGCACCATGCGGCCATTCGTGCGTGCCGATTCGATGGAGGACAGGACGCTGGACGGATTGTCGAAATCGCACAGCATGAAGTCGATTATCTGCCGGGCCTCGAAGTCGGCATATTTCGCCTTGTAGGCGGCCTCGACGCCGGCGGTGACCAGCACCGACTGCCACTCGTCCTGCTCGGAAGAGAGGTTGGTCAGCGACAGCCTGAGGCCCGCATCGATCAGGCGCGCCATGTTCTCGGCACGCTCGATGTAGCGGTGCATCCAGAAAAGGCCCTGGGCCGTCCGTCCAAGTAGAGCCATGCGAAATCAGTCCTCCAGAACCCAGGTATCTTTGGTGCCGCCGCCCTGGCTCGAATTGACGACGAGCGAGCCTGCCTTGAGGGCGACGCGCGTGAGCCCTCCCGGGATGATCTTGACCTTGTCCGAGACGAGGACGAAGGGCCTCAAATCGACGTGCCGCGGGGACAGGCCCTTTTCGCCGAGGATCGGGACGGTCGACAGCGCCAGCGTCGGCTGGGCGATATAGTTGCTCGGCCTGCCGCGCAGCTTGTGGGCGAAGATCTCGCGCTCCTCGGCCGTCGACGTCGGCCCGACCAGCATCCCATAGCCGCCGGAGCCGTGCACTTCCTTCACCACCAGTTCGTCGAGATGATCGAGGACATAGGCAAGGCTGTCCTCGTCGGCGCAGCGCCAGGTCGGAACGTTTTCGAGGAGGGCCGGCCGGCCGGTATAGAACTCGACGATCTCGGGCATGTAGGAATAGATCGCCTTGTCGTCGGAAATGCCGGTCCCCGGAGCATTGGCGATGGTGATTCCGCCGGCCTTGTAGACCTTCATGATCCCGGCGACGCCGAGCATGGAGTCGGACTTGAACACGTCGGGGTCGAGATATTCGTCGTCGACGCGGCGATAGAGGATGTCGATCGTCTTGAAGCCCTGGGTGGTGCGCATCTTGATGCGACCGTCCACCATCTTCAGGTCGGCCCCCTCGACGAGCTCGACGCCCATCTGATCGGCAAGGAACGCATGCTCGTAGTAGGCGGAATTGTGGATGCCGGGGGTCAGCACCGCGATCGTCGGTGCGCCCTCGCAGAGCGGCGGGGCGACGGCAGCAAGCGAGCGCCGGAGATGGTTCGGATAGGTCTCGACCGGCCTGACGCGGTTCTGCGCGAACAGTTCGGGAAACATCTGCATCATCGTCTCCCGGTTCTCGATCATATAGGAGACGCCGGAGGGGGTGCGGGCATTGTCCTCCAGAACGTAGAACCGGTCCTCGCCGACGCGCACGATATCGGTGCCGATGATGTGCGTGTAAACGCCGCCGGGAGGCGTGAACCCGATCATCTCCGGCAGGAAGGCGTCGTTGCCCTCGATCAGCCGCGCCGGCATGATGCCGGCCTTCACGATTTCCTGGTCGTGGTAGATGTCGTGCAGGAACATGTTGAGCGCGCGGACCCGCTGCTCGATGCCTTCGGCCAGCCTCTGCCACTCGCGATTGTTGATGATGCGCGGCACGAGATCGAAGGGAATCAGCCGCTCGGCTGCTTCCGCCTCGCCGTAGACGGCAAAGGTGATGCCGGTGCGCCGGAAGAAGCCTTCGGCCTCGCTGGCCTTTTCGACGAGCGATTCCGGGTCCTGCTGCCCGAACCAGGCATGGAAACGCTCGTACGGCTGCCGGACTTCCCCCTCCACTTCCGTCAGCATCTCGTCAAACGGCTTCACGGCAACTCTCCTTGCGATTCTTGCCCTAGAAGAGAAGCCCAAAGCCGGAAAATCAAGGGACCCATTCGACGAATAACGGCAACATGGGAATCTGACCGGGGTGGGCATCGTCGCGGGCGAGGCCGGCCCGACTTGCGCAATCCCCGATCTCAGCCCTACACAATGACGCTGGCAGGAGGCGGCATTGGCAAAGAGACGGGAAGAAGATCTGTTGCGCCTCGATGAGGCGGCGCGCGCCGGCTGGCTCTATTACGTCGCCGGCAACACCCAGGAGGAGATCGCCGCCAAGCTCGGCACGTCGCGCCAGTCGGCGCAGCGGCTGGTGTCGCTGTCGGTCTCGGCGGGTCTCGTCAAGGTGCGGATCGACCACCCGATCGCCTCGTGCCTCGAGCAGGCGCGATCCCTGCGGGAGACGTTCGGCCTGTCGTTCTGCGAGGTCGTGCCGTCTGATCCCAGTTCCCTGTCCACGACCATCGGCATCGCCGAGGCCTGTGCGGCCGAGATGGAACGCCGTTTGATGCGGGCCGAACCCGTCATCATGGCGCTCGGCACCGGGCGCACGCTGAAGGCCTCGGTGGAGCGCCTGCCGAAGATGACCTGCAGCCAGCACCGGATCGTCTCCCTCACCGGCAACATCGCGCTGGATGGCTCGGCATCTGTCTACAACGTCATCTTCACCATGGCGGACGCCATCCAGGCGCGGCACTATCCGATGCCGCTGCCCGTCGTCGTCTCCAGTCCCGAAGAACGGGCTCTCCTGCACGAGCAGAAGGTCGTCCAGAGCACGTTGGCGCTCGCCGCAAAGGCCGACCTCACCTTCGTCGGCGTCGGTGAACTCGGTCTGAAGGCACCCCTCGTCGTCGACGGTTTCATCACTGCGGAGGACCGGGATCTCCTCAACAGCGTCGGCGGGGTCGGCGAGATCGTCGGCTGGGTCTTCGACGAAGCCGGCAAGATCATCGACTGCCCATTCAACGATCGCGTCGCCAGCGCAAGAATCCCCTCGACGAAAACAAGCGAGGTGGTCCTCGTCGCGATGGGCTCCGCGAAAGCGCCGGCGATCCGTGCAGCGATGAGCGGCCGGCTCGTCAATGGGCTGATCACCGACGAGGCGACGGCGCGGATCCTCATCGGCATCTGATCCGCGCGTTGCCGTATTTCACGGCTTGGATTTTCAACCTTCGGCGACAACCATCCCGAAGATGCCCACAGAATTGCTGCGACGCCGCACGGGATTCATTTGACAGCCAAGCGTGTCGGTGGGATTTTGCCCGGACACTGGTCAAATGCTCAAAATTGCTGGGAGGCACCGAATGTCCGCCATGAAAACCCTTGGTTGCGCCGCGTCGCTGCTGGCCTTCGCTGCGGTTGCGCAGGCCGAGACCACGCTGACCATCGGCACCGTCAACAACAGCGACATGATCCGCATGCAGGGTCTGACGGACGCCTTCACCGCCGCCCATCCCGACATCAAGCTGAACTGGGTGACGCTCGAGGAGAATATCCTGCGCCAGCGCGTCACGACCGACATCGCCACCAAGGGCGGCCAGTTCGACGTGATGACCATCGGCACCTACGAGGTCCCGATCTGGTCGAAGCAGCAGTGGCTCGCCCCGCTCGACAAGCTCGGCGCCGACTACGACGCCGACGACCTGATCCCCGCCATCCGCAATGCGCTGTCGACCGACGGCACGCTCTATGCTGCGCCCTTCTACGCCGAGAGCACGCTGACGCTGTACCGCAAGGACCTGTTGGAAGCCGCCGGTCTCACCATGCCGGAGAAGCCGACCTGGGACTTCATCGCGGAAGCCGCGGAGAAGATGACCAACAAGGAGACCGGGGTCTACGGCATCTGCCTGCGCGGCAAGCCGGGCTGGGGCGAGAACATGGCCTTCCTCGGCAATATGGCGCGTTCCTTCGGTGCCAACTACTTCGACGCCGACTGGAAGCCGCAGTTCGAGAGCGAAGGCTGGAAGAAGGCCGTCACGCTCTACGTCGACCTGCTGACCAAGTATGGACCTCCGGGCGCCGCCGCCAACGGCTTCAACGAGAACCTCTCGCTGTTCGGCCAGGGCAAATGCGGCATGTGGATGGATGCGAGCGTCGCCGCCTCCTTCGTGACCGATCCGAAGCAGAGCCAGGTCCCCGACAAGGTCGGTTTCGCGCCCGGCCCCTGCGGCATCGAGAACTGCCCGAACGAGGGCGCAAACTGGCTCTGGGCCTGGTCGCTCGCCGTTCCGGCCTCGTCCGGCAAGCAGGAAGCCGCGCAGACGTTCATCTCCTGGGCGACGTCCAAGGCCTATCTGGAACTCGTCGCTTCCAAGGAGGGCTGGGCGAACGTTCCTCCGGGCACGCGCACCTCGCTCTACGAGAACCCGGAATATGTGAAGGCGGCGCCGTTCGCCGAAGCCACGCTCGCGGCGATCAACAAGGCTGATCCGTCGATCGGCGAGGGCAAGCCCTATGTCGGCCTGCAGTTTGCCGCCGTTCCCGAGTTCCAGGGGCTGGGTACGGCCGTCGGCCAGCAGATGGCAGCCGCGCTGTCCGGCTCCACCACCGTCGAAGCGGCGCTCGCCGCCGCCCAGGCTCAGGCGGTCCGCGAAATGACCCGCGGCGGCTACATCAAGTAAGCTCCAAAGGCCCGCATCGACAGGCCGGCATCTGCCGGCCTGTCGAGCTTCCAAAAAACACACCGCTCAGCGCGAGACGCGGTTCTCGGCGATCCGCTGACGATGGCCGTCTTTACCCGGCAAGCCGGGCCGAGCCCCGCCGCCCGTAGACTGGTTTCGGCCGCCCCAGCCTTTGTGCGCGGCCCCTTGTCGGAACAGGACCATGGCGACAACCCAAACGAAGTCCGTCGCACGGCTGATGATGACGCCGTCCGTGATCGTCCTCTTCATCTGGATGATCGTTCCGCTCTTTCTGACGCTCTATTTCTCGACGCTGCGCTACGGGTTCTACAATCCGGAAACGCCCTTCGTCGGTTTCGAGAACTATACCTATTTCCTCACCGACCCGCGGTTCCTCAGCGCTTTCCAGAACACGCTGCTGCTGGTCTTCGGGGTGCTCTGCATCACCATCATCGGCGGCATCCTGATCGCGCTTCTCCTCGACCAGGAGGTTTTCGGGCAGACGATCGTGCGGCTTCTCGTGATCGCGCCGTTCTTCGTCATGCCGACGGTGGCGGCGCTGGTCTGGAAGAACATGATGATGAATCCGGTCTACGGCGTCATCGGGCAGATGCTGAACGCTGTCGGGATCGGCTCGGTCGACTGGCTGACCAATCTGCCGCTCACCTCGATCATCATCATCGTCGCCTGGCAGTGGCTCCCGTTCTCCGTCCTCATCCTTCTGACCGCGCTGCAGTCCCTGTCGCAGGACCAGAAGGAAGCCGCCGAAATGGACGGCGCGGGCGCTCTCTCGATCTTTTTCTACATCACGCTGCCGCACATGAAGCGGGCGATCACCGTCGTCATCCTGATCCAGACGATCTTCCTTCTGTCTGTCTATGCGGAGATCGCGGTGACGACGGGCGGCGGCGAGGCCTCCTCCAATCTTCCCTTCCTCATCGCCTCGATCATCTCGCTCGAAGGCGATGTGGGGACGGCGTCGGCCGGCGGTATCGTGGCGGTCATCGTCGCCAACATCGTCGCGTTTCTCCTCATCCGCGTCGTCGGCAAGAACCTGGAGGGCTGAGACATGGCGCGCGCCATCTCGACACGTCGCAAGATCGGCATGACGGCTCTCGCCTGGGTCGTCGGTCTCCTGATCTTCTTCCCGATCCTCTGGACGATCCTGACCTCGTTCAAGAGTGAACTCGACGCGATCTCCATCCCGCCGAAATTCCTGTTCTTCGACTGGACGACCGAGAACTACGTCGCGATCCAGGAGCAACGGAACTATTTTGCCTTCCTGATGAACTCGATCTACCTGGCGCTCGGCTCGACTTTCGTCGGTCTCTGCTTCGCCATTCCCGCGGCCTGGGCCATGGCCTTCTCGCCGACCCGGCGCACGAAGGACGTGCTGCTCTGGATGCTGTCGACGAAGATGATGCCGGCGGTCGGCGCGCTCGTTCCGGTCACCATCCTGTTCCGCAACTTCGGCCTGCTCGACACGCGGTTCGGCCTGATCATGATCCTCTTCCTGATCAACCTGCCGATCATCGTCTGGATGCTCTACACCTACTTCAAGGAGATCCCCGTCGACATCCTCGAGGCGGCGCGCATGGACGGTGCGAACCTTCGCAAGGAACTGACGCAGGTGCTGGCGCCGATGGCGATCCCCGGCATCGCCTCGACGATCCTCCTCAACGTCATTCTCGCCTGGAACGAGGCATTCTGGACGCTGCTGCTGACGACGACGGACGCCGCGCCGCTCAGCGCCTTCATCGCGTCGTTCTCGAGCCCCCAGGGGAATTTCTACGCCAAGCTTTCCGCCGCCTCGACGCTCGCGATCGCCCCGATCCTCATCATCGGTTGGTTTTCGCAGAAGCAGCTGGTGCGCGGTCTGACTTTCGGCGCCGTCAAGTAGGGAAAGGGATCGCCATGGCTTCCATCAATCTCCGGCAGGTCTCGAAGCGCTTCGGCGATGCGGTGATCATTCCCGGCATCGATCTCGACATCGAGCACGGCGAGTTCGTCGTCTTCGTCGGTCCGTCCGGTTGCGGCAAGTCCACGCTGCTGCGTCTCATCGCGGGCCTCGAGGACGTTTCCGGCGGCGTCATCTCGATCGACGGCAAGGACGTGACCAGCGTCTCGCCCGCCGCGCGCCAGCTCGCCATGGTGTTCCAGTCCTATGCGCTCTATCCGCACATGACCGTCGGACAGAACATCGGCTTTCCCCTGAAGATGGCCGGCGAGAGCAAGGACGCGATCCAGGCGAAGGTGCGGGCGGCCGCGGCGACGCTGAACCTCACCGACTATCTCGACCGCAAGCCGAAGGACCTTTCCGGCGGCCAGCGCCAGCGCGTCGCCATCGGACGCGCCATCGTGCGCTCGCCGAAGGGCTTTCTCTTCGACGAGCCGCTGTCGAACCTCGACGCGGCGCTGCGCGTGAACATGCGGCTGGAGATTTCCGAACTCCACGCGCAGCTGAAGACGACGATGATCTACGTCACGCACGACCAGGTCGAGGCGATGACGATGGCCGACAAGATCGTCGTCCTCAACCGCGGCAATGTCGAGCAGGTCGGCTCGCCCCTCGAACTCTACGAGAACCCCAAGAACCTCTTCGTCGCCGGCTTCATCGGCTCGCCGAAGATGAATTTCTTCACCGGGGCCTATGCCGAGGCACACGGCGCCAAGACCCTCGGCACCCGGCCCGAGCACCTGACCATCTCGAAGGAAAGCGGCGCCCTGCGCGGCATCGCCGGCGTCTCCGAGCATCTGGGATCCGACACCTTCATCCACATCAAGATGGACAATGGCGAACAGGTCACCGCGCGGGGGCTTGGCGACTACCGCATCAGCCATGGCGATCCGGTCTGGCTGACGCCGCAGACCGGCCGCATGCATCTCTTCGATGCGGCCGGGCTGGCGAGCGGCAAGGCCTGAATCCATCGAGCCCGGTCGGTTTGGCCGCCCGGGAGCGCTCCGCTCTGGGTGCCGAAAGGCGCTTCCCGGGGCAACGAATGATACGCAGCAGGAGAGGGCGGTCCGGTTTCAACTGAACGTGGCCGCTCCCGACCCTTTTCAGGAACCGAAACCATGAGCGTCAGGCTGTCCTCCGCGACCCTTCCTGCGGCGGCCGAGACCGTTGCCATCCCGGGCTACGACCGGTCGTCTCTTTCCGCCGGCATCCTGCATTTCGGCGTCGGCAACTTCCACCGGGCGCATCAGGCGGTCTATCTCGACGACCTGTTCAATCTCGGCGAAGGGCACGACTTCGCCATCGTCGGCGCCGGCATGCTGCCTTTCGAGACCGCGATGCGCGACAAGCTCGCGGCGCAGGATTTTCTCACCACCGTCGTCGAACAGGACAACAACCGTACCGCGGCGCGCGTCACCGGCGCCATGATCGATTATCTGCCGATCGGCGACGGCAAGGCGATCATCGAAAAGCTCGTCGATCCCGCGATCCGCATCGTCTCGATGACGATCACCGAGGGCGGCTATTTCGTCGATGCCTCAGGTCATTTCGACCCGACGCAAAAGCCGATCGTCGACGACGGCCACAACCCCGAGAACCCGAAGACGGTCTTCGGCCTCATCGCCGCGGGCCTGAAAGCCCGGCGCGAGAAGGGTCTTGTCCCGTTTACCGTGATGTCCTGCGACAACATTCCGCACAATGGCGTCGTCGCCCGGGACGCCGTCGCCGGCACCGCCGCGCTGTCGGACCCGGCGCTGGCCAACTGGATCCGAGAGAACGTCGCCTTCCCCAATTCGATGGTCGACCGCATCACCCCGGCGACCAGCCCGCGCGAGATCGACATGCTCGAGGCGGAGTTCGGCATCGCCGATAACTGGCCGGTCTATTGCGAGGAATTCAAGCAGTGGGTGATGGAGGACAATTTTCCCGCCGGGCGGCCGGCGCTGGATAAGGTCGGCGTCACCTTCGTCGACAATGTCGCGCCGTGGGAGCTGATGAAGATCCGCATCCTCAATGGCGGCCATGCGGCGATCGCCTATCCCGGCATCCTGTTCGATATCCAGTATGTCCACGAGGCGATGGAGCATCCGCTCATCGCCGCCTTCCTGGAGAAGCTGACGAAGGACGAGATCATCCCCGTCGTGCCGCCCGTGCCGGGGACGGCGCTGGAAGACTACCGGAAACTGATCGAACACCGTTTCCTCAATCCGAAGATCGCCGACACCGTCGCCCGCCTGGCCCTCGACGGCTCGAACCGGCAGCCGAAATTCATCGTGCCGACCATCCGCGACCGGCTGGCGGCGGGGCAGGGCATCGATGGCCTCGCGCTCGTTTCGGCGATGTGGTGCCGGGCCCTCGGCGGACAGTCGGAGACCGGGCAAGACATGCCGCTGGTCGATCCCAATCTCGGCCGCATCCGCGCAGCCGCCGAGGCAGCCAGGACCGATCCCGACGCCTTCCTGGCGCTGACCGAGGTCTATGGCGACCTCGCCGATGACGCGATCTTCCGCGAGCGCTTTGCCTTCATGCTGCGATCGCTTTGGGAAAAGGGCGTCGAAGCGACGCTGAAGTCGTATCTCGCCTGAGACGTCGGCCCTGCCAGGGCGGGCCAAAGGATTTGTGACGCCTGGCTTCGGGAGCGACACGCTTCCGCTTGACCCCGCGATGTTCTAGTTCCTTTCTGAACGATCGCGGGAGGGACCATGACGGGCGTGTTCATTGGGGTGGATGTCGGCACCGGAAGCGCCCGCGCAGGCGTCTTCGACGCGCGCGGAGCCCTCCTCGGCACGGCCAGGAGACCGATCCGGACCTGGCAGGACGATGACTCCTTCGTCGAGCAGTCGTCGGTCGACATATGGACGGCGGTGACCGCCTCGGTGCGCGAGGCGGTGCATCTGTCGGGCGCCGAGGCCCGCGATGTCGCAGGTATCGGCTTCGACGCGACCTGTTCGCTCGTCGTCCTCGATGCGGAGGGCGGATCCCTGCCGGTCGGCCCGTCCGAGGACCCGGCCCGCGACGTCATCGTCTGGATGGACCACCGCGCCATGGACCAGACGCGGCGGATCAACGCGACCCGGCACAAGGTTCTGACCTATGTCGGCGGGCAGATCTCGCCGGAAATGGAGACACCGAAACTCCTCTGGCTGAAGGAAAATCGGCCGGCCACCTTTGCCGCGGCGGGCCATTTCTTTGATCTTGCGGATTTTCTGTCCTTTCGGGCGACCGGCAGCCTGCAGCGGTCGGTCTGCACGCTCACCTGCAAATGGACCTATCTCGCCCATGAGGGTCGCTGGGACGCGGACTATTTCCGCACGATCGGCCTTGGTGAGCTGGCCGACGAGAATTTTCACCGGATCGGGACGGAGGTTGTCGACATCGCGACACCGATCGGATCGGGGCTGACCGAAAAGGCTGCCGCCGAACTCGGACTGCGCGCCGGGGTGCCGGTCGGGGCATCGCTGATCGATGCCCATGCCGGCGGCGTGGGGACGCTGGGGGGGCGTCGGCCGGATGGAACGGTCGCGGATGCTTCGGCAGAGGCGGCGCTGATCATGGGCACATCCTCGTGCGTCATGGCGGCGACGCGCGATCCGGCCTTCGTCGACGGGGTCTGGGGGCCCTATTACGGCGCCATGCTGCCGGGTCACTGGCTGCTCGAGGGCGGCCAGTCGGCCTATGGCGCGGCGATCGATTACCTCGTCGCGATGCACCCTGCCTTTCCGGCCGCCCGCGAGGCGGCCGCGACAGAGGGAATCGCGGTCCTCGACTATCTCGAACGGCGCGCCATCGCGCTGGCCGGATCGCTGGAGGAGGCGGCGCGCCTCGCAGAGGGCGTCCACGTCGTGCCGGAGTTCCTCGGCAACCGGTCGCCGGAAGCCGATCCCAAGGCGACGGCGGCTCTGGCCGGCCTGACGCTCGGGACCAGCCGCGACAGTCTCGTCCGGCTGTTCGTCGCCGCGCTCTGCGGCCTCTGCTATGGCACGCGGCAGATCGAGGCGGCGTTGCGGCATCGGGGCGTCGCCATCGAGACCATCGTCGTCAGCGGCGGCGCGGCGCGCAGCGCCCTGTTGAGGCGGATCCTCTCGGATGCGACGGGCCTGAAGGTGGCGCTGCCGGCGACGGCCGAGCCGGTGCTCCTCGGCAGCGCCATGGTCGGGGCGGTCGCGGGCGGCGCCTATCCGGATCTCCACGCGGCTGCAGCCGGAATGTGCAGGGTGAGCGAGGAGATCCTGCCGGTGGGCGGGGCGATCGCCGGGTTCCACGCCCGCAAGTTCGCTGCCTTCGAGGCGTTGCAGCGCGCCGAGCGGGAGGTTCGCCGCATCATGCAGGGCACCGGCGTGGCGCCCGCGGAAGCGTGACGGCGGCCCCGCCCCCCGGTCAGGGTTCCAGACGCCGGGCAGCCGGAGCGGTCGTGTCTGTCGCTCGGCGGTTCAGCATGCTCTCGTAGAGTGCCGCGACCGCGTCCATGACGTGCCGCTCGGTATAGCCTGAAAGCGCGCGCGCGCGCGCCGATCGTCCCATGTCGGCGACCTCTCCCGGATCTCCGGCCAGTCTTGCGAAGGCGGCGGCGAGGGCGGCGGCATCGCCCGGTGGCACGATCAGGCCGTCCCGTCCTTCACGCACGAAACTGCGGCAGCCCGGAACATCGGTCGTCACCATTGCCCGCCCGCAGGCTGCCGATTCCAGCAGCGTGCGTGGCAGGCCTTCGCCGCCGCGCGACGGCAGGCAGGCGACATGATGATCTCGCCACACCGTGGCGATGTCGTCGGCCCGGCCATGCCACGTGACACCGTCCTGCCGCGACCAGGCCTCCAGCGTCTCCGCCGGAATGGCCCTGGGATTGGATGGATCCGGTGCCCCGAACAGCGACAGCGTGACGTCGGCGCCCGCCAGCCGTGCCAGCCGCGTTGCCTCCACCGCGACGTCGATGCCTTTCGACCAGAGCATCCGGGCAACGACGGCGACCCTCAGCGGCGGCAGACCGGGCAGGGGGCTCGGTGTCAACCTGTCGGGATCGATGCCGGCGCCGCCGACGATCGTCACCCTTTCGCCGGCCGGATCGAGCCCGAGAAGAAGGGGGTCGTCGACATTTTCGAAGAGATAGCGCGTCTGCGCGGTCTGCAGGGCCCCGCGGAGTGCCAGGCGCAGGCCGGCCCGCGCCAGGCGCCCGACGAGATCGCGCTTGGCGCCGATGAAACCCAATCCCGTCAGGGCATAGATGCGGCGGTCGATGCCGGTACGCCGCGCCGCCATGCCGCCGACGAGGATCGACTTCAGCGCGATGCAGTGGACAATGTCCGGCCGCTCTTCCCGGAGGATCTGGGCCAGTCGCCCGACCGTCGCCGAAATCGCCAGCGGGTTCACACTGCGGCGCTCGGCCTCGAGCGGCACGACGCGCGCGCCGGCCGCCTCGATCAGGTCGGCATGGGCGCGCACCCGCGTGACGACGACGACGGCGAGCCCGATTTCTCGCGCGGCGCGCACCATCGGCAGGAAATGCGAGACGAAGAACCAGTCCTCGGTGACGACGAAGACGAGTTTTCCCCGAGCGGGAGCGGAAGGCATGGGCGTGTCCGGGAGGCGACTGACGTCGTCTGCCTTAGCGGCTTTGCCGGTCGCAGGCAAAGCCGTGACGCGGTGGTGACGACGTGTCACTACTGACGCGATGCTGTGCTGCACTATCTCCAGCCATCTCTTCAACCGATCGGACAGACCGATGACCCTCGCCTCGGCCTTTGCGCTTTTCGTCTTCATCGTCATCGCCTTCGCCGTCGCGTCGAGCGGTGCGATCTTCAAGCCGGATGAATGGTACCGTGACCTCGAAAAGCCTTCCTGGACACCACCGAACTGGGCCTTCCCCCTAGTCTGGTCGGTGCTCTACGTGATGATTGCGGTCTCCGGCTGGATCGTCTGGGGCGCGGCCGGACTGACAGCGGCCTTCATTCCCTATGGCCTGCAGTATCTTTTCAACGGTTTGTGGTCCTACATCTTCTTCCGTCGGCGACGTCCGGACATCGCCTTCTTCGACCTCGTGGCGCTTTGGCTGTCGATTGCCGCCACCATCGCGGCCTTCGCGCCGATCAGTGCGACGGCCGCCTGGCTGCTCGTGCCCTATCTCTGCTGGGTAACGATCGCCGGCTGCCTCAACCGCTCGGTCTGGCGCCGTAATCCGAATAGTTTTGTCGCGTCCTGATCCGTTCGGGCGGGGTTTGCTGGTTCTCTTGACCGGTCGCAGCAGGAATGCTGCAAGCCGGTGACAGGCCGCAGCCCGATCGCGCGGACCGATAACGGAGTCGAAGATGCAGTTTGCCAGTTATCCCAGCTTGAAGAACGTCGCCGTCATCGTCACGGGAGGTGCCTCGGGCATCGGGGCCGACATCGTCCGCGCGTTTGCGGCGCAGGATGCCAAGGTCGGGTTCGTCGACATTGATGATGCGCGTGGCAGAGCGCTGGCCGCTGAGATCTCGGATGCAGGGGGGCGGGTCGCCTTCGAGGCTTGCGATCTCAAGGATATCGACGCACTGAAGGCCGCCTTTTCGGCCCTCGAAGCCGCCAACGGCCCGGCGGGCGTTCTCGTCAACAATGCCGCCCGCGACGACAGGCATGGCTGGGAAGACGTCACGCCCGACTATTACGACGAGCGCATCGCCACGAATCTTCGCCATATGTTCTTTGCCATCCAGGCCGTAGCGCCGGGGATGATCGCGGCGCGCAAGGGCTCGATCATCAATCTCGGCTCGAACTCCTGGTGGCAGGCTGTCGGCAACATGCCGGTCTACACCACGGCGAAGTCGGCGGTGCACGGCATGACGCGTTCCTTCGCCCGTGACCTCGGCAAGCACCTCATCCGGGTGAACACGGTCGTGCCGGGCTGGGTGATGACCGAGCGCCAGAAGGAACTCTGGGTGACCCCGGAATCGCTCGCGGCCAATCTCGAGCGTCAGTGCCTGCCCGTCGAGATCGCGCCGGTCTATCTCGCCCGCATGGTGCTCTTTCTCGCCTCCGACGATGCCGCGATGTGCACGGCGAACAACTTCATGGTCGAGGCCGGCTCGATCTGAAGCACTGGCCGGGAGCGGTCAGCCCGTCGGGCGCCGTCCTTCGGCCGACGGGCCGATGTCCAGTTCGTAGACGACATGGCGCTCCTGGAATCCGGCCAGCGCGTAGAGCGAGCGCATCGCGGCGTTGCTGGTTGCCGTGCGGCCGACGATGCGGGTGAAACCTTTCGCTTCGCAGTGCGCCAGCACGGCGCGTAGGAGCATGATGGCGGCCGACGGGCCGGCTTTGGCACCGTCGACGTAAAGGCTGCGGAAATCGGCATAGGTATCGCCGGTGATGAAGTTCTGCCGCGGCGCGACCCAGGCCCAGCCGACGACGGCCTCCGCTCCCCGGTCGTCCGTCAGCACGAGCACCTTCGTCCAGTCGTCGCCGTATTTCAGGAGCTTGCCGAGCTTCTTGCGGTAGTGGTCGAGATCGGTCACCGCCTCCTCGGCGAAGGAGCGGACGGCGATTTCCGCCTCGAAGCCGGCGACGGCATCGATGTCGGCCGGCTTGAAGTTGCGGATTTTTGGTGTCGGGCGAAAGGGAGACCCGTGGGGCGAGGCCGGATCGACGGTTTCGTTCTCGCGGGACATCGCAGCTTTCTTCCAGGGCGCGGGGCTTTCCGGCGCCGGGATGTCGTACCAAGCCGCCGCCGCCTTCCGCAAGTCTTGCCGCTCTGCCGGGCAGCCCCTATAGAAAGCCCACCCGGCGGGCTACCGCCAGACGAAGCAGGACGCGGCCGACACGGGCTGCGGACCCCGGGACGGGCGACAAGCCTCCCAAGGGATGGTGACGCCATGAAAATTCGGCAGGTCCTGGCGGACATGCGCAATTGCGGTCCCCAGATCGAGGACGAGATCGTTTTGCGCGATGCGGCGCTCGCCGCGGCGACGGCGGCCGGCGCGACGATCATCGGCGAGCACGCCCAGCGCTACGTGCCGCACGGCATCACGCTGGTGGTGTTTCTCGCCGAGAGCCACATCATGCTGACGACCTGGCCGGAATATCGAATGGTGCTGGTCGACATCCTCCTGTGCAATCCCGACATGTCGGAGGATGCGGCCGTCGACGAAGTGGCGCGCTGGCTCTGCCCCGACGGTCTCGTCGAACGCAGCTACGTCACGCGCTCGATCGAATCCCTCGAGACGCCGGTCGCCTGATGACCGCCGACTGGTGGCGCTTCGTACCGTCCGGGGACGCGCTGCCGTCGGCGAGCGCGATCGCCGGCGCTGCCGCCATCGGTCGAGGTGCCCTGGGGCGGGAGTTGCGCGAGGCACGCGCCGTTCTGGGGACGTCGCGGGCGGCGTCGCTGCTGCGTCTGGCCTCAGCCGAGGCGCCGAGACCGTTCGGCGAGCCGTTCCGGTTGCTGCTCGTCACCACCCAGCAGCCGCAGGCGCTGGAAGAAACCCTGCGTCTTGCCTTTGCCATTGCCGGGTTTTCCGTTGAGATCCGCGCCATCGAAGGCCTTCTCGACCTCCGCGCAACGCTGGCCGATCCCTCGTCGGACCGTCTTGCGGACGCCGACCTCAGCCTGGTCTTCGTGCCGGATGCGACGGGCGAGAGCGATGCGCTCGTTGCCGATCTCGCCGCAAGGCTCGCGGCACGCACGCTGGCGCCGGTTGCCGTCGCGCGCTTTTCCGCCGGCGGCGCGGTACCGCATGGGGCCGGCCATGGCGTGATCCCGCTGGACTTGCCGACGGGTGGGGCTGCGGTCTTCGATACCCGTTTCGCGTCGACCTTCGGTACCATTTTGAAGCCCGATGCGGCCGACCGGCTCGCCGATGCGGCGGCGGGCCTTGCTGCCCGGCTGAAGGGAAAGGCGCCCAAGCTCGTCGTCACCGATCTCGACGAGACGCTGTGGGGCGGCGTCCTCGGAGAGGCGGGCGGCGGGGCGCCGACCCTCCGTTACGCCTATGCGGAGGCGCTGGCAGCGCTTCGGCTACGGGGGTTCGTCCTCGCCTTGGCCAGTCGCAACGATGCGGCCGAGGTCGAGCGACATTTTGCGACGCTCGACGACGCGCCGCTCGGCATCGACGACTTTTCCGCCTGCTCCATCGGCTGGTCGGACAAGCCGAGCCTCGTCGCGGACGTGTTGGAAAGGCTGGGACTTTCGTCCGGGCATACGGTCTTCATCGACGACGATCCGGTGAATTGCGCCAAGGTCGCCGCCCGTTTTCCGGACATGGACGTGCGCCGCTATGCCGGCGAGAGTTTCGCGCAGGCGCTTCTGGCGGACCCGCTGCTGGCGGGAGCGCAGCCTGCCGATGCGCCGCTGCGGGCCGAGCAGTACGGTCGCAGGGCGGCCGTCGAGCGGTTGCGGGCGGATGCGGCGGACGATGCGGTTTTTCTTCACAGCCTGAAGACCGAGGTGACGATCGAGCCGCTTGCGACCGACCTCCTGCCACGTGCGGCCGAGCTTGCGGCGCGCGTCAATCAGTTCCGGTTCACCGCGCTTCGCCCGAATCTCGTGCAGCTCGGCACCCGGCAGAGCGGGCTCGACTTCATGGCGCGGCTCGACGACGCATTCGGCGCGCATGGCCTCGTCGGCCTGGTACTGGCGTCGCAGCGCGGCGATGCCGCCATGATCGACGCCTTCTGCCTCAGCTGCCGTGCGCTGCAGCGGCGCGTCGAGAGCGCCATGCTCCATGCCCTCGCACTCCGGGCGAGGGAACTCGGTCTCACGCGCATCCTCGGCCGGATCGAAATCCTCGAACGCAATGAGCCGGCGCGCGATTGCCTGGCGCGCCACGGCTTTGCCGAGCGCAATGGCGAATGGCAGGTGGATCTGACGGGCAGGGCCGCCGCACTCGACAGCCCGCCGCAGGGCATTGCGATGATCGATCGACTGAACGGGAGACATGCGTGAGTGATGTAAACCTCGACGCCGTCGTCCAGCTCGTCTCCGACGTGCTGCAAGTGCCGGCGACCAGCCTCGGCCTGGAAACACAGGGCGCCGACATCGCCGCCTGGGACAGTTTCGGCCAGGTCCGGATCGTCCTGGCAGCCGAAGCGCAGTTCGGCGTTGCGCTGACCATGGCGGAGATCGAGACCGCGGGCGGCATCCGCGGACTTCTCGCCGCCCTCGAGGCGGCAGCCTTGCGCCGATAGCGTCAGTAGGTCGTCTTGGCGTGCAGGCGCTTGAAGACGGTCTCGCCGCAGGCCGGGCAGCCTGCCGTCTTCAGTGCTTCGATCGTCGCGAAGGCTTCGCCCGTTCCGATACCGGTGACCGCGCCGCAGGCCCGGCATTGATAGCGCCGCTCGCGCGGGCGAACCTCGCCGGTATAGATCGGCGCGGCGAAGATCGCTTCCGCCTCCGTCAGGGCCTTGGTCCGGCGGGTCGTGCGCAGATCGATCAACTGGCCGACCGAGCCGAGGATGGAGGCGCCCTGATAGGCGTTGAACGAGGGTCTTATGCGCGTCGCGACGAGCCCCATGTCCGTCAGCCGCGACTGCAGGTCGAGGAGATCGTCGGGGGCAAGATCGCCATAGGACAGGAAGCCGGGCAGGCCGGGCTCGGAGCGCAGGGCCTCCAGACCACGCGAGACGAACAGGCTCATGCCGTCGACCGTGTAGGGCGGATCGGTCTCGAACACGTCGAAGCGTCCGCGCAGATCCGCCGGCAGCGGATCGCGAAGGTCATGGGCGATGACCTCGAAATCGAGGCCGTGCCGCTGCCGCGCGGCGTCGAGATGGGCGATGCGACCGGGATCGAGCTCGAGGACCGTCACCCGCCGCGGCGCTGCACCGATAGCCCGAGCCAGCAGCGTCAGCGCCACGGACATGGAATCGTCGTCGCCGAGAATGATGATCGAGCGCCCGTCCAGCGCGCCGGCCTCGTGCATCGCGAGCGCGCGCCGCAGGGCCGTTTCCGGCGTGCAGGGCGCCTGATCGAGCGTCACGTCGACCGGGGGGCCGAGGGCCGCGTGCTCTTCGATGAGGCGCAGCGCCGGCGCCAGCTCCGGCGCCACGACGACGCCGTGCCCGTGGCAGCATGCGCAGCGCGGATCGTGCCGGGCGGAAATGCCGAGAGTGTCGCGGCAGAACGCCTTGCCGGTCACGCTGAGCTCGACGCCCTGGCCACGATCGAGCAGCCCCGTCCGCTCCAGTTCGCGCCGGACGGCACCGACGACCGGCAGCGGCATGCGCACGGCCTTTGCCAGGTCGCGCAGGAGCAGCGGGCCGTCGCGGAACGCCGTGCGCAGGATCAGTGCCACGCCCTCGGCGCCTTCGCGAAGGTCGGTCGCCGCAGCGATGGCGGCAAGGCGTGACGGCGTCTCGGCGCCCGATCGATCTGTCATGCCCGAGCTAAAGCGTGAATCATCGGGGATGTCCATTCAGCCCGGCGCCGCCCTCCCGGGGGACCGGGCGATCCCGCTCGCTCCGCGCGTCTCGGCTCAACGGGCTTGCCGGAAAAACCGAAATGTGTTCCGCCCGGCCGCCTTGGCTGCGTAGAGGGCGCTATCGGCGTTGCGAAACAGTTCGGACGGCTGACACCCGCGGACGTAGGCGATGCCGACAGAGGCGCTCATCGCGACCGTCGCATCGGCGGTTTTGACCGGCTGGCTCAGCGCGTGGACGATGCGTGCAGCGTAGCCGGCGACCACCAGATCGCTCAGATCGGGCCCAATCAGCACGGCGAATTCGTCGCCGCCGATCCGTGCGACGAGTTCGGCGCCGTTGCATTCTTTGGCAAGGCGCGCCGCCATTTCAATCAGGCACGCGTCTCCCAGCGCATGGCCGAACGTGTCGTTGACCTGCTTGAACCCGTCGAGATCGACGAGAAGCAGCGCGCCGAGGGCGGCCGCCGGGTCGCTCTGGCTCGCGGAGAGCCGATCCTGGAAGCGGTGACGGTTCGCCAGTCCCGTCATGCAATCGAACTCTGCCATAAACCGCGTCCGGTCGGCGCGGATCTTCTCCTCGGTGATATCCTGCTTCATTCCGAAGATGCGGCCGTCGTCGCCTCGATCGGATTCGACGGTCGCCGTCAGCCGGATCCAGCGGTGCCGCCCCTTCGGTGTGATGATCTCGGCATCCAGCGAAAAGCCGGAACGCTGCGCGATCGCCTGACTCCGCAGAGCGTTGAGCGCCTCCTTGGAGGCCGGGCTGTAGTACTCGACCGTTTTCGCACGATCGAGGCTCGATCCCTGGGGAATGTCGAAGAGATCGTAGACCATATCCGACCATGTCAGCACGTTGTCTGCCAGCCGGCATTCCCAGAACCCGATCCGGGCGGCGGCAGACGCGCGCTCGAAGCTCCGGCGCCCCTCGGCAAGCGCGTCGGCCTGCTGGCGCAGAATCGCCTCCTGTTCGCGGACCAACGTCTCCAGACGACCGACGACGCCCAGCGGGCTCTCGTGCAACGGGCAGAACTCGCCCTCCAGGGGCGCGCGCGATGGCGAGGCCAGGGGATCCAGCAGCGGACAGGACGCCCGCGAGTCGATGCTTCCCAAGCCCCCTTTCCCGCCTGACGGAACGAGGACGACGGAAGCGAAGGACGATGTGCCTGCCATTGCGAACTACCAGACCGTTCAGGTTCAAGGCCGACGGTAACGCCAGCATATGAAGACATTCTGTAGGGGCCTAACGTGCTGTTCACAAGCCCTTGAAACTACCGGGTATTTCCTGGCGTAAGGCGAGCCGGCGAAGCCGGCCCGCAGGGCCGCCACCTTATGAATGCCTGACTGGAAGCCTTGCTTGACAGAATGGTGCAGCTCGCTAGGCTCGCATCCGTACCAAGGGGAGTTCCGGCAGGGAACTGAGAGGCCAACGGCTAAAAGCGCGTGGCGACCCTACGAACCTGATCCAGTTCATACTGGCGTAGGGATGGGGAGAGTCGCTGGCGGCCGAAGGCCATGTCCATCCGCGACTCGTTCGATCACCGAAAGCAGAGCTGGGTCTCCAACGCGTCGTCGAAGGAGAATCCCTCATGAATGCCCTGATACCACCTGCCGTCGCCGTCACGTCCGGCCCCCTGCCGGCCTCCACCAAAGTCCATCGAGCCGGGACCATCCACCCGGAGATCCGCGTGCCGATGCGGGAAATCGCGGTCCACCCCACGGCCGGCGAGCCGCCGGTCACGGTCTATGATTCCTCCGGCCCTTTCACCGATCCCGCCTACGCCGTCGACATCGCCCGGGGACTGCCACGGCTGCGGCATGGCTGGCTCGGCTCAGACGTCGAGACCTATGACGGCCGCCCCCTGCGGCCCGAGGACAATGGCAACCTGCCGCAGGACAAGGTGACACCGGCCTTTCCCGTCCAGCACCGCCCGCGCCGCGCCGTCGGGGGCAAGGCGGTGACGCAGCTCGCCTACGCCCGTGCCGGCATCGTCACGCCGGAAATGGAGTTCGTGGCGATCCGAGAGAATCTCGGCCGCGAGCGCGCTGCCGCTGCCCTGAAACGCGACGGCGAGCCGTATTCGGCGGTGACGCCCGACTTCATCACTGCGGAATGGGTGCGCGACGAAATCGCCTCGGGCCGGGCGATCATCCCCGCCAACATCAACCATCCCGAACTCGAGCCGATGGCGATCGGGCGCAATTTCCTGGTCAAGATCAACGCCAATATTGGCAATTCCGCCGTGACGTCGTCGATGGCCGAGGAGGTGGAGAAGATGGTCTGGGCCATCCGCTGGGGCGCCGACACCGTCATGGACCTTTCCACCGGCCGCAACATCCACAACATCCGCGACTGGATCATCCGCAACGCGCCGGTGCCGATCGGCACGGTGCCGCTCTACCAAGCGCTGGAGAAGGTCGACGGCATCGCCGAGAACCTCACCTGGGAGGTCTACCGCGACACGCTGATCGAACAGGCGGAGCAGGGCGTCGACTATTTCACCGTGCATGCCGGCCTGCGGCTTAGCCACATCCCGCTGACCGTCGAGCGCGTCACCGGTATCGTGTCGCGCGGCGGGTCGATCATGGCGAAGTGGTGCCTGCATCATCACCGCGAGAGCTTTCTCTACGAGCATTTCGAGGAGATCTGCGACATCTGCCGGATGTACGACGTCTCCTTCTCGCTCGGCGACGGCCTGCGTCCCGGTTCGATCGCCGATGCCAACGACGCCGCGCAGTTCGCCGAACTGGATACGCTCGGCGAGCTGACGCAGATCGCCTGGGCCAAAGACTGCCAGGTGATGATCGAGGGCCCCGGCCATGTGCCGATGCACAAGATCAAGGAGAACGTCGACCGCCAGATGCGGGTCTGCGGCGACGCGCCGTTCTATACGCTCGGACCCCTCGTCACCGATATCGCGCCCGGCTACGACCACATCACCTCGGGGATCGGCGCGGCGATGATCGGCTGGTTCGGCACCGCCATGCTTTGCTACGTCACGCCGAAGGAACATCTCGGCCTTCCCGACCGCGACGACGTGAAGGTCGGGGTGATCACCTACAAGATCGCCGCGCATGCCGCCGATCTCGCCAAGGGCCATCCGGCCGCGCAGCTGCGCGACGACGCGCTCTCCCGCGCCCGCTTCGAGTTCCGCTGGGAGGACCAGTTCAACCTCTCGCTCGATCCCGAAACGGCGCGGCTCTTCCACGACGCGACGCTGCCCAAGGAAGCGCACAAGACGGCGCATTTCTGCTCCATGTGCGGCCCGAAATTCTGCTCGATGAAGATCAGCCACGACATCCGCGCCGAGGCGCAGAAGGAGGGCATGGCGGCCATGGCGCAGAAGTACCGTGACGGCGGGGACCTCTATATGCCGGCGGGGGAGTAGGGGTGTCGGGCATGCCGGGGGCGTGCCGGTCCCTCGTGCTTCGACAGGCTCGGCATGAGGGAATTGGGGCGATCGCCATCGTCGGTGCGGGCGTTGCCGGCCTTACGACGGCCGTCACGCTGGCCGAGCGCGGCATGCCCGTCACGCTCTACGACCGCACCGCGAGGCTGGGGCAAGGCGCGGCATCCTGGCTTGCCGGGGGCATGCTGGCGCCGCATTGCGAGGCGGAAAAGGCGGATGCCTCGATCGTTGCGCCGGGGCTCGCCGCCATCGAGTGGTGGGCCGACCGCGTGCCCGGCGTCGAACGGCGCGGCACCCTCGTCGTCGCGCTCTCGCGCGACGCCGGGGAGGTGGCGCGTTTTGCCCGCCGGACGGAGGGCGGAGAGCTTCTCGACGCGGCCGGCCTTGCCGCCATCGAGCCGGATCTCGCCGGGCGCTTTGCCGCCGGCCTGTTCTTCGCCGACGAGGCCCATCTCGATCCGCGAACAGCCCTCGAAGCGCTGGCCGAGCGATTCATCGCACTGGGCGGGACCTTGGTTATGAATGCCGCCGTCGACCCGGTGCACCTGGCGGTGGGGAAAGGTGCGCGGGTGATCGACTGCCGCGGTTCGGCGGCGCCGGACCCGGCGCTGCGGCATGTCCGCGGCGAGATGCTGATCCTCCATGCCCCCGGCGTCTCGCTTTCCCGGCCGGTGCGGCTCCTGCATCCGCGCCATCCGCTCTATGTCGTGCCGCGCGGCAAGGACGTGTTCATGCTGGGCGCGACCGAGATCGAGAGTGCGGCGGCCGGCCCCATCACCGCCCGCTCGATCATGGATCTCCTCAACGCCGCCGTGGCGCTGCATCCGGGTTTTGGCGAGGCCGCGATCATCGAGACCGGCGCGGGCCTCCGACCGGCCTTTCCCGACAACCTGCCCCGGATCGGGCGGGGAGCCGAAGGTCTCAGCCTCAATGGCCTCTACCGCCACGGCTTTCTCCTCGCGCCGTCCTTTGCCGAGCGCATCGCGGACGAGATCAGGGCGGCCGCAGGACCGAGGAGGGTCGCATGAGGATCACCGTCAATGGCGAAAGCCGGGAGCTCAGCGCCGGGACACTCGACGAGGCCATGTTGGAGCTCGGTCTTGCCGGAGCGGTCGTCGGCACCGCGGTGAACCGCGAATTCGTGCCGGCATGCGACCGGCCCGGGACGCGGCTTCTGGATGGCGATGCGGTCGAGATCCTCGCGCCGATGCAGGGAGGTTGAGATGGACATCTACGGACAGAATTTTTCGTCGCGGCTGATGCTCGGCACGGCGCAATATCCCTCGCCCGCGATCCTCGCCGGGGCTGTGAGGGCGGCGGGCCCGGCGCTCGTCACCGTGTCGCTCCGCCGCGAAACGCTCGGCCGGCAAAGTGGGGCGGGGCAGGATGCCGCGGGCCAGAACTTCTGGCAGCTGGTGAGGGACCTCGGCGTCGCCATCCTGCCGAACACCGCCGGTTGCCATTCGGTGAAGGAGGCGGTGTCGACCGCCCACATGGCGCGCGAGGTCTTTGGCACGACGCTGATCAAGCTCGAGGTCATCGGCGAGGCCGATACCCTGCAGCCCGACCTTTTCGGCCTCGTCGAGGCGGCCGGCATTCTTGTCAGCGAGGGGTTCGACGTTCTGCCCTATATGACGGAGGACCTGGTCGCCGCCGAGCGCCTGCTGCGGGCCGGCTGCCGCGTGCTGATGCCCTGGGGCGCGCCGATCGGTTCGGCCCGCGGGTTGAACAACGTCTACGGCCTGCGCTCGCTGCGTGCGCATTTTCCTGGTGTCACGATGATCATCGACGCCGGCATCGGGGCTCCCTCGCATGCGGCTGCGGCGATGGAACTCGGCTTCGACGGCGTGCTCCTGAACACGGCGGTGGCGGGCGCCGACGATCCCGCCGGGATGGCGAAGGCCTTTGCACTTGCCGTGGAGGCCGGACGGCTCGGCTACGAGGCAGGACTGATGAACCCGCGCGACATGGCTGCCCCCTCGACGCCGGTGTTCGGCCAGGCGGTGCTGGCGTGAGCGCGGCGCCGCTGCGGCTCGATCCGTTCTACCTTATCGTCGATACGGCAGCGTGGATCGAGCGGCTGGTGCCGCTCGGCGTCAGGCTCGTGCAATTGAGGGTGAAAGACCTGCCGGCACCGGCGCTGCGAGCCGAGATCCGTGCTGCCCGCTCCGTCTGCACGGCGCATGGCTGCCAACTCGTCGTCAACGATCACTGGCGTCTGGCGATCGAGGAGGGCTGCGACATCGTCCATCTCGGGCAGGAGGATCTCGCCGCGGCCGATCGTGGCGCGATCTCAAGCGCCGGCGTGAAACTCGGCCTGTCCACCCACGACGAGGCCGAACTGCAGACCGCGCTGGCCGCCCGGCCCGACTATGTCGCGCTCGGACCGATCTGGCCGACCATCCTGAAACAGATGCCCTGGGCACCGCAGACACCCGAGCGCCTGCGCGCCTGGCGGGCCCGGATCGGCGCGCTGCCGCTCGTCGCGATCGGCGGCGTCACGGTGGAGCGGCTGCCGCTCGTCTTTGCCGAAGGCGCCGACAGTGCCGCGGTCGTCACCGACATCACCCGCCATGCCGATCCGGGAGCGCGCTGCCGGCAATGGCTCGACGCGACGGCGGCGCGGCGTGCCGGCTCCATCCGCGCCGAGGCCATGCCGCGGCGAGTGCTGCCGTGATGGCGCCGACGGTCCTTGCCATTGCCGGATCGGATTCCAGCGGCGGCGCCGGCCTTGCGGCCGATCTTCTGGCGGCCGAGGCGTTCGGGGCGAGGCTGCGCTGGGCGGTCACCGCCGTGACCGCCCAGACAGACGACGCCGTCGGCGCGGTGCACGACCTGCCGCCGGCGCTTGTTTGCCGGCAGATCGACATGGCGCTCGCCGACGGGCTCGTCCGCGGCATCAAGATCGGCATGCTGGGCAACGCCGCCTGCGTGGAGGCCGTTGCCGCGACGCTGCACAATTTTGCCGAACATCGCCCCGTGGTCGTCGATCCCGTGCTGATGTCGAGCTCGGGGGCAAGGCTTCTGGACGATGCGGGCGTCCTGGCGCTCGTCGAGTGCCTCTTGCCCATCGCCGCGCTGGTGACGCCGAACCTTCTGGAGCTGCGCCATCTGTCGCTTCTCCTCGGCGCATCCCCGGCAGACTCGGTCGCGCAGCAGGCGGTCGTCGTGATGCGCGCGGGTGCACGGGCGATTCTCGTCAAGGGCGGGCATGCGGAAGGGGCGGAGGCTGAGGACCTGTTATTCGAGCGCCACCGCGGCGCGCCCCGGCGCATTTCGTCACGGCGCGCGCCGGCGAATCTGCGCGGTACCGGCTGCCGCCTTGCCACGGCGATCACGGTCCGGCTTGCACGCGGCGACGGGCTCGTTGATGCCTGTGCGGCAGCCAAGTCCTATCTGTCCGGCCTTCTGGAAGCTGCGGCAACGGACGGTCGGGCAAGTCTGGGGGCGTGCGGCAGCTGAGCGAAAATGGCCATCTCGGGCTGACCGTCTGCTGGTTTGACAAAAACTTGCGGACGCGTGGCCGATCGCCGGTCTAGCGCTTGTGCGTCGACGTTCGATCGGCTTCACTTCGCGCCGGTCGAGGGGAGGCGACTGCCGCTGCCGGTAGTGCCCCCGTCCGCATGCAATCGAGGGGGAGAATCACTCATGGATCGGCGTACATTCATCACCAAGGCCGGCGTTGCCGCCAGCGGCGCGGCAGCGGCGAGCGTCACGCTCGCGGCGCCTGCCTTGGCGCAGGCCAATCCGGAGATTCGCTGGCGCCTGACGTCGAGCTTTCCGAACACGCTCGACACCATCTATGGCGGAGCGCAGGTCTTGTCGAAGGCCGTCTCGGCGATGACGGACGGCAAGTTTACCATCGACGTCTTCCCGGCCGGCGAACTGGTGCCTGGCCTGCAGGCGCTCGACGCCGTGCAGAACGGCACGGTCGAAGCGGCGCATACGGTCGCCTATTACTATGTCGGCAAGGATCCGACCTTCGCCATTCCCTCGGCCATCCCCTTCGGCCTCAATGCCCGCCAGCAGAACGCCTGGCTCTACCACGGCGGCGGCAACGAGCTCATCAACGAGTTTCTCGGCAACTACAGCATCGTCGCCATGCCCGGCGGCAATACCGGCACGCAGATGGGCGGCTGGTTCCGCAACGAGGTCAACAGCCTGGAAGATCTCAAGGGCCTGAAGATGCGCATTGCCGGTCTCGCCGGCAGGGTGATGCAGCCGCTCGGCGTCGTGCCGCAGCAGCTCGCCGGCGGCGACATCTACCCGGCGCTGGAGCGCGGAACGATCGACGCCACCGAATGGGTCGGCCCCTATGACGACGAGAAGCTCGGCTTCTACCAGGTGGCGAAGTTCTACTACTATCCGGCCTTCTGGGAGGCCGGCCCGAGCGTCCATTTCATGTTCGGCAAGGAGAAGTATGAGGGGCTGCCGGAGGCTTACAAGGCGGTGCTGGATTCGGCCGCAAAGGTCGCCAACATCAACATGCTGGCGCAGTACGACGTCAACAACATGAAGGCGATCCGCAGCCTCGTCGGCAAGGGCGTGCAACTCCGGCCGCTGCCACGCGACGTCCTGGACGCGGCCTACGATCAGGCGCAGAAGCTCTATGACGGCCTGTCGGCGGAAAACGCCGAGTGGAAGAAGATGTACGAGCCGTGGAAGATCTTCCGCAGCCAGTCCTACGAGTGGTTCCGCGTGGCGGAATACACCAATGACAGCTACGCCTACGCCCAGCAGGCGGCGGGCAAGTAAAGCAAGACGCCCCCCCGTCTGGTGGCGGCGAGGGGCGCCTCCTCAGTTCGTCCTCCTCGGGGCTGTCGCCCCGGGGATCCATGCCAACCCGCCATTCGCGTTCGAGGACGGTAGACGGTGCCGTCCTGATCCAGATCAGCGATGATGGCGTTTCGGCATGGATCCCCGCGCCTTGCGCGAGGACGACCAGATGGCGGCGGCGGCCTGGGCGCATGCGCCACGGCTTGCTGCCCAAACTTCAAAACTCAATTCGGTGGCGCACCGAAGGTCGGCGGCGCGGCGGTTACCGGCGCTGACGGCGTCGGTGACGGCGTGCCGAATGTCGGCGCTGGCGTGATCGCTGAGGCTGGAGCCGCTCCAAAGCTCGGCGCCACCACGCTTCCTGAGGCAGGCGCGGGTGGCGCGCCGAAACTCGGCGCCGGAGGCGCGCCAAAACTGGGTGCCGCGCCTTGGCCCGGAACAGGCGCAACGCCGTAGGGATTTTGCCCCAATCCCGGCATCGGCACGTTGAGCTGGATCGTCGAGGGATCGACCACCGCCTCCTTCTTCAGGAAGTGCGTCACCGTGCCGGGGAAGGCGATGACGATCACCACCAGCACGATCTGCAGACAGACCCACGGGACCGCACCCCAGTAGATGTCCGAGCTCTTGACCTCGGCCGGGGCGATGCCGCGCAGGTAGAACAGCGCGAAGCCGAAGGGCGGGTGCATGAAGGAGGTCTGCATGTTCACGCAGATCAAGACGCCGAACCAGACGAGATCGATGCCGAGCGCGTTGGCCACGGGGACCAGCAGCGGGATGATGATGAAGGCGATCTCGAAGAAGTCGAGGAAGAAGGCCAGCAGGAAGATGAAGACGTTGACGAAGATCAGGAAGCCGAGCACGCCGCCCGGCAGGCCCGTCAGCAGATGCTCGATCCACTTGCCACCGTCCATGCCCTGGAACACGAAGGAGAAGACGGTCGAGCCGACGAGGATGAAGATGATCATCGCCGTCAGCCGCGCCGTCGTCGCCATGGCTTGGCGCAGCAGCGTCCACGACAGCCGACCGTGCAGGGCGGCGAGCAGCATGGCCCCGCAGGCGCCCATGGCGCCGGCCACGGTCGGCGTGGTGACGCCGAGGATCATCGTGCCGAGGACGAGGAAGATCAGGAACAGCGAGGGCACCATGCCCTTGGCGACCTTGGCCGCCAGCGCCCAGCCGTGAACCGTGCGGGCCTCGGCCGGCAGCGGCGGCATAAGCCGCGGCCTGAAAATCGACAGCGCGAAGATGAACAGGAGGAACAGGAAGACCTGCAGCATGGCCGGTCCGATCGCGCCGGCATACATGTCGCCGACCGAGCGGCCGAGCTGGTCGGAGATGATGATCAGCACCAGCGAGGGCGGGATGACCTGGCTGATCGTGCCGGATGCGGCGATGACGCCGGTGGCCACGCGCATGTTGTAGCCGTAGCGCATCATCACCGGCAGCGAGACCACGCCCATGGCGATGACGGAGGCGGCGACCGTGCCGGTGATCGCGCCGAGAATGGCGCCGACGATCACGACGGCATAGGCAAGCCCCCCGGGCAGCGGGCCGAAGAGCTGCCCTGCGCCCTCGAGCAGGTCCTCGGCCAGGCCGCAACGCTCGAGGATGGCGCCCATGAAAGTGAAGAAGGGGATCGCCAGCAGGAGCTCGTTCGACAGGATGCCGAAGAAGCGCGCCGGCAGGCCGTTCATGAAGACGAAGTCGAACTGGTCGATCGAGACGCCGATCAGGGCGAAGAAGATGCCGACGGCGCCGAGCGAGAAGGCAACGGGAAATCCGACCAGGAGAAACACGATCAGCCCGCCGAACATCAGCGGTGGCATAATTCCGTACTCGAACATGTGCTTCTGCGTTCCGCCCAGTGCTTCAGAGGCTGGATGCTTGACCGCTCGGCTCGTCCGGGGTGCGGTGATCCAGGGGTGTCGCCAGCGCCGCTATTGCGTCGGCTTGTCGTATCTCGTTTCGAGCCGGATCAGGCCCATCATGGCGGCGACACGCTTGATCAATTCAGACACGCCTTGCAGCCACAGCAGCGTAAATCCCAGCGGCAACATCAGCTTGGCCGGCCAGAGGATCAGCCCGCCGGCATTGTTCGACATCTCGCTCGATACGAAGGATTGCCAGAAGAACGGCCAGGAAAGCCAGAGGAAGAATGTCAGGATCGGCATCATGAAGACGAGGATCCCGAAGATGTCGACCTTGAGCCGGCCGCGGTCGCTGAGGGAGGAATAGATGATATCCACCCTCACATGCCCATTGAGCTTCAGCGTGTAGGATGCACCGAGCATCACCACCGCGGCGAAGAGATACCACTGGATCTCGAGAAAGCTGTTGGAGAAATTGTTGATGATGCCGTCGGGAACCGGGTTCAGCCAGGACGGAATGCGCCCGACCAGCCAGAGCACCGCCGCGTTGGCCGCGCTGATGAGGACGGCGAACAGCACGCAGTAGTCGGCAATCACGGCGAAGCCGGCATTCATTCGGTCGATGGAACGGCTGATCAGGAGCAGGGGCTGCATGGGGCGACGGGACGGTTCGGCAGTTCGAAGAATTTCGACCTTTGGCGGCACATGCCGCGTGTTTAAGGGAGGCGGGTCCCGTTGACCAGCCTTCTCCTGTGCCGTTTCTCTCAACCTCGCGGCTCAGTTGATCCGTCAGCCAGGAAGAGGCTGCCAGCCGGGCGCCAGCGGCTCGGTGGGATCTTCTGCGACGACGGTCGCCGCGTCTGGCGTTTCGGGCGTGACGATCGCCTCCTGTTCGACGGCGACCTTGGCGCGCGCCTCGATCTGCGTGATCGCCTCGGCCAAAGTCGTCGCCGACATGTCCGCGCGCGTCGTCTTCACGAGCTCCAGCCGGTCAGCTTCCCCCGGAGGTAACGACCAGAAGCCGACGAGGATCGGAACGCTCGTGCGGCGTCGCAGGCGCCGGACGAGATAGCGGGCATGCACGACGGACTCGGCATTCATGAAGGAAAGGCAGATCATCTGGACACCCTGCAGGTCCAGCCTCGTATATTTTTCTGCCGCAAGTTCCTCGAAGGACACGGCCTGCGTTCCGATCGCATCCTGCGAGAGAACTTGCGCCAGCATTTCCGACGCCACGTCGTCGAGATTGCCGCGTCCGCCTGCGCACAGCACGGCGTCTTTTTCCCAGCCGGGGCGCGTCGCGTAGACCAGGGGAGGAACCTCCTCGCCTTCAACGACGATGCTTTCGGGGGTATCCTTGGGCTCTACGTCAGCCTCGGCGGGAACGACATCCTGATGGTCGGACAGGTTGTCGACGAGGGTGCGTGCCCCGTCGGCGACCCGGGCCCGGCGGACTTCGTCCAGCACGCCGCGTGCCCGGTCCTGCTCGACAAGCGCGAGCGCTGGCAGCGCCACGTCGTCGTAGAAGTCGCGCAGCGAGTGCTCTTCAAGGTAGTCTTCGGCCTTTTCCGTCGCCTCATAGGGGTCCCCAGCCAGAAGCCGCTGGTAGATCTGCTCATGCGGGGAGAGCACGGGTTGGCTTCCCAGAAGCACATGCAGAAAGGAAAACTGCGGAACATGTTCGCCGAGGACGACGAGGCAGACGGTCAGCGGCGTTGACAGCAGCAGCCCGATAGGACCCCACAACCATGTCCAGAAGATCGCGGCGACGATGATCGCCACCGACGAAAGACCCGTGCTGGCGCCATAAAGCCAGGGTTCGACGACATTGTTGCTGACCAGCTCGATGCCGATGAACAAAGACGCTGTCCAGAACAGCATGGACCAGCCGGGGTCGACCGCCACCGCCAGCACCATGGGAAAGAGCATGGCGATGAAGGGGCCGATATAGGGAACGAAGCGCAGGACGGTGGCGAGCATGCCCCAGAGAAGCGGATTGGGGACGCCGATGAACCAGAGGCCGACACCGATCGGGATGCCGTAGGTGGTGTTCACGACGAGCTGCATCAGCAGGTATTTCGCCACGCGCTTGCCAGCATCGCTGAGCGCTCGTGTCGTACGGTGCAGGTCATTGCCGCCCGCAAGCCGAATGAAGCGGTCACGGAGGTCCTCTCTTTGCAGGAGGATGAAGATGACGAAGACGATCACGACGCCGCCCGTCGCCAGCGGCGAGATCAGCGGTCCGACGATGGTCTGCAGCATCTCGAACGGTGCGGGATCAGGCTGCTGGATCCGGACGGGGATCGGTTCCGGCGGTGCGGGCTCGGTCGACGTGGATGTGGTCGCCCGGGTGCTGGCCGGCGCCTCATCGGGTTCGTCGATCTCCTCGCTCAGCTTCTGAAGCATTTCGGAAGCATGTTCGATGACGCCGCCGCCGGTGGCGCTGGAGCGCAGGTCGCGGATCTTCGTCTGGATGTTGTACTGGTATTTCGGCAGGTTGCTGCCGAGCTGCGAGACCTGTCCGGCCACCAGCGCGCCAAATCCCAGAATGGCGATGAAGGCCATGAGGACGACGAAGATCACGGCCGGCGTGCGCGGCACGTGCAGGCGGCGAAGCTTCGAGATGATCGGCGCGAGGGCAAAGCTCAAAAGCGTCGCCAGCGCCAGCGGAACGAAGATGTCGCGCCCGAAGTAGAGCGCCGCGATCACCACGACGGAAACGGCAAGGCTCTGGAGGCCCGCGCCGGGCGCAATGGCTGGTATGTCGCTGCGCATCGTTTCCGGCAGGCGAGAAGGTGTCGGCATGGAGGTCCTCGTCGCGGCGGGATGCGATACCCCTGGAGCACTTTCGGCGGCCCTGTTCAACGGTCAGTCCGGACGGAGGTTGCGCTGCGTCGCCAAGGTATTCGAGACAGCGCCGATGAGGTGCCCCTCGTGGTGTCTCATCCCAATCGCCCCTTGCCCCCGCCGCAAATGGCCTCATCTGAACGTTGCCCAGACCGGTGCGTGATCGCTGGCGCCTTTCTCCCCGCGGACATTCCGGTCGACCCCGGCATCAAGAAGCCGCGGCGCGATGCTGTCGCTGAGAAGAAGGTGATCGAGACGCATGCCGTGATCGCGTTCCCAGGCCTCGCGCTTGTAGTCCCAGAAACTGTACATGGGCGCATCCGGATGCCGGGTCCGGACGGCATCGGTCCACCCGGCCGCCAGGAGGCGCGCGAATGCCTTGCGGCTTTCCGGCTGCACCAATGCGTTGTCCGCCAGCGACCTCACGGAGTAGATGTCGCGATCGGTCGGAGCGACGTTGTAATCGCCGGCAAGGATCACCGGCAGGCCGGCCGCCTGCAGCGTCGCGGCATGATCGATCAGTCGCTCGAACCAGGCAAGCTTGTAGTCGAATTTGGGCCCGGGTTGCGGGTTGCCGTTCGGCAGGTAGATCGAGGCGACGAGCACCCCCTGATAGGCGGCCTCGATGTAGCGGCTCTGCCCGTCTCCAGGGTCGCCGGGGAGCGCATCGTTGGTGACGATCGGCAGGGAGCCGCGGGCGAGAATGGCGACGCCGTTCCACTGCTTTTCTCCCCGCCATACCGCGTGATAGCCGGCTGCCGCGAGCTCCTGCTGCGGAAATTTGGACTGGGCGGCCTTCAGTTCCTGCAGACAGACGAGGTCAGGGCCTGCCCTGTCCAGCCACGCCAGAAGATTGGGCAGGCGTCTGGTCACGTTGTTGATATTGTAGCTGGCTACCTTCATGCAGATCTCCCGCTTGCAGACAGGACGACGCGACCGGTCCCCGCGGCCTTTGGTAGACCTTACTCGGTACCCCGTCGGCATTCTCTTCTGGCAGAGGCATTTGCCTCCACTGGCGCACGCATTGCGCAGCGAGGCCCTGAGTAGTCTGGGCACCGCGAATGTTATTCTCTTTCGGTGCCCGAGCGTGCCTTCTTCCGCGAAGTCACCTCGAGATTCAGATCCCGTGCCAGGGTAACGATCCAAACCACTCTTTGCTTTCAGTGATTTAGGGCTGCTAATGAGACGAACTCTCAGTTGGGTGCCGAGGTGATTCGTTATGGAATATTCCGACTGCTTTGAACCGCCCCAACTGGCAGCCAGCCGCTACCAGCTTCTCGTCGAGGCTGTGACCGACTATGCGATCTACATGCTGGATCCAAGCGGTGTCGTCGCCAGCTGGAACGCTGGGGCACAGCGCTTCAAGGGCTATGCGGACTTCGAAATCATCGGCGAGCATTTTTCGCGCTTCTATCTGCCGGAGGAGCGCGCGTCGGGCGTTCCGCAGAGAGCGCTGGATACGGCAGCGTCCGTCGGGCGATTTGAAGCCGAGGGCTGGCGCCTGCGCAAGGACGGCGGCCGGTTCTGGGCGCATGTGGTCATCGACGCAATTCGCTCGCCGGATGGAAAGCTCCTCGGCTTTGCCAAGATCACCCGCGACCTGACCGAGCGCAAGATCGCCGAGGAGGCGCTGCAGCAGAGCGAACAGCAGTTCCGCCTGCTCGTGCAGGGCGTGAAGGATCATGGCCTCTACATGCTCGATACCTTCGGCAGGATCACGAGCTGGAACTTCGGCGCCGAGCGCATCAGCGGCTACGCGCCAGCCGAGATCATCGGTGAGCATTTCTCACGCTTCTACACGCCCGAGGATCGGGAAAGCGGGCTGCCGACTTGGTCGCTGCAGGCAGCCAAGCGCGATGGGTGCTACGAGGGGGAGGGGTGGCGCCAGCGCAAGGACGGGTCGCGCTTCTGGTCGACCGTCGTCATCAACCCCATCCGCAGCGATCGCGGCGAGCTCGTCGGTTTTGCCAAGGTCACGCGCGACACCACAGCCAAGCGGGACGCCGATTTGGCTCTCTTGGAGGCTCGGGAGATCGCCTTCCAGGCGCAGAAGATGGAAGCCATTGGTCGGCTGACGGGCGGCATCGCCCATGATTTCAATAATTTGCTGATGGCCATCCTCGGTAGCCTGGAACTCTTGAAGTTGCGATTGCCGCCCGATCCGCGCGTCCGGCCGCTCATCGACAACGCCATCAAGGGCGCCGAGCGCGGTGCGGCGCTGACCCAGCGCATGCTTGCCTTCGCCCGGCGACAGGCGTTGGAACCCGTGTCGGTCGACCTGCAGACTTTGGTGAGCGGCATTACCGACCTTCTCACCCGATCGCTCGGGTCCGTCGGCGCCCTCAAGTTCGATATTCCGGAGGACATCGAACCGATCTTCGCCGACCCGAACCAGATCGAACTGGCGCTCTTGAACCTGACCATGAATGCCTCCGACGCCAACAGCAGCAGGGAGCCGATCGTCATCGCCGCGCGATCTGAAAAGGTGCTTCCGGGCCACAGCACCGGGCTGAAGCCGGGTGCCTATATCTGCCTGTCGGTCACCGACAGGGGCGACGGCATGGACGCCGAGACGCTGGCCCGCGTCCGGGAACCCTTCTTCACCACCAAGGGCATCGGCAAGGGAACCGGCCTCGGCCTGTCGATGGTGGACGGCCTGACCGACCAATCTGGCGGACGCCTCGTCCTGAAAAGCGTGAAGGGGGAGGGAACGACAGCCGAGCTATGGCTGCCGGCAATGCCCCTCGTCGCCAAGTCCTCAAAATGCGCAGCGGGGCGGACTGAGTCAGGCGAAGGGCGGAAGTTCGTCATCCTGGCGGTCGACGACGACGCGCTCGTCCTCATGAACACCGTCGCATTGCTCGAGGATCTCGGCCACACCGTCTTCGATGCCTGTTCGGGCAAGCAGGCGCTCGATATCCTGCGGCGAGAAAAGTCGATCGATCTGTTGATCACCGACTATGCGATGCCGCACATGACCGGCCTGGAACTTGCCACGGTCGCCCATGCCGAGCGTCCCAAACTGCCGGTCGTGCTGGCAACCGGCTATATCGAGCTTCCGCCCGGGATCGACTCGGCGCTGCCGATGCTGTCCAAGCCTTTCCGCCAGAAGGATCTGGTGCGGCTCATCGACCAGGTAATGGTGGACTGAACGCACAGGGTCCAAGACGAGGGCGATCTCGCGCCGCGCTCAGACCTTCTCGGGCGCGGGGAGCGAAATGTCGACCAGGACAAGGCAGCCGTCGCCGCTGATGTCGACCATGTCCTCGCCCTCCAGCGCGACAAGGTCACGCGCCGCGATGGCAAGCCCCTTGCAGGCAAAGCTTCCCGAAACGACGTAGCCGAAGGTGATGTCCGCGCATTGGTGGCGGACGCCGTGGCGGTGGACGGTCACGCCTGCCGTCGCAAGGCCGCGTCCCGTCATGACATTCAGATCGCGCGACGGCCCGCGGACGTCCACCGCCTCGACATCTGCATCGCCGGAAAAGGCCACCGGCACCAGCGGCAGGATCGTCGCCGTCTCGCCCTCGTGCATGAGGTCGAATCCGGCTCCTTCGATGAGGACAAGCTGGCGATCGACGCCGGGCAACGACGAGAACGGTCCGGCCGCAACGACGTCCGCCACCGACAGCCGGTACAGGAGGCGCCCATCCGCGTCCTCCCGGCGCACCAGCTCGACTGTCATGCCCCTGCCGTTCGCCCAGGGCATCCTTGCATGATCCGTCGCTCCGATGACCGTTACCGCCATGTTCAGCCGCCCCCGAGCATGGGCAGGTTCAGGCCCTTTTCGCGGGCGCAGTCGATGGCGATGTCGTAGCCGGCATCGGCATGGCGCATGACGCCGGTGGCGGGATCGTTGTGGAGGACGCGGGCAAGCCGCCGGTCGGCATCCTCGGACCCGTCGCAGACGATGACCATGCCGGAATGCTGCGAGAAGCCCATGCCGACGCCGCCGCCATGGTGCAGCGAGACCCAGGTCGCGCCCGAGGCGGTGTTGAGGAGGGCGTTGAGGAGCGGCCAGTCGGAGACGGCGTCCGAGCCGTCGCGCATCGATTCCGTTTCGCGGTTGGGCGACGCGACGGAGCCGGAATCCAGATGATCGCGGCCGATGACGATGGGTGCCGTCAGTTCGCCGCTCCGGACCATCTCGTTGAAGGCGAGGCCGAGTTTGGCGCGGTCGCCGAGGCCGACCCAGCAGATCCGCGCCGGCAGGCCCTGAAAGGCGATGCGCTCCTGCGCCATGTCGAGCCAGCGGTGGAGATGGCTGTTGTCGGGCAGGAGCTCCTTCACCTTCGCATCGGTCTTCCGGATGTCCTCGGGATCGCCCGACAGCGCCACCCAGCGGAACGGCCCGACACCCCGGCAGAACAACGGGCGGATGTAGGCGGGGACGAAGCCGGGAAAATCGAAGGCGTCGGCAACACCCATTTCCTTCGCCATCTGGCGGATGTTGTTGCCGTAGTCGAGCGTCGGCACCCCTTGCGCGTGGAAGTCCAGCATGGCGCGCACATGCACGGCCATGGACTCCTTCGCCGCCCTGACCACGGCCTCCGGCTCCGAGCGCGAACGCTCGCGGTACTCGGCCCAGGTCCAGCCGATCGGCAGATAGCCGTTCAAAGGATCATGCGCCGAGGTCTGGTCGGTGACCATGTCCGGCCTGACGCCGCGCCGCACGAGTTCGGGCAGGATCTCCGCAGCATTGCCGAGGAGGGCGACGGACAGCACCTTCTTCTCCGCGCAGGCTTCGGTGACGAGGCGCAGGGCGTCGTCGAGATCCTTCGCCTGGACGTCGACATATTTTGTGCGGAGGCGGAAATCGATGCCGTCCTGGCGGCATTCGATGGTGAGCGAGGCCGCGCCCGCAAAGCTTGCCGCCAGAGGCTGCGCGCCGCCCATGCCGCCAAGGCCGGCGGTGAGGATCCAGCGGCCGGCGAGCGACCCGCCATAGTGCTGGCGCCCCGCCTCGACGAAGGTCTCGTAGGTGCCCTGCACGATGCCCTGGCTGCCGATGTAGATCCAGGAGCCAGCCGTCATCTGGCCGTACATCATCAGCCCCTCGCGATCGAGGGCGTTGAAGTGCTCCCAGGTCGCCCAGTGCGGCACGAGGTTGGAATTGGCGATGAGGACGCGCGGCGCATCGGCATGGGTGCGGAAGATGCCCACGGGCTTGCCGGACTGGACGAGCAGCGTCTCGTCCGCCTCCAGTGATTTCAGCGAGGCGACGATGCGGTCAAAACTCTCCCAGTCGCGCGCTGCCCGGCCGATGCCGCCGTAGACGACGAGCTCCTTCGGGTTCTCGGCGACGTCGGGGTCGAGATTGTTCATGAGCATGCGCAGCGGCGCTTCGGTCAGCCAGCTCTTGGCGGAGATCTCCGGACCGCGCGGGGCCCGGATCTCGACGTCGCGGTAGCGGGTATTGCTCATCATCTCGGCCATCCTGTAGAACTTGTATAGACAAGCTAGGATCAATTCCGGCGCTCTGTCAATGCAACGCGGTGGACCGGCATCCCGATCCGCCATCCTTTCACTGCGGCTGGTGGCGTCCCTGCAGCCGGTATCGTCCGCCGGGAATGAGCAGGCGAACCGAAGTGACGACGCGGTCGAAGGCAAGGGTTCGCCGGCGCATCAGAAGGCAGGGATCGGCGCGGCCGATCGACAGGAGCCGCGCCTCCCAGCTCGCCGGCAGTGTCGCCTCGATCTCGTGCTCGGCTTCGGTCCAGGCGACGAGAGCGGTGAGGAAAGCGTTGGGAGTCGTCTGCGTAAAGTCCTGGTCGATATAGGTGGGTGCGATGGCTGCGTTGACGTGGCGGTCCTCGAGCTGGACGGGCACGTCGTTCTCGTGGTGGACGATGATCGAGTGGAAGGCCGGATCGCCGACGGCGATGCCGAGTTCTTCGGCTACCTCGGGGGAGGCCTTGACGGCGTCGAGCAGGGTCACCACGGCGCGGTGGACATGTCCTCGTGCGGAAATTTCCTCGGCGATGTTCTTCACCTCGAACATGCTCGACTGGCCCTTGCCTTCGGCTACGAAGGTGCCGAGACCCTGGATTCGGACGAGAACGCCCTCCGCCGCCAGCTCCCGCACGGCCCGGTTCACCGTCATCCGGCTGACGCCGAGCGCGGCGACGAGTTCGTTTTCCGAGGCGATGCGGCCGCGCGGCTGCCACTCCCCCGAACGGATGCGGGCGGTGATCGCCTGCTTGACCCCGGCGTAGAGCGGGTTGTCTCCGTTTCGGATGAGGAAGGCGGCGCGCTTCTGGCTCATGACCCAGGCCGCTCGGGCCCGACCTCGATCAAACCACACGTCAAAAATGGCTTGCGCGAGAGAGCGGGCTGGATATGGTGCTTGTATATGTAAGCTGATGGGTTTCGCATGTCGCTTGTCTACCCCTCTTCGCTGTTCGCCGGAAGAGCGCTTCTCCGGGACGGCTGGGCTGGCGATGTGCGCCTCGACATCGGCGCCGACGGCCGGATCGCCGCAATCGCGGTCGGCGCCGAGCCTGCGGGTGCCGAGCGGGTGGCGGGGCCGCTCGTTCCGGCCATGCCCAACCTCCACAGTCACGCGTTTCAGTATGTCATGGCCGGCCAGGCCGAGGTTGCCGGCAGTTCGGCCGACAGCTTCTGGACCTGGCGCGATGTCATGTACCGCATCGCCGGCCTGCTTTCCCCGGAGGACGCGGGCGCTGTCGCGGCGAAACTCTATGTCGAGATGCTGAAGGGCGGTTATGGCGCGGTCGGCGAATTTCACTATCTTCACCATGCGGCGGGCGGCGGCGCGTATGACGACCCGGCCGAGATGTCGCTGCGCATCGCCGATGCCGCCCGCCGTGCCGGGATCGGCCTGACCCTGCTGCCGGTCTTCTACGCCCATTCCGACTTCGGCGGGGCGCCGCCGCAGGAAAGGCAAGCCCGTTTCGTCCATTCTCCGGATGCCTTTCTGTCGCTGCTCGAACGGCTGCGCACCGAACTCGGCACGACGGCGACGCTGGGTCTGGCCTTCCACTCCCTTCGCGCCGCGACACCGGGCGAGATGCGCGCGATCCTCGGCGCGGGCCTTGCCTCGGGGCCGATCCACATCCATGCCGCCGAGCAGACCGCCGAGGTCGAGGCCTGCCTCGCCTGGAGCGGCAGGCGACCGGTGCGCCTCCTCCTCGACGAGATCGGCGCGGGCAAGGGCTGGTGCCTGATCCACGCGACCCACCTGGAAGATGGCGAGGTCCGGGACCTTGCCGCCTCTGGCGCGGTGGTTGGCCTTTGCCCGGCGACGGAGGCCAATCTCGGCGACGGCATCTTCCCTGCCGAGGCCTATCTCGGCAAGGCCGGCAGCTTCGGCATCGGTTCGGACAGCCAGGTCGCGACCTCCGTCGCGGAGGAACTGCGGATGCTCGAATACGGCCAGCGGCTGCAGGCACGGCGGCGCAATGTTCTGGCCGGCGGTCCCGACCGGTCCACCGGCCGGCGGCTGTTCGACGCGGCGCTGGACGGCGGCGTCACGGCGCTCGGGGCGGCGTCCGGCGGGCGGATCGCCGTCGGTGCGCCAGCAAGCTTCACCGTTCTCGACGGCGACGACGCCTTCATCGCGACCTCGGAGGGCGACCGGGTGCTCGACCGGTGGATCTTCGCCCGTGGCAGCAAGGTCGTGCGCGACGTCATGGTCGCCGGCCGCTGGGTCATCCGCGACCGTCGCCATGCAAACGCGGAGGCGATCGACCGGGACTTTCGTGCAGCGCTCGATCGGCTGGCTTCAGCATGAGCGCGCGAAACCTCTGCAGTCTCTTTCCGGGGCGCGCCGGGCGGTCGTTCGGACAGGCTCGGCGCGGATGCGGCGCCGGGTTTGCGGCATCAAGTTGCCTCGGGCGCATGACGGCGTTTGAGGACAGGGCATGATCATCCTCGACACCGGGCTCGACTGGCGCGGCATCGTCCGTGTGGCGGGTGGGGAGGAGCTTTCGCTGTCCGCCGCGGCCTGGCAGCGACTTGCGGCCGCGCGCGACATCGTCGAGGCGATCCTTGATCGCGGCATCCGCGCCTATGGCGTCAATACCGGCGTCGGCGCCCTGTCCGACACGGTCGTCGACCGGGAATCACAGCGCCGCTTCGCGCGCAATCTCCTGATGAGCCATGCCTGCGGCGTCGGCGCGCCGCTACCCTCGGAGGAGGTGAGAGCCATCATCGCGGTTCAGGTGAACAATTTTGCACACGGACGCTCGGGCGTGCGCCCGGCCACGGTCGAGGCCATGCTGGGGCTGCTGTCGGGCGGTGTCGTCCCGGAAGTCCCCGGTCGGGGATCGGTCGGCTATCTCACCCACATGGCGCATATCGGCCTGGTGCTGATCGGCGAGGGCTTCGCCCGCATTGGCGACGAGCGCATGACGGGCGCCGGGGCGCTGGCCCGGATCGGTCAGGCGCCTGTCGTGCTGGAGGCGAAGGAAGGTCTCAGCATGGTCAACGGCAGTCCCTGCGCCACCGGGCTCGCGGCACTGGCGCTGGCGCGCGCCGAGCGCGTGCTCGATTGGGCCGACGCCCTTGCCGCGCTGTCGCTGGAAGCGCTGGGCGGGCAGACCTCGGCCTTCGACGAGGGGGTTCTCGCCGTCCGCCCCTCGGAGGGGCTTCAGCAGGTCGGGCGCAGCCTCAGGATGCGGCTTTTCGGCAGCGGCCTGATCGCGAGGGCGCTCGGCGCCCGGACGCAGGATGCGCTCAGCCTGCGCGCCATCCCGCATGTCCATGGCGCCGCTCGTGACGTTCTCGCCGTCACCGCCGCCGTGGTCGATCGTGAGCTTGCGGCGGTGACCGACAATCCGATGGTCTCCGGCACGGCCGAGGATCCACGTGTTCATTCCGAGGCACATGCCGTCGCGCCGGCTCTCGGTCAGGCGCTGGATTCGCTCGGCGTCGCCGTGGCGCAGGTCGCCGCCATGGCCGAGCGCCGCCTCGACCGGCTGATCAACCCGCTGGTTTCGGGACTGCCGCCCTTCCTCGCCCTCGACCCCGGCTCCGGTTCGGGCTTCATGATCGCCCAATACACCGCCCTTGGCCTCGTCTGCGAGAACCGCCGGCTGGCGGCGCCGGCAAGCCTCGACGGTGGCGTGACCTCCGGCCTGCAGGAGGATTTTCTCGCCCACGCCACGGCGGCCTCGACGAAATGCCTCGCCATCATCGACAATGCCGCGATGATCCTCGGCATCGAATATCTGGCAGGATGCGACGCGCACGATGCGCTGGGGGACGTGGCCGCGCGGGCTGCGGGTACGGAACCGGTCTACGCGCATCTTCGGGCCGCGATCGCCCGCTATGGCGACGATCGGGCGCTGTCGGGCGAGATGACGCGCGCGCACGACCTCATCGTCGCCGCGCCGCCGCCGGGCCATGCGCCGAGACAGGAGGGGCACGATGAGTGACAGGACCGCGCCGAGACCAACGGCTCCGACGGGCCGTCCTGCCCCCGGTTCCACGCCTGCCAACACGTCCGCCGACACGCTGTGGACGAATGCGCGCCTCGCGACGCTCGACCCGGCGCTGCCGGGCCTTGGCATCGTCGAAGATGGCGCGATCGCCGCCCGCGACGGCCGCATCGTCTTCGTCGGCGCGCGCGCCGACCTTCCCGTGGATTTCGCGGCGACGACCGTTGTCGATCTCGGCAGGCGCTGGGTAACGCCGGGGCTGATCGACTGCCACACCCACCTCGTCCACGGCGGCGACCGGGCGCTCGAATTCGAGATGCGGCTGGACGGGGCGAGCTACGAGGCGATCGCCGCGGCCGGCGGCGGGATCCTGTCGAGCGTGCGCGCCACCCGCGCCGCCAGCCGCGAGGACCTCGTCGCCTCGGCGCTGAAGCGGCTCGACGCGCTTCTCGCGGAAGGCGTGACCACGGCCGAGGTGAAGTCGGGCTATGGTCTCGACGCCCGGGCCGAGCGCACCATGCTGGAAGCCGCGCGCGACCTCGGCAGGCATCGACCCGTCCGGATCGCCACGACCTATCTCGGCGCACATGCCCTGCCGCCGGAATATGCCGAGGACCGTCAAGGCTATCTCGATCTTGTCTGCGATACGGTCATGCCCGACCTCGCCAAATCAGGCCTCGTCGATGCGGTCGATGCCTTCTGCGAGGGCATCGCCTTTTCGACCGATGAGGTTGCGCGGGTCTTCGCCGCTGCCGAAGTGCTGGGCCTGCCGGTCAAGCTGCATGCCGACCAGCTCTCCGATCTCGGCGGCGCGGGGCTCGCGGCCGAATTCGGTGCGTTGTCGGCCGATCATCTGGAATATACCAGCGACGCGGCCGCCGCGGCGATGGCCGCTGCCGGCACCGTCGCGGTGATCCTGCCCGGCGCCTTCTACGTGCTGCGCGAGACGCAAAAGCCGCCGATCGAGGCGTTTCGCCGCTTCGGCGTGAAGATGGCGGTGGCGACCGACTGCAATCCGGGAACGGCGCCGATCACCTCCTTGCTCACCACCATGAACATGGCCGCCACCTTCTTCCGCATGACGGTGGAGGAGTGCCTTGCCGGCGTCACGCGCGAGGCGGCGCGGGCACTGGGCATGCTCGCCGACATCGGCACACTGGAGCGCGGCAAATCCTGCGACCTCGCCATCTGGGACATCGAGCGTCCCGCCGAACTCGTCTACCGCATCGGCTACAACCCGCTGCACCAAAGGATCTTTCAAGGCCAATGACCAAGCTTCTCACCCCCGGCGCCGTCAGTCTCGCTGACTGGCGCGCGATCTATTTCGGCGCGTCCGTGCACCTCGATCCCGCCTGCCGCGACGGAGTCCTCGCCAGTGCCGCCACCGTCGCGGCGATCGTCGCCAAGGGCGAGCCGGTCTACGGAATCAACACCGGCTTCGGCAAGCTCGCGACCGTGCGCATTCCCGATGCCGACCTCGCCCGGCTGCAGGAGAACATCGTCCTGTCGCATGCCGCCGGCGTCGGCGAGCCGCTGGCGGTGCCGGTGGTCCGGCTGATCCTGGCGATGAAGCTCGCCAGCCTTGCCCGCGGCGCCTCGGGCGTGCGCTGGGAGACGCTGCAGGCGCTGCAGGCATGTCTCGACAACGATCTCATTCCCGTCATTCCCGGCCAGGGCTCGGTCGGCGCCTCGGGCGACCTCGCGCCGTTGGCGCATCTGGCCGCCGTACTGATGGGCGTCGGCGAGGCGATCCTGAGGGGCGAGCGCATGCCCGCAACCGAGGCGCTGGCCAAGGCCGGCATGACGCCTTCGGCCTTTGGCCCGAAGGAGGGGCTCGCCCTCCTCAACGGCACGCAGGTCTCGACCGCCCTGGCGCTGGCCGGCCTGTTCGCGGCCGAGCGCGTGTTCCAGTCGGCGCTGGTGACCGGGGCGCTCGCGACCGATGCCGCGCGCGGCTCGGACGGCCCCTTCGACCCCCGTATCCATGCGCTGCGCGGCCACCGCGGCCAGATCGAGGTGGCCAAGGCCCTGCGCGGCCTGATGGCCGGAAGCGCGATCCGGCAGTCGCACCTGGTCGGCGACAGCCGCGTGCAGGATCCCTACTGCCTGCGCTGCCAGCCGCAGGTGATGGGCGCCTGCCTCGACCTCTTGCGCCAGGCGGCCGCGACGCTCGCCATCGAGGCGAACGGCGTGTCGGACAATCCGCTGGTCTTCGCCGAGACCGGCGAGGTCATTTCCGGCGGCAATTTCCACGCCGAACCGGTGGCCTTCGCCGCCGACATGATCGCCATCGCGCTTTGCGAGATCGGGTCGATCACCGAGCGGCGCATCGCCATGCTGGTCGACCCGGTGCTGTCGGGCCTGCCGGCCTTCCTGACGGCGACGCCCGGTCTCAACTCCGGTTTCATGCTGCCGCAGGTGACGGCCGCCGCGCTCGTCTCGGAAAACAAGAGTCGCGCTTTTCCCGCAAGCGTCGATTCCATCCCGACATCGGCCAACCAGGAAGACCATGTCTCCATGGCGACGCACGGCGCGCGGCGCCTCGGGCCGATGGCGATGAACGTCGCCCATGTCGTCGGCATCGAACTCCTGGCGGCCGCGCAGGGCTGCGATTTCCACGCGCCGCTCACCTCCAGCCCGCTGCTGGAAGCGGCGCGCAGGGTGATCCGGGCCGAGGTGCCGATGCTGGGCGAAGACCGCTATTTCGCGCCCGACATGGAAAAGGCGACGGCGCTCGTCGTCAGCGGCGCGCTTGCCGCCGCCGGTGGGTCACTGCCCGGCGTCGTCGCGATCCCGGCATGAGCGACTTCGATGTCGCCGTCATCGGCCTCGGTGCCATGGGCAGCGCCGCGGTCGCGCATCTGGCGGAGCGTGGCGTGCGGGTCATCGGCTTCGAGGCCGCGTTCCCGGCGCATGCGCTCGGCTCATCGCACGGCGATACAAGACTGATCCGCCTCGGCTATTTCGAGGATCCGGCCTATGTGCCGCTGCTGCACCGCGCCTACGCCAACTGGCGGGCGCTGGAAGCGGCGAGCGGCGCCGACATCCTGACCGTCTCCGGCATCCTGCAGATCGGCCGACCGGAGAGCGGCATCGTCGCCGGTACCATCGCCTCCTGCACACTGCATGGTCTTTCGCACGAGGTTCTGGATGCCGCCGCGAGTGCCGTGCGGTTCCCGGCGGTGCGCCTCGAGCCGGACGAGGTCGCGGTGCTGGAGCCGCAGGGAGGCTTCCTCCGGCCCGAGACCGCGGTCATGGCGCATCTGAGAGTGGCTACGGGGGCAGGGGCCATGCTGCGGCTCGGCGAGAAGGTCACCGCAATCGAGCCGGACGATGCGGGCGTGACCCTCGTTTCGGATCACTCGCGCGTCCGGGCGCGGAAGGTGATCGTCGCCACGGGCCCCTGGATCGCGGACCTCGTCCCGGCGCTGGCGGGCATCGCCCGGCCGATCCGCCAGGTGGTCGCCTGGTACACGCCGCGCGATGGCGTATCGGCGACACTCGGGCCGATGCTCCCCTTCCTCCTCGACGAGGCGGAGGGCGGATCCTTCTTCGGCGTGCCCGCGCTCGGGCCGGACGGGCTGAAGGTCGGCAAGCACGCCCATTTCATGGAGCCGGTGGATCCCGACCAATCCAATCCGCCGGTCAACGAAGCGGACCTTGCCATGCTCGACGATTTCGTCGCACGGCGCATTCCGGTGGCAGTGGGCCAGCGGCGGGCGGCGATCACCTGCCGGTACACCATGCTGCCGGGCGAGGACTTCCTCCTCGACCACCTTCCGGGCGAGCCGCGGATCGTCGTCGCCTCGCCCTGCTCGGGCCACGGCTTCAAGTTCGCCAGCGTCGTCGGGGAGATCCTGGCCGATCTTGCGATGAACGGCGGGACGTCGCTGCCGATCGACGCGTTCTCCTTCGCCGCACTGGCGGGAAAGAAGGGCTGACGTCCCGGGGGCCGCTGCCGGGCGCTCCGAGGTCTTTGGTCAGGCGGGCGGTGGGGCGGCCACCGGGTGGAGCGGCTCCCCCGTCTCCTCGAAGGCGGTGATGTTGGCGATCGTCGTCTCCGCAATGGCGCTCAGCGCCTCGGCGGTGAAAAAACCCTGGTGGCCGGTGATGAGGACGTTCGGAAAGGTCTGCAGGCGCGCGAAGACGTCGTCGCGGATCACCTGGTCGGACAGGTCCTCGAAGAAGAGATCCGCCTCCTCCTCGTAGACGTCGAGGCCGAGATGGCCGATCGCGCCATCCTTGAGGCCCTCGACGACGGCCCGGGTGTCGATGATGCCACCGCGGCTGGTGTTGATCAGCATCACGCCGCGCTTCATCGCGGCGATCGCATTGGCGTCGATGAGGTGGTGCGTCTCGGGCGTCAGCGGGCAGTGCAGGCTGATGATGTCGGATGTCGCGATGAGTTCGGCGAGGGGCACGTGAACGGCGCCGAGCGCGGCCGTTGCGGGATCGGGGTAGGGGTCGTAGGCGAGCACCCGGCAGCCGAAACCGAGCATGATGCGGATGACGCCGAGGCCGATGCGCCCGGTGCCGACGATGCCGACCGTGCGGCCGTGGAGGTTGAACCCCATCAGCCCGTCGAGCGCGAAATTGCCCTCCCGCACACGCGAATAGGCGCGATGGATGTTGCGGTCGAGCGAGAGGATCAGCGCCACCGTGTGCTCGGCGACGGCTTCCGGCGAATAGGCCGGGACGCGTGCGACGGCGATCCCGGCCTCGCGGGCGGCGGCGAGATCGACATTGTTGAAGCCAGCCGAGCGCAGCGCCACGAGCCCGACGCCAAGGCGCTGGAACTCGGCAAGGACGGCGGCGTCGACCGTGTCGTTGACGAAGGCGCAGACCGCACCGGCGCCCTGCGCCAGAATGGCGGTGGCCGGGGAGAGATGCGCCTCGAGATAGCGCAGGCGATGGCGCGACGCGCCGGCGGCGTCCAGAAACGTGCGGTCGTAGGGCTTGGCGCTGAACACGGCGACGTCCATCGGGGTATCCTCTCAAAGCGTGGCGTGCGCCTTTGGCGTCCCGGCGACGCGGCCGGATGATACCGCGCCGCACCATGGGACGGTTGTGGCATGCGCGCTCAAGCCGGCCAAGGGGCATGGCTCGGCATGATGCGCGGGAGCGCGGACAAGGGAATGCGCGGGAGGATGCGGTCTGCCGAGATTCGGTCAACGGCACGCATTCCGTGCATAGAAGGCCACGATAGCAGAGCTTGGCAAAACGGGTGTGACACCTCGCGACTGGTGGTGCCCCGGGTCGCCGCAGGCCGCATCATTGCCAGACGACCTGCCGACTTCCTCGTTCCCAGAAATTCCATCCGTCTCAGAGTGTATTCTGCGCCTTGCCGATAATCTGTTCCAGATCAGGTGGATATCTCGAGAGATCCACTTCGGTTCGACAGCGTGTGATTGCAGTCGGTGCGAAGACTTTCTTGAAATGCAACCAAAGGGGCGCCCGGGATCCAACCTGTCATCCAATGTTCATTGTACATGAGACGGACGATCTCCTAGTTCGGCGGCAGCCAGATCCCCTTGGGAAGAATGGCTTCTCTTTCAACCCTAGGAGGTGTTTCATGCTGACGAAGACCCTTTGCGCGGTCAGCGCTTTCGCGCTTTCGGCGACGCTTTCGACTGCCGCCCTGGCGGCCCCTGTGAAGATCGATTTCTGGTACGGCAACAGCGGCGACATCTCCAAGCGCGTGCAGGAGCAGTGTGACCGCTTCAACCAGAGCCAGGCCGACTATGAGGTCGTCTGCACCAGCCAGGGGACCTACGACGCCTCGCTGCAGAACACGATCGCCGCCTTCCGCGCCGGCCAGCAGCCCGCCATCGCCCAGGTCTCCGATGCCGGCACGCTCGACATCATGCTGTCGGGCGCCTTCTACCCGGTCAACAAGCTGATGGCCGACAACGGCTACACGGTCGACTGGAACGACTATTTCTCCGGTATTTCGAGCTATTTCGCCACGTCTACGGGCGAGATGTACTCGATGCCCTTCAACTCCTCGACGGCGCTGCTCTACTGGAACAAGGACGCCTATGCCAAGATCGGCAAGGACCATGGCCCGGCGACGTGGGAAGAGGCTGCGGCCGACTTCAAGGCGCTGAAGGAGGCCGGCTATGCCTGCCCGCTCGGCTTCAACATCTCGCGCGACGAGGTCTGGCAGTATGAGGAGCAGTTCCTCGCGGTCCACGGCGAGGCGAACGCCACCAAGGGCAACGGCTATGGCGGCCTCGACGCCGAAATGGCCTTCAACAAGGGCAAATGGGTCCAGTTCGTCCGCGACTGGAAGTCCTGGTACGACGCCGGCTACGCCGTCCTGAAGTCGAAGGAGACAGGCCAGACCTTCGTCGACGCCTTCGCCGCCGGCGACTGCCAGACGATCCTGTCCTCGGTCGGCGACCATGGCGGCATCGGCCGCAGCGCCAAGGAAGGCCTGAACTGGGACGTCGCCATGCTGCCCGTCTACGAGGGCACCGAGCGCAAGAACTCGCTCGTCGGCGGCGCCTCGCTCTGGGTCATCGCCGGCAAGAAGGACGAGGAATACAAGGCCGCCGCCGCCTTCCTCAATTTTCTCGCCAAGCCTGAGGAAGCGCTGACCTGGTCGACGGTCACCGGCTATATCCCGGTCCGCCAGTCCGGCTTCGACTACCTGCAGTCGCAGGGCTTCTATGACAAGGCGCCGTACAAGGGACGCGAGCTCGCCATCAAGAGCCTGACCTTCACGCCGCCGACCGACGTCACCCGTGGCCAGCGCCTGGGCGGTCTCCTCCAGATCCGCCAGGAAATCTCCAACGGCCTGCAGGCGATCTTCATCAACAATGCCGATGTCCAGTCCTCGCTCGACGAAGCCGCGACCCGCAGCAACGCGATCCTGCGCCGCTTCGAGCAGACCTATGAGGGCAAGCAGCTGCCGTAAGCCTGTCGGCAAGTACGAAACGCTCCGGGGCCCCTGGCTCCGGAGCGACATGCATGGCACCGGGCGGGACTGAAATGGAAAAACGCGTCACATTTTCGGCGACCGGAACCGGGCTCCTCTTCGCCCTGCCGATGATCCTTTTGATCTTCGTCTTCTTCTACTGGCCGACGGGACAGGCGCTCTACTGGGCGTTCACGCTGGAACAGCCCTGGGGCGGGGGCAACACGTTTGTCGGCTTCCAGAACTTCCGGCAGCTTTTGAGCGACTCCGTCTACTGGAACTCGATCGGCAAAAGCATGGTGTTCAGCTTCGGCTCGACCGCCCTGGCAATGGGTATCGCCCTGACGCTTGCCTTGATCGCCGACCGGGAACTGGCCGGTCACCGCCTCTACAAGTCGGTGCTGATCTGGCCCTATGCCATCGCCGCGCCGGCGCTCGGCCTTGCCTTCAGCTTCATCCTCGCGCCGCAGGCGGGCCTCCTGTCCTCGATCAACTCCGTCTGGCCGGGCCTCTGGAACCCGGCGCTCGATGGCAAGGACGCGATGATCGCCATCATCGTCGCCTTCGCCTGGAAGTACATCGGCTACAACTTCATCTTCCTGATGGCCGCGCTGCAGGGCATACCGCGCGCGCTGACGGAGGCTGCCGCCATGGACGGCTCCGGACCCTTCCGGCGCATGCGCGACATCCAGCTGCCGCTGCTGACGCCGACGCTGTTCTTCCTTCTCGTGATCAATATCACCGAGAGTTTTCAGGACTCCTTCGGCATCGTCGACATCATGACCGGCGGCGGGCCGGCGAGGGCGACCGAGCTCATGGTCTACAAGATCTATTTCGACGGCTTCAAGGGCCTCGACTACTCCGGCGCCGCCGCCCAGAGCATCATCCTGATGATCCTCGTGATGGGCCTCACGGTCGTCCAGTTCCGCTTCATCGAGCGGCGCATCCACTACAAGTGAGGCCGAGATGATCGAACGCTCCCCCGTCTTCGACGCCGTCTGCCAGGCGATCCTCTTCCTCGGCCTCTTGATCGCGGTGACGCCTTTCGTGATCGTCCTGATCGCGGCGACGCACGACATCCGCGCGGTCAACGAAGTGCCGATGCCGCTCATGCCGGGCACGCATTTCCTCGACAACATCGCGGCGGCCTGGGTCCGCGCCGACCTCGGCACGAAACTGTTCAACAGCTTCGTCTTCGCCGCCACCGTCGCCTTCGGCAAGGTGGCGCTGGCGTCGATGGCGGCCTTCGCTATCGTCTACTTCCGCTTTCCCGGCCGGATGCTGATCTTCTGGGCCGTCTTCGTCACGCTGATGCTCCCGCTCGAAGTGCGCATCGTGCCAACCTACGCGGTGGCCGCAAACGCGCTGCAGCCCTTCCAGGCGATCCTCGACGTCACCGGCCTGACCTGGCTGATCGCGCAGCTCTCCGGCATCACCGTCGACCTGCACTGGGGCCTCCTCAATTCCTATACCGGCCTTGCGCTGCCGCTGGTCGCCACCGCCACCGGCACGTTCCTCTATCGCCAGTTCTTCCTGACGCTGCCGGACGAACTCGCGGAAGCCGCGAAGATGGATGGGGCTGGCCCGGTCAGGTTCTTCTTCCAGATCCTGTTGCCGCTCTCGAAGGCCAACATGGCGGCGCTGGCGACGATCATGTTCGTCTGGGCCTGGAACCAGTATCTCTGGCCGCTGCTCGTCACGACGGACCCGAGCTTCGGCACGGCGGCGACCGAACTGAAGGAGCTCATCCCGGCCAAGGAGGGTGTGCCGGAATGGCAGATCGCGATGGCCGGGACGCTGCTCGTGATGCTGCCGCCGCTCCTCGTGATGATCGCCATGCAGCGCTTCTTCGTCCGCGGCCTCGTCGCCACCGACAAGTAATTCGACCGGCAAGCCCCTTTCGACCGACTAGAGGAGGCCGCATGGCCGATATCGCGATCCGCAACGTCCAGAAGAGCTACGGCGCGACCGCCGTCGTCCACGGCGTCGACCTCGACATCAAGACCGGCGAATTCGTCGTCATCCTCGGCCCATCCGGCTGCGGCAAGTCCACGCTGCTGCGCATGGTCGCGGGTCTCGAAAGCATTACCGCCGGCGAGATCGCCATGGACGGGCAGGTGGTCAACAAGCTCGAACCGCGCGAGCGCGGCTGCGCCATGGTGTTCCAGAACTATGCGCTCTATCCGCATATGAGCGTGGCGGAAAACATCGGCTATGCGTTGAAGGTCGCCGGCGTCGGCAAGGTGGAAAGGGCGGCGCGCATCCTGGCCGTCGCCAAAACCGTCGGCCTCGAAGATTTCCTGGACCGCAAGCCGATGCACCTCTCCGGCGGCCAGCGCCAGCGCGTCGCCATGGGCCGAGCGATGATCCGCGAGCCGAAGGTCTTCCTGTTCGACGAACCCCTGTCCAATCTCGATGCCAAGCTGCGGGTGACCATGCGCGCCGAAATCCGTCGGCTGCACAAGCGCCTCGGCGCCACCTCGATCTTCGTCACGCATGACCAGGTCGAGGCGATGACGCTCGCCGACCGGCTGGTGGTGATGAATGCCGGGAAGATCGAGCAGGTCGGCACGCCCGCCGAAGTCTACGGCCAGCCGGCGAGCCGTTTCGTCGCCAGCTTCATCGGCGCACCGCCGATGAACCTCGTCGACGGCCAGGTCGTCGCGGCCGGCCGCTTCCAGATCGACGAGCATCGTTCGCTTCCGCTTGGACAGGGCGCGCCGGAAGCCGGCGCCAAGGTCGCGATCGGCATCCGGCCCGAGCTCGCGCGTCTCGTCGCCCCGGGGACCCCGGAGAGCCTCGAGGCAACCGTCGACTTCATCGAGGAGCTCGGTGCCTCGCGCGTCGTCCATGCCGATCTCCACGGCCTGTCCTTTGCCGTCCTCTTCTCCGAGCCGACCATGCTGGCCGCCGGCGACACGGTCGGGATCGTCCTTCCGGCCGAGCACCTTCACTACTTTTCCCGCGAGACCGGCCGGCGGATCGAGCGCACCGCGCCGCAGGCCGCTGCCACCCAGCTACAGGAGGCCTGAATGGCCGTGATCACGCATGTCGGCTTCAACGTCACCGCCGGCGACGGCGACCTGACGCGCCTCGAACAATCGCTGGCCCAGATCGCGGACCTCGGCGCCGACGTCGCCGAACTGTCGCTGTTCGGGCACGACCTCATCGCCGGCGGGCGGGTGATCGAGGGGAGGGCGAAGGCGCTTGCCGAGATCTGCGCGAAGTTTCCGCTGCGCTATACCGCGCACGGCCAAATCGTTTCCAACTTCATGGACCCGGTCAATCTCGACCGCCACAAGGCGGTTGCAGGGGCGATGCTGGAACTCTGCGAGCGCGTCGGCGCAACCGTCCTGGTGCAGCATTGCGGCAGTTCCATCATCGGCACCGCCCCCTACCGCCAGGCCGTCGACCGCATGGAGCGCGAGGCGCTGGCCGAGATGGCGGAAATCGCCAAGGGGCGGGGCGTGCGCATCGCCTTCGAGAACATCTTTGCCGTCAAGCCCGACGAGTACCGGCAGTCGCCCGCCGAGATCGCCGAGACGGTGCGCGCCGTCGCTCATCCGAACCTCGTCGGCCTCATCGATTTCGGCCATGCCTATATCGAGGGAACGCGTCTCGGTCTCGACTGGCGCGAGGAGGTCCGCACCATGGCGCAAGTCACGGGGCACCTGCACCTCCACGACAATTTCGGCCTGCCCTACACGATGAGCGAATTCTTCCATCCGAGCGAATCCGTCGCGCTCGGCATCGGCGATCTGCATCTGCCGCTCGGTTGGGGCGACATTCCGTTCGACGACATCTTCGCCGAGATAGACATCCTGCCGGGGACGGCCCTGATCATGGAAATCGGCGAGCGTTTCGCGACCGAGCGGGCGGAGAGCCTGGATGTCGCCCGGCGTCTTGCCGCGACGATCAATGCCCGCGGCGTTGCCGCCGCAGCCTGAGAGAGAACGACATGCCCCTTCGCCAGCTGATCCGGCTATCCGTCGCCGAACTCGCAGTGCCCTCGCCCTCGGTGCTGGCCGAGGCCGAAAGGGTGGAGAACAGCATTGCCGAGCACCATCGGCTTGCGGCCCGCGTCTCCGCCTTCGGGGCGATCGAGCAGCGGCAGGCCGAGGGCGCGTCGAAGCGCGGGGGTTTCCGTGCGGCGGCATGGAATGCCGAGCGGCTGAAATTCCATGCGGCGTCGGTGGCGATGCTGACGGAGGTCGATGCCGACGTCATCTTCCTGACCGAGGCCGATCTCGGCATGGCGCGCTCCGGCAACCGGCACACGACGGCCGAACTCGCAGAAGCGTTGGGGATGGGCTACGCCTATGGCGTCGAGTTTCTGGAGCTCGGCCTCGGCGACGCGCGCGAGGAGGCCGAATGTGCCGGCCGGACGAACGCCGTCGGCTTCCACGGCAATGCCCTCCTCAGCCGCATGAAACTTGCCGATCCTTTCCTCGTTCGGCTCGACGACGGGGCGATCTGGTTCCTGGGTGCCGAAAAGGGCCAGCGCCGCCTGGGCTGGCGCATGGCCATCGGCGGCCGCATCGAGACGAGCGGCGGACCGGTTCTCGTCGTCTCGGTCCATCTCGAGAGCAAGACCGATCCGGCCGATCGGGCCGCGCAGGTGAAGCGGCTGCTCGGCCATCTCGAAACGCTCTCGGCCGGCATGCCCGTCGTCATCGGCGGCGATTTCAACACCAAGCCGCTCTTCTGCGAGGACACCGGCTGGTTCGACGATCCGTCGGCTCTGGAGCCGCTGTTTTCGCTGATGGGTGAGGCCGGCTTCGAGTGGCGCACCGCCAATCGTCCCGAGATCACCACCCGCACGCGGCCGGACGGCGATCCGAAGCCGCCGCACAAGCGTCTCGACTGGCTGTTTGTGCGGGGCCTCGCCGCCGCCCATCCGGCGACGGTCGCGGCAGTGGACGCCGAGGGCAAAGCGATTTCGGACCATGACCTCGTGGTCGCCGATTTCGGCAGGTAAGAGCGACACGCGCGGCAGAAGTCGGCGACGACGCGGAACCATGTCGCACACGCGTCGGTTTTATCCACAATTCCCCCAGGGCATGCGTGGCCGGCGCCCGAATGTCCTCATTGAAGCGAGGGATGCATCCGATGTCGCGCACTCCCACACCCAACGACGGCATGACGCGCAAGGAACTCGACATCGGCGACAGCGATCTGTCGCTGGACCCGATCGGCCTCCTCGATGAACCCGAGAGAGAGGAGGAAGAGGTCGATGTCCTGCCGGGAGATCCCGCCGAGATGCTCGACCGCTGCCTCGACCCGGCGCGGGACTCGGACGGCCCTGCGAGCCCAGGCGTTCCGCCAAAGGGACGCGCGTCCTAAAGCACCTGGAAACCCCGCGCGAACGGGTCGTGGTCGTCGATGAAGATCGTGTTGTAGCCGGTCGTGCGGGCCCAGCCGGCGATCGAGGGAATGATCGCCCTTAGGCCGCCGACTTCTGCCTCGGCCTCCACCCGTCCCTTGAACAGGGAGCCGATGATGCTCTCATGGATGAACGCGTCTCCCACCCCGAGCCTGCCCTTGGCGGCCCATTGCGCGATGCGGGCGGAGGTGCCGGTGCCGCAGGGAGATCGGTCGATCGCCTTGTCGCCGTAGAAGACGGCATTTCGCGCCGTGGCTTCCGCGACGGTGGGCGCGCCCGTCCAGAGGATATGGCTCAGACCCTGAATCTCGAGCTTTTCCGGGTGAACGAAGCTGTAGCGCTCGTTCAGCGCCCGGCGCAGCGGGCCCGACAGATGCACCAGCTGGCCGGCGGAAAAGTCCGCCATGTCGCGGAAATTCGGCTGGCCGTCGACGATGGCGTAGAAATTGCCGCCATAGGCGACGTCGACGGTCAGAGGCCCGAGGCCCGGGCAGTGGATCTCGAGCCCTTCCGAATGCAGGAAGGCCGGAACATTGGTCAGCCTCACCTCCTCGATGAACTGCCCCTCCTGCCGATAGGTCGCGACGACGAGGCCGGCCGGCGTGTCGAGCCGGAGAACGCCCGGCTCCTTCGGCGTGACGAGGCCGTGCTCCAGCGCCATGGTGACGGTGCCGATAGTCCCGTGCCCGCACATCGGCAGGCAGCCGGAGGTTTCGATGAAGAGGATGGCGACGTCGCAGTCGGGGCGGGTCGGCGGATAGAGAATGGAGCCCGACATCATGTCGTGGCCGCGCGGCTCGAACATCAACCCGGTCCGGATCCAGTCGAACTCGGCGAGGAAATGCGCGCGCTTCTCGATCATCGTCGTGCCGACAAGGTTCGGCGCGCCGCCGGAAACGAGGCGAACCGGATTGCCGCAAGTGTGGCCGTCGATGCAGAAGAAGCTGTGGCGCGCCATGTCAGGCCTTTCGCGGGGATTGCGGAAGTTGCGATGATGCCGGCCGGGATCCGGCAAACCTGTCGGGCCGGAAGGCTTCGAGCGGGATGGCGGGCATGCGGTGGGCGAGGAGGTCGGCGACGAGCCGCCCCGTGCCGGCCGACTGCGTCAGGCCGAGATGGCCATGCCCGAAGGCGTAGACAATTCGGGCGCTGACCTTCGAGCGGCCGATCACCGGCAACGAGTCCGGCATCGACGGCCTAAAACCCATCCACTCCCGCCCACCCTCGGTCTGCAGGCCGGGCAGGAAGGCTTTGGCCTTGTCCAGCATCGCCTTCGCGCGCCTGAAGTTCGGCGGCAGGTCGAGGCCGCCAAGCTCGACGGCGCCGCCGACGCGGATGCCGGTCGAGAGCGCCGAGACGACGAAGCCGTGGCCGCCGAAAACGATCTGGCGCTTCAGGTCGAAGGCCCCCGGCGGCAAAGTCGTGTTGTAGCCGCGTTCGGTCTCGAGCGGCACGTCGTCGCCGAGCTTTTCCGCCAGCGGCTTCGACCAGGCACCGGCGGCGATGACCGCCTCCCTGGCGTGGAGCGTCGCACCGCCCTGGAAGCGCACGAGGATGGTGTCGCCGGCCGGTTCGACCGCCTCGACGACCCCGCGCCGGAATGTTCCGCCCCGCTTCGTCACGCGGTCGTAGAGGGCGAGGGCGAATTCCCTGGGATCGCTGACGCTCTGCCATTCCGGAACGAAGGTGCCATGTGTGAACCGCGGCGCCAGTCCCTTCTGCAGCGCGTCGATGCCGTCACGCTGGACATGTCGGAAGACGATGCCCTCGCGCTGGCGCGCCTGCCATCCGGGCAGGGCCGCCTGCCATTGGCCGGCGCCCTCGTAGACTTCCAGGCAGCCGTCGGAGCGGACCATTTCCGTCATCCCGGCGCTGTCGACAAGGAGGTTCATCTCGTTGCGAGCAACCCGCATCAGCGCTACCTGCGCCCGCGTCGAGGCCTCGAAGGCGGCGGGTCGGCTCGCCTCCCAGAATCGCATCAGCCAAGGTGCGATCTTCAGCGCATAGGCCGGCCGAATGGAGAGCGGCCCGAGCGGATCGAGGAGCCAGAAGGGGGCCTTGCGCAAGATGCCGGGGGAGGCGAGCGGCAGGACGTCGGTGAAGGCCAGCGCCCCGGCATTGCCGGCGCTCGTCGCCTCCGCGGGTCCCGCCCTGTCGACGAGGACGACCGACTTCTGGTCGTCCTGGAGGAAGTAGGCGGCGGTGATGCCGATAATGCCGGCGCCGATCACCGCGACGTCGATGGGGTCGTCTCTGGTGCCGCTCACCGCCGTTTCTTCCTAGCCGAGCGCCGGCAAAGTCGGCCTCGTGGCAAGGGCCGCCGCGATGATCGTCTCGACGCGCGCCTTCTCCTCCCCGAAGAGCGGCATGCGCGGCGCGCGCACCCGGTCGTTGGAGCCGATGGCGTGAACTTCGGCGAGCTTGATGTTCTGGACCAGATAACGCGACACGTCGAGGTCGAGGAGGGGCCGGAACCAGCGGTAGATCGCCAGCGCCTCGGCGCTGCGCCCGTCGCGGATGAGGCGGTAGATCGCGACCGTCTCCCTCGGGAAGGCGCAGACAAGGCCGGCGACCCAGCCGACGGCGCCGACGCTCAGGGCCTCGAAAGCGAGGTTGTCGACCCCGGTGAGGATCCTGTAGCGCTCGCCGAGACGGTTGATGATCTCGGTGGTGCGGCGGATGTCGTCCGAGGACTCCTTGATCGCCTCGAAGCGGTTATCCCGTGCCAGTTCCTCCATGATCTCCGGCGTGACGTCGACCTTGTAGGCGACGCGGTTGGAATAGATGATCGCCGGAAGGTCCGCCGCCTCGACGACGGCGCGCAAGGTCGCGAGCGTTTCTTGCGCATTGGTATGGTAGACCAGACTCGGCACCACCATGAGGCCGTCCGCGCCGGCAGCCGCGGCAGCTTTGGCGATCTCGACGGATTCCGCCGTGGAAGCGGCGGCGACCGTCATGATAGCGGGTTTTGACCCGGTGACGGATTTCGCCGTCTTCAGAAGCGCGATCTTCTCCTCCAGCCGCAGCATCGGGCCTTCGCCGAGCGATCCGCAGACGATGATGCCGTCACAACCGGCTTCCATCTGCAGCGCATAGCAGCGCTCGTTCTCGGCGTGGTCGAGCCTGCCGTCTTCCTTGAACTTGGTCGTGACGGCGGGGATGACACCGGTCCACATGGGGCGTTCCTTCGAGGGGATGATCGGGGTGGGCAGGCTGAGGGATCAACAGCCGGTTCGGGAGAGGTCGAGCGGGTCGGCAGCGCTGCCGGCGATATAGTCCTGGATCTGCCGGACGATCTGGGCCGCATGCGCGCTTGCCAGCTGGTCCGCGGTGTCGGCGTCGCCGGCCTCGATCGCGGCGATCATCGCCTCGTGCTCCTCGACGTAGCGGTGCGGCAGGCGGTCGTCGAACGAGGCGTAGTAGAGACGCAGGATCCGGCGCCCCTCGTCGAGGAGGCGGGTGAAAAGGATCGTGAAGTACGGATTTCCGCCGAGATGGGCGATGGCGACGTGGAAATCGCGGTTTGCCTCGATCATGGCCAGCACGTCGCGCGCCTCGACCGCTTCGGCGAACGCCGACTGGTGCGCCCGAACCGTGTCGAGACCGTCGCGACAACGCCGCGCCGCGGAGCGGGTCGTCACCCGGTACATCAGCGTCAGCGCCTCGAAATAGGCCGGCAGGGTGGCAAAATCGATTGGCGCGACGATCGTCGAGCGGTTCGGCAAGGTGGCGGTCAATCCATCCGCAGCCAGTCGCATCAAAGCCTCGCGGACGGGCGTGCGTGACATGTCGAAGCGTTCCGACAGGCCAGCCTCGTCCAGCGGGCTTCCCGGCGGGAGCGACAGGTCCAGAATGTCGCGGCGAAGGCTGTCATAGACAAATTGCGCCCCGGATCCCCGGACGCGCAGGGCAGGGATCATCTCGTCGGGCAGCGATGGCCGCTGGTGGGGGAGATCTGACTTCGACACCACCCCAGCATACACCTGCCAATCGAGAATACAAACTGTCGACATGGCCGGCTTCGGCAGGAGTTCTCCGCCGGGACCGAATTTCGAGCACCTTGTGCTGGGCGACCCATCGCCGGTTTGTTGGGCCGAGCCGGATCTGGCGACATCCATGACCATTCTTGCGGTAATGACGCCATTGCCGGCTGTCGCGGCGAGTGAGGGCCCGGCGCGTGACCTGCCGTAGTTGGCTTATTCGTCGAGATCGGTGGATAAGATCATCCGGCTGGTGGATATGTCGCCACCGGCAGAAAGCTTGGCCGCGGATGGCGCTTTTGGTCGGGAAAGATGACACAATGCGCCCTGGTCCAGGCGCAAGGCCGACATCTAAGCCTAAGGCCTTGCTCAGGATGGCACCGTGCCGAACGGGCGATCACATCAACTGCGGACGGTTCGCGTCCTGAAACAAAAGACAAGTGATACAGTATGTCATCCGACCTCTCGCCATCGCTGACGGTCCTGCTTGTGGAGGACGAGGCTTTGATCCGAATGAACTGTGCCGACATGCTCCAGGACGCCGGCCACAACGTGATCGAGGCGTCCAGCGCCGAGGAGGCCTTGGCCATGCTGGACTCCGGATCAATCGACGTTCTTCTCACCGACGTGAACCTGCCGGGAATGTCAGGGACCGAACTGGCCGAGACGGCACGTCGATTGAAGCCGGACATCGGACTGGTCTTTGCAACGGGCGACTTCGAGGTGACCGGTGCTCCCGGCGCAGTCGTTCTCAACAAACCTTACCTGGCGGAGTCGTTGGAGGCAGCTGTGCTGGAAGCTGTTTCGACGAATAGATCGACCTAACTCGGTCTTCAGTCACGGGACTGGGACCATCGATCTTGCGCTATGGCGAGAAGCACCGATGCGGTAATTGGTCTGCATCATGCGGCACGATCGAGAAACTGCATCTGGACGACGACAACCCAGGACAGCACCTGCCGTGCTAGCTTGCCGACCTACCTCAGCCGCATCAGTCGCGCACCGATGATGCCATCGATGGTGCCAAGTGCGCCCATCATCGTGTCTATCCCGTCCTGCGCCATCCTGCTCGAAAGATCCGCCTCGATCATCCCCCAGAGCTGACGCACTTCCGTTTTCATGGCGTCGCCGGACGGCGTCAGCCGAACGAGCGTCAGGCGCGCGTCCCTCGGCGAGGGGATGCGATCGACCAGCCCCTTGGCACAAAGCCGATCCAGCATTTTCGAGACCGTCGAGGGTCGCACGCAAAGCTTTTCGGAAAGCGCCGATACCGACATGGGGCTGCCGTGCTCCAGCGACATCAGCAACTCGTCCTGTCCCTGGTGCAGACCGACTTCCGCCAGCTTGATCCCCATGAGAGCCCGCGTCGTCTTGGAGAGCGACAGCAGTGTCGGGATCAAGGGACCTGCAAGTTCGGCGACTGCAGAAGCATCACCAGGCTTCGGGGAGTTGGCATGGGCCTTGGTCGTCTCGATATACATGGTGCTATCTCTCAGAACAGAGTGATACCTTGGACTGTGCCGAAAATGTGCGACTGGCGGCGACGTGTTCCGCCAGTAGGGCGTGCCGATGGCATCGTCACTGGGCGAGTTGCGTCAGGATGTCGGTGGTTAACTTCCCTGCGGCCTAAAAGGGTCCAGTGGCAGGGTTATTTCTTGATCTTATCGGCTTGTGCTTCGGTCAGGAGGTCGCATGCCGGGATGTGGTCTCCACAGCCATCGGCAGAAGAAGGACGCCAGGCGGACCCCGAAACCGAAAAATCACAACACGCATGAAGAAATCAGACCGTGGGTGCCGGGTCACCAGACCCGCGGCGTGACATGACGCGGCCGGATCTGCGTCCCGTCGACGAACTTTTCCCTGCGCGACCGGGAGGTCCGAGGCCTCCAGACCTATTCCTCTTCGGCGATACCGAAGCGATGCAGTTTGAGGTAGAGCGCCTGGCGGCTGAGGCCGAGGACGCGAGCGGCCGAAGCGCGGTTGTTGCCGGTCAGCTTCAGGGCCGCCTCGATGCACATGCGCTCGATCACGTCGGTCGTATCGCGCACCATGTCCTTCATGGGAACGCGGCCGATCATCTCGACGAGGCTCTCGGCCGTCCGGGTCAGATCGCTGTTTCCCCGGCCGATGAGTTTTTCCTCCTGGCTGCGTGTCCGCAGGACCAAAGCGAAGCCCGGCTGTGCGCCCTCGGTGCGCGCCACCGCGGAAACCTCGACCTCGGTCGACTGGCCGTTGGCGCCCTTGACCGAGCCGGAGATCAGAGCGAGGCGACCATGCTGGCGCACATTGGCGAGCAGCAGGTCCTGCTCGATGCCGTTCCAGTTGAAGAAGTCCTCGAGGCCTTTCCCCACGGCATGGGCAGCCAGTGACAGACCAGCCAAAGCCAGGAAGGACTCGTTGGCCCACAGCACCTTGCCGGCGTTGTCGGTGATGAGAACAGCCTCGGCGGCATTGCGGACGAGGTCGCCGAAATGCGAGTCGGGTGCCGTGTCCCTGGCGCCCCCTGCGTCCGTAAGCCTCAGCAGAACGAGCTTCAGGTCGCCGGCCCTGAAGAGTTCCGCCGTCACGACAAGGTCGGCGCCCGACCGTGCTACAATGTTCAGCGAAACGGACGTTCCCGCGGCCAGAGCCTGCACCAGCATCGTCTTGACGTCGGCCTGACGGCTCTTGTCGAAAACGGCGGCAAGCCGCTTTCCGGCGAGATCGGACGGAGAGAGACCCAGGAGTTCCGCGGCGCGCGGATTGCCCTCGCGGATGCGGCCCTTGTCGACATCGGCGATGAGGATGGCGTCGCGCGCCGTCTCGAACAGTTGCCGATAATGCGCTTCGGCTTCTCGCTGGCGCCGGCTGTTCTGCTCCAGCGACTGGCGGTTGGCCCGAAGCCGGGTCTGCAGTTCCGCAACGGGTCGCAAGTCGCGCCCGACCAGGATGACCTGTCCATCCGGTCCGATCTGCATGGCCGAATACTGCATCGCCAGATCGCGCCCGCCGTCGAGCGTATGGCTGATGTCGAAGCGGCGTGAGGGCTTTCCTTCGCGCGCCGAGAGAAGCATCGTCCGCAGGGCTGCCTGGTTGTCGTGGCGCACGATCGCGGCGACCGGCTGTCCTCGCCACACGGCGATTGCCGATTCTTTGAGGTCGTGCATGTTGAGCGAGATGTCGTCGATGATGTCGTCGCCCCCGACCACCAGCGCCAGATCGGCCGACGCCGAGAGCAGGCTTGCCAGCATCCGCGGGTCGACGGCGGGAAGCTGAAGGTCGGTGGGGAGACTGGAGACCATGGAAGGGCCTGAGGTTCGGTGGGCTCGAAAGGCGGCGGTTGGAAGCTCACGTCATGCACGCAGGACGCAGGTGCAGCACGGCGGTCGGCGTCTCAGCCTGCTTTTCCTCTTTCCCGCATCGCTTGTCCAGCATTGCGTTGCCAGACTTGTCACGGGGGCGTTACACTGTTTCATGTCGTTCGATCCGAACACCGAGACATAGGGACGGAAATGCCAATGCCGAGGCCAGAGAGGAGTCTTGCTGTGACCGCAAGGCGGGGCGGCCTCGCCCACCGCGGCTCGGCGCGATCGGCGTGATGCTGACCCACCCCGTCGACATCAGCGCCTGCGACCGCGAACCGATCCACATCATCGGCGCGATCCAGCCGAATGGTGCCTTGATCGCCGTCGACGCGCCTACGGGCCGCATCGTTTTCGCCAGCGAGAACGCCGAGGACTATCTGGGGCGCCCCTATGGCGACCTGCTCGGCATGTCGCTGGTGGACCTCGTCGGCGAGGGTCAATGCGCCGCGCTCTGCAACGGCAGGCTCGAGCCCTCCCGGCCGGACCTCCTGCGTCCGCACTTTCTGCGGTTGGCCCGGCCCGACGGGACGGCCGGCGACCTCGAATGCTTTCCCCATATCCACGATGGCCGCCTGATCCTCGAATTCGTCACGCTCCGGGAGGCGCCGGCGGTGGTGTGGGAGGAGGATCTCGTTCGCCAGCGGATCATTTCCGACCTGATCCAGCCGGATACGCTGAGCGAACTCGCCCGCGTCGGGGCCGAGATCATTCGCGACGTCACGGGCTACGACCGCGTCATGATCTACCGGTTCGCCCCGGACCGGCACGGCGAAGTGATCGCCGAGAGCACGGTGCGCCCCGACACGTTTCTCGGCCTTCACTACCCCGCCGCCGATATTCCCGAGCCGGCCCGGCGACATTTCGTCCTGAACGTCATCCGGACCATTCCCGACATCGCGGCCCGTCCGGTTCCGATCATGATGCGGCCGGTCGCCGGTGCGCAGGGTAGCGCGCCGGGGGAAGGCCGGCCTCTCGACCTGACCTTCTCCAAGCTTCGCGCGGTGGCTCCGGTTCATATCGAGTATCTCGGCAATATGGGGGTGGGCGGCAGCACCTCGATCTCGCTCACGGCGAATGGCGAACTCTGGGGGCTCGTCGCCTGCCACCATTACGGCCCGCTGCATCTCTCCTGGAGCCGGCTGCGATTCTGCGAGCTTCTCGGCGGAACGATCTCGGCGCTGCTGCAGAGCCTCGAAAACCGGATCCAGCTGCGTGACGGCATCCGGGCGGAGAAGACCGCCTTCGCCATCGAACGCGAGGCCGGGCGGGGCAAGCCGCTGCGGGCCGTCATCGCCGACCAGGCGGATGCTCTGATGGAACAGGGAGGCGCAGACGGCATGCTGCTGCAACTCGGCGCAGAGACCCTCGAGCGTGGAATCGTTCCGGCATCGCCGTTCGATCCTGCGAGCCTTCGGACGGTGTCCGTCGACGGCATTGCGACGTCGGATCATCTCGCCGGCCTTTCGCCGGCAGTGCTCCCCGGCAGCGGCATAGCGGGCGCCGCGATGATGGATCTGTCGGAAGACGGGACGGACTGGCTCGTCCTCTTCCGGCAGGAATTCGAAGAGAGCATCTGCTGGGCCGGCAAGCCTGACAAGCGCGAGACGCTGCAGGGAGACGGAACGCTGCGCCTGTCGCCGCGCGGTTCTTTCGCGCTCTGGCGCGAGGAGCGTCGCGGGCGCAGCAAGCCTTTCACGGCTGGAGACGGCGAATTCCTGCGCATCGTCCGGCGTGCTTTGTTTGCCATGAACAGTCTCGATCGCGAGCGGGCCGCGGTCGTCGCGCGGGCGCTGTCCGAAGCCAAGGAGGCGCAACTGCGCCTCGCCTTGATGGACGCGGGTCACAGCCGGTCGATGGGGGAGCTGGCCTCGGCGCTGGCGCACGAATTGAACCAGCCGCTCTTTGCCGTCAGCAACTATGTGAACGCCTGTCGCCAAGAGCTGAGGAATTGCGGTGTCATCGTTCCCCCGGATGTCGGGGCCCTGATGGACGGCGCCGTCGCCGAGTCGTCGCGCGCCGCCGACCTGGTGCGCCGCCTGCGCAATCTCATCGGCCAGGGGGAGGTGACGCTGGACCCGTCCGATCTCAACGAGGTGATCCGGCGCGGGACAGACCTTGCCCTTGCCGCCGCGCGCAGCACGACGCCGACGGTCGTCTTCCAGCTGGCGCCCGATCTGCCGCTTCTGCGCATCGATGCCGTGCAGGTCGCGCAGGTTGTGCTCAATCTCGTGCGCAACAGCCTGGCCGCCATGGCCGACAGGGACGGCGGCGTGCTCACCCTCTCGTCCCGGCGCTTCGGGCCCTTCGTTGAGGTGGGAGTGCGCGATACGGGCGGTGGCATCGATCCGGCACTGCAGGCGACGCTGTTCGAGCCGTTCCACCGGTCGACCACCAGCGGCATGGGCATCGGGCTGTCGCTCTGTCGCTCCATCGTCGAGGCGCATGGCGGGCGGATCAAGGCACGGCCGGCGCCGGACGGCACCGAGATCGTCTTCACGCTGCGGGTCGCCGAGGAGGGGGATGATGGTTGAGGCCTGCCGTGTCCATGTCGTCGACGACGACGCCTCCGCGCGCCTTTCTCTCTGCGCCTTTCTGAAGGCTCACGGTTTCGAGGCCGTGGGTCACGCGACCGCCGAGGCCTTCCTGACGGACATGACGTCCGAAACCGGTCTCTGCGTCTTCGTCGATCTGCGCATGCCGGGTCTCGGTGGCCTGGAGCTTCAGAAGCTGATGCAGGACAGCGGGCGAACGCTGCCGGTGATCATTCTCACAGCCTATGGCGACATCCCGCAGGCTGTCGAAGCGGTCAAGCGCGGCGCGCTGGACTTCATCGAGAAGCCCGGAAACGAGACGCAGCTTCTGGCCGCGATCAGTGCCGCCGCGTCCCTCGCGGCGCATCGGCCACCGACGGCCGTGCCCCATCGGGTGGTCTCGCAGCGGCTGGCGCGGCTGACAGGCCGTGAGAAGGAGGTGCTCGATCACCTCGTCCTCGGCATGACCAGCAAGCACATCGCCGATCAGCTGGGCATCAGCCAACGCACGGTCGAGATCCACCGCTCGCGCATTCGCGAAAAGATGGAGGCACGCGGCCTCTCCGACCTGATCGGCATGATGCGGTGATCCCTTGTGCCATCGCGCCTGTTCCGTCGGTACGTATTTTCTACGTAGCGGTATTTCCGAGATAGAATATTCCAGGCGTGTCTTTGTAAGCTGTCGCAGAGGAAACAAATGCGATCAGGGCGCCGTAGAACGCTCGACGCATCACGAAAGGCTTAGTGCCTTGCCCATATTTCACTCATCCATCGACCAGGGAAATGCCGGCGTCTCGTTCGCCCCGAAGCGCTCCATCGAACTGACGCTCAACGAAGAAGTGCTGGCGGCCGTGGAAGGCTGGCGGCAGGCGCATGGCATGGCCGACCAGTCGCAGGCCCTAGGGGAACTTGTCGTTCTCGGTCTGATGAGCGAGATCGGCCGGATCTACCGGCTGGCCACGGGAGCCGCGGGCTCATCCGCGGACACGGCTCGCCGCGGTGCAGGCGACGGCGAGGCGGCAGCCGGGCCACCTTGGATGTAACTGCGGTTTGCGCGATGGACACGGTGCCTTGCCCCGGGCGTCCCAGCCCGCGGGGCCTTTCCTTCGGCTGGACATCCCATCCCACCTGACGTGTCACCGCAGGTGTGCTTCGGCCGAACGCCTGAAACGCGAGCGTGCACCGCAACGCGCGGCTCCTGGCAATGATGAACCGTCAGATTGATGAACCGTCGGATTTTCCCGGCATGCTGAACGGCTCGGGTGCCGTTTCGGCGTAACGTTCGGGGCGATCTGCCGAAATCCCCCCGAACGCGAAGTCGCAATTGTGCGCGCCGGATACCACGAAAAACCGGATCACACTATTTCGTCCGGTGCTCTCGATCCGTCGCCGCCTATGCCACCACGGCCTTCAGCCCGCGCATCGGCTTTTCCTGCGGTGCCTGCCGAAGGTCGAGAGCACCGATGGCCGTTGCGACGATGGCCGCGGCGTCGAGCCCGGCCGAGGCATACATCGCCGTCGACGTGTCATGGTCGATGAAGCGGTCGGGCAGGCAGAGGGTGCGGATGCGCAGTCCTTGATCGAGGACGCCTTGCGCGGCCAGAAGATGCAGCACGTGCGCGCCGAACCCGCCGGCCGCGCCTTCCTCGATGGTGACGACGACCTCGTGATGGCGGGCGAGCTGCAGGATCAGCGCCTTGTCGAGCGGCTTGGCGAAGCGCGCGTCGGCCACCGTGGTGGACAGGCCACGCGCGTCGAGCTCGTCTGCCGCTTTCAGGCACTCGCCGAGCCGGCCGCCGAGCGACAACAGCGCCACCTTGCTGCCCTGGCGAAGTACGCGGCCCTTGCCGAGCGTCAGCGCAACGCCCAGCTCGGGGAGAGGAACGCCGGATCCCTCGCCGCGCGGATAGCGGAAGGCCGACGGGCGATCGTCGAGCGCGGCGGCGGTCGCCACCATGTGGACGAGTTCGGCCTCGTCGGCAGCCGCCATCACCACGAAGCCGGGAAGATTGGCGAGGAATCCGATGTCGAAGGCGCCGGCATGGGTCGCACCATCCTCGCCGACGAGACCGGCCCGGTCGATGGCAAAGCGCACCGGCAGGCTCTGCAGGGCGACGTCGTGGACGATCTGGTCATAGCCGCGCTGGAGGAAGGTCGAATAGAGCGCGCAGAATGGCCGCATGCCGGCGGCGGCAAGGCCGGCGCAGAAGGTGACGGCATGTTGCTCGGCGATGCCGACATCGAAGAACCGGTCGGGAAAGCGCTTCTGGAAGGTGTCGAGCCCCGTTCCCGAAGCCATCGCCGCGGTCACCGCGACGATGCGCTCGTCGCTTTCCGCCTGCCGCAGCAGGCTGCCGGCGAACACGGCGGTAAAGGTCGGGGCCTTCGGCGCCGGCTTGTGCTGGCGGCCGGAAACGATGTCGAAGCGCGAGACGCCGTGGAACTTGTCGGCGGCCGCCTCGGCCGGCGCATAGCCCTTGCCCTTCTGCGTCAGGACATGGATCAGCACCGGGCCGTCGGCCCGCTCCCGCACCGTGCGCAGCACCGCGAGCAGTTGCTTGACGTCGTGACCGTCGACCGGCCCGACATAGGAGAAGCCGAGGTCCTCGAACAGCGAGCCGCCGATGACGAGATCCTTGACCAGCCCGCGGGCACGCACCGCGCCCTGGCGCAGGGGTGGCGGCAGGAGCGCCACGGCACCGCGGGCGAGCGCCTTGAAATCCTGGAACTTTCGCTCGGTGTAGAGTCGCATGAGGTGCTTCGACATCGCGCCGACCGGGGGCGATATCGACATCTCGTTGTCGTTGAGGATGACGATCAGGCGCTTGCCGAGATGGCCCGCATTGTTCATCGCCTCATAGGCCATGCCGGCGGACAGCGCGCCGTCGCCGATCACGCAGACGACGTCGCCGCCTTCTCCCTTGAGGTCGCGCGCCACCGCAAAGCCGAGTCCGGCGGAGATCGAGGTCGAGGCATGCGCGGCGCCGAAGGGGTCGAATTCGCTCTCGGAGCGCTTGGTGAAACCGGAGAGGCCGCCGCCCTGCCGCAGCGTGCGCATGCGCTCGCGCCGGCCGGTCAGGATCTTGTGCGGGTAGCACTGATGCCCGACGTCGAAGATCAGCGTGTCGCGCGGCGTGTCGAAGACCGCGTGCAGCGCGACCGTCAGCTCGACGACGCCGAGATTGGCGCCGAGATGCCCGCCCGTGACGGCGACCGTCGACAGGAGATCCTGGCGGACCTCGTCGCAGAGACGCCCGATCTCGCGCGTCGACAGGGCCTTCACGTCCGCGGGAGAGGAGATCCTGTCCAGGATGCCGCCGCCTGTGCGCTTCATGTGTCTCTCCCCCAATTCACCGGAGCCGGGTTTTCTGCGGGTGTTCAGCCGGCGCTCCGCACAGCCTTTCCCCGTCCCCGGCCAGATTTATCCCGACCATGCTTCACTCAGCGGCTCGGCCGCGCGACGACAGGCGTCGCCGGCCTGGCGCGCAGGCCGCTCCTACTGCGAAAACGACTTCACGTAGGCGACGACATCGGCGATCTCCTGCTCCTTCTTGAGACCGGGGAAAACCATCTTCGTCCCCGGGACCTTCTTCTTCGGATCGGCGAGCCAGGCGGAGAGCTCCGCCTCCGTCCAGACCAGCCCTCCCGTGCCGGCCGCGACCAGCGGCTTGGAATACTTGGTCTTGTACTCTTCCAGAGTGCCGGCCGTCCGGCCGACGACACCGTTCAAGTTTGGCCCGATAGCGCCCTTCTTTTCGCCGATGCCATGGCAGGTGGCGCATTTGCCGAACACCTTCTTGCCGGCATCGACATTGCCTTCTGCGCCGCTGGCGGCCGATGCCGCAAGGCTCAGGACACCGCCGAGAAAAACGATTTTCGTGAGGAATTTCATGCCTTCGCTCCCCGGGGCATTCAGCGCCCCGCCGCCTGAAGCTACGACGAACAGCCGATGTGTCAACATAAAAAACGTAAAATCTATTTGACACTTTGCGCCGGGTGCGCGAACCAGAAGGGGGGCGATCGCCCCTTCTGCCGGCCCGCCACGGCCGAGCCGGCACGCGCGGCGGCTCGTGGGGGTGCGGCATGGGACAAGCCTATCCATTTTCGGCCATTGTCGGCCAGGAGGAAATGAAGCGCGCTCTGCTTCTGGCCGCGATCGATCCGTCGATCGGCGGCATCCTCGTCTTCGGCGACCGCGGCACGGGCAAGACCACGGCCGTCCGCGGCCTTGCCGGCCTGCTTCCGCCGATGCGGGTCGCGAGCGACTGTCGCTTCAACTGCGAGCCGGGCGACACGGAGCACTATTGCCCCCGCTGCCGCGCCGAAACCGCGGTCGGCCGATCCTCCTCGCATATGGCGCCGGTCCCCGTGATCGACCTGCCGCTCGGCGCGACCGAAGATCGCGTCGCCGGGGCGCTCGATCTGGAAAAGGCGCTCGTCTCGGGCGAAAAGGCCTTCGAGCCGGGGCTTCTGGCCAGCGCGCATCGCGGCTTTCTCTACATCGACGAGGTCAATCTTCTCGAGGACCACCTCGTCGATCTCTTGCTCGACGTCGCGGCTTCGGGCGTCAACGTGATCGAGCGCGAGGGGCTCAGCATCCGCCACCCCGCGCGCTTCGTCCTCGTCGGCAGCGGCAATCCGGAAGAGGGCGATCTGCGCCCGCAGCTGCTCGACCGGTTCGGTCTCTCGGTCGAGGTGGCATCGCCGCGCGACATCGCCTCGCGGGTCGAAGTGGTCAAGCGGCGTGACGCCTTCGACAGGGATCAGCGCGGTTTTGCGGAAGCCTGGAAGCGGCACGATGCGGCCCTGCGCCGACGGATCGTCAAGGCGCGCCAGCGCCTCGGCGAAATCATCGTGCCCGATGCCGTGCTGGAGCGCGCGGCCGGCCTCTGCCTGTCGCTCGGGGTCGACGGCCTGCGCGGTGAACTCACCCTCATGCGCGCGGCGCGGGCGGCAACGGCCCTCGACGGCGGTGCGGCCGTGACGCTGGATGCGCTTGATGCCGTCGCGGTGTCGGCGCTGCGGCATCGGCTGCGCCGAGATCCCCTCGACGAGACGGGATCGGGCGCGCGGATCGAACGCGCCCTCGGCGAGTTGCAGGCGGCATGACCGAACGAGCCGATCCGCTCTCGGAAGCGCCGACGGCCTGGGGTGACGCGTTGCAGGCCGCCGCCATGCTCGCCGTCGATCCCGCGGGCCTTGGCGGCATCCATGTCCGCGCCCGGGCAGGACCGGTGCGGGACCGTTTCCTGCGCGAGATCTCCGCGCAGTTCGGTTCCGGCATCGCGACGCGGCGCATCGCCGCCGGTACGTCCGAGGCGCGCCTGACCGGCGGTCTCGACATCGGCGCGACGCTCGCCGCCGGCCGCAAGGTGGTGGAGACGGGCGTTCTTGCCGCCGCCGACGGCGGCCTGATCGTCCTTGCCATGGCCGAACGGCTGCCGTCGGCCAGCGCGGCGGTGATCGCGGCAGCGCTCGACGAGCGCCAGGTGCGGATCGAGCGCGACGGGCTTTCCGCCCGCCAGCCGGCCGGCTTCGCGCTGATCGCGCTCGACGAGGGTGTCGACGAAGACGAAAAACTGATCCCGCTCATTGCCGACCGGCTCGGTCTCAGCGTCGATCTCGGACCTGTCGGATGGCGCGAAAGCGAGCCCTTGACGTCTGGCAGGCCGGTCGCGGCAGCCAGGGCGCTTCTTCCGGCGGTGACGATGGACGAGGCGATGGTCGAGGCGCTCTGCGGCCTTGCGACATCCTTCGGCCGGATGTCGCTCCGCACCAGCCTGCATCTCTGTCGCGCGGCCCGTGCCGCGGCAGCTTTGGCCGGGCGGACCGAGGTCGCCGTCGAGGATGCGACGCTCGCCGCACGTCTGGTGCTCGGACTCGGGGCCGCGTCCGCTCCGCCAGCGGCTTCGGAGGACCGAGCGTCGGACCAGCCGGAGGACCCGCCGCCGCGCGCCGATGCGGCAGGTCCCGACGATACGGCAGGTGAAGAACCCCAACGCCCCGAGTCTCCCGACAGGCGCGAAGACGATCCCGCGTCCGACGAGCAGGAAGAGCCTGTCATGCCGACGGCCGAGCACCTGCAGCAGATGCTGATCGCCGCCGTCGCTGCCGCCTTGCCAGCCGACCTGCTTGCCGGTCAGGAGCGGTCCGCCGGTCGAAGCCGCGGCGAGGCCGGCAAGGCGGGTGCGGAGCGGCGCGGCGGCGCGCGAGGCCGTGCCTTCGGCATCGCCGACAAGCCGCCGCAGGGCCGCGCCCGGATCGATGTCCTGGCGACGCTGCGCCAGGCCGCGCCCTGGCAGCGCCTCCGCGGCCGGGAGATTCTCGTCGGGGCCGGGGCCGAGACGGGGGAACCCCCGCGGCAGCTGCAGGTGCGCGCCCAGGACTTCCGCTACATTCGCCGGCGCGAAAAGACCGGAACGACCGCGATCTTCGCCGTCGACGCCTCGGGCTCGACGGCGCTCGAACGGCTGGCCGAGACGAAGGGCGCGATCGAGCTCCTGCTTGCGCAATGCTATGTCAGGCGCGACAGCGTGGCGCTCGTCGCCTTTCGCGGCCGGCAGGCGGAGACGCTGCTCGAGCCGACACGCTCGCTCCTGCGGGCCAAGCGAAGCCTGTCGGCGCTGCCGGGCGGCGGTGGCACGCCCTTGCCGGGCGGCATCATCATGTCGCTGCGCCTGGCGCTTGCCGCGACCCGCCGCGGGCAGAGCGTGATCTCCGTCTTCCTTACCGATGGCCGCGGCAATGTCGCCCTCGACGGCAGCACGGAGCGCGCGCGGGTCGATGAGGATACGGGCCGGGCCGCGCGGCAGTTCCGCGGTGCCGGCATCCGCGCGCTTCTCATCGACACGGCGCAGCGGCCGCAGGCGCGGGCAGTGGAACTTGCCCGCGCGCTCGGTGCCGAATATCTCCCGCTGCCGCGCGCGGGGTCGGGTGCCATGGCGCGCGAGGTCGGTGCGCGGATGGAGACCTGACGCATGCTCGGCGAACCGCAAGTTCCCGTCTGGGCCCATGACGGCCGCGACTGGCCGAACCGCGCGCACAGCCGGTTCCTGCCGTCGGGCGGGCTCACCTGGCACGTGCAGGAAATGGGGCAGGGGCCGGCGCTGCTCCTCCTTCACGGCACCGGCGCGGCGACGCATTCCTTCCGGGATCTGGCACCGCTCCTGGCGCGGGAATTCCACGTGCTCCTGCTCGACCTTCCCGGTCACGGGTTCACGCAGCGGCCATCGCGCGATGGCCTGTCTCTGGACGGAATGGCGCGTCTCGTCGGCGGCGTGCTCGCCCGCATGGGCTTTGCGCCGCGCCTTGCCATCGGCCATTCGGCCGGGGCGGCGATCCTCGCCACCATGGCGCTGCAGGCGAGGATCCGGCCCGATGCCATCATCGCCCTCAACGGCGCGCTCCGCCCCATTCCCGGCGCGGCGCTGTTCTCGCCGCTGGCCAAGCTCCTGTTCCTGAACCCGCTGGCGCCGCGTTTCTTCGCCCACCGCGCCAGATCGCGCAGCGCGACGGCAAAGCTTCTCGCCGACACCGGTTCGATCATCGACTCCCGCGGCATCGACCTCTACGCCCGCCTGTTTTCCCGTCCCGGCCATGTGGCGGGAACGCTCGGCATGATGGCGCAATGGGATCTTGCCGGGCTCGAACGCCGGCTGGCGCGACTCGACCGGCCGCTTGTCCTCGTCACGGCAGACGGCGACAGGGCGGTGCCGCCCGGCGATGCCGAGTTGATCGCGGCCCGCACGCCTGCCGCCCGTGTCGTGGCGCTCGGCCATGGCGGGCACCTCGTGCATGAGGAGCAGCCGGCGGCCATCGCCGCGCTGGTGCTTCGGCTGGCCGGCGAATTCGGGATCCGTACGGACGTCGCGGCGTCCGGGGCCGATACCCGGTCGCTGGCAACCTCGGCATCGGCCTGACGCTCACGGGCTGCCCAGCAGCGGCGTCGCGCCGCGCGTCCACCGCGGCATCCTGAAGGGCAGGAGCGTCTGCACCCAGCGCGTGGCGAAGCGGTCGAGATCGACGGTTTCGTGGATCGCCCGGCGCTCGCCGCCATCCCCGGCGCAGCCGAGCATCGAGCGGCTGTAGAAGGGCGTGTCCTCCAGCGTGCGCAGGACGCGCGGCGGCGTGCCGCCCTCCGCTCCCGCCTCGCGCCCGACGCGCCAGCCGGTGCTCGGCAGCCTGTGGAGCGGCGCCGGCTCGATCGGGCGCGCACTGCCGTCGGCACCGTATTCGAGGGCAAGGCGCCGACGCTCGCCGCTACGGGCGACAACGTCGTAGCGGATCCGGGTCGTCCCGGCGCCGTCTTCCCGCGCCCAGCCCCAGCGATGAAACCCCGCCTCCAGCGGTTCGGCCCCGGCATTCATGTCGATGTAGGCGGAACCTTGCCAGCCCAGCGCCGGACGGTCGAAGGCGACCTCGGCCCGGCCGCAGGGCGCGATCGGGCGCCAGAGATGGCGGCGGGCCTCGTCGAGGCCGAACGACTCCGAAAAGATCGGGCCGGGCTCGACCGTGATGCGTCCGCGAAGGCGGCGCGGGATCGGCACGGTCCATTCGTCGATGTCGATGACGAGGCGGCCATCCTCCCACGAAAGGCTGCTCGGCCCGATGGCAAGTTGATGGGCCGTCCGTGCAATCTGCCCGCGCCCTCTTTCGGTGAGTGTCCAGTGCTTGCCGCCGGGCGTGTAGAGGATGGCGTTGATGCTGACATGGTCGAGCGGATCGGCCGGGCCGCGCCGGCGGGCCGCTGCGTAATAGGGCGAAAAGACGCTGCCGATGAAGGCGATGATCGTCAGGGCGTTGCGTCCGTCGTCGCTGATCGCATCGAGATACCACCAGACGTAGCCGCCTGCCGGGACGGTGCGGTCGAAGCCAGGTCCGCCATCAGCGAAACGGCTGCGTGGCGTCCCGAGAGTGCCGCCATCGGGATGCCAGGGCCCGGATGGACGGCACCGCCCGCGAGATAGAGGCCGGCGATCTTCGTCCGCGCGTTTGGGCGCTGGAAGGACGAGGCCCAGCCGCGCGACGCCCGGCCGTAGAGCGCGCCCCCCGTCCCTGGAAACATCGCCGCGAATTGCGTCGGTGTCGTCACCACCGGCGGCGTCAGCCCATCCGTCATCGTCAGGCCGGCGCGCGCCAGCCGTTCCATCACCCGTCTCTCGCATGATGCGATCTCCGCTTGGCTCAAGGGATTGCTGTCGCCGGTGGCTGGCGCATTGACGAGGAGGAACAGCCGCTCGGGCCCGTCGGGCGGCGGGCCGTTGGACGCGTCGCGGTCCTGCGCGCAGACGTAGATGGTCGGATCCTCGGGCAGGCGCTTGCGCACGAGGATGTCCTCGAACTCGCTGGCATAATCGCGGGAGAAGAAGACGGAATGGCGCGACAGCGGAAATCCGGATGCGCGCGCCCGAAGCGAAAAGGTCACGGCCGACAGCGACCGGTCGCGCTTCGGCCAGGAGGGCAGGGCCGTCCTGGCCGGGGCGCCGAGAAGGCCGGCGGAGAGGGCCGCCGGATCGCCGTTGAAGACGACGGCATCGGCCGGAAGATGCTCGCCGGAGTGCAGCCTTACGCCGGTCGTCCGTCCCTGGCCGAGGGTCAGTTCGGCCGCGTCGGTGCCATAGCGGAAGACGACGCCGCGCTCGGTCGCCAGGCGTTCCAGCGCCTCCGCAAGGCGCGACATGCCGCCCTCGACCAGCCAGACGCCGAGGCGTTCGACATGGGCGATGAGCATCAGCGGCCCTGGTGCGTGGAAGGGCGAGGCGCCGCAATAGGTGGCATAGCGCCCGAACAGCTGGCGCAGCCGCGGGTCCTTGAAGTAGCGGGCGATGACGGTGGACAGCGGCGTAAACGGCTGGATGCGCGACAGGGCGGCAAGCCCGCCGATGCCCGACGAGCGGGCAAGGCCGAGGGGGCTCGGCGCGGGATGCTCCATGAAGCTGCCGTTCAGCGTGTGGAACACTTCCTCGGTCCGCTCGCAGAAGGCCCGGTAGCCCTTGGCCTCTGCCGGTCCGGCGAGCCGTTCGACGGCCGCGACGGTCTCTTCGAGGTCGGCGTGGAGATCGAAGACCGATCCGTCATCGAAGGAATGACGCGCGAGGACGCCGGCCCTGGTCAGGCCGACATGATCCTCCAGCCTCGCGCCCGCCGCGGCGAAGATCGCCTCGAATACCCAGCGCATGGTGAAGATTGTCGGGCCGGAATCGATGCCCTGGCCGGCGACGTCGATCTCGCGCAGCTTTCCACCGGCGCGTTCGCCGCGCTCCACGACCGTCACCCGCAGGCCAGCCGCCCCAAGCAGCAGGGCGGAGACGAGCCCGCCGACGCCCGCGCCGACGACGACGACGTGACGGGAGGCGAGGGGCATTCGAAAGGGCGTCTCGGGGGTGCCGTGCACAGGCTTGTGTCCATTGTGATTTACATGCATCCTAGTCTACACAAATTGACACTGGGAGGAAGCGGCAATGCCGGGAGAGGATGCTTCAGCAAGAATCGAGGACGGTCTCCACCGCGCTCTGGCGCGGGTGACCGGTCCCGCGGCGCCGCCGCGCCTATCGTCAGCGCTTTGCCATGCGGTGTTTCCGGGCGGGCAGCGCATCCGGCCGCGGCTCTGCCTCTCCGTTGCTGCGGCCTGCGGCGACGACCAGCCCGTCGTCGCGACCGCGGCGGCGGCGGCGATCGAGCTCCTGCACTGCGCCTCGCTGGTGCATGACGACATGCCCTGCTTCGACAATGCGGCGTTGCGCCGGGGGCGGCCCTCGGTGCACGCGGCTTTTGGCGAGCCGCTGGCGCTTCTGGCCGGCGACGGCCTGATCATGCTCGCCTTCGAGACCGCCGCCATGGCCGCGGTCGCCGATCCCCTGCGCGCGGCCAGCCTGTCGCTGATCATCGCACGGGCCGTCGGCATGCCGCACGGCATCGTCGCGGGCCAGGGCTGGGAGAGCGAGGCGGATCCCGATCTGGTTCTCTACCAGCGCGCCAAGACCGGCGCGCTGTTTGCCGGGGCGGCGATGGCGGGGGCGGCTGCGGCGGGTTGCGCCGCCGAGCCCTGGGGCACGCTCGGCCATCGTCTCGGCGAAGCCTATCAGGTCGCCGACGACATCAGCGACGTCGTCGGCGATGCCCGCGCGCTCGGCAAGCCGGTCGGCCAGGACGCGGTGCTCGGGCGGCCGAACGCGGTGCACGAACTCGGCATCACCGGCGCGGCGCGGCGGCTGATGGCGCTCGTCGAGGAGGCGGCCGCGCATGTGCCGGACTGCCCGGGCGCTGATGCTCTGCGGGCGCAGATCCTTGCCCAGGCCAGCCGGTTCCTGCCGAAGGAAGCCGCGCAGCACGCGGCCTGACGGGGGTGACGGCCGAGCCTCTCCTCGACGGTACGCCGGCAGCGCCGAGGATGTCCGGCTGGCTCGACCGGCTGCGCGACCTGCGCAACCGCAAGGTCGCCGATCCCGCCTTCCGCCGGTGGGCCGCCCGCTTCCCGCTGACGCGCCTGTTCGCCCGGCGGCAGGCCGCGGCGCTGTTCGATCTCACGGCCGGCTTCGTCTATTCGCAGATCCTGCGCGCCTGCGTCGAGGTGGAGCTGTTCGGCCTCCTTGCACCCGGTCCGCTGGCGCCCGAGGTGATCGCCGCGCGCATCGGCCTGTCGCGGGAGGCCACGCTCAGGCTGCTGCGTGCCGCTTCATCGCTCGACCTCGTCGAGCCGCGGCGGGACGGGTGCTTCGCCCTCGGCCCGCTCGGCGCCGCCATGGTCGCCAATCCCGGCGTCGCGGCCATGATCCGGCATCACGACATGCTCTATCGCGATCTGGAAGATCCGGTGGCGCTTCTGGCCGGAAGATTTCAGCCCGAGTTGAACCGTTTTTGGGCGTATGCCGGAGACCGCGGCGGTGATGTTCGTCTACCCGGCCCGGCCGACCATGCCGATTCGCTCGGCCATGCCGGCTACACCGCCTTGATGGCGGCGTCGCAGGCTTTCGTCGCCGCCGAGATCCTCGACGCCTATCCGCTGGGCCGGCACCGTCACATCCTCGATGTCGGCGGGGGCGACGCTTCCTTCCTGATCGCGGCGGGGGCGCATGCGCCGCAACTGGCGCTGTCGCTGTTCGAACTGCCGGAAGTCGCGGGAATCGCCCGCGAACGCCTTGCCGCAGCGGGGCTCGGCCGGCGTTCGACGGTCATCGGAGGAAGTTTTCTGGCCGACCCGTTGCCTGGCGGCGCGGACCTCGTGACGCTGAACCGCATCCTCCACGATCATAACGACGACGAGGTGCTGACCCTTCTCAGGGCCGTCCGCCGGGCCATCGCGCCGGGTGGGACGCTTCTCGTTGCCGAACCGATGGCGGGCACGCAAGGGGCACGGGCCAGCGGCGACGCCTATTTCGGCTTCTACCTCCTCGCCATGGGTCAGGGACGTCCGCGAACGCTCGAAGAAATCTCCGCCATGCTGGCGGTCGCCGGTTTCGAACACGTCACCGCATGGCCGACCCACACGCCGTTGATCGCCCGTCTGCTGACGGCAAAACCGCGCTGCAGCGGCCCGTTCTGATCCCGCTGTTGTGAAAAGTGTATAATCTATTTGACAACTGATACCGTAAATATAATCTGACAGTCGCCGCTGCAGCCCTCGTCTCTGGTGATGGTTCGGAGGCGGTGGCCAGCGAGAAAGGGAGGGACGGCGCGATGAAGGCCTGGGCGATCATCCTTGAAGCACCCCGCCAGCTCGCCCTTTCCGAGCTTGGACTGAACGACCCCCAAGCGGGCGACGTCGTCGTCGACATGGAATGGACGGGGATTTCGACCGGCACGGAAAAGCTTCTGTGGTCGGGGGCGATGCCGCCCTTTCCAGGCTTCAGCTATCCGCTGGTTCCAGGCTACGAGTCGATCGGCCGGATCGTCGAGGCCGGACGCGAGTCGGGCAGGCGGGTCGGCGAACGGGTCTTCGTGCCCGGTGCCAATTGCTATCGCGAGGCGCGGGGCCTTTTTGGCGGCGCGGCGTCTCGCGTGGTCGTCGCCGGTGCCAAGGCGATGCCGGTCGACGAGAGCCTCGGCGAGCGGGCCATCCTGATGGCGCTCGCGGCCACCGCCCATCACGCCGTCTGTCCCGACACGCGCAAGGCGCCCGAACTGATCGTCGGCCATGGCGTGCTCGGCCGCCTCATTGCCCGGATCGTCGTTGCCGGAGGCGGCGAGCCGACTGTTTGGGAGAACAATCCCGCGCGGCGCGGCGGCGGCGAGGGCTACCGCGTGATCGCGCCGGAGGGCGACGATCGCCGCGATTACCGCCGGATCTGCGACGTCAGCGGCGACGGCACCATCCTCGACAGCCTGGTCCAGCGCCTCGCGCCGGGCGGCGAGATCGTGCTCGCCGGCTTCTACGACCGGCTCTCCTTTGCTTTTCCGCCGGCCTTCATGCGCGAGGCGTCCATCCGCGTCGCGGCGGAGTTCCGGCGCAACGACCTGGTGGCGGTGGGCGAGCTCCTGTCGGCCGGGCGGCTGTCGCTCGACGGCTTCATCACCCACACCCATTCGCCCGATCAATACGAGGCCGCCTACACCACGGCCTTCACCGATCCGGCCTGCCTGAAAATGGTGCTCGACTGGAGAAAAGCGGCATGAACGCGCTGACGAAGACGCCGGAAGGCGGGCTCCAGGCCCTCGTCGACAGTGTCCGGGCGGAGGCGGCGTTCGAGCCGGACGCCGTGCCGACGGGCGAGGCGAAAAAGGAAACGCAGATCATCGCGATCTACGGCAAGGGCGGCATCGGCAAGAGCTTCACCCTCGCCAACCTCTCGCACATGATGGCGCAGCAGGGAAAACGTGTCCTTCTCATCGGCTGCGACCCGAAGAGCGACACCACATCGCTGCTCTTCGGCGGCAGGGCCTGCCCGACCATCATCGAGACCTCGTCGCGCAAGAAGGCGGCGGGCGAGGAAGTCGAGATCGGCGACGTCTGCTTCAAGAAGGGCGGCGTCTTCGCCATGGAGCTCGGCGGGCCGGAGGTCGGCCGCGGTTGCGGCGGTCGCGGCATCATCCACGGCTTCGAGCTCCTGGAGAAGCTCGGCTTTCACGACTGGGGCTTCGACTACGTCCTCCTCGACTTTCTCGGCGACGTCGTCTGCGGCGGCTTCGGTCTGCCGATCGCCCGCGACATGTGCCAGAAGGTCATCGTCGTCGGTTCCAACGACCTGCAGTCGCTCTACGTCGCCAACAATGTCTGCTCGGCGGTCGACTATTTCCGCAAGCTCGGCGGCAATGTCGGCATCGCCGGCATGGTCATCAACAAGGACGACGGCACGGGAGAGGCCGCGGCCTTCGCCGCCGCCGTCGGCATCCCCGTGCTCGCGGCCATTCCCGCCGACGACGACATTCGCCGCAAAAGCGCCAACTACCAGATCATCGGCGAACCCGGCACGCGCTGGGGACCTCTGTTCGAGGAACTGGCGGAGAACGTCGCGACCTCGCTGCCGCAGCGCCCGACACCGCTGACTCAGGACGAGTTGCTCGGTCTCTTCTCCTGCGACCAGACCGGCGGCAACGTCGTGCTCGAGCCGGCGAGCCAGGCCGACATGCGCGGCGGCATCGTCGTCGCCAAGCCGTCCCTCGAAGTCGTCTACGACGCGGTCTGAGACGATGAACCAGCGCCCCACCATTCCCCACAGAGATCCGCCCCCGCAGGAAGTCGTCTACGACCGCGCCGGGTTGGCCGCGATCGACGAGGCGACGGACAAGAGCTTGAGCACGGCGCCGGGTTTGGACGGCGGGCGCGCGGTCGTTTCGCAGGAAGCCGCCGCGCCGACGATGCCGGAGGCCTCGGGCTGTCACGGCGGCAAGGCGGAGCTGACGCGCGCGGCCGAGGCCGCGGGCAATGGCGAGCTTCTGCAGACGCTGCGCACCGATTATCCGCTCGGGCCGCACGACCAGCCGCAGTCGATGTGCCCGGCCTTCGGCTCGCTTCGGGTGGGTCTGCGCATGCGACGGACGGCGACCGTGCTCTCGGGCTCGGCCTGCTGCGTCTACGGCCTGACATTCACCTCGCACTTCTACGGCGCCAAGCGCACCGTCGGCTACGTGCCTTTCAGTTCCGAGACGCTCGTCACCGGCAAGCTCTACGAGGACATCCGCGACGCGGTCCATCTCCTCGCCGATCCCGCGCTCTACGACACGATCATCGTCACCAATCTCTGCGTGCCCACCGCGTCCGGCGTACCCCTCCGGGCGCTGCCGAAGGAGATCAACGGCGTGCGCGTCATCGGCATCGACGTTCCCGGTTTCGGCGTGCCGACCCATGCCGAGGCAAAGGACGTCCTCGCCGGCGCCATGCTCGCCTATGCCCGCAACGAGGTCGCGGCCGGCCCGGTGCCCGAGCCGCGCGGCGGTCGGTCCGGCCTGCCGACAGTGACGCTCCTCGGCGAGATCTTTCCGGCCGATCCGGTCACCATCGGCCGCATGCTCGAGCCGATGGGGCTGGCCGCCGGGCCCGTCGTGCCGACGCGCGAATGGCGCGAGCTTTATGCCGCGCTCGACTGCGCCGTCGTCGCGGCGCTGCACCCCTTCTACACGGCGAGCGTCCGCGAGTTCCAGGCGGCCGGCCGCAGCGTCATTGGCTCGGCACCGGTCGGCGTCGAGGGAACTTCCGCCTGGCTCGACGCGATCGGCGCGGCCTGCAACATTTCGGCCGCCAAGGTGGACGCCGCCAAGGCGCCGATCCTCGACGCGACGCGCGCGGCCCTTGCCGCCGCACCGATCACCGCGCGCATCACCCTGTCAGGCTACGAGGGCTCGGAGCTGATCGTCGGTCGCCTCCTGAAGGAGTCCGGGGCGGACCTGCGCTATGTCGGTACTGCCTGCCCGAAGACGCGGTGGAACGAGGAGGACGCCGCCTGGCTCGACGCCCACGGCGTCCACGTCGAGTTCCGGGCGTCGCTGGAAAAGGACATCGCCGCCGTCGACAGTTTTGCCCCGCAGCTCGCCATCGGCACGACGCCGGTGGTCCAGCACGCCAAGCAGAAGAGCATCCCGTCGCTCTACTTCACCAATCTGATCTCCGCCCGTCCGCTGATGGGCCCTGCCGGCGCGGGCTCGCTGGCCGCCGTGATCAATGCGGCGGTGGGCAACCAGAAGCGCTTCGACACCATGACTGCCTTCTTCGAGGGCGTCGGTGCCGGTCACACCTCGGGAATCTGGCCCGACGCGATGCGCCTTCCGGCAGAGCCATCGGCGGCCAAGGCGCCGCTGGTGGCGGCAAAGGCCTCCGTTTCGATGGAGGACTTCTGATGCTCGTCCTCGATCACGATCGCGCCGGCGGATACTGGGGGGCGGTCTATGTCTTCACCGCGGTGAAGGGACTGCAGGTCATCATCGACGGACCGGTGGGTTGCGAGAACCTGCCGGTGACCTCGGTCCTGCATTACACCGACGCCCTGCCACCGCACGAATTGCCGATCGTCGTCACGGGTCTGGGCGAAGAGGAGCTGGGACAGACGGGCACGGAACAGGCGATGAAGCGGGCGCACGCGGTGCTCGACCCGCAGAAGCCGAGCGTCGTCGTCACCGGCTCGATCGCCGAGATGATCGGTGGCGGCGTGACGCCCGAAGGCACGCGCATCATGCGCTTCCTGCCGCGCACCATCGACGAGGACCAGTGGCAGACCGCGGACCGGGCGCTGTCCTGGCTGTGGAAGGAGTTCGGCCAGAAGAAGCCGAAGCGGCCCGTCATCAAGACGCCGAAGGCGCAAGCGCAAGTCAGTGAACCGACGGCACGAAAACCCCGCGTGAACATCGTCGGGGCGATCTACGGCACCTTCAACATGCCGTCGGACCTCGCCGAAATCCGGCGTCTGGTCGAAGGGATCGGTTGCGAGGTCAATCTCGTCTTTCCGCTCGGCACCGACATCGCCGATATCGGCAAGCTCGCCGATGCCGAGGTCAACATCTGCCTCTACCGCGAGTTCGGCCGGAAACTCTGCGAGGCGCTGGACAAGCCCTATCTGCAGGCGCCGATCGGGCTGCATTCGACGACCGCCTTCCTGCGGCGGCTGGGAGAGCTGACGGGCGTCGATCCCGAACCCTTCATCGCCCGGGAGAAGATGACGACGATCAAGCCGCTCTGGGATCTCTGGCGCTCGGTGACGCAGGATTTCTTCGCGACGGCGAGCTTCGGCATCGTCGCCAGCGAGACCTACGCGCGGGGGATCCGGAACTTCCTCGAAGAGGACATGGGTTTCCCCTGCGCCTTCGCGATCGCCCGGCGCGCCGGCGAGAAGACCGACAACGACGCGGTTCGCAAGGCCGTGCAGAGCAAGGCGCCGCTGGTGCTGTTCGGCTCGTTCAACGAGCGCATGTATGCCGCCGAGGCCGGCGGGCGCTCTTCCTATATCCCGGCGTCCTTTCCCGGCGCCATCATCCGGCGCCACACCGGCACGCCCTTCATGGGATTTTCCGGCGCCACCTACATCGTCCAGGAAGTCTGCAACGCGCTGTTCGACGCTTTGTTCAGGATCCTGCCGCTGGCGGCCGAGCTCGACAAGGTCGAGCCGACGGCGAGCCGGTTGCACCGTGAACTGCCCTGGGATGCCGATGCGCTGGCGCTGATGGATGCCGAAGTCGAGGCGCAGCCGGTGCTGGTCAGGATTTCCGCCGCCAAGAGGCTGCGCGACCTCGTCGAGGACGAGACGCGCCGGTCCGGCGAGGGACGGGTGAGCGCCTCGCGCGTCGCCCGATTATTGCAGCGATCGCCGGAACCGGCCTGACGCGCAAACACGCGCGGGTCCGGGGAAGGCATGATGGGGAGGAAACGACGATGGCCAGTGTCGGAACGCACAAGCATTCGGACTATCTCAGCCGCCGGCGCGCGGAGAGCCGCGAATACTGGCTCATCTTCTGCGTCGCTTACCTGCCCATGCTCCTGACGACGATCGCCGGCCGCCTTGGCGGCCTTGCCGGACATCGTCGCCGCGACGAGACCGGACCGCGGCGCTCGGTCTTTGCCGAGGCCAGGGCGGCCACCGCGGCCTGCATTCCGTTCGCCTTCATGTGAACGGCGCCTTTCCGGCCGGCGACGTCCGGAGAAAGTCGCGGCCCGAGAAGGGCTGCGGCAAGACGGCCGCATCGTTCGTGCGGCGGCTGGCCGAAAGGCCTGAAGAAGGAGGTAGAAAATGTCCCTACATGATGGTCCCGTTTCCGGCATGTCCGAGCCGGAAGCCAAGGAATTCCACAGCATCTTCATGACCAGTTTCCTGGTCTTCGTCGGTGTCGCCGTGGTCGCCCATATCCTGGCCTGGATGTGGCGTCCGTGGCTTCCCGGCCCCAACGGCTACGCCGCGCTCGAAGACGGGGTGCGGCATGCCGCCGGCACCGTCCTCACCATGCTGAGCTAGGAGGGAACGGACATGTGGAGAGTTTGGCTTCTTTTCGATCCCCGCAGGACGCTCGTCGCCCTGTTCGGGTTCCTGTTCATCCTGGCGCTCGTGATTCACTTCATCCTTTTGAGCACCAACCGCTTCAACTGGCTGGAAGGCCCGCAGGCGCCCGCGCCGGCGGCATCCCTCACCATCGAAGAGACGGTGGGCGCAGCCTGACCGGGCGAGGCGTCCGGACAGACAAACATGTGTGGGCGGCCGGTATGTCCCGCCGCCCGCACCCCCCTCGCGCCGGGGTGCCGACGCTGTGCAAGAGCTTTCCAGGGAGGGATAGGCCATGGCCATGCTCAGCTTTGAGCGAAAATACCGGGTGCGCGGCGGCACCCTTGTCGGGGGCGACCTGTTCGATTTCTGGGTCGGACCGTTCTGGGTCGGATTCTTCGGCGTCACCACCATCTTCTTCGCCACGCTCGGCACGCTGCTGATCGTCTACGGCGCGGCGATCGGTCCGACGTGGAACCTCTGGCAGATCAGCATCAATCCGCCGGCGGAAGAAGTCGGCCTCGGCTTTGCTCCCCTGAAGGAGGGCGGCCTCTGGCAGGTGATTACCATCTGCGCCATCGGCGCCTTCATGTCCTGGGCCTTCCGGCAAGCCGAAATCGCCCGCAAGCTCGGCATGGGAATGCACATTCCCTGGGCCTATGGCTTTGCCATCCTTTCCTACGTGACGCTCGTCGTCATCCGTCCGGTGCTTCTCGGCTCATGGGCCAACGGCTTTCCCTACGGCATCATCACGCATTTGGACTGGGTGTCGAACACGGGCTACCAGTACGGCAATTTCCACTACAACCCCGTCCACATGCTGGCGATCGCCTTCTTCTTCACCAACTGCCTGGCGCTGGCGCTGCATGGCGGGCTGATCCTCTCGGCGACGAACCCGGGCAAGGGGCGGTATGTAAAGACGGCCGAGCACGAGAACGCCTATTTCCGCGACACGATCGGCTATTCCATCGGAACGCTCGGCATCCACCGCCTGGGGCTCTTCCTCGCCGTCTCGGCGTCCTTCTTCAGCGCCGTCTGCATCGTCATCTCCGGACCGCTCTGGGCCGAAGGCTGGCCGGAATGGTGGGACTGGTGGCAGCGCATCCCCGTCTGGAGCTAGCGGCGGGCGAGCCGGCGACGCCGGCGCGCGCCACCAGGCTCGCTAGCGCAGAGACGGGCACAGAGACGAACGGCATTCCCTGACAGGTTTCGAGGCGAGGAGGTCTCCATGGCCGAGTATCAAAACATCTTCACCCGCGTGCAGCTACGCGGCGAGCCCGATCTGGGTGTGCCCCTGCCGGCCGGCATTTGGGGAAGACAGGGGCGGCCGGGCTATTCCTACTGGCTCGGCAAGATCGGCGATGCCCAGATCGGGCCGTTCTACCTCGGCATCCTCGGCCTGTTGTCGCTGATGTGCGGGTTCATCGCGATCGAGATCATCGGCCTCAACATGTTGGCCAAGGTGAACTGGAGCCCCCAGGAGTTCATCAAGCAGTTCTTCTGGCTGTCCCTGGATCCGCCGCTGCCCGAACACGGCCTGAAGATCTTCCCGCCGCTGAAGGAGGGCGGCTGGTGGCTGATGGCCGGCTTCTTCCTGACCGCCTCGATCCTGTTGTGGTGGGCGCGAATGTATCGGCGGGCGCGGGCGCTCGGATTGGGCACCCACATCCCCTGGGCCTTCGCCGCGGCGATCTTCCTCTATCTCAGCCTCGGCTTCATCCGGCCGATCCTGATGGGATCGTGGAGCGAAGCGGTGCCTTTCGGCATCTTCCCGCATCTCGACTGGACCAACAACTTTTCGCTGAACCACGGCAATCTCTTCTACAACCCCTTCCACATGCTCTCGATCGTCTTCCTCTACGGTTCGGCCGTGCTCTTCGCCATGCACGGGGCGACGATCCTAGCCGTCAGCCGCCTCGGCGGCGAACGCGAGATCGAGCAGATCGTCGACCGCGGCACCGCGGCCGAGCGGGCCGCCTTGTTCTGGCGCTGGACGATGGGCTTCAATGCCACCTTCGAGTCCATCCATCGCTGGGCCTGGTGGTTCGCCGTCCTCTGCCCGCTGACCGGCGCCATCGGCATTCTGCTCAGCGGAACCGTCGTCGACAACTGGTTCGAATGGGGCCAGAAGCACGGGCTCGCCCCGCTTTAGGAGGGTGGCCGATCCCGGCCGCAAGGCAGCCGAAAAAGCCCGGCCCGCGCAGGCGGCCGGGCTTCTTCGTTTTCGGCGTCTGCCGGCGCGGTCGCCGGAACGCAGACCGACATCGGCATTGGCGTTGTCCGCAGGCGGAGGATAGGAAATGTTGACAGCCGACGTCGCGCCAGCGCTCTCGATGAGCCGCCGCGGTGCCCCGGGCAGCTGGCGATCTCGGGGGAGTGAGGTGATGAGAAGTCTCACGGGCCAGTGCCGATGCCGGGCGGTCAGCTACGCCGTCGAGGACGCTTTCTCCTACGCGGTCAATTGCCACTGCTCGAATTGCCGGCGTGCGACGGGCTCGGCCTTCAAGCCGCTGGCGGGAATCGCGTCAGGAAAGATCGCAGTCGTCGAAGAGGAGGCGTTCACCGCCCGCTATGGCGACGAGGGACAATACGTCCATTGCGGCCAGTGCGGGTCGCTGCTCTACGCCGTCGTTCGGGACGGGGCCTTCGTCCATGTTTCCATGGGAACGCTCGTCGACACGCCGAGCATTCGTCCGACGCACCACATCTTCGTCGGTTCAAAGGCGCCGTGGTTCGACATCACCGACGACCTGCCACAGCACGAGGCCTTCGCCTGATTGATCAGGAGCGCGGTCTGTATTGCTCATCCCCCATGTTCTGACTGCGGGGCTGACCGAACCGGCAGGCGACGACAGTGCGGTGTCACTGCCGAGCGGCGCTGCCGCAAGTGCTCTGGATAGGGGCGCCGGGCGCTCGTGCGTGAAGCCCCTGTCTCAGGCGACCGCCCGCGCCATGGCGCATTGCGACCAGAGACCCGACAGGGCGTCGACGAGATGGTCGATATCTGCGTCGCTGTGGAGCGGCGAGGGGGTGATGCGCAGCCGTTCGGTCTTGCGCGGCACCGTCGGGTAATTGATCGGCTGGATGTAGATGCCGTGATGGTCGAGCAGCTGGTCGCTGATCCACTTGCACTTCACGGGATCCCCGACCATGACCGGGACGATGTGACTGGGGTTCGGCAGCGTCGGAATCCCGAGATGCTCGAGCCGTTGGCGCACCTTGGCGACGCGGTCGCGGTGGCGGGCGCGCTCGAAGCCGCTTTCCTTCAAGTGCATCACCGAGGCCCTCGCGCCCGCGGCGACGGCGGGCGGCAAGGCGGTGGTGAAGATGAAGCCGGAGGCAAAGCTGCGGATGAAGTCGCAAAGCTTCGCCGAGCCCGAGACATAGCCGCCGAGCACGCCAAAAGCCTTGCCGAGCGTGCCCTCGATGAGGGTGAGCCGATGCATGACGCCGTCGCGCTCGGCGACGCCGCCGCCGCGCGGCCCATAGAGGCCGACGGCGTGCACCTCGTCGAGATAGGTCATCGCGCCGTGTTTTTCCGCGACGTCGCAGATGGCCGCGATCGGCGCGATGTCGCCGTCCATGGAGTAGACGGATTCGAAGGCGACGAGCTTCGGCACGTCGGGCCCGTATTGTGACAAAAGCCGGTCGAGATCGGCCGGGTCGTTGTGCTTCCACAGGCGCTTCTCGGCGCGGGAATGGCGGATGCCCTCGATCATCGAGGCGTGGTTGCCCTCGTCGGAGAAGATCACGCAACCGGGAATCTGGGACCCGAGCGTCGACAGGGCGGCCCAGTTCGAGACATAGCCCGAGGTGAAGAGGAGCGCCGCCTCCTTGCCGTGCAGGTCGGCCAGCTCGCGTTCCAGCAGCACGTGCTCGTGCGCCGAGCCTGAGATGTTGCGCGTGCCGCCGGCGCCGGCGCCGCAGCGGTCGAGCGCCGAATGCATGGCGGCGATGACCTTGGGATGCTGGCCCATGCCGAGATAGTCGTTGGAGCACCAGATGGTGACCTCCCGGGTTCCGCGGTTGTGGTGGTGCTTGGCGCGCGGGAAGGCGCCGACCTGGCGCTCGAGCTCGGCAAAGACGCGGTAGCGTCCTTCGCGGTGAAGTTCATCGATCCGCTCGGAGAAGATCGCTTCGAAGTCCATGGGTTTCCTCCTGGCGTTGTCGGCGCTCGATGTGGCGGCCGTTCCGTCTTGCAGCGGACGATGGGGCGGGTGGTTCAGTCGGGATTGGCGGCGACGGCGAGCGGTCGCGGCGTCCTGACGACGTCGTGCCGGTGATGGCCATCGGGACGCCGATCGAGGGCATCCTTGCGTTCGCGCGATTTCATGCTCCAGTTCCACATCGCCTCGGCCGGGATGGGCAGGACGAGGAACCAGTGCTCGAGGATGGCGACGGTCATGATCGTGGCAAGGAAGGTATAGCCCGTGCGCTCGAACTCGGACGTCGCGGTCGCCGCCTCCATCACCAGCATGGCGCAGATCACCGTCGACACCGTCACCGAGACCGGGAAGAGGAGGTTCATCGGCTTTTCCCGAAGGAAGCTCTTGAGGTAGGCGAGATGCGGCGGCAGGAAGTGCGCGTTGAGGTTGCGCACGCCGAGGAAGACGTTGAAGCGGGCGCTCTCGTGCATCCCCCAGAGGGTGACGAAGGTCCACAGCCCGATCTCGTTCGCCCCGCCCCAGGTCAGGGCGGCGATGAAGGCGAAGGAGACGAGGATCGCCAGCTCGTGCCAGAGGCTGACCTGCACCGCGTGGCCGAAATGCTTCCAGCCGCGGCACCCTTCGGTGCAGGCATGCTGCCGCGGGCCGGTGACATAGCCCATGTAGAAGCTGATCTCGTGCCAGCCCCAGGCGACCAGCGCCGAGGCGAAGGCGAGATGGGCGCCCTTCACGCTGGCGTCGTCGCCGGTTTCCCACAGCCCGTAGAGCGCGGCGGCGAAACCGCCGGTCGCCGCCAGCATGCTCCATTTGAAGGTGCGGCGGGGCAGTCCATCCAGATAGATGATCGCCCCCGTCGAGAACCACCAGACGAAGAGGGCGAAGAAGATCGGCGAGAGATAGCCTGCCACGCGTGCCGCTCCTACCAGACCGGCTGAAGCCGGCTGGTCGCCGGCAACGCGTTGGATTTCGGGCGGACCAGATACAGCCGTGCGAAGGCGACGGCCGCCGCGGCGCCGAGACCGAACCGGCGCAGCTTCGTGCCGAGGCTCTGGTCCTTGCCGAGGGCGGCGGCCCGGTCGTTGATGCGGCGAAGCCTTTCCAGCCCGGCGCGGAATTTCGGGTGCTCGATGTCGAGGACGAGCGGGAAGACCTGGCGGGTGATCTCGTTGGTAAGATGGAAGACCTTGTAGCCGTATTCGCTGGGATCAATGCCGAGCGCCTTGTGGAATTCCGGGCGGGCATGGTCTCGCACATACATGGTGGCGTAGACGGCCACGAGGAAGAACCGGACCCAGAGCCGGTTCAGCCCCTTCAGATAATCCGGATTGGCCCGTATCAGCAGCGCGAAGGCTTCACCATGGCGGAACTCGTCGTTGCACCACTTCTCGAACCACTTGAAGATCGGGTGAAAGCGCCGCTCGGGATGCCGCTCGAGCAGCCGGAAGATGGTGATGTAGCGGGAATAGCCGATCTTCTCCGACAGATAGGTCGCGTAGAAGATGAATTTCGGCCGGAAGTAAGTGTACTTCTTCGCCTTGGTCAGGAAGCCGAGATTGACGCCGATGCCGAATTCCTTCAGCGCGTCGTTGATGAAGCCGGCATGGCGGGCCTCGTCGCGGCTCATATAGGAGAAGAGCCTGACGATCTCGGGATTGGTACCGCGCTTCTTCATCTCCTTGTAGAGGACACAGCCGGAGAATTCGGCGGTAAGCGAAGAGACCAGGAAATCGGTGAACTCGTCGCGCAGGCCCGGCGGCAGACCATCGAAATCGATGTGGTCCCAACGCTCGTCCTGCTTGAAATGACCGCGATTGGGGTCGGATTCCATCTCGGCGAGAAGTTCGTCCCATTCCCGCTGGACGCCGGACACGTCCATCTTGTCGAGGGCGGCGAAATCTGTGGTGTAGAATCGCGGCGAGAGCAGCGTGCTCTCTCGCGCCATGCCGTCGGTGTCGTGGGCGCGAAGCGACATCGTGTCGATGGTCATAGCCGTTCTCCCGATGAGAAGCTGAATTCCAGGAGTTCCATTAATTCGAAATCGCCGGTCATCTTCACCCAGAGCCGCTCCGGCGCGCCGGCCTTCGTCACCGTCGCCATGCGGTGCAGAAGGCGCGTCTCGCCATAGGGGACGATGATCGGCTCGCCATGGACATGCACCTCGTCGCCGGGCTCCACGGCGATGCCCTCGAGGTCGACATGCGCGTGCAGGCTCTCCCAGCTGTTCTCGATCTCGATCGTGCAGGGGACCTCGAAGCGCTGCTTTCCCAGATTGCCGATCTTCATCATTGCGTGGCCCTCCCATTGTCGAGCAGTGCCTCGAAGGCGCCGACATTGGCCGGGCCGAAGGCGTTGAGATGCATGGTCCGGCCGGTCAGCGGGTCCTGCAGCAGCACGGTGCCATTGTTCATCTCGGCAAGAAGAAAAGGCGCGGCATCGGTGAAGCCGTGCAGCTGGCGTTCCTTGGCGTAGCTGCGCATCGTCACCCGCACGAAGCCGCCGGTGCCCGGTGCGATGATCTGGATGTCCTCGCCCGTCTTCGCATTGACGGCCATGACGCTGCCATCGGCCATGTCACGGAAACTGAGGTCGAGGGAGCGGCTGACGGCGGCGGGGTCGATGACGACCGGCTGCCGCTCGTTTCGCCCGAGGAACGCCAGCACCAAGGCCAAGGCGATCATCAAGCCGCAGGCCATCGCCGCCTTGCCGTGCGGGTCCTTCGTTCTTGTCGTAGCGGGCGGCTGTTGCCGGCCCTCCAGCGCCTGGCTCATCCTCTTTCCTCCTAGATCGCGATCGACTGACCGGCCGACTGACCTGTCGACTGGTCGGCAGGCCGGGTTGCCGGCGGGGACGCGGCGTGCCCGCGTCTTGGCGCCCAGGCGGAGAGGGGTCCGGCTTCGGCGGCAAGCGTCGCCGTCAGAACCCGCGCCACCGCCTCGACGTCCCGAAGACAGCGGAGCATGGGTTGCGGCTTGTTGACATGCCAGGGCCGGGCATTCGGCCAGAGCACGAGAAAGGCCACCCGGTTCGGCGGGGCGACGGTGAGGGCGATACTGCCGACGGAGCCGCCCTGATGCGTGACCGCCGCGCTTTCGACCAGCGCCAGCGGCAGGTTGAAGGTCACCGGCAGCGCGATGCCCGAGCGGATGACGATGCGCCGGGTGGTGAGGGTGTAGATCGTGCCGCGGGCGTAGAGAAAGGCGAGGCCGTGGAGGATTCCAAGGCTCGCCAGGGCCGCAAGGACGATCCAGGCGCTGGCCGAAAGTTGCGCCGCCAGTGGCATGTCGCCGGTCGTGGCAAAGCGCCAGACGAGGACGATGCCGAAGTAGACCGCGACCTTGCGGACATGGAAGGCGGACCGCGCCAGTGCCCGCCAGTCCGGGCTGCCCTGCCACAGCAGCGCCTCTCCGGCCGGCAACTGATCGGGCAGCCCCGGTATGGGCTCGAAGGCGAAATCGTCGTGGTCTTCCATCACAGCTGCGCCTCCGTCCGTCCGGCGGTCGCGTAGAGATGGCCGCCGGTGAAATAGGCGCTGGCCTTGTCTTCCTCGAGGAGGGTCACGCTGTCCGGGTTCTTGGTGCGCGGCGCCTTCAAGAACTGTGCGGCGAGGAGCGACTTCACCTTGACCCGGCCATTGCCGATCTTGGCAAGCGTCATCGGCATGAGGAGAGCCCCGACGCCGGGGCCGGTGTCGATCTGGAGATAGCGCACAAGATGCTCGGCCCTGTCGACCCAGATCTCCGACACGGTGCCGGCCAGCCGGCCATCCGCGCCGATGACGGGAAAGCCCCGCGGGTCGGGATCTCCGCCGGCGACACTGTAGTGAGGCTCGGCGTGGGAGGGCACGATCCGAGGACGACCGTCCCAGGTCATGTCGGGTCGGTCGGCGCGCTCGGCCCAGGCCGCCGGTCCGACGCCATCGACCAGCGGATCACCGGTCGGCGTCATCGGCGCGCCCGGCCATTTGCCGAGGCGACGGGCGGCGATCGGACGCGTGTCGCGCTTGTCATCGGGCGCCTGACGCGTTGAACCGTCGCGCAGCCTGAAGATTTTTGGCTTCGGCATCAGGAGGTAGTGGTTCGTCCTGAACCGGCCGCCGGGATCGGTCTCCAGCGGATAGCCTTCGCGGCGATCCTCCTTGCGCAGCCAGAAGATCAGGCCGAAGAAGAAGGCCCAGAAGGCATAAAGCGTGACCTGCGCGACGTCGAGATAGCTGGTCAGATAGTTGCTTTCCATGTCCGTCTCCCTTGGAATTCTAGCCGGGAAGGCTGGCGAGGCCGAAACTGCGCCCCTTGCTGGGGGCGCGGATGTAGCGGGCGAGCGGCCCGATCGCCGCGAGCGCGGCCATGAGCAGGGCGATTTCGATCGCGTAGACGAGCCCGTAGGCAAATTCCTGCTGGCCGAGCGTCGGTCCGCTGCCGCTGCTGCTGGCGGACAGCGCGATGACGAGATCGCGCACGGCCCCGCCGGTGGCGACCGCAAGGCCCATCGCCGTCGCCTGCACCGCGCCCCAGGCGCCGAGGGCCAGGCCGCTGTCGCTGGCGTCGGCCAGTTCCATCGCCGCGGTCAGCATGCCGACGGAGAACAGCCCGCCGCCGAAGCCGATCAGCGCCGCGCCCATCTGGAACAGCGGCACGCTTTCGAGCGGCCCGGCGAAGATCACGAAGGCGAAGGCGGGCAGGCCGGCGAGGACACCGAACGCGGCAAGCTTTGCCGGATCGATCCCGCGCGTCAGGGCCCGCGCGGCCAGCGCCAGACCGAGCATCGTGCCGCCCGCCAGAAGCGCCGTCAGCTGCGTGGTCGCCCCGACGCCGAGATTGAGGATCTGGCCGCCATAGGGCTCGAGAAGGACGTCCTGCATCGAGAAGGCGGCCGTGCCGAGGGCAACCGCAAGGAGCGTGCGGCGCGTGCGGGGGCAGGCGGCAAAGGCGGCAAGATCGCGCCGGAAGGCCGGGCGCTCGCGCAGGGGATCGGTGCGGCGCGGGCTGCGCCCTTCCTGCTTCCACAGGGCCACGAGGTTCAGGACCATGGTGATCACGGCCGCGCCCTGCACGACCTGGATGAGCTTCAGGTGGGTGAAGTCGGTGAGTACCGCGGAGAAGGCGAGGGAACTGATAAGCATGCCGACGAGCAGCATGAAGTAGAGTAGGGCCACGACGCGTGGCCGGGTCTCCTCGGGGGCCAGATCGCAGGCGAGCGCGAGACCCGCCGTCTGCGCGGTGTGCATGCCGGCGCCGACGAGGAGGAAGGCGAGGGCGGCGCCGACCTCACCGGCATAGGGCGCGTTCACCGCGCCCTGTCCGGTCAGGACCAGGAGCGCGAAAGGCATGATGGCGAAGCCGCCGAACTGCAGCAGCGTCCCCATCCAGATGTAGGGGACCCGGCGCCAGCCGAGGAAGGAACGGTGATGGTCGGAGCGGTGCCCGATCAGCGCGCGGGCGGGCGCGAAGATGATCGGCAGGGCCACCATGAAGGCGACGACAGAGGCGGGGACGCTGAGTTCGACGATCATCACCCGGTTCAGCGTGCCGGTGAGAAGCACCATCGCCATGCCGATCGAGACCTGGAACAGCGACAGACGGATCAGGCGCGACAGCGGCAGGCCCTCGCTCGCCGCGTCGGCGAAGGGCAGGAAGCGCGTCCCGACCTTGATCCAGGCTTTCGCCAGTCTGTCGCCCGCAATCCTCATGACCGGGATAACTCCAGGCACTGCGAGGTGTAGAAGCCATGCGCGACCCGCGCCGTGCGCCCGGCCGTCCAGCCGGCCGCCGTCGGGGCCTGCGCGAAGTGGCGCAGGAGATTTTTCTGCGTCGTCGGGACGATCTGCGGCGAGCGGTTGGCGCGCGGGAAGAGCTGGCCCATGGCGTGCATCAGGCTGAGGGCCGGGGTCTGCGGCGCATGGGTGAAGACGATGCTTCTCTGCGTGCGTCCGGCGAGGGTGGCGAGGGCCGCGGCGGCGTCGGCGGCGCTGTAGTGGATCAGCGAATCCATCGCCGTCACCGCGTCGAAGCGTCCGTCGCCGACGTCCAGCATGTCGCCGGCGCGGAAGGTGATGCGTCCGGCCCCGAGATCGCTCGGCACGGTCTCGGCGGCGAAGCGGATGATTTCCGGGGCGATGTCGATGCCGAGGACGTCGGCGCCGCGCCGGGCGAGTTCCACCGCCAGTGCCCCTGTGCCGCAGCCGGCATCGAGAATGCGCCAGCCCTGGAGATCATCGGGGAGGCAGGCCAGCATCTCGGCCCGCATCAGGGCGCGGCCGGCGCGCACGCTGGCGCGGATGCGGCCGAGCGGCGCCTCGCTGGCAAAACGCTTCCAGGCGTCGACGGCGGTCTCGTCGAAATAGGTGCGGATCTCGCCGCGCCGGCGCTGGTAAGTGGTCACGTCCATCAGTCGAATCCCAGGAAATCGAAGATCTCGCGATCCTTCATCGGCGTGGCGTCGAGCGGCTCGGTGCCGGCCCAGAGCCTTTCGGCGAGCTGCATGTATTCGGCGCAGACGGCCAGAACCTCGGGCGACTCCTCCATCTCGAACAGCACCGACTTCTTCAGCCGCGAGCGGCGGACGGCATCGACGTCGCCGAAATGGGCGAGCCGCTTCAGGCCGATGGCGTCGTTGTAGCGGTCGATCTGGTCGGTTTCGCGCGAGCGGTTGGCGATGACGCCGGCAAGGCGGACATTGTAGTTCTTCGACTTCGCCTTAATCGCCGCGACGATGCGGTTCATCGCGAAGATCGAGTCGAAGTCGTTGGCGGCCACGACCAGCGCCCGCTCGGCGTGCTGCAGCGGCGAGGCGAAGCCGCCGCAGACGACGTCGCCGAGGACGTCGAAGATGACGACGTCGGTATCCTCCAGCAGATGATGCTCCTTCAGGAGCTTGACCGTCTGGCCGACGACGTAGCCGCCGCAGCCGGTACCGGCCGGCGGGCCACCAGCTTCGACGCAGCGCACGCCGTTGTAGCCCTCGAAGACGAAGTCCTCGGCCCTCAGCTCCTCGGTGTGGAAATCGACGCCTTCGAGGATGTCGATCACCGTCGGGATCAGCGACTTGGTGAGGGTGAAGGTCGAATCGTGCTTCGGGTCGCAGCCGATCTGAAGGACGCGCTTGCCGAGCTTGGAAAAGGCGACCGAGAGGTTGGACGAGGTCGTCGACTTGCCGATGCCGCCCTTGCCGTAGATGGCGAAGACCTTCGCCGTGCCGATCTCGACCCCCGGATCCAGCATGACCTGGACGCTGCCGTCGCCGTCGAGCCTTGCGGCTTCCGCGGCTTCCGCGGCTTGCGCGTCGCGAGCGACCCTTGGATGGGTGAACACGTTCATGCGGCTGCCTCCACGGTGATGCCTTCGACACGGTCTTCGAGTTCGTCGCTGGCCGCGCGCAGGGCGGCGAGCATGGCCGGATCGGGGGTCCAGTAGTGGCGCTCGTGCGCCTCGATCAGACGGTTCGCCATCTTCGCGGACGCGGTCGGGTTCAGCGACGCCAGGCGCTCGCGCATCTCCGGATCGAGGAGGAAGGTCTCGGTCACCTGCCGGTAGACCCAGGGCTCAACCTCGCCTGTCGTCGCCGACCAGCCCACGGTGTTGCGCACATGCTCCTCGATCTGGCGCACGCCCTCATAGCCGTGGCTCAGCATGCCTTCGTACCATTTCGGGTTGAGGACGCGGGTGCGCGTCTCGATCGCCACCTGCTCCGACAACGAGCGCACCACGCCCTCGCCGCGGGTCTGGTCGCCGATATAGACCGGCGCGGCGCGGCCGCGGGCGCGGGTGACGGCGCGGCTGATGCCGCCCAGCGTGTCGAAATAGTGGTCGATGCTGGTGACCCCGAGCTCGACCGAGTCGAGGTTCTGGTAGGCGAGGTCGACACCGGCGAGGATGTTCTGCAGGAGGGCGCCCTGCTGGGCCGGCATGCCGGCGCGGCCGTAGGCGAAGCTCTTGCGGCGCGTATAGGTCTCGGCGAGTTCGTCCTCGTCGTCCCAGCCACTGTTTTCGATCAGGTGGTTGACGTTCGAGCCATAGGCGCCCTCGGCATTGCCGAAGACGCGCAGCGCCGCGGTCTCGAGATCGCATCCCGTCGCCGCCTGGTGGGCGAGTGCGTGCTTGCGGATGAAGTTCTGGTCTTCCGGCTCGTCGGCGCTTGCTGCCATGAAGGCCGCTTCCGCCAGGAGCTTGATCTGCAGCGGCAGGAGGTCGCGAAAGATGCCCGACAGGGTCGCGATGACGTCGATGCGCGGCCGACCGAGTTCGTCGAGGGGGACGAGGGTCGTGCCGGCGAGGCGGCCATAGCTGTCGAAGCGTGGCCGCGCGCCCATCAGCGCCAGCGCCTGGGCGATCGGACCGCCCTCGCTTTTCAGATTGTCGGTGCCCCAGAGGACGATGGCGACCGTCTCGGGAAAGCTGCCGGCATCGGCACGGTGACGGGCGATGAGCCGCTCGGCCTGGCGGGCACCGTCGGCGACGGCAAAGGCGCTCGGAATGCGGAAGGGATCAAAGCCGTGCAGGTTGCGCCCGGTCGGCAGGATCGCCGGATTGCGCAGGACGTCGCCGCCGGGTGCCGGGCGGATGAAGCGGCCGTCGAGCGCGGCGATGATGGCGTCCACCTCGGTGTCCACGGCCAGCAGCCTGTCGGTAGCGGCGAGCTCTGCCAGCGTTTCAAGCAGCGCGTCGCTGCCGGGAAGGCAGGCCTGCATGAGCGCCTCGGCCGGCGGGGCTCCCGCGACGAGCGCTTCGGCCACCGTCCGGGCGAGCCGAAGGCCGTGGCCGGCTTCGGCGATCGCCTGCAGCATGTCGGCCCGCTCGGCTGCATCGGGGGCGTGGCCGACGACGTGAAGACCGTGCGGGATCAGCGTGTATTCGAGTTCGAGGATCCGCTCCGCTAGGCCCTGCACACGCACCGCAACGTCGTCGTGCCATTCGGGCGTCGCATCGGCGAGATCGACTGCGGCGGCCTGCGCCTGGATCAGCGTCGCAAGGCTCGCGCGCTCCAGGTCGGCATCCGGCGCCAGGGACCGCCAGCGCTCGATCGAGGCCTTGAGATCGAGGAGACCGCGGTAGAGGCCGGCATGGGCGATCGGCGGCGTCAGATAGCTGATCAGCGTGGCGGCCGATCGGCGTTTGGCGATGGCGCCTTCCGACGGATTGTTGGCGGCGTAGAGATAAAGGTTCGGCAGGTCGCCGATGAGCCGGTCCGGCCAGTCGCGCGCCGAGAGGCCCGACTGCTTGCCCGGCATGAATTCGAGCGAGCCGTGCGTGCCGAAATGCAGAACGGCGGCGGCGCCGAAATCCTCGCGGATGTAGCGGTAGAAAGCGGCGAAGGCATGGGTCGGGGCAAAGCCCTTCTCGAACAGGAGCCGCATCGGATCGCCCTCGTAGCCGAAGGCGGGCTGGATGCCGACGAAGACGTTCCCGAACTGGGCGCCGAGGACGAAGATCGACGATCCGTCGCTCTGCTGGCGGCCCGGCGCCGGACCCCATTGCGCCTCGATCTCCTTCAGCCAGCGCTCGCGCCGCACATGCGTGTCGGCGGGGATCCGGGTATGGACGTTGGCATGGGCGCCAAACCGTTCGCGGTTGCCGTCGATGAGCTGGCGGCGCAGCGCGTCGACGGTCGGCGGCAGGTCGACGCTGTAGCCCTCGCGTTTCATGGCCGTCAGCGTCGCGTGGAGCGAGGCGAAGACGGAGAGGAAGGCCGCCGTGCCGGTGTTGCCGGCATTCGGCGGGAAGTTGAAGAGGACGACGGCGATCTTGCGCTCCGCCCGCGCCGTGCGCCGCAACTGCACCAGCTTATCGACGCGCGCCGCCAGCATGTCCGCCCGCTCGGGGCAGGAATGCATGTCGCGGCTGTCCTCGCCGGGCGAGAAGGTGCAGCCGCGATGGCAGCCGGTGCAGGGTTTTCCGGCATGATCGGACCGACCGCCGAAGACGATCGGGCCGGTGGCTCCGTCGAGCTCGGGGATCGCGACCATGATCGTCGATTCCACCGGCAGGAGGCCGCGATCGGAAGCGCCCCACTGCTCCAGCGTCTGCAATTCGGCGGGATGGCCGGCGACATAGGGGACACCCAGCCGCGCCAGCATGTCCTCGGCGGCGCGCGAATCGTTGTAGGCGGGGCCGCCGACGAGCGAGAAGCCGGTGAGCGAGACCAACGCATCGACCGTCGCGCGGCCGTCGCGCATGAAGAAGGCCTCGATCGCCGGGCGGGAGTCTAATCCGCTGGCGAAGGCCGGGACGACGGTGAGACCACGGGCCTCGAGCGCCCGGATGACGCCGTCATAGTGATCGGCATTGCCGGCCAGCATGTAGGAGCGAAGGCCGAGGACCCCGACGGTGCCGCGCTGTCCCGTGGACGGCAGTTTTGCGGCCCGCTCGGCGATGCGCTGGGGCATGTCGGGGTGGTAGACGCCGACCTCGGGATAGGCGACCGGGGCCGCCGGCCTCAGCGCGCCGCGCAGCGACCGCCTGTCGCCATCGGCATAGCGGTCGACGAGGGCGCGGATCATGTTGGCGATGTTCTCGTCCGATCCCGCCAGCCAGTACTGCAGCGTCAGGAAGTAGGCGCGCACGTCCTGCGCCGTGCCGGGGACGAAGCGAAGGATCTGCGGGATCCGCTTCAGCATCTTCATCTGCTGCGCGCCGACGCTGGCCTTGCGGTCCTTGCCGCTGCCGCGCAGGCGCTTCAGGAAGCCGAGAGCGCCGCCTTGCGGGCTGTCCATTCGGAAGCGGCCGAGGCGGGTGAGCTTCATGACGGCGCCATCCGACAGCATGCTGACCATCGCATCGCAGGTTTCGGCGCGGGCCTTCAGGTCGGGCAGGATGTCGGTGAAATGGCTTTCGAGGAACAGCATGGCCGAGACGAGAATGTCGGCGCGGGCGATGTCCTCGCGGCAGCGGGCGAGACGCTCGGCGTCGCCGGACCATTCGGTCGCCGCGTGGAGCACGATCGAGATGCCCGGCATCTCGCGCTCGAGCAGCCGCGCGGCGCGCTCTGTGGCGCTCGCCAGATGCGTGTCCATGGTTACGATCACCACGGTGAGCGGTACCACGGTGAGCGGCACCGCGGGCGGGAGACTGCTCCGAAAGGAGCTGATGTCAGCGACTGAAACGAGCTTTGGCATCGTATAACGTCTCGACTGTGATGTTGATTAGTCCCTGTTCGGCGGCGTATTTCTCCGTGTTGCGGCGGGCCTTCCCGCGGACGAAGAAAGGGATTTTTTTCAGCTCGTTCTCCGCGTCGTCCGCCCAGCGCAGCGACGCCTCGACAGGGGCGAGGGGCGGCGTCGCTTCCGCTGCGACCGGCAGCGAGGATGCCTTTGGCGGTGCATCGGCCGTGGCGGCCTGCGGCAGGTGAGAGGGCTCGGCGGCGTCGTTGAACTCGAAATCGTCGCGGAACATCTGCAGGAGGTGTTCCTCCAGCCCCATCATCAGCGGGTGCACCCAGCTGTCGAAGATGACGTTCGCGCCCTCCGCCCCCATCTGCGGGGAGTAGCGGGCCGGAAAATCCTGGACATGTGTCGGCGCGGAGATCACCGCGCAGGGAATGCGCAGCCGCTTGGCGACATGACGCTCCATCTGTGTGCCGAGCACCAGCTCCGGCTGGGCCGCGATGATCGCGTCCTCGACGGCGAGATGATCGTCGGAGATGAGCGCCTCGACGCCGTATAGCGCCGCGGCGGCGCGGACCTCGCGGGCGAATTCGCGGCTGTAGCTGCCGAGGCCGCAGACGGTGAAGCCGAGTTCGTCGGCGGCGATGCGGGCCGCGGCGACCGCATGCGTCGCGTCGCCGAAGATGAAGACCCGCTTGCCCGTCAGATAGGTCGAATCGACCGAGCGCGAATACCAGGGGAGGCGGGAGCGCAGTTCCTCCATCGATCCGTCGTCGAGGCCGGCGGCGGCGGCGACGGCCGTGATGAAGTCGCCGCTGGCGAGAACGCCGATCGGCGGCACCGTCACCATGGGCTGGCCATGGCTGCGCTTCAGCCACTCGGCCGCGGTTCCGGCGATTTCGGGGTAAAGAACGATATTGAAGGCGGCCTGCGGCAGCCGGGCGAGATCGGCGATGCTGGCACCGAGTGGCGCAACGACGTTGATTGCGACGCCGAGGCTCTCGACGAGTTTCTTCACCTCGACGATGTCGTCACGGTGGCGGAAGCCGAGCGAGGCAGGCCCGAGAATGTTGCAGAGGGGGGCCGGTGCGCGCGGAAGTGGCTGACCCGCCGGAGCCGGCGCGAACTTCCGGACCAGCCGGTAGAAGGTTTCGGCCGCGCCCCAGTTTTCCTTCTTCTGATAGGAAGGCAGTTCGAGGGGCACCACCGGAATGCCGAGACCGAGCGCGTCGGCAAGGCCGCCGGGATCGTCCTGGATGAGCTCGGCCGTGCAGGAAGCGCCGACGAGGACCGCATCCGGCTGGAAACGATCGACCGCCTCGCGGCAGGCGATCTTGAAGATCTCGGCCGTGTCGCTGCCGAGATCGCGCGCCTGGAAGGTGGTGTAGGTCACGGGCGGACGGCTGTCGCGCCGCTCGATCATGGTGAACAGGAGATCGGCATAGGTGTCGCCCTGCGGGGCGTGGAGGACGAAGTGAACCCCGCGCATCGAGGCGGCGATCCGCATCGCGCCGACATGGGGTGGTCCCTCATAGGTCCAGACGGTGAGCTGCATCAGACCCCCACCTTCAATCGTTCGGCGCGCAACAATGGGCGGACGAAGAGTTCGGCGAGGTCGCCGGCCTGGTCGTAGCCCTGCACCGGGGTGAAAACGAGCTCGATCGACCACTTGGTGGCGAGCCCTTCGGCCTCCAGCGGATTGGCAAGGCCCATGCCGCAGACGGTGAGATCGGGCCGCTCGGCCCGGCAGCGGTCGAGCTGAAGGTCGACGTCCTGACCCTCGCTGATCCGGATCGTCTCCGGCAGAAGCGCGAATTCCGGTGCCAGATGGCCGCGGTGCAGGAAGGGCGAACCGATCTCGACGATATCGCAGCCAAGCTCGCGATGGAGAAACCGTGCCATCGAGGGTTCGAGCTGGGAATCCGGGAAGAAGAAGAGGCGCTTGCCGGACAGCGCCGCGCGGTGCCTTGCGACGGCGGTTCGCGCCCGGGCGCGGCCGGGGCCGGTCACCGCGGCGAAGCGATCGGGATCGACGCCGAAGGCATCCGCGGCGGCCTTGAGCCAGGCCGTCGTCCCCTCCTCGCCGAGCGGGAAGGGTGCGGGCAGAAGCGTGGCGCCGCGACTCTCGAGCGCTCTGGCGCTCTCGGCGAGATAGGGTTGCGAGAGCAGCAGCCGCGTGCCGGGACCGACGGCCGGCAAGGCGTCCGAGGAGCGCGGGGGCAGGAAGCCGACGCTGCCGATCCCGAGGGCCTCGAACATGCGCCGGAACTGGTCCTCGACGATGTCCGAGAGGCAGCCTGCAACGATGAGCGAGGGCGCCGCACCCGCGGCCACATGGGGCATCTGCGGGACGAGCGCGGCGAGAAACCGGTCCTCGCCCTCGGTGAACGTCGTCTCGATCCCGCTGCCGGAGTAGTAGAGCATCCGCACGTCGGGCGAATAGACCCGCGCCAGCCTCTCCGCCGCCTTGCCGAGATCCAGCTTGATCACCTCGGACGGGCACGAGCCGACGAGGACCAGCATCCGGATTTCCGGGCGCCGGGCGAGCAGCCTTTCGACGACGCGGTCGAGTTCGTCGTGCATGTCCGCCATGCCCGCGAGGTCGCGCTCGTCGATGACGGCGGTGGCAAAGCGCGGCTCGGCGAAGATCATCACGCCGGCCGCCGATTGCATCAGATGGGCGCAGGTGCGCGAGCCGACGATCAGGAAGAAGGCGTCCGGCATCTTGCGATGCAGCCAGATGATCGAGGTCAGCCCGCAGAACACCTCGCGCTGGCCGCGTTGGCGAAGGGGTTGGCGAAAGGAGGCCGTGACGGCCGTGACCGGGCTTGCGTCTATCGTGTGCGGGGGAAGGGACGCGTTCACCGGGCTTGCTCCAGCATGATCGCCGGGACGCCCGACGAAGCCCGCGCCGGCCGTGCGCCGAGCCGCGCAGCCCGCAGCTTCCAGACGAACTGGGCGGCGTTGACGACGTAGCTGGCATAGGCGGCAAGGGCGAGGATCATCAGCCCGCGGTGGCCGAGAAGGCCCCCGAAGAGGCAGGCGAGATAGGCCGTGTGGAGGGCGAGGACCAGCATGCTGACCGCGTCCTCCCAGAAGAAGGCGGGGGCGAAGAGATACTTGCCGAAGACCACCTTTTCCCAGATCGAGCCGGTGATCATGATGGCGTAGAGGACAAGCGTCTTGACGACGATCGAGGCATTGGCCGCGACCAGACCATCCCCCGTTGCGAGGTACCGCAGGATAAGGGCGAGGCTGACGGCGAAGACGAGAAACTGCACGGGAGCAAGTATTCCCTGAACCAGTGTCCAGCGCGTGGAATCACGGCGCTGCCGCTCTTCCGGCGTGTAGAGCTGCCCTGCGTTGGGAGCGCCGGGCCGGTCTGCCGTTGTCGCCATCGTCCGCCTCCCCTCGATATCTCGCTTCGCCATCTCAGCGATCTAAATCCCGAAAACCAAAAGTGTCAATCAAAGATGACGTCCATTTCGATTTACAATTTGACGAGGAGCGCTTTACTCGCCCGAAGTGAAATGGCAGCATGAAGGATAGAACGCCGCTGTGGGCGAGCACGCTGATGTGCGCGAGCGGGTCTCCTGCGACGGGGACGTGGACGCGATGGCCGTGGGAAGGCGGCGATCCGGCAGGCTGTACGGCAGCGCTTGAGACGGCATTGACGCATGGGGACGTTTGGCGGTGATCGGGAGGGCACGCTGCATGGTTTCATTTCGCAACAGTCAGGATGGCAGCCGGCAGCCGGGTCCGTCGTCTGCGCCGCCACCCTGTTTCGCCGAGGGCAGCTATCCGTCGCGGCGCGAGGAGACCAGGGAGTCGGGCGGCTCCTGCTCGGCGATCGGCGTTGCGCCGGCCGGCGCGCCGGTCGGCAGCGCGGCCGAGATCCGGCCCGATCCGGCGAAGCGCCATCGACGGGCCGAGGCCCGGAGCCCTGCCTTGTTTCTCGCAGTCTTCGTCGAGGCGCTGCTCGACAGTTCGGCCGACCGGTTCCGGACTCTGGCGGAGGCGGGGCTGGCAGAAGCCGGCGATCTGCACCGTTTCGAGGACACGTATCTGGCGCCGGCGGCCCGACTTCTGGGCGAACTCTGGCTCTCCGACGAGTGCGATTTCCTCGCGGTCACCATCGCTGTCGCCCGCCTGGAACGCCTGTTCATGGGGCTGGTGATGGACAAAAGCACGGTGCCCTCACCAGACCGCACGCGGTGCGTCCTGCTCGCCCCGGCTCCCGGGAACCAGCACAGTTTCGGCCTCGCTATGGTCGAGGAGCGCTTCCGCCATGCCGGCTGGACGGTCGACTGCTGCGGTGTCGGCGACGGAAGCGAAATCCTGCGTCTCGCCAGGTCGAGCCGCTACGACGTCATCGGCCTGTCGGTCCATTCCGGCGCTCTCCTGCCGGATCTTTCGGCAATAGTGGCGCGGGTTCGCCGGACGTCGTGCAATCGCTCCGCTGTGCTCCTCGGGGGCGGGAGCCTTGCCAGCGAGAATGCCCGCCTCCTTCTCGACGCCGGCTTCGACCGCCTGGCCGAGGACGCCGCGTCGGCTGTCCTCCAGGCCGAGGCGGCTCTCGCTTGCCGGGCGCCGCTTTCCTATCGTCCCGTGGCGGAGTGAGACTGACCGATCATCGATGGCAAGCTGGTTTCCCAAGAGGTGTCACGCTCCCTCCACTCCCCCGGCGATCTGTTTTCCGGACTAGGCGCCGACTCATTGGCGGCGCTGGTGACTGCGAACGCTTTCCTCGCCGTCGTCCTGTCGCCCGACGGCGATGTGCTCGACGTCGCCTATGCCGACAAGGGCCTGGCCCGTTGGGGCGTCGACAACTGGGTCGGCCGACACTGGACGGCGACCGTCTCGGCTGACAGCCGCAGCAAGATCGAGGCCCTCCTTGCCGATGCGGCGAAAACCTCGCCGACGCGCTCGCGGCAGGTCAACCACCCCGGCGCTCCCGGCGAGGATCTGCCGGTCAGCTACCATGTGGTCTCACCGGCCGGCGCGCACAGCCGCATCGCGTTCGGCACGGACCTCAGGCCGATGTCGGCGATGCAGCAGCGGCTGGTCTCGGCGCAGATCGAGATGGAGAAGGACTACCGCAAGCTGCGCGATATCGAATCGCGCTACCGCATGCTGTTCAATTTCTCGGTCGATCCCCTCCTCGTCGTCGACAGCCACTCCCTGAAGATCCTCGAAGCGAACCAGGGTGCTGCCGACCTCCTGGACAGGCCGATCGGAAAGCTTCCCGGGCTCTCCATCGTCACGATCTTCGGCCGCGACGACCAGGCGGACGCCCTGGAGGTGCTGAAGGCCGTCGTGGCCCGGGGACGGCCCTCGGCCTTCGTCGCCGGGACGTCGGGCGGGGATCGACGCCTCGCGGTGCGCGCGACGCCCTTTCGCGAGTTAGGACGGACCAACCTCCTGCTGCGCTTGGCTGATGACGACGCGTCCGGCGCCCATCCGGGGGCGGGGGCAGACAGTTACATGGCGGCCGCGGCAGAAAGCCTTCCCGACGGTGTCGTCGTCGTCGACGCGGAGGCGACGATCCTCGAGGCCAATACGGCCTTCCTCGATCTCATCCGGGTGATGGCGCTGGATCTTGTTGAGGACAAGCGCCTCGACAACTGGCTCGGCGGTTCCGGCGTCGACGTGCAGGTGCTCATGGCCAATCTGCGCGAGCATGGCACGATGCGGCGCTTTTCCTCGGTCATTCGCGACGAGCATGGCGGACGCGAGACGGTCGAGGTTTCCGCGGCGAAATTCTCCAGCCGCGGCGTGCCGCTGTTCGGGCTCGCCATCCGCGGGGTGCCGCTGGCAGAGGCCATGCAGGCCGGCCTTGCCGGTCACGGTCCGACCTCGGCGGCACAGCTGATCGACCTGGTCGGCCGCGTGCCCTTGAAGAACCTCGTCCGGGATACCGCCGACATCATCGAGAAACTCTGCATCGAAGCAGCGCTGCGGCTGACCGACAACAACCGCGCCTCGGCCGCCGACATGCTCGGCCTCAGCCGCCAGAGCCTCTACATCAAACTGCGGCGGTACGGCATCTCCGAGCAGGACGAGACGTCGGACTAAAGGCGTGACGCCAGCCCGAGTGTCAATTTTAATTGACGCATCGAAGTGTAAGAGGTTACGATTTCGCATGACCCAGCAGATCGTCTTCACCCCGCGTGCGTCGACACCGAGCTTCTCGTCAACGCTCGAACTCTTGAAGCCGATCACCTGGTTCGCGCCGATGTGGGCATTCGGCTGCGGCGTGGTCTCGTCGGGCGCCGCCGTCGGCGACCGCTGGCCCTATGTCGTCGGCGGCATCCTTCTGGCCGGACCGCTCGTGTGCGGGACAAGCCAGGCGGTCAACGACTGGTACGACCGCGAAGTCGACGCCATCAACGAGCCGGGCCGCGTCATCCCCTCGGGGCGCATGCCGGGGAACTGGGGCCTCAGGATCGCCATCGGCAATACGGTGCTTTCCCTCTTCGTCGCCTTCTGGCTCGGCGCCTGGGTGTTCGGCGCTGCGATCGCCGGCCTCGCACTCGCCTGGGCCTACAGCGCGCCGCCGTTCCGGCTGAAGCGCAGCGGCTGGTGGGGGCCGGGCGCCGTCGGTCTCTGCTACGAGGGCCTGCCCTGGTTCACCGCGGCGGCTGCAGCCACCGGCGGCTTTCCCGGCTGGCCGATCGTCTGGCTGGCACTACTCTACAGCCTCGGCGCGCACGGCATCATGACGCTCAACGACTTCAAGTCGGTCGAGGGCGACCGCCAGATGGGGCTCGCGAGCCTGCCGGCACAACTCGGCATCGATCGCGCGGCGCGGCTTGCCTGCTTTGTCATGGCGTTGCCGCAGATGGGCGTGGTGGTTCTGCTGCTGGCCTGGGGCTTTCCCCTGCACGCCATCGTCGTCGTCATCCTCCTGACGGGCCAGACCCTCTGCATGCCGCGCCTGTTGCGCGATCCCCAGCGTTTTGCCGCCTGGTACAACGCCACGGGCACGACCCTCTTCGTCCTCGGCATGCTGGCGAGCGCGTTCGCCGTCGCGGCATTGCAAGGGGTCGGCGCGTGAGCGGCGAAGCTGCCCAGCGCTCCTACGACGTCGTGGTGGTAGGCGGCGGTCCGGCCGGCGCGACCGCCGCCGGCGATCTTGCCGCGGCCGGCCACGCGGTCCTGCTCCTTGATCGGGACGGCCGCACGAAGCCCTGCGGCGGGGCCATTCCGACCCGGCTGATCGAGGATTTCGACGTTCCGCCTGATCTCCTGCGCGCCCGCATCTCGTCGGCGCGCATGGTCGCGCCGTCCGGCGCCAGCGTCGACATGGCGATCTCGGGCGGCTTCGTCGGCATGGTCGACCGGGATGCCTTTGATCCATTCCTGCGGCAAAGGGCGGGCGAACGCGGCGCCGACGTCCTCGCCGCCACGTTCCGCGCGGCGCGCCCGCATGCCTGCGGGGGACACGAGATAGCCTTTCGGCGCAGGGATTGCGCGGGCCCCGACGAGGTCGTTCGGGCCCGTCTCGTCATCGGAGCGGATGGCGCCAATTCGCTTGTCCGACGACAATTGTTCGGGGCGGAGAAGCGACCGCCCTACGTCTTCGCCTATCACGAGATCGTCCGGTCGCCGGCGGCGGACCGACCCGGTGTCGATCCGGCGCGCTGCGACGTCTACTATCAGGGGCAGATCTCCCCGGACTTCTACGGGTGGGTCTTTCCGCATGGCGAGACGACCAGCGTCGGCGTCGGCAGCGCGGTGAAAGGCTTCGACTTCCGTGCCGCCACGCGTCTCCTGCGGTCCGCCTCGGGTCTGGGTGACGCCGAAACGCTGCGCGAGGAGGGCGCTGCCCTGCCGCTGAAGCCTTTGAAGCGCTGGGACAACGGCCGCGACGCGCTACTCCTTGGCGACGCTGCCGGCGTCGTCGCCCCGTCGTCGGGCGAGGGCATCTATTACGCCATGCTCTGTGGCCAGCTGGGAGCCTCAGCGGCGCATGCGTTTCTCGCGACCGGCGACAGCCGCGCGCTGGTGCAGGCCCGCCGGCGATTCATGCGCAAGCACGGACGGATCTTTGCCGTCCTCGGCTTCCTGCAGTTCTTCTGGTATCGCAGCGACAAGCGGCGCGAGCGCTTCGTTGCCCTCTGCGCCGACCGGGACATCCAGCGCCTTGTCTGGGACTCTTACCTGCACAAGCGGCTCGGCTTTGGCGACCCGCTCGCCTATGTCCGGGTCCTCTTCAAGGACCTCGGCGACATGGCGCGCCTCGTCTGGCCGGGACGATGGCGGTGGCGCTGATCGACGGGCTCGTCCTCGACGGCACCGTCGCCGTCATGGCGATCGCCATCCTCGGCCTCGAACTTCTGGCGATCCTGTTGTTCAAGCCCGGCGCGCCGCGGCTGCCGCTGCTTGCCAACGCGCTGTCGGGCCTGTTCCTCATCCTGGCTTTGCGGGCCGCTCTCATCGACGCGGGCGCCCTCTGGATCGCGCTGTTCCTGGCGCTGGGCTTCGCCGCGCATCTCGGCGACCTCGTCGGCCGACTGCGAAGCTAGAGCATGATCCCGAAAGGTGGCTTCCGGCTTTCGGAAAGAGATCATGCGGAAACAAAGAACGAAAGCGGGACGGCGATTCAAAGAAAAGCCATCCCGCTTTAGACGCGACCCTGCGGCAGGGCGCCGCGGCGCGGTTTGGATAACCGGAGAGATCTCCGAACCGGCCGTGATCGACCAAAAGCACGTCTTAAATCTGACGGCGGCCCTCACATCGCTTCGGCGATGGCGGCTCCGACCATGCCCGACATCAGCAGGGTCGCAACGGTCGCCATGTGCGACGGGCTGGGTTGGCGATGATCCTCGATGGAGAAGAAGTTCAGCGGAAAGAGATGACGCTGCTTGCCGCCGCTCTCCCCGCGCGGCGCCTCCATGAAGCACTCCTCGTCGAACCATGACCAGTCGTCGGCCCAGGTCCAGCACCCGTGCGCGCGGTACACATCGGCAATCCGGTCGGCGAGGATCTTGTCGGTGGGAAGCCTGATGTAGGGGCCGGGCGCCTTGACGAAATAGCGCATGGCGAGCGGCAGCGCGCGTTCGGTGCAATAGTTCGACATCCAGAGGCGAAAGCCGATCTTGTCGCGAAGGCGATCGAGTGCGCGGAAGACCTGGATGTGGTCCTCATGCCCGTATTCGCCCCATGGATTGTGCGTGAAGACGTTCATGTCCGGCGACAGCATCGGCTCGAGTACGTCGCAGATGCGCTGGAAATTCTCGGCATACTGCGCGCTGACGCGCTCCGGTGCCGTGGCGGCGGTGACCGGCAATATCCTGCCGATGGAGCGCTTGGTCACGCGTTTGATCTCGCGGCGGGTTTCGGCGCCACCAAACTCCAGGCCGTGTTCCGTCAGGACCGGGTTCGACCAGTCGGCGCAGCCGTAGGTGCCGGCCTCGTCGATATCGAGGCAGGTGACCTTTTTCAGCGGAAGCGCGCCGATCGCCGCCGCCCGAGCCAATCCGAGCTCCGGAGCCGCCCAGAAGTTGCGGTAGACGATGACGGCATGGTCGACCTTGCCGATGATCGAATTGAACCACAGCATCTCGTCGTCCGGGTGCGCGGCGACGATCAGGGAGCGTTCGAGAAAGGACATTCCATCAATCACCGATCAGCTCCCTTGCGTCGCCGGGTTCGGGCGCTCGCCATCCCCGCTTGTGTCCGTGGACCCAGTTCTTCCTCCGCCGCGCCAGTTTTCGTAGAGTCGGCGCGCGTGCTCGCGCACCCCGAACATGCCATGCGCGATGCGCCCGCGGACGGTGGGACGGCTCAGCAGCGCGTACATCGCGGTTGGGACGGTTGCGAAGTCGGCCTTGAAGGCTTCGTCGCCGATGGTGAAATCGAAGATGCGGCCGCCCTCCTCGGCGAAGGTTTCCATCATCATGTCGTAGAGGAGGAGGCCGGGCGAATGCCGCGAAAAAGCCCCGTAATCGCAGCCGATCAGCAGATAATGCAGGCGACCCGCCTGCGTCAGCGAGAAGGTGTACGCGACCGATCTTCCATCATGCGACAGCCGGTACAGGCGGCAGAGGCCTTCGGAGGCGCCGTTTCGTGCCACAGCCGCATAGAAATCGGCCACCGCATCGCTCTGGATGGGGTCGCCCTCGAAGCGGCCCGCCCTGAGATCTCGAAGGGCGTAGACGGCTTCGGCAGCCGCGTCCCCCGTCAGGTGCTCCAGAACGACATCGCCGCTTTTGAGGAAGCGCGATTTGCGGCGTGCCAGATATTTCTGGAAGCTCTTCGTGAAGCTCCGTTTGCGCCAGTCCGGATAGGGGGCCGCCAAGGTGGCGGCATGGGCGCTGAATCCCAGTGGAACGACATCCCCGCCCAGAAACACCCGCCAGTCCTCCAGGACATCCGACCGGATCGGGCGGATGCGGAGAATGTCATGCGCCGGCAGGGCGGCCAGGATCTCTGCGCGAAGGTCGGAATGGCTTTCCAAAGCGCCTTGCGCCGACAGGTCGACGACAGGCGAGGCATAATCGCCAACGCCGAGATCGGCGGTTTCAAGAAGAGTGATACCCTGGATCCGCCTGAGGATGAGCGGCAGCACGAAGACAAGCTCGCCCGCCGCGCTCCTTCCCGTGACGATCACGGCTGCAGCGCCACGAGACGGCGCGAGATGCCGATAGAAGGAATCGAGCCAGACAGGGTTCCGGAAGGCATCCTGACGGCTCGCTTCGAAAAGTCGGCGATAAGCTGCTGACAGGAAGTCGAAAGTCTCTCCAACCTGAACGGTCGGGAGAGAGATGTGGTCTGTCGTAGCGGAAGGAAAGGAGAGATTGAGGTTCGACATGCCGTGACTGTAGACGCGGCGGAATTGAAAAAAAGGTAGTGTCCGCGCTGGTGGTGGAAACTCGGATCTCAGATGGTGCGACGGAGGTGGCCACCGGATTGGCCGGCTAAGGTGGAGTTGCGAGACTTCAACCTGACCGGAGCACCCGATGACCGAGGACAGATTACCGCTTGCCGAGCTTCTGGCAAAAGCCGGAGACGGCGATTTCCTGAGGACGATAGCCGAGAGCGTGATGCAGCTTCTCATGGAGGCCGACGTGGAGGGCATGATCGGCGCCGGGCGCCATGAACGCACCCTGGAACGGGCGACCTATCGCAACGGCTACCGGGACCGCTCGTTCGATACCCGGCTTGGCTCCTTGCAGCTTCGCATCCCCAAGCTTCGACAAGGCAGCTACTTTCCGCCGTTCCTGGAACCGAGAAAGCTCTCGGAGAAGGCGCTTGTCGCGGTCATCCAGGAGGCCTGGATCAGCGGCGTGTCCACGCGTCGCGTCGACGATCTGGTGCAGGCCATGGGACTGTCGGGGATCGGCAAGAGCACGGTGTCGAAGCTGTGCAAAGATATCGACGACCGCGTCGGCGGCTTTCTCGATCGCCCGCTCACCGGCGACTGGCCCTATCTCTGGCTCGACGCGACCTACCTGAAGCAGCGCGAAGGCGGCCGTATCGTCTCGGTGGCGGCAATAATCGCTGTCGCCGTCAACACCGACGGCAAGCGCGAGATCGTCGGCCTTCACATCGGGCCCTCGGAAGCGGAGACCTTCTGGTCGACCTTCCTCAAGAGCCTCGTGCGCCGCGGCCTTTCCGGCGTGAAGCTCGTGATATCGGATGCCCATGAAGGGCTGAAGGCCGCCATCCGCCGGGTGTTCAGCGCCTCCTGGCAGCGCTGCCGCGTCCACTGGATGCGCAACGCCCTGTCCTATGTCCCGAAGGCGCAGCAAAGCATGGCGGCTGCGGCCCTGCGCCAGGCCTTCATCCAACCCGATCGCGCCGGCGCGGCCCAGGCGCTGCGCCACGTCGCCGACCAGCTCCGGGGAAAGTGTCCCAAGCTCGGCAGCTTCATCGACGACAGCGAGACCGACGTGCTGGCGCATCTGGACTTTCCCGGTCAGCATCGGACCCGGATCCATTCGACCAATTCCCTGGAGCGCCTGAACAAGGAGGTGAAGCGGCGCGCCGATGTCGTCGGCATCTTCCCGAACGAGGGCTCCATCATCCGCCTCATCGGCGCCGTCCTCCTCGAGGCCAACGACGAATGGCAGACGCAAAACCGCTACATGCAGACCGAACCCATGGCCGAACTCATGTCCAACAGCACCAAGCCCGAAACCGTACGTATTTCCACCGCAGCCGCCTGAAACCGAGCCGCTTCAGTTACACCCCAATTTCCACCACGTTGACGGACACGACCGAAAAAAAGTTTACGAGAACTCGGCGTCAGCGGGGGGTCAACCCATCCTGCCGCATCAGCGTGAATGAACAATTTTCAGTGTCAGTGCTTTGAGCGCTGTCGAAAAATCTCGGATTACCATGTGAACTTCAAGAATCTGGCTGGATCGTGCCCGTCATCTTCGTAAAAGGAATGTCCCCGTTGACCTTCCGCCTCGTCGCCGATGCCAAGCCTAAACAGATTGTCGCGATCAAATCGCGCCCAGCAGCACAACCACCATTTTGCAGCGCCCGCATCCGGCGACACTCAGACGCTAGCCCCGCCGATGTGCGACTGTGCTCGGTGCCGACAACGAAACTCCGCCATGGCATTTTCCAGCAACGGACTGCAAAAAGACAGATCCGGCGTCACCCATGTCGCCAACTCTAAGTCATGGCTATCATTGCCTGGCTATTGTCTTTCGCTTTGATAAGTAGTCGTGGCTACATTTTGTCATAAGACACTCACTTTCGGAACTAAGGCCCTGCATTTGGGTTCATCCAGCAGTGACGAATGCGCCTCGACGCGCCCTGTCTGCTTTGGAGAAAACGATGAGCACCGCTGGTACAGCCCATGTCCCCGACCCGGAACTCGACACGCTCGAGGCGCGGTCCCAACAGCTTCGTTCCGGCCTCGCCGAAACCGTGGGTGAGCTCAAAAGCCGCCTTTCGCCTGAGACCATCAAGGCTGACGTGAAAGAACAGGTCGCCAGGACGGGACAGGACATGTTGGCGAAACTCGAGCGCTCGGCCCGCGAAAACCCCTTGCAGACCGCCGCCATCGGCGCCGGCCTGGCTTACCCTCTGATCGGCATTCTCCGGAGCATTCCCGCGCCCATCCTCCTGATGGGGGCGGGTGTCGCGCTTTCCGGGCGCGGGAATCTGTTGTCGGGCTTGATGTCCAACGACAAGCTTGCGGGCGCCGTTTCGTCCGGCGCCGAAAGAGCGTCGGATGCTGCCGGCTCGGCGAGGACGACGGCATCCGGTGCGGCTGCGTCGGTTACCTCCGCGGTCAGGTCCGCTGCGGACCGGACAACCAGTGCCGCTGCCGCCGCTGCCAATACGGTGTCGGAAACCGCTGACGCCGCTGTGCATTCGGCCCGCGCCAACTATCACGACGGCCTGCATGCCGCGGGCGAGGCCACCGACCGGGCCGTAGCGTTGGGACGCCAAGGACGCAACACCCTGGTCGATACAGTGCAGCGCCATCCCCTGATGGTCGGCGCGCTGACGGCCCTCGCAGGAGCGGCCCTCGCCGCCATGATTCCTTCCAGCCGGACCGAGAGCCGCCTGTTCGGCAGTGCCAGTTCCCGCGTCAGGGATGAAGCGTCGGCGCGTGCTCGCGAAGGCGTCAGTGCCGTCATGGATGCGGGTGAACGGGTCGTCGGATCGACACTGCAGGCAGCCCGCGACGAGGGGCTGGATGCCGGCGCTGGACGCGAGGCCATCCGTGACGTCGCCGACCGTGCCGGCGCTGTCGTCGACGCCGGGATCAATGCCGTGACACCCGAAAAGCGGTCCCCCGATTTCGCGACCGAGCGGCCGACGCATGGCTGATCTCCCGTCCCCAGTTTCGAAAACCAATTCCAGCGACCAAATGATGGAGCCCTCGATGAGCAACACCACCAATTTCCCGAACCAGACCCCGAATGCCCGTGTCCCCGACCAGGCGCGCGATACCCTGAACCGGGCCGAAACCGAGGCGAGCTCGCTCGCTGGGGAGGCGAAGGCGGCGGTAAATGACCTTGGCGATCGCGCCAAGCAGGGTGTCGTCGATGCGGCCGATCGCATCCGCGGGCTTGCCGAGGAGCAGAAGAGCGCCGGCGCGGACCGGTTCAAGGGCTATGCGGGCTCGATCAACCGCGCCGCGGACTCGCTCGACGACGAGATGCCGATGGTCGCCAATCTTGCTCGCAGGGCGGCCGGCGAGATCGAGCATCTGGCCGATAGCGTCAAGGATCGTGAACTGGCGGACCTTGTCGGCGTGGTGCACGACTACGCCCGTCGTCAGCCCGCCATCTTCCTCGGCGCGACGGCTTTTGCCGGCTTCCTCGCCGTTCGCTTCCTGTCGGCATCTGCTGAGAAACGCACGCAGCAGGCCGGAACCGGCAGCCTCAACCGTGAGCCTGGCCCGCAGGCAGGCTATCGCCCGAGGCCGACCGGCTACACGCCGAGCTAAGGGGCCAATAATGACAACGAACCCCGAAGACAGAAGTTTTTCCGACCTCATCTCCAATGGGCTGGAACAGGTAACCTCGCTGTTCCGCAGCGAGATCCAGCTTGCCAAGGCGGAGATGAGCCACAAGGTCACGATCGCCATGGCGGCGATCGTGATGATGGTTGCAGGTCTGGCGTTCGCCATCGCAACGCTCGTGATGTTGCTCACGACCGTCGCAACCTTCCTCGTCCAGGCTGGCCTGGGGGCAGGGCTCTCCTTCCTGGTTGCAACGGTCATCGGCGGCGTCGTCGCCGCGATCCTGGCCATGTCGGGACTTCAGAAGCTGAAAGCCGAGAGCGTCGTGCCGGAGCGCACCGTGCGGCAGGTCGGGCTCGATGCCCAGGCAGCGAAAGGAAACATGCCATGAGCGAAACAGTCGGTTCAACGGACCGCTATCCCCTCGTCACCGATGTCCCCCCGAGGGCGAAGCAAGTCAAACAGGGCTTCGGCGACAGTCTCCTCGGTGCCGTCCGCGACAACCCGGCCTCAGCGGCCTTGATCGGCATGGGCGCGGCCTGGCTGTTCTTCGGCGGTGCCAGGACGTCCATTTTCGGAGCGAGGAGCCACGGTCACGACCGACCCCGCCACCGGCGGGAGCAGGACGACGACGATATGCGCTTCGAGGCGGCACAGGCGCGCTACGTCGATCGGTTCGGCGGTGCGAGCCGTGATCCAGGAAATGGCGGGCGCGGTTTTGTCGATTCCGTTGAAGGCAGCGCCCAGCAGGCGGGATCGCGCGTTGCGGAAAATGCTTCGTCGTTGGCCGGGGGTGTTGCTCGAGGCTACGAGGCGGCCGCATCCTATGCGAGCGACGCAACCGCCTACGTCGGTTCGACCGCCCATGACGCGTCCCGTGCAGGGTCGCGCATGGTCCGGAGCCAGGCTGGCCAGATCCAGCAGACGGTCGGCGACTTCTTTGAGGACCAGCCTCTTGCGCTCGGCGTTCTCGGCCTGGCGCTCGGCGCCGGCGTTGCGGCACTCCTACCGGCGACTGATATCGAACGCGAATATCTCGGCGAAACCAGCGACGCGGTGAAGGATCAGGCTCGGGCTGCTGCCGGCGAGAAGCTCGGCGAGGCCAAGAATCTGGCCGGTGCCGCACTGGACGAGATCGCGCGCGAGGCCAAAGCGCAGGGTCTGACCACGGAAGCCGCCAAGGATCAGGCGGCAGACCTCAAGGACCGCTTCTCGCAGGTTGCCTCTGCGGCCCAGACGAGCGTGCGCGAAGAGGCCGGCAAGGTTTCCTGAAGCGCGCGACCTATCGGAGATCACGTTGCCTCGGCACGTGATCTCCTTTCCATGTCGCTTCGGCTGCCAGACGTGCCTTTTCAGACAGCCGTCTGACAGTGTCACGACGCTGTTTCGCAAGTGTGATGGCTGCTCGGCCCGGCGTCACCTGTCATGTCAGAGAGCACCGGCCGTTAGCGGCGCCGGCGACTAATCCTGCACCCGGGAGCCATCATCGGCTCCACGGATGGCCCGCAATCCAACTCCTTGGCCTTTTTCGCAAAACGGGCTTGGCTCCACGAACAATCTTCGGGGATCGCCAGCAGCTTTGGCCTTGACGCAAATAACGGCGCTGCCCTATCCATGATGTCGCTTGGCGTGCAAGCATGGGAGGAGAATATGGGGATGAAAAATTCCATTGTCGGCGGGGCATTGACTGCCAGAAAGACGCGGTCCGAGACCGATTTATTGCGACGCACAATTATATTGGCGGCTTCTGCTGCAGTTGCGAGCGTTGCATTCATGCAGCCGTCGTTGGCACAGGAAAAGAAGACTCTGGCCTTCGTCGTCAACGTGCCGGCGGACTTCTGGACGATCGCCAAGCGCGGAACGGAAAAGGCGCAGGCCGAACTGCCGAACTACAACATCGAGTTCTTCATTCCTGGCGAGATGTCGGCTGCAGCGCAGAAGCGCATTCTCGAGGATCTGCTGGCCCGCGGCGTGGCGGGTGTTGCCATCAGTCCGGTCAATCCCGACGATTCCACCGGCATCCTGAACCAGGTCGCTTCGCAGGCGGTGCTCTTCACGCATGACGCCGACGCGCCGAACTCCAACCGGGCGATGTATATCGGGACGGACAACGTCGATGCCGGACGCAAGGCGGGCGAACTGATGAAGCGTGCGCTGCCCGATGGCGGCAAGGCCATGCTCTTCGTCGGGACGATGGATGCCGCCAATGCGCGCGAGCGCTCGCAGGGCATCAAGGAGGCGATCGCCGGCACGAAGATCGAGATCATCGACATCCGCACCGATGGCGGCGATCAGGCCAAGGCGAAGGCCAATGTCGAGGATACGCTGACCAAGTATCCCGACATCAACCTCCTCGTCGGCCTCTGGGCCTACAACACGCCGCAGATCTACAATGCGGTGAAGGCCGCCGGCATGGAGGGCAAGGTCCAGATCGTCGGTTTCGATGAGGACCAGCAGACGCTGAAGGGGATCTCGGAGGGCGCCATCCTCGGAACCGTGGTGCAGCAGCCCTACGAGTTCGGCTACCAGTCGATGATCAAGCTGGCAAAGTACATCGAGGGCGACAAGTCCGTCGTTCCCGAGAACAAGCTCGACATCGTCCCGACGCAGATCATCGACAAGGAAAATGTCAAGGAATTCGCCCAGAAGACGGCCGATCTCCTGAAGAAGTAGCCCAGCGACCGGCTGGACCATACGGACCAGGTGTTGCCGGATCGCGGTCCGGCACGCCGACGCTCACCGACATCGGGCGCCGGGCCGTGCGGTTAGTTTCAACCTTGCCAGGAGTGGCGGTGTTGCGGAAGGCGGGGCGGATCGCCTTCGTCTTTCGCAACGACTGTGGCCTGCGGACTTGTCATAACGGGTATCGGGATAGGCGTGATGTCGGAAGCGGTCCTCGAGCTTCGCTCGATCCACAAGGCCTATCACGGTGTCACGGCACTGGATGGAGTCAGTCTCGACGTTCGCCCGGGGGAGGTTCTCGGGCTCGTCGGCGAGAATGGGGCCGGCAAGTCGACCCTCATGAAGATCCTCGGCGGCGTGATCGCGCCGACGTCCGGCAGCATCTCCCTTGGCGGCACCGTCTATGATCACCTGTCGGTCAAGGAGGCGGCGCGGCAGGGGATCGCCTTCGTGCACCAGGAACTGAACCTCTTCGAAAATCTCGACGTTGCCGCCAATGTCTTCATCGGCCGCGAGCCCCGCAAGGGCGGTCTGCTTCAGCTCGTCGACGACGCCGAGGTCCATCGGCGCGTCGGGCCCATCCTCCAGCGCCTCGGCGTTGATTTCGGACCTTCCGACCCGGTCGAGACCCTCTCCATCGCCCAGCAGCAGATGGTCGAGATCGCCAAGGCGCTGTCTCAGGAGGCGCGTGTCATCATCATGGACGAGCCGACGTCGAGCCTCACGCTGACCGAAACGGCGCGGCTCCTGAAAGTCGTCAAGGATCTCCGCCTGGCAGGGGTGAGCATCATCTACATCTCCCACCGACTGGGCGAGATCGAGGAGATCGCGGACCGGGTCGTCGTGCTGCGCGATGGCCGCGTCGTCGGTGAACTCGACAGGGGCGCGATCACGCACCCGGCGATGATCCGCCTCATGATCGGCCGCGACCTCAAATCCATCTACATCAACCCTTCCCGTGACGTCGTATCGGACGGGCTCGATGCGCGCGGGATCGTGACGCGCGCCTATCCGGACCGTGCCGTCGATCTTGTCGTGCGGCGCGGCGAGATCGTCGGACTCGCCGGCCTCGTCGGGGCCGGGCGCACGGAGCTTGTCGAGGCGATTTTCGGCGTCGACATGCCGCTGGCCGGCGAAGTGTGGCTCGATGGCAAACCGATCCGGATCCGCGGCGTCACCGATGCCATCGCCCACGGTATTTACCTCGCGCCGGAAGACCGCAAGCGCTGCGGCCTGATCGTCGAGCAGTCGGTGATGCATAACATGACGCTCGCCAACCTCTCCCACTATGCCCGGTTGTGGCTCATCGACGGCGCTGCCGAAAAGCGAGTCGCACAGTCCCAGAGCAAGTCGCTGCGCATCAAGAGCGCCAGCGTCGGCTCCTCGGCGCTGACCCTCTCCGGCGGCAACCAGCAGAAGATCGTTCTCGGGAAATGGCTGTCGATGAAGCCCTCCGTCATGATCTTCGACGAACCGACGCGTGGCATCGACGTCGGCGCCAAGTCCGAAATCTACCGGATCATGCGCGATCTCGCCGACAGCGGCGTCGCCATCCTGATGGTGTCGAGCGACATGGAGGAGGTCATCGGCGTCAGCGACCGGGTCGTCGTGATGCACGAGGGTCGGATCGGCGGTCACCTGAAGCGCGACGATTTTTCCGAACACAATGTCCTGACCCTCGCGACGGGGCAGGGACACCTTACCGAAAGCGCGCATCCATGATCCGCAAAGAGACCGGCCTCTTCCTCCTGATCGTCGTTACCGGCGCGATCACCGCGGCCATCAACCCGCAATTCCTGTCGCAGGTGAACCTGGTCAATCTCGCCAACCAGATCGGTCTTTTTGGCCTCCTCGCCATCGGTCTCGGCATCGTCATCATCACCGGCGGCATCGATCTCTCGGTCGGCTCGATGCTGGCGCTGCTCGGCATTCTGTTCCTCGACCTCCTCGTGGAGTACGAGGTGGCCTGGCCGCTCGCGGCGCTTGCAACGGTCCTTGCCGGAGCGATCCTCGGGACCCTTCACGGCATCCTGATTACCCGTCTTAAACTTCAGCCTTTCGTCGTCACGCTCTGCGGTCTCCTGATCTACCGGGGCACGGCGCGCTGGTATACCGAGGACTCCACCCGTGGATTCGGCTACACCGGCGGTTACGAGTGGCTGGAATGGCTGGCGTCTGGCCGCACCTGGAACATCCCGCACTCCTTCATCTTCTTCGTGCTCGTGGCGCTCTGCACGGCGGTCCTCATCCACAAGTCGGTGTTCGGCCGCTACCTGTTCGCCATCGGCAAGAACGAGGAGGCGGCGCGTTATTCGGGCCTGCCGACCAATCTCGTCATCACCTTGGCCTATACGATTTCCGGCATCCTCACCGGCATCAGCGCCATGGCCTTCGTGTTCTACACGCAGTCGGTCTCGCCATCCGCCCACGGCAACTTCTACGAGCTCTACGCCATCGCCGCCGCGGTCCTCGGCGGCTGCTCGCTGCGTGGCGGCGAGGGCTCGGTGCTCGGGATCGTCCTCGGCACGGTGCTTCTGCAGGTCCTGCAGAACCTCGTGAACATGCTGGGCATTCCGAGCTCGCTGAACTTTGCGGTCATGGGCGCGGTCATCCTTCTCGGTGTCATCGCCGACCGCGAGATCCAAAAGCGGCGCCAGGCTTCGATCGGGCGCAAGCAACTGGAACAGCGCACGCTGGCCGGCACCCGCTCCCCGGCATGATCGCCGGCGGATGCCAGAAGCCCGGCACATTCCCGGCCGGCAGAAAGGGGCGAACCGCGTCCCCGCATCAGGAGAACAGGGTTTGAACGACAAGCACAGCCCGCGTTACGGCGCCATCTATCCCAGTCTTCGCGACCGGACCGTCCTCATCACCGGCGGCGGCAGCGGCATTGGCGCCGAGATCACCCGGCATTTCGCGCATCAGGGGACGCGGGTCGGGTTCATCGACATCGCTGTGGCCGAGTCCAAGGCACTCGTCGAGGAACTGCGCGCGGAAAACTGCGAGGTTCTCTTCCAGAACGTCGATCTGCGAGACATCCCGGCGGTTCGTGCCGGCATCGACGCCATCCGCGCCGAATTCGGGCCGATCACCCTTCTCGTCAACAACGCCGCGCATGACCAGCGCGCGACGATCGACGAGATCACCCCGGAGTTCTGGGACGATCGGCAGGCCGTCAACCTGCGCCACCAGTTCTTCTGCGCCCAGGCCGTCTACAAGGACATGGCCGAAGCGGGCGGCGGCGCCATCGTCAATGTCGGCTCCTTCGCCTACATCGCCGGCGTCGAGGGGTTGACGCCCTACGTCGCTGCGAAGTCCGGCGTGATCGGGCTGACGCGGGGACTGGCGCGGGAACTCGGCGTCCACAATATCCGCGTCAACTGCGTTCTCCCCGGCTGGATCATGACGCAGCGCCAGCTGGACCTCTGGGTGACACCCGAGGTCGAAGCCGAAATCTTCAAGCGCCAGTGCCTGAAGCGCAAGATCTATCCCGCCGACATCGCCCGGCCCATCCTCTTCTTTGCCTCCGACGAGGCTGGCGCCTGCACCAACCAGTCGCATGTCGTGGATGGCGGCTGGACCTGAAGCGTTCGACGCCTTGGCGCGGCGGACACGGTCGGGTCCACACTGGCGGCCCGGAACGTCCCGCAGGCATCCGCTACCCAGAACAGTTCTCATACAGAAAGCGCCGTGAATGGCCCTCATCACCTATCTGACCCGCATCGAATTCGACGAAGGCGCGGTCTCCAAACTGCCATCGCTCCTGGAAGGTCTCGGCGTCGGCCGGCCCCTGATCGTCACGGACCGAGGGCTGGTCGCGAGCGGCCTGGTCGAGCGCGTCACCGGCCTTTTCTCGTCCAGGCCGTTGATCTTCGAAGATACGCCGGCCAATCCGACCGAGGACGCGGTGAATGCCGCCCTGACGCTCTACCGCAGCGAAGGCTGCGACGGAATCGTCGGCTTCGGCGGCGGCTCGTCGATCGATCTCGCCAAGGCCGTCCGGCTTTTGACCGGGCATGACGGACCGCTGGCGCAGTACACCGCCGTCGAAGGCGGCGCGGCGAAGATCCACGGGCGGATCTGTCCGATGATCGCGGTGCCGACGACGTCGGGCACCGGGTCGGAGGTCGGGCGCGCCGCCGTCATCATCACCGCCGAGGGCCGCAAGCTCGGCATCATCAGCCCGCACATGCTGCCGTCGATCGCGCTCTGCGATCCCGAACTGACTCTCGGGCTGCCGCCCTTGCTCACGGCCGCGACCGGCATGGACGCGCTGTCGCATTGCCTGGAAACGTACATGGCGCCGGCGATCAATCCGCCCGCCGACGCGATCGCCCTCGATGGCCTGAAGCGCGGCGTCGGCGCACTCCGGCGCGCGGTGTCCGACGGCAGCGACAGGACCGCACGCTGGGAAATGATGATGTGCGCGCTGGAGGGCGCCATGGCTTTCCAGAAGGGGCTCGGCGCCGTCCACGCGCTGACGCATCCGCTGGGCGCCGTGCGCGAGCTGAACCTCCACCATGGAACGCTGAACGCGGTGCTGACGCCGGCGGTGCTGCGCTTCAACCGCGCGGCGGTGGGCGAGAAGTGGGACGTTCTCGCCGGCATTCTCGGCGGCGAGCCTGACCGCGTCATGGCCGACCTCACGGCAAACATCGGGCTGCCCTCCGGCCTCGATGCCATGGGCGTCACCGAGGCGATGATGGAACATGTCGCCGGCGAGGCGCTGAAGGACCACTGCCACGCGACCAATCCCCGGACGCCGAGCCGCGCCGACTATCTCGATCTCCTGCACCAGTCGCGCTGAGGTCGGCTTCCTTGCCCCGGGCATTCGCCGCGACCGCGCCATGCGTCATGAAGGCGATCGCGGTCCGGCAGAGCGAATTCGGCCCGGCAGCGGCCGGCGTCGCCTTTTCACGCCGGGCGCATCAACCGGGTGAGGAGAGAGGTCAGCATTTCGGTTTCCTTGCCGCCGAGCCGCCCCGCCAGCCCGCGGGAGGGGATTTCCACAAGGCCGGTTAGCCGGGCTTGCAGAGCCTTGCCCTTGGTGGACAGAAAGATCAGCACCTTGCGCCGGTCCTTTGGCTCGGGGGCGCGGTAGACGAGCGCATTGCTGACCATGCGGTCGACGATCTTGGTCAGCGTCGGTGAATCGACGAGAACGGCGTCGGCCAATTCGCCCATCGCCTGACCGTCTCGGGACGTCAGGGTGCGCAGGATGCGGTACTGGTCGATCGGCACGCCTTCGGGCCGCAGCCGTTCCTCGATCTCGGCTTCCAGCCGCCGACTGACGCCGGTAATCAGATGGGCCAGTTCGTATGGCTGCGGGTCGGGTTGGGTCACTGGATCTCTCGACATTCAATAGTTGCCGTTTCAGGCATATTCAACCGCACCCCCCTTGAGCAAGGCTTTTGCGGGTGGTTGCCATCCTGAACTGTCGCAAAATTCTCCGTTTTCGATCTGCGAAGACCGTTCAGGCAAAAATGCCAGTGGGTCTGCCGTTTTGCGATGCAAAATGGCGACTGCCGATTATTTCATCGCTTTCCGGACGAGGGATGATCTGATGAGCCGACGGCAGTGGGATCGGCCGGCTGTCAGGCGCCCTGGGAATTGGCACGCCACCTGCATCGGCACCCGCGATTGCTTTGTCACTCGGTCGCGCCGCGACAAGTGTCAGGACGTCGACCCGGATAAGCGCAGCCAGGCTGCGGTGGTGGGCCGAAAGGGAAGACGGGAGGCTGGCGTGGTCACCATCGGCTTGCTCATTCCGCAGGAAGGCCCGCCCGGCATCTGGGCGCCGTCGGCCGAGGCCTGCGCGACGCTCGCCGTTCACGAGCTCAACGGGACCGGCGGTCTTTTCGGCCGCGAGGTCAGGCTCGCCGTGGTCGACGCCGGGCCCACCGCGCGGAGCGCCGCCGCTGCCGCGACCTCCGCGCTGGAGATCGATGGTGTGGACGCCATCGTCGGCATGATCCCGAGCTATGCCCGCCGGGCCATCGTCCAGGCGATCGGCGGGAGGATTCCCTTCGTCTATACGCCGCAGTTCGAAGGCGACGATCCCGACTGCCTGACGGTCGGCGAGACCTCCGACGATCTGCTCGTGCCCGGCATTGCCCATCTCTCCCAGGCGCTCGGCGCCCGTCGCTTCTTTCTCGTCGGCGACGATTATGTCTGGCCGCGCGGGACGTTCAGAACGGCAAAGCCCATCATCCGCGCGCATGGCGGCACGGTCGTCGGCGAAATGCTGCTGCCCTTCGGCTTTGCCGACTACGACCGCATCTTCGATGCGATCAGGGTGTCCGGCGCCGATGTCGTCCTGCCGTACTTTCTCGGGGCGGGGGCGATCAGCTTCAACCGCGCCTTTGCCGAGGCGGGGCTTGCGGCGCGGGTCCTGCGGTTCTGCTCGGCGATCGACGAGACGGTGCTCTACGGGCTCGGTGAAGATGCCACCGAGAATCTCTTCCTCTCGTCCGCCTATTTCTCGAGCATCCGTTCGCACAACAATGGCGGTTTTCTCGAGCGCTATCACGGTCTGTTCGGCGACTGTCCGCCGCCGGCCAACGCCTTCGGGCAGTCATGCTACGAGGGCATCCACTGTCTCGCCGGCCTGGTGCAGGCCGCAGGCGCCTTCGACGTTTCAGACATCCGGCGCCGGATGCGCCGCACCTTCCAGGCCAGCACGGCCCGCGGCGTCGACAGGCAGCCCGTGGCGGGCGCCAGGCACCCCATTCATTTCGCCCGGGTTGAGGGCTGTGACGTCAGGATCATGGGCCCGCAATAGTCCCAGTGCACTGCAAAAAAACTATTTGCAATTTCAAATATTATGATTTCAACTATCTGGGCGGCATGAGGCCGTGTTTCAAAGGGTTGTGCCATGAGCTATTCACGCCGCCAGTTTCTCCGCAGCTCGATCGCTGGCTCGGTCACCATTCTCGCCGCCCCGGCACTAATCTCGCGCCATGCTTATGGCGCCGATGATCCGATCCTGGTGGGCAGCCTGCACGATCAGTCCGGGCCGATCGCCGCGTCCGGTGTCCCGATGGTGGCGGCCCTCAATCTCGGGATCGAGGAGGTGAACGCCGCCGGGGGGCTGCTCGGCCGGCCGCTGCAACTCGTGCACTACGACACCCAGTCGAACATCCAGATGTATTCGCAATACGCTCAACAGCTGGCGGTGAAGGACAAGGTCGCGGTCGTGCACGGCGGCATCACCTCGGCCTCGCGCGAGGCGGTGCGTCCGACCTTCGACCGCTTCAAGGTGCTCTATTTCTACAACACGCTCTACGAGGGCGGCGTTTGCGACCGCAACACCTTCTGCACCGGCACGACGCCGGCCCAGACGGTGGAAAAGCTGGTTCCCTACGCGATGGGGAAGAGCGGCAAGAAGGTCTACATCATCGCTGCCGACTACAATTACGGCCAGATCACCTCGAAATGGATGGCGAAATACGTCAAGGACAATGGCGGCGAGGTGCTGTCGGTCGACTTCTTCCCGCTCGACGTCACCAATTTCGGCCCGACCATCTCCAAGATCCAGGCGGCCAAGCCCGATCTCATCCTGTCGGCGCTCGTCGGCGGCAATCACACCTCGTTCTACCGGCAGTGGACATCGGCCGGCATGAAGAGCCAGATCCCGATCGCCTCGACGACTTTCGGCCTCGTCAACGAGCCGTCGACGCTCGATGCCAGCGAGAGCGAGGGCATTCTGGGCGCCTATGGCTATTTCGAGGAGCTCACCACACCCGCCAGCACCGATTTCGTCGGCAAGCTCAGGGCGAAGACGCCCGATCTTCCTTACATCGCCGAGCTCGCGGCGGGGACCTATGAGGGGTTCTATCTCTGGGTCGAGGCCGTCAAGAAGGCCGGCGTCATCGACCGCATGGCGGTGATCGAGGCACTGGAGAGCGGCATCACCTTCGAGGGACCGAGCGGCAAGGTCGTGCTCGACCATGCCACCCATCACACCACGCGCAACGCCTATCTCGCCGAGGTCAAGGAGCGGAAGTGGTCGGTGCTGGAGACGTTCCCGGAAGCCAAGCCGCTCGATACGGCGGGCGTCTGCGACCTTGTCAAGAATCCGACCGACAACAAGCAGTACGTCATCGACGTCTGATCGGGCCCGCCTTCGGCGGCGGGCTTCCCGGCCCGTCGCTTCCGCTCTCAGGATCGCTGCACCCGGCATCGGCTGCCGCGCCCACGCCTAGCTGGAATATGCCATGGAACTTGCGGTCATCCTTGCGCTCGATGTCGTCAGCGGCGCGGCCTCGCTTCTTCTGCTCTGCCTCGGATTGGCGATCATCTTCGGCATGATGCGGATCATCAACCTGGCGCATGGCGAGTTCGTCATGCTCGGCGCCTATGCGACGGTGATCTCGACCAATGCCGGCGTGAACATCTGGTTCGCCATGCTGGTCATCTCTCCCGTCTTCGTCGGCCTTGTCGGCCTCGTCATCGAGCGTTGCCTGATCCAGTTCCTCTATGGCCGGCTGGTCGACACCATGCTCGCCACCTGGGGCCTCAGCCTTCTCATCATCGGCATCGTAACGACGATCTTCGGCAACACCATCAATGGCGTGCCGACGCCGCTCGGTGGCTTTGCCATCGGTGCCTACCGGTCGAGCTACTACACGCTGTTCCTCGCCTTGATGGCGCTGGTCGTCATGGCGCTGATCTATGTGGTGATGCGCTACACCCGCTTCGGCCTTATCGCCCGCGCGACGATGCAGAACCCGCAGATGGCGGCGGCGCTCGGCATCGCCCCGGCGCGCGTCTACATGGCGACATTTGCCATCGGTGCGGGTCTGACCGGCCTTGCCGGCGGCCTGCTGGCGCCGATCTCCGGCATCGTGCCGACCATGGGCTCGGCCTATGTCGCAAAAGCCTTCATCTCCGTCGTCGGCGGCGGGGCGGCGATCCTCTCGGGCACCGCCTCGGCCGCCGGCCTGTTCGGCACCATCAACCAGCTCGGCGCCTATTTCACCACGCCGGTCTATGGCGAGGTGATCCTCTTTCTGTCCGCCATCCTGCTCATCCGCCTTCTGCCGACAGGCATTTCCGGCCGCTTCTACAAGGGGAGCCTCTGATGCCCTCAACCCTCAAGAACGGCCTTCAGCTTCTCGCCCTCGTCGCCGCGATCGCCACCGTGATGATCCTGCCGAAGGTCATGGAGATGTTCGACCTGATGCAGCTGACACTGTTCGCGTCGATGGGCGTTCTCGCCCTCAGTCTCGGCTTCATCTGGGGCTTTGGCGGGATCCTCTGCTTCGGCCAGACCGCCTTCTTCGGCCTCGGCGCCTATGCCTATGCCATCACGGCGATCAACACCGGCGACTCCACCAGTGCGATTGGCCTCGCGATCCTCGTGCCGGCGCTCTTTTCCGCGGCGCTCGGCTATTTCGTCTTCTACGGCCGGATCAGCGACGTCTATCTCGGCGTCATTACGCTCACGGTGACGCTGATCCTGTTCAACCTCGTCAACTCCACCGCCGGCGACGAATACACGATCGGCACCGCCCGGCTCGGCGGCTTCAACGGCATTCCCTCCGTCCCGACCTTCAACATGCCCTTCGACCCATCCACAATCCTCGACATCGACCAGGCCTGGTACGTCACGGCCGGGGCGCTGATCCTCGTCTACGTGCTCCTGCGCATCATTCTCGCCAGCCCCTTCGGACGCGTCGTCGTCGCCGTCAAGGAGAACGAGGTGCGCGCCTCGCTGCTCGGCTACGATCCGCGCCTCATCAAACTCTGCGCCTTCGTCATCGGCGGCGCGGTGGCGGGTCTCGGCGGCGCGCTCTACGTCAACTGGGGCGCCTTCGTCGGGCCGACCATCTTCAGCCTGTCGCTGTCGGCCGAGATCATCATCTGGATCACCGTCGGCGGTCTCGGCACGCTGCTGGGCCCGGTCATCGGCTGCTTCATCATCCAGTACATCGTCGCCCAGATCGGCTCGCAGCAGGCGTTCAATTCGAACCTCGTGCTCGGTGCCATCCTCATCGCCTTCGTGCTGCTGCTGCCGCAGGGCCTTGTCCCGACCTTCAGCAATCTCCTGACAAAGGCCGGCCGCTTCGTCGGCGACCGCAGCCGGCGCTCCGCGGCGGAACCGACCCGCCTCGATGCCAGCCCGGTAGGAGCCGAGTGATGACCGAACTCGTCCCGTTGCTGCAGACGAAGAACCTCACGATGCGCTTCGGCGGCGTGGTGGCCAACAACGACGTGAACTTCACCCTCGGCGAGATGGAGCTGCGCTGCTTGATCGGCCCGAATGGCGCCGGCAAGAGCACCTTCTTCAAGATGCTGACCGGCCAGCTGACGCCGACGAGCGGCTCCATCGCCTTTCGCGGCAAGCCGATCGCCGGCGCCGCCTCGCATGAGATCGCCCGCCTCGGCGTCGGCATCAAGACGCAGGTGCCGAACGTCTTCAACGGCCTGACCGTGCGCGAGAACATCTGGATGGGCGCCCGCCGGCGCGCGACCCCGCGCCGGATCAAGGGCCTCGTCGACGAGGTGCTGGAGAAGATCCGCATGACTGGGCGCCAGGATGCCATCGTCGGTCAGCTGTCGCATGGCCAGCGGCAATGGGTGGAGATCGGCACCGTGCTCGCCGCCGATCCCGAGCTGATCCTGCTCGACGAGCCCGCCGCCGGCATGACCGACGATGAGACCGTGCGCACCGCCGAGATCATCAAGGAGATCAACCTCACAAGGGCGCTGATCGTCGTCGAGCACGACATGCAGTTCATCAAGATGATCGCCCGCACCGTCACCGTCTTCCACCAGGGCGAGATCATGATGGAAGCGCCGATCGACACGGTGATGCGCGATCCTCGCGTGCGCGACGTCTATCTCGGCAAGAAGGTCGCCGCCTGATGCTTACCGTCAAAGACCTCAGGGCCAATTACGGCCGCGTTCCCATCCTCACCGGCGTCAGCCTCGACCTCAGGCAGGGCGAGTATCTCGGCATCCTCGGCCACAATGGCATGGGCAAGACCACGCTGATGAAGACGCTGATGGGCTACCTGCCCGCCACCGGCGGAACGGTGACGCTCGACGGCACCGATATCACCCGCAAGCCCGTGCACGAGCGCTCGCGCATGGGTGTCGGCATCGTGCCGCAGGGCCGCGAGATCTTTCCGGCGCTCACCGTGCAGGAGAATCTGCGCATGGGGCTTGCCAGCGCGAAGAAGGAAGACCTTAGCGTCATCGACGCCGTGCTCGCCGACTTCCCACGGCTCGTGCGGCTGCTCGATCGGCGCGGCGGCGCGCTCTCGGGCGGAGAGCAGCAGTTGCTGGCGCTGGCGCGCTGCCTCTGCACCAAGCCGCGCATCATCCTGCTCGACGAGCCGACCGAGGGCATCCAGCCCTCGATCATCGAGGAGATCATCGAAACGCTGCTCGGCCTCAAGGCGCGCTGGGACATCACCATGATCCTGGTCGAGCAGAATCTCGACTTCATCACCTCGCTCTCCGACCGCGTTCTGACCATCCAGAAGGGTCGCATCACCGGCGAGATTTCCGCCGCCGACCTGGAGGACAGCGAGGCCATCGCCAGCCATGTCGGCATGAGCATGGCTTAAGCCTCTCACCGGCTCCTCCCGGGCCACGATCCCAGCGCAATCGACCATCGACCCCTCCTTTGGGGGAATGCCGACCCTTGCCCCGCGTTTTCGGAGTATCGTCCATGCACTTCAAATCGATCACGGCCCTCTCGGAAGAGCTTCGCCGCGGCGCGGTGTCGCCCGTCGACGTCACCGACCATATGCTGGCGCGAATCGAGGCGGTGGATGGGGCGAGCAAGAGCTACGTCACCGTGACCGCCGAGCGGGCGCGCGACAAGGCGAAGGTCGCGGAAGCCGAGATCGCCAGGGGACTCTGGCGCGGCCCCCTGCACGGCGTCCCGATCGCGCTGAAGGACATCATCTTCACCGACTTCGCCAGGACGACGGGCGGAACGCGCATCAACCAGGATTTCCAGCCGACCTACAGCGCGACCGTCACCGAGCGTCTGGAGAATGCCGGCGCGATCGTGCTCGGCAAGCTGAAGACGACCGAGCAGGCCTTTGCCGACCATCATCCCGACGTCGAGGCGCCGATCAATCCCTGGGGCGCCGATCGCTTTCCCGGTGCGTCGTCATCGGGATCGGGCGTGTCGATTGCGAAGGGCCTCGCCTACGGGACCCTCGGCTCGGATACCGGCGGCTCGATCCGCCTGCCGTCGGCAGCGAACGGCCTGACCGGCCTGAAGCCGACCTGGGGTCGCGTCAGCCGCTACGGCGTCTTCGCGCTCGGCGACACGCTCGACCACATCGGCCCGATGACGCGTTCCGCCGCGGATGCGGCGATCATGCTGTCGGCCATCGCCGGGCAGGACCCCCATGATCCGACGGCGCTGCGCGCTGCCGTCCCCGACTATCTTTCCTTTTGCGAAAAGGGGATCAGCGGCCTTCGGATCGGCATCCCGCATGCCTTTGCGACCGACGGAATTGCCGGCGAAGTCGTCGCGGCCTTCGAAGCCACGGCCAAAGCGCTGGCCGATCTCGGCGCCGTCCTCGTCCCGATCGAGTTCCCCGAATGGCGCCTCGCGGTCGAGAACTGGAACCTCCTCTGCGCCGCCGAGGCCGCCTGGGCACATCGCGAAACCCATCCGTCGCGCAAGGCCGATTACGGCACTGTCCTGTCCGACTTCATCGAGCTCGGCCAGTCGAAGACCGCCGTCGACATGGCGGGCGCCAACATCTCGCGTGTCGAATTCTCCGCCAAGGTCGGCCTGCTCTTTTCCAGCGTCGATCTGGTCCTGATGCCGACCATCCCGACGCTCCTACCGACGATGACCGAGTGGCGCGCGATGGCGGCCGAGGATTTCAGCCCGTACCTGCGCTTCACCATTCCGGCGGACCTCACCGGCGGCCCGACGATCACCTTCCCGGCGGGCTTCGACAGCAATGGCCTGCCGATCGCGATGCAGCTCTGTGGCCCGCATCTGTCGGAGGCCATGCTGTGCCAGGCAGCCTCCGCCTTCCAGCGGGTGAGCGAATGGCACCTCCGCCACCCGGCCGACTGAACCCGCCGCACCCTCGAGGCCGGCCCCGCCTCACAACTCCGCAGCTTCAGACATTCCCGTCAGCCAGTAAGGAAACAAGATGGCCATCACCCGTCCCTCGACCGAACAGGTCCTGGAAATCGCCGCCGATCTCGGCCTGACCTTCAGCACCGAGGAGGCCGAGAGCTACCTTGCGCTGATGCAGGCGAACTTCGATGCCTATGACGTCGTCGACGCCATGCCGGACAACGTCGCCAAGGTCGCCTATCCCCGCACGCCCGGCTATCGCCCTGTCGGCGAGGAGAACAAGTACAATGCCTGGTACTACAAGAGCGAGGTGAAGGGCGCTGCCAAGGGCAAGCTCACCGGCAAGACCGTGGCGCTGAAGGACAACATCTCCCTTGCCGGCGTGCCGATGATGAACGGCGCCTCGACGCTGGAGGGCTTCGTGCCGACCGTGGACGCGACCATCGTGACGCGTATGCTGGACGCCGGCGCAACGATCCTCGGCAAGGCCGTCTGCGAGCAGTTCTGTCTTTCGGGCGGCAGCCACACCTCCGATCCGGGACCGGTTCACAACCCGCATCGCATGGGATACTCCGCCGGCGGCTCGTCCTCGGGCAGCGGCGCGCTCGTTGCGGCGGGCGAGGTCGACATGGCGATCGGCGGCGACCAGGGTGGCTCGATCCGTATCCCTGCCTCGTTCTGCGGCATCTACGGGATGAAGGCCACGCATGGCCTCGTGCCCTATACCGGCGTGATGCCGATCGAATCCACCATCGATCATACCGGCCCGATGACCGCCAGTGTCGCCGACAATGCGCTGCTGCTCGAGGTGCTGGCCGGCGCCGACGGGCTCGACCCACGCCAGTACGCGCCGAAGGTCTCGGCCTATACCGAGGCGCTGGGGAAGGGTCCCAAGGGCCTGAAGATCGCGGTTGTGACGGAGGGCTTCACCATCGCCAACATGGACCCTGCGGTCGCCGACAAGGTACGCGCGGGCGCCGAAAGATTTCGAGCGATGGGCGCGACGGTCGAGGAGATCTCGATCCCCGAGCACCCGCTGACGGCTGCCGTCTGGCAGCCGATCGGCCTCGAAGGCCTGGTGCAGCAGATGATGCACGGCAACGGCATGGGCTTCAACTGGAAGGGCCAGTACGATGTCGGCCTGATCGACGCGCATTCGGCCTGGCGCGACCGCGCCGACGACCTGTCGAAGACGCTGAAGCTGTCGATGCTGGTCGGGCAGTGGGGGCTCACGCATTATCGGGGCCGCTACTACGCCAAGGCGCAGAATCTGGCCCGGGCAATGAAGGCGGCCTATGACGCGGTCTTCGCCGGATACGACCTGCTGCTGATGCCGACCCTGCCGATCGTCGCCTCGAAGCTTCCGGAAAAGGACGCCCCGCTGGAGGAGGTCGTCATGCGCGCGTTCGAGATGATCGGCGCCACCTGCCAGTTCGACGTCACCGGCCATCCCTCGATGTCGATCCCTTGCGGCCTCTCGGACGGTCTGCCGGTCGGCCTGATGCTGACGGCGAAGGATTACGACGAGAGCACGATCTACCAGGCCGCCGCTGCCTTCGAGGCCGATGGCGACTGGAAGAACTTCTGATGCTGACGATCTCCGCCATCATCCGCGTCAAGCCGGGGGAGGAGGAGGTCATGCGCGGCGGCCTCCTCACCGTGGCCGCCCACGTCGCCGCCAACGAGCCGGAGACGACCGGCTTCTTCGTCAGCCAGGACCTCGGCGATCCCTGCCTCTTCACCACCTATGAGCGCTTCGCCGACCAGGCGGCGATGGACCGGCACAACGGCTCCGACACCGTCGCCGCCTTCTTCGCCCTTGCAAAACCCATTCTCGACGGCGACGTCGTCCTCGTCACGGCGAAGGAAATCTCGGCCAAGGCGTGATCCGGCACCAGGCAGGTGCCCGAAGGCGGACAGGATGATGGTCGACCTCGCCTGGCCGGCCGGATCGTCCACGGCGAGGCCGCATATCGAGCCTTCGGAGAGGATCGCCATGAACTGGCAGCGCCGGCGTTCCGCCTTCCTTCGCCAGGATCGAGGCACATAATGTCAAAGTTGCCACTCCTCGAAATGATTGATCGAAAAAGCAACAAGTGCCTTGCTGAAGCCGTTCGGCAGAATACGAACTGTTTTCTGACTGTCTTGATGACGGATCCAGACGCGGATGCGAGCCTGAATTATTGCGGGAGATCTTCTCTCCCAGGGGGTGTCGTGCCGTTTTCTGTCTCATGTCGATTCAAATCTCAAATCTGGCATCGCATTTGCATTGCTTATCGCGACGGCTCGCGTTCCATGATGGGCGTGCGGCCAGTCGCGGTGATCGACGCGGCGAGGCGCCTCCGGGCGCGACCGTGCCAAGGACAGGAGCATTCAGATGACGCTGATGGAGACTTTCAAGGGACGCGCGGCGCGCGCCCTCTGTGCAGCCGGTCTTGCGCTGGTCGTCACCGCGCCGGTTCCCAGTTCGGCGCAGGAACTGAAGGAGGTCAACTTCAGTGAGGCGGTGCACAATCTCGGTTACATCAACCTCTATGTCGGGATTCATTCCGGGATCTTCGAGAAGCACGGGCTGAAGATGAACGTCTCGGCCGCCGGCGGCGACACGCAGACCTTCGCGGCGGTCCTCGGCGGCTCGGCCGACTTCGCGATCGGCGACGCGACGATGGCGCAGATGTCGCGCGAGGCGGGCGGACCGGGTGTCGTTGTCGGCACCGTCGTTCAGCGGGCGCACTATTTCGGCGTGTCGAAGAATCTCGAGCCGATCACCGATCCCAAGGCCTTCAAGGGCCTGACCATCGTCACCTCGCCCGAGCCGAACACGAACTATTCCGTCGCCAAGCGCATGCTGGAGAATGCCGGCCTCGTCGTCGGCACCGATACGACGATCCTCCAGGTCTCGCCGGGCACGGAGATCGCCGCGATGCTGGCCGGGCAGGCGGACATGGCCATCGCCTATCAGCCGAGCGTCGCGTCCGCCGTTGATCAGGGCGCCAAGGTCGTCTTCGACTTCTCGAGCTATGTCGGGCCGTTCTGCAATACCGGCATCATGGTGCTGCCGGAGACGATCGAGAAGGACCCGGAGATGGTCCAGGCGCTGGTCACGGCCTTCGAGGAAGCCTCGCGCAAGACCTATGCCGACCCTGCCTTCGCCAAGGAGGTCGCGCGCAAGGAGTTTCCCGACCTGCCGCCTGCCGTGGTCGATGCCGCGATCGACGCCCAGCTTGAATACAAGATCCCGGCCGAGACCGTCGTCGTCCAGGAAGACCAGTGGAAGAACCTGATGGACATGCAGGTCTACCTCAAGAACATCAAGGGGACGGTGCCCTTTGCCGAGATCATCGACAACAGCTTCGCCGAAAAGGCCGTCGCTGCGGTGAAGGGCTGATGCGGGCGGCGGCGCTGGTCGGCGACGTGCCTGTCGTTGCCTCGTCGGCGCCGCCGCTGGTGGCCCGGGGTCTTGCCAAGTCCTACGACGACGGCGAGAGCGAGATCCCGGTCATCGCCGACCTGACCTTCACGCTGAAGGCCGGCGAGATCGTCAGCATCGTCGGACCGTCCGGCTGCGGAAAGACGACCCTCCTCAACGTCCTCTGCGGACTGACCCCGCCGTCGGCCGGCAGCGTGGCCTGGTACGGCGAGACGCTGACCGGCATGCCGGCCCGCGCCGGCTACATGCTGCAGAAGGACCTGCTCCTGCCCTGGCGGACGGCGCTGGCCAACGTCACGCTCGGGCTGGAAATTCGCGGCAAGGTGGGCATGGCCGAGCGCGACAAGGCCCGCGTGCTTCTCGATCAGCTTGGCCTGCACGGCTTTGCCGACAGCTATCCCGGCACGTTCTCCGGCGGCATGCGCCAGCGCGTGGCTCTTGCCCGCACCTTCGTCAACGATCCCGACGTTCTCCTCCTCGACGAACCCTTCGCGGCTCTCGATTTCCAGACCAAACTCCTGATCGAGGGCGACACCGTGCGTCTCGTGCGCAACCAGGAGCGCGCCATGCTGTGCATTACCCACGACATCGAGGAAGCCGTCTCGATCTCCGACCGGGTCATCGTCCTCTCCCAGCGCCCGACGCGGGTGAAGACGGTCTACGACATCATCCTCGATGGCGACCGGACCGACATGATGGCGGCCCGGCAGGCCAAGGGTTTTACCGACTATGTCCGCGCCATCTGGGGCGATCTCGACGTGGTGGCGCGATGAGCGGCCTGTCGGACATTCCCGCCGCTGCGGCGGTCGCTTCCGGCGAGACGGGAACCACGCTATCCGGCGCTGGCGCTGCCGCGCGGCGGGGAGAGGCCCGCGCCCGGCGGCGGCGGGAAAGCGCGCTCGTTCTCGCCTGCCAGATCGGCATCCTCGTCGTCTTCGTCGGCGCCTGGGAATATGTCACGTCGCTGAGCCGCCAGACGGCGTTCCTGTTCGGCTCGCCCAGCGCGATCTTCACCTTCCTCGTGCAGATGGCCGGTGACGGCAGTCTCTGGCGCGACACCTACGTCACCGGCCTCGAGACTCTTCTCGGCTTCGGACTCGGCAATATCCTGGGAACGCTGATGGGCCTATCGCTCTGGTATTCGCGTTTTCTGTCGCGGGTCGTCCAACCTTTTGTCGTCGCTCTCGGCTCCATCCCGATCATCGCGCTGGCGCCCATGGTGATCATCTGGTTCGGGACCGGGCTCACCTCCAAGGTGGCCATGTCGACGCTGTCGGTCGTCGTGGTGGCGCTCGTCACCTCCTACAAGGGCGCGATGAGCGTCGATCCGGACCAGGTGAACCTCCTGCGCACTCTGGGGGCCCGAAAGTCGCAGATCTTCACCAAACTCGTCGTTCCCTCTTCGCTGAACGACATCTTTGCCGGGCTGAAGCTCACCGTCGGTTTCGCGCTCATCGGGGCGATCATCGGCGAATTCATGTCGTCCTCGGAGGGGCTCGGCCACGCGATCTTCAAGGCCGGGTCGCTTTACGTGATTCCGAAGGTCTTTGCCGCCCTCGTCGCCACGATCACCCTCGCTCTGGTTCTGACATGGCTCGTTGGCCGGTTGGAACGTCTTCTGAAACCTTGGCAGAAAACCCGCTGAGGCCCTTGTTCCCTCTGGAGTAGCAGTCCATGTCCACGCTCGTTTCCAAGGCCGGCAACATCAAATACGCCCTCTCGGGCAACGACCCGTTCATCGCGGCCATCGATCCCGGCGAGACGGTGACGGTGCAGTGCGCGATCAATATCAATGACGGCGTCATCCGCTTCGTCGGCCAGCAGCTGACGCCGGAGGACGTGACCTTGCCCTTCGTCAACGGGGCCACGGGGCCGATCGAGGTGAGGGGCGCCAGGCCCGGCGACATGCTGACGGTCGAAATCCTCGGCATGGAACTCGACACGATCGGCTTCACCGCGCTCTGGCCGGGCATCGGCATGTTTCCCGACTGGGTGCGCCAGAAGGAATTCGGCATGCAGACCCGCGTCGTCTCCGTCACGGACGGCGTCGTGCACTGGAACGACAGGGTCAAGCTGCCGATCCGGCCGATGATCGGCGTCATCGGCGTCGCGCCGGTGCACGGATCGGTGCTGACCGTGGACAATGGCACGCATGGCGGCAATCTCGATGTGCAGGAGGTTACCACCGGCAATTCGGTGATGCTGAAAGTGCACCACGAGGGTGCCCATCTTTTCCTCGGCGACTGCCATGCGATCCAGGGCGATGGCGAGGCGAACGGCATGGGGGCGATCGAAATCGCTGCGGTCCTGACCGTCCGCGTCCAGCTGTCGCCCGCGCCCGGGCGCCTCACCTGGCCGCGGATCGAGACGCCGACGCACATCTGCACCGTCGGCTGCGCCCGGCCGCTGGAGGACGCGATGCGGATCGCGTTCGAGGAAATGGTCTACTGGATGGAGGAAAGCTACGCCATTCCCGCCGCAGAGGGTTACATGCTGCTCGGTCAGATCGCCGAGGCGCGCTGCACCCAGGTGGTCAATCCCAAATACACCTACATCTGCAAGGTCTCGAAGGAGATCCTGGCGGCGTTCTGACGCGTCGGCGGCTGACCGCAAGCGGCGGTCGGCCCCATTTTTCGGTACTGGCGGCGAGAGACGCAGGCTCGGCCGGGGACAGGGCAGCACGGAAAGGCGCCGCCTGCCTCGTTTCCAGGCGGCGCAGGCTGCATTTCAGCAGCGGCCGGCGCGCAGGCTGGCGAAGCGGCCGGACGAGGCGCCCGAGCCGGCATGCCGGCCGGCCGAGACGAGGGGCGCGTCTTTCAGCGGGGTGCCGAGGCCGCATTCGCTGCGCGTGGCCTTGCTGCCCCCGGCCCAGCCGCTCCAGACGCCGCCGGGGTTGACCGCCTTGAGGTGGCCGATCAACACGCGGAGATGCTGATTTTCCTGCTCAAGCGTCCGCAGACGGCGGAGCGCGTCGGGCTGGAGACCGCCGAGCTGCTTGCGCCAGCGGTAGAAGGTCCGCGTCGAGATATAGGCGGTGGCGCAGATCTCCTCGATCGGGACCCCGGCTTCGGCCTCCTTCAGAAGCGACACGATTTCCGCATCGGTATGGTTGGAACGTCTCATCAGAAACCTCCAAGGTCGGTGAGGCGGGGCGGATAGACCTGCCCCGCCCGCCGCCATGCAAGCGCCATGCCGGACGCTTGCCCTCGGGGTGATGCGGTCGGCGTCAGAGAAAGCGTTTGTCGAGCATCATGTGGATACCCTTGTTGCCGTCGACGAGCTGGGTGACGCGCAGGTTTCCGGCGAGCGAGATCAGCATGTAGGCCTGGTTGCGCGTCAGCTTCGTTCGCGCGCAGACATGCTTGACCATCTCCGCCACCGCCTCCTTGGCGGCATCGTCGAGATCCTCGTTCAGCCCGATCGAGATGAGATGCGTCGCGCTTTCGGCGAAGGGTCGGTCGAAGTCCAGATCCTTGCGCACCGTCAGCCGGAACGTGCCGCTGACGCCGGTCTCGAGCGCCGTGATGCAGACCTCGCCGTCGCCCTGCACGCCATGGCCGTCGCCGGCATAGAACAGCGCGCCCTCATTGAAGACGGGGAGATACAGCGTCGTCCCCGGCCGCAGCTCCTTGTTGTCCATGTTGCCGCCGAAGGCGCGCGGCACGGGCGAGCCGCAGCGGCCCCAGGCCGGGGGCGGGGCGACGGACATGATGCCGAAGAAGGGATCGAGCGGAATCTCCGTCCCCCAGGGCATGATGCAGACCTGGCGCTCATGATCGATGACGGGGTGGACGGTCTCGTATTCGGTGAAAGCCTCCGGCAGCGTACCGAGCAGCGGCAGGATGGCGACGAAACCCCAGTCCATGGTCACGCCGACGTCGAGGATGTCGATCTGGAGGACATCACCGGGGGCAGCGCCCTTTACGTAGACCGGGCCGGTCAGGAAATGTGGACCGGGCCCCTGCGTCATCTTCTCCAGCGCTTCGAGATAGGCCGGCGGCACCATCTCGCGGTTGGCGGGCAGGATGTCGGCGCCGCCCGCCGGGAAGGAATGGAGGGTGACGATGTCGCCCGAGGCGATTTCGAGGACGGGCTTGGTCGTCGCGTCGACATAGCCCCAGACCATGAATTCGTGGCTGGCGGGGATTTCGTGGCTTTGTGGCATGCAGGTTTCTCCGGGGATGGGAAGGGATCAGACCGTGACGAAGCGCGACAGGTCCTTTGCCGCGAAGTCCGATTTCGGGACGCGGGCACTGGCGCGCCCCCGCTCGATGGTGACGGCGGCATCGGCGAGGCCGAGGGCGAAGTCGACATATTGCTCGACGAGAAGGACGGTGATGTCGCCCCTGAGGCGGGCGATGACGTCGCCGATGACCTTGACGATCGAGGGCTGGATGCCTTCCGTCGGCTCGTCGAGGACGAGAAGTCTTGGCCGCGTGACGAGCGCCCGGGCGAAGGCGAGCTGCTGCTGCTGGCCGCCCGAGAGCTGGCCGCCGGTGCGCTTCCAGAACTCGGTGAGGATCGGGAAGGAGGCCAGCACTTCCTCGATCGTGCCGTCCTGGTCATGGCCGTGCGCGCGGGCGGCGGCGAGGACGTTCTCGCGCACCGTCAGCTCACGAAAGATCTCGCGCCCCTGCGGGACGTAGCCGATGCCGGCGCGCGAGCGCTTGAAGTTCGGCCAGCGCGTGATGTCGGTGCCGTCGAGAAGGATGGTCCCGGCGCTCGGCTGAAGAAGCCCCATCAGGCATTTCAGGATCGTCGTCTTGCCCGCGCCGTTGCGCCCGAGAAGCGCGACGCATTCGCCGCTCTCCACCGTCAGCTCGATGCCGCGCAGCGCCTGGGCGCTGCCATAGTGCTGGTCGAGGCCCTTGATTTCCAGCCTCATCGTCAGCGCCCGAGATAGACGTCGATGACGCGCTCGTCGCGGCGGGCGCCTTCCATCGGCCCCTCGTAAAGCGAGCGGCCCTCGTGCATCACGGTGACGCGGTCGGCGATCTTTTCGACGAAACCCATGTCGTGCTCGACGACGACGATGGCGCGGCGGGGCGAGCGCAGGGAGCGCACGAGATCGGCCGTGCGGGCGCGCTCCTCGTCGCTGAGGCCGGCGACCGGCTCGTCGAGGAGGAGCACTTTCGGCTCCGACGCCAGCACCATCGCGATCTCCAGCCATTGCTTTTCGCCGTGGGAGAGCCCCCCGGCCTTGTCGTCGGCGCGGTCCAGGAGGCCGACGGCCGACAGCGTCGCGGCGACGGCGGCGGCATCGCTCGCCTTTCGCCGGTCCAGCAGCCAGAAGCCCGCGGCCCGGCCGATGGCGACGTTTTCGCGAACCGTCAGCGCCTCGAAGACGCTCGGCTTCTGGAATTTCCGGCGAATCCCCGCGCCTGCGATGTCCGCCTCGGACGCCGTCGTCAGTTCGGTTCCGCCGTCGAGCGTCACCGTTCCGGCGGCGGCGCGCGTCACGCCGGAGATGACGTCGAGGAGCGTCGTCTTGCCGGCGCCGTTCGGGCCGATCACCGACTGAACCTCGCCATAGTTGATCACGAGGGAGAGCTGGTCGATGGCGCGGAAGGCGCCGAACTGCACGACCAGCCCGTCGACCACGATGGCCGCGCCGCTCATGCGCCTCGCTCCCGGAGGAGGGTTCGCCGAAGTGACTCCAGCGTCCGGCCCCGGCCGCGGCGATCCCCGAGGCGCGAGATTTCGCGACCGGCGTCCGAAAAGCCGTTCGGCAGAAGGAGGACGACAAGGACGACCAGCCCGGACAGGATGAAGGGCCAGAGCTCGGGCGCGCGCGTCGCCAGCCAGAACTTCAGGGCGTTGACGAAGATCGCGCCGAGCACCGCGCCGGTGAGATAGCCCCGGCCGCCGATGGCGACCCAGACGGCGATTTCGATCGACAGCTCCGGCGAGAGGAGCCGCGGGTTGATGATGCCGACCTGCGGGACGTAGAGCATGCCGGCGACGGCCGCGAGGACGGCGGACAGGCACCACACCGAGAGTTTCAGCCACAGCGTGCGGTAGCCGAGCGTGCGCAGCCGCACTTCGTCGTCGCGGCAGGCGAGGACAAGCCGGCCGTAGCGCCCCGTCATCAGCCAGCGCAGTCCGAGGAGGGCCGTCAGGAGGACCGCCAGCGATGCCGCCGTGAGGCCGACGGTGAGGCCCGCGGAGCCGACGGGAAATCCGAAGATCACGGAAAACCCGGTCATGCCGTTGTTGCCGCCAAAACCCGTGTCGTTCCGGAACATCAGCAGCATGGCGACGTAGACGAGCGCCTGGGTGATGATGGCGAAATAGACGCCGCCGACCTTGGAGCGGAAGGAGACGTAGCCGAACAGGAAGGCGACGGTACCGGAGACGAGGACGACGAGGAGGAGCGCATAGGGAAAGCTCTCGAGACCCCACCAGAAGGCGGGAAACTCGCTCCAGCCCATGAACTGCATGAAGTCGGGCACGACCCCGCTGACCGCGAAGCCGTGCTTCAGGAGATGCATGGCGGCGATGTAGCCGCCGATGGCGAAGTAGAGGCCGTGGCCGAGGCTGAGAATGCCGGCAAAGCCCCAGATCAGGTCGAGCGCCAAAGCGAGCAGCGCGAAGGCGGCGAGCTGGCCGACGAGGTTGACGAGATAGGGCGACAGGCCGAGCGGTCCGCCGGCGAGGGCTCCGCCGAAGACGAGGATCGCGGCCAGCCCGGCGGCGACGAGGGCGGTGACGGTCCTGAAACCGCCATCGCCGCCGAAGCGGCGGACGAGGCCGGGCGAGGCGGGGAGGGCGCCGGCCGGTGTGGTCGCGGCGCTCACTTGCGACGCCCCGGCGCCGGGAACAGGCCCTCGGGCCGCCACTGGATGAAGGCGATGATGAGGAGAAGCACGATCACCTTGGCCGCCACCGCGCCGTAGAGCGGCTCGATCATCACGTTGATCTGGCCGATGCCGAGCGAGGCGATGAGGGTGCCGCCGATCGTCCCGACGCCGCCGAGGACGACGACCATGAAGCTCTCGATGATGAAGTTCGTCCCCATCAGCGGATTGACGTTGTAGATCGGCGCCAGCGCGAGGCCGGCGAGGCCCGCAAGGCCCGAGCCGAGGCCGAAGGCGAGCCGGTCGACGCGGCGGGTCGGGATGCCGATGCAGCCGGCCATGTCGCGGTTCTGCGTGACGGTTCGGATGTTGAGGCCAAGGCCCGTCCGCTGCAGCACGAACCAGGCGAGCGCCAGCACTGCGGCGGCAAAGACGATCGCAAACAGCCGGTTGTAGGTGACGATGAAATCGCCGACGAGCGTGAAGCCGCCCGTGACATAGGAGGGCGTGACGAACTGCAGGTTCTGCGTGCCGAAGGTGACGCGCACGAGATTGATCAGGAAGAGCGAGACCGCCCAGGTGGCCAGCAGCGTCATCAGCGGCCGCCGGTAGAGATGGCGCACGATCGTCGCCTCCACGAGAATGCCGAGGAGGGCGGTGACGAGGAAGACGAAGGGCACGGCGATGATGAGGTAGAAGTCGATCAGCCCCGGAGCGACGCTGCGGACACCCTCCTGCACCATGAAGGCGGTGTAGGCGCCGAGCATGATGAATTCGCCCTGGGCGAGGTTGATGACCCCCATCAGGCCGAAGATGACGGCGAGGCCGAGCGCGGCGATGAAGAGGATGCTGGCATAGCTGATGCCGTTATAGGCGACCGACAGCACCGAGCTCAGCTTGACCCAGAAGCTGCTGTCGGCGATCGCCGCGTCGACCGTGTCGCGGAAGGCCGTGTCGGTGCCGTAGGCCGGGTCCTCGCGCAGGGTTTCGAGACGCAGCAGCGTGCGGCGGTTGGGCTCTGCGGCAAGGCCGGCGATGGCCGCCAGCCGCGCCGGCATGTCGGGCGAGGAAAGCGCGGCGATCACCGACAGTTCGGCGATGGCGTCCCGCTCTGCCGTCGTCGCCGCAAGGTCCGTGGCGCGCGCGAAGACGGTGGGCGGGACCGCGTCCGGCCGACGCGACAGGAGCGCGAGGGCGCGCTGGCGGCTGGGCGCGTCTCTGGAGCTGAGAAGCGTCAGCGCGGCCTCGAGATTCTCGACCGCCCCACGGCTACGGAGGTTCAGGACCGGCGTGCGCGGCGATCCTGGGGGGGAGACTGTCGCTCCGGTGACGGCGTCGGTCGCGGCCCCGGCCGTGAGGATGAGCCCACCGGGCTCAACGCAGCGCAACTGCCGCGCGCCGAGTGCCGCGACGATGCCGGCCATCCAGGTCACATCTTCCGGCGACGCGGCGGCAAGGCTTTCGAGGCCGCCAGCGATGGCCTGCGCCATCGGCCCCGCGCCACCGCAGAGGCCGGCGACGAAACCGGGTCGATCCAGCGCCGCCGCATCGGTGCCTTGGGCGCGGGCGGCTCCGGAAAATCCGGCGACGGCGATGAGGAAGACGGCTGCCGCGAGACGGCCCCATCGGTCGAGGAATTTCTGCAATCGCTGTCTCCGGCACCCCCGAGGGGATGCGTTGTGCCTGCTGCGATATCCGCGCGCTGCGTTGCCGGCGACCAACGGCCTTCGCGACCCGCTTGGACCGTCCGGCTGGCTCATGCTTCCGGGAGGCCCGAGGTGGAGGAGACGCCCTGGCGGGCAAGCGCCTCGCAAAGCCTTCTTCAGCCGAAGGTGCTGAACGGCTCGGGCTTCGGCGTGCCTTCGGACTGCCAGAGGATGTCGAAGGACTGCTGGGCATTCAGCGACCCGATGAAGACGCCGCGGCTGACATAGTTGTTGTCCGCCGTCATCGCGATGTCATAGCCGGACGGGTCCTTGAAGCCGATGCCGGCAAAAGCGCTGCGAACTTCCGGCACGTCGAAATTGCCTGCCTTCTCGGCGGCCATGGCCCAGAGCTTCACGGAATCATAGGCCGAGACCATCGGGTCGATGACGACGTCGGGCCGGTAGGGCACGTTGTTGGCGCCGACATAGGCGGCCCAGTCGGCCTTGAACTTGTCGTTCTCCGGCGCTTCAACGGCCTGCAGATACGCCCAGCAATTGAGGTGGCCAACGAGCGCCGCGGTGTCGAGGCCCTCGAAATCGGCCTCCAGCGCGTCGAGACCGAGCACCGGCACGTCGGTCGCGAGGATGCCCTGGTTGGCGAATTCGCGGAAGAAGTCGGGAATGGAATTGCCGACCGTCGTCAGGATGACCACGGGCTGGCCGCCCGTCCCGTCGGCGAATTCTCGGATCTGGTTGACGAGGGTCTGGAAGTTGGAGAAGCCGAAGGGGACGTACTCCTCGCGGATCGCGGCCGGCTCGATGCCCTTGGAGGCGAAGTAGCCCTTCAGCTGCTTGTTGATCGTGCGCGGCCAGACATAGTCGGAGCCGAGCAGGAAGAAGCGCTTGGCGCTGACGCCGTCCTCGCTCATCAGATAGTCGACGGCCGGCAGTACCGAGCTTGCCGGCGGCGAGTTGACGTAGACGACGTTTTTGGAATTCTCGTCGCCCTCGAAATGCAGGGGATAGAACAGGAGGCCGTCGTCCTGCTCGACGACGGGCAGGACGGATTTGCGCGACACCGAGGTCCAGCAGCCGAACAGGGCCGCGACCTTCTCCTGCTGCAGCATCTGCCGGCCGGTCTGGGCGTAGAGCGGCCAGTCGGAGGCGGGATCGGAGACGATCACCTCGACGGTCTTGCCGAGGACGCCGCCCGCGGCGTTCAGCTCGGCCGCCGCCATCTTCACGACGTCGTTCAGGCGGCCCTCGATGTTTGCCATCGTCCCCGAGGACGAGAACAGGCAGCCGAGCTTGACCGAGCCGTTCTGGGCGAGCGAGGGGCGGATGAGCCCCGGCATGGCCAAGGATCCGGTGATCCCGGCCGCCACCAGACCGCTGGTGCGAAGGAAACTACGCCGCGAAAACTTGTTCATCGAGCCACCTGACCTTGTCTCTGTCGACTATGGGCCAAGCTTATCTCTAAGAATAAAACCTGCAAGATCAAAGTTTTAGCATGCATGCGCAAGAAGTGGTCAGTCGATGTGCGTGTCGGGGACTTGCGGCAATTTTGCCAGAAAGACCACGCCAGTACATGTCCTGCGCTCTGCCGCAGAGCCCGGCGCGGTGCTTTCGGTGACCTGCCACGTCTTCCGGTGTCTCGGCTGTCGCCAAGGATTGAGGGTGGTATGGTCGCTCGGCTAGACGATCGCGTCGCTCGTCAAACGCCGGACGATGCGGTTATCGTCCGGCCGGCGATCCGCAGCCAGGACCCTCTCGATGAATGATTGCTTGCCCACAGCCTTCGATCTCACCGGCCGCGTGGCGCTCGTCACCGGCGCCAGCCGCGGCATCGGCGCGGCGATCGCGGTGGCGCTCGCCAAGGCCGGCGCGGACGTGACGGCCACCGCGCGCGACGCCGGAGACCTTGCCGCGACGGTGGCGGCGATCGAGGCGGCCGGCCGGCGCGGCTTGCCGCTGGCGCTCGACGTCACCGATGTCGCTGCCATGCCCGCCGCCTTCGCCGCGATCGAGGCCGGTTTCGGCAGGCTCGACATTCTCGTCAACAATGCCGGAACCGAGGAGGTGCGGCCGTCTCTCGAGGTCGACGAGGCGCTGTGGGACAAGATCGTCGACACCAACCTGAAGGGCGCGTTCTTCGTCGCCCAGGGCGCGGGGCGGCTGATGGCGAAGGGCGGCGGCGGCAGCATCCTCAATCTCTGCTCGGTGACCTCCTTCGTCGGCATTCCGACGGCGGTACCCTATGGCGCGTCGAAGACGGGCCTTCTCGGCATGACGCGGGCGCTCGCCGCCGAATGGGCGCCGCTCGGCATCCGCGTCAACGCGATCGCCCCCGGCTATTTCCGGACCGCGATGACGGATGGGTTCTATGCCGACGAGGCCTGGGAAACGGGCATGCGGGCGAAGATCCCGATGGGCCGCTTCGGCCGGATGGATGATCTCGGCGACGTCGCGGTGTTCCTCGCCTCGGCAGCGTCGGGCTATGTCACGGGGCAGTGCCTGACGGTCGATGGCGGCCTGCTGGCCTCGATCTGAGGGCGGCGAAGCCGCCGACCGGCGGGTGACCCATGGAACGCCCTTGCCGTGATCTGCGTCATTTCCGCGCCTGCCTCGTCTTGATGCAGCGAACCGAACCTGTATAGACTTGTCTAGGTGTCTCGGCCCTGTCGGCCGGACGAAGCGCAGGCGTTGTGAATGGCCATTTCGGACAAGCACGCTGAAATCGCCGTGTCAGTGCGCCATGTCGACATGGTCTACAACGGTCAGCATGCCGTGGCCGACGCCTCGTTCGAGCTGCGCCGCGGTCGGTTCCTCACCATCCTCGGCCCGTCCGGCTCCGGCAAGACCACGCTGCTGCGGATGATCGCCGGCTTCCAGGCGCCGACTTCCGGAGAAATCGCGATCAACGGCCGGCAGGTTTCGGCCGAGCCGCCGCACAAGCGCTCGATCGGCATGGTGTTCCAGAAGCTGGCGCTGTTCCCGCACCTTACCGCTGCCGAGAACGTCGCCTTTCCCTTGAAAATGCGCCGTTTCGATGCGCGCGAAATCCCGGCGCGGGTGGGGCGCTATCTCGATCTCGTGCAACTCGGCGGCTATGGCGACCGGCGGATCCACGAGCTCTCGGGCGGCCAGCAGCAACGTGTCGCCATCGCCCGGGCGCTGGTTTTCGAGCCGGACCTGCTCCTGCTCGACGAGCCGCTGGCGGCCCTCGACCGCAAGCTGCGCGAGGAGACGCAGCTGGAATTTCGCCGCATCCAGCGGGAACTCGGCGTCACCACCATCAACGTGACGCACGACCAGCGCGAGGCGCTCGTCGTCTCCGACGAGGTGATCGTCATGGACAAGGGCCGCATCCAGCAGATGGCGGAGCCGACCGTCACCTACCGCCAACCCGCGACGGCCTTCGTCGCCGATTTCATCGGCGTCACCAACAGGCTGGACGCGCGCGTCGAGGCCCTGACGCCGGATTCGGTGGCCCTGCGCATCGGCGACATGATGGTGTCCGGCCAGGCGGCAGGCAAGGCGCCCACACCGGCCGTCGGCGCTGCCGTGGTCGGGGCGCTGCGCGCCGAGCAGATCCGCATCGCGCCAAACGCCGAAAGCCTCGCCGGGCTCGAAATCCGGATCACCGGCACGGTCGAGGACATGATCTTCGAGGGCGAGCGGGTCGTCTACCAGGTCGCGGTACCGGCATTCGGTGGCCTTACGCTCAGCGTCTTCGACCACGATCCCGCAGGCCATGCCCCGCGGCCGGCCGGCAGCACGGTCGCGCTTGGCTGGAACGCCCGCGATCTTCTCGTCTACCCAACCTGAAACCCCAACCCAAGGAGACCCGCATGGCCGATGGCAATAGACTGATCGAACTCTCCCGCCGCCGCTTCCTCGCCGGCTCCGCCGCGCTGGGCTCCTTCGCCGGAGCCTCGGCGCTTGGCCTCGGCCGTGCCTTTGCGCAGGAGCCGGAAAAGCCGACGGAGATCATCGTGCGCGCCTGGGGTGGCAGCTGGGTGGACGCCCTGAAGGCCGGTGTCTCCGACTCGTTCACCAAGGCGACCGGCATCGCCGTCCGGCACGACCTCACCGAGGACAACGAGATCCAGCCGAAGGTCTGGGCGGCCGTGGCGCAGAAGCGCGTGCCGCCGATTCACATCAACTGGGACACCACCACCAATGCCACCAAGTCGGCGCTGCGCGGCGTCACCGAGGACCTGTCGGATCTGCCGAACCTGAAGGACGTCACCGATCTGGCCAAGCCCGTGGGTCTCGACGGTTTCCCGATCGTCAACACCTATGGCTATGTCTACGTCCTCGCCTACCGTCCCGAAGCCTTTCCGGACGGCCCGCCCACGTCCTGGAAGGCGATGCTCGACCCGAAGTTCAAGGGCCGCATCGCGCTCTACAATGACGGCATCGGCTTCCACTTCCCGGCCCAGGTCGCCGGCGGCGGCACGCTCGAGGACATTCCCGGCAACATGCAGCCGGCCTGGGACTTCATCGCCAAGATCAAGGAGCAGCAGCCGCTACTCGGCGAGGATCCTGACTTCACCACCTGGTTCCAGAACGGCGAGATCGATCTCGCCTGCACGATCTCGACCAATGCCCGCGAGGCCAAGAAGAACGGCATCAACGTCGCCTGGGTCGTACCGGAGGAGGGGGCGAAATTCGACACCGACGGGCTGTGGATCCCGAAGGGCCTGCCGGAGAACGAGCTGTACTGGGCCAAGCAGTACATCAACCACGCGATCACCAAGGAGGCCCAGCAGGTCTGGCTCGACGGTCTCGGTCTGCCCGGCGTCGTGCCGGGCCTGACGCCGCCGGCCGATCTCGTCGGCGACGCGTCCTACCCGACGAAGCCTGAGGATTTCGAGAACCTCATCCGCATCTCGTCGAAGATCCAGGTGGAGAACGAGAGCGACTGGTTCGGCAAGTTCAAGGCGATCATGCAGGGCTGATCCTTCGCCCGGGACCTGTCGCCACCGGCGGCGGGTCCCCCTTATCCCGACCGGAAACCTGCATGCCGCTTCGTCCCGCCCGCCGCGCCTATCCGTTGTCCTGGCGCGTCCTCGATGCTCTCGAGGCCGCGGCCGGCGCGGTCTGGCCGCGCTCCTTCGCACCGGGACTGCCGTACCTGATGCTGCTGCCGGCGGTGCTGCTGGTCGGCCTGCTCGTCCTCGGCCTCGTCGAGATCGCCGACCTCAGCCTGCGCACGCTCGATACGTCCACCTTCCTGCCGTCCGAAGACTGGTCACTCGCCAACTATGCCCGCGCCGTTTCCGAGCCGCTGTTCTTCACCGTTGCGCTTCGCAGCCTCGGCGGCGCCCTCCTGGTCACGGTGGTGACGCTGGTCCTCGCCTTCCCCTATGCCTATCTGATGGTCCGCACGCCTTCCAAGGGCCTGCGAAAATTCCTGCTGATCGCGCTGTTTCTGCCCTTCTTCATCGGACAGGTGGTGCGCGCCTATGGCTGGCTGATCATCCTCGGCAACCAGGGTCTGGCCAACGAATTCCTCGGCCTGTTCGGGATCGGCCCGATCCGGCTGTTGTTCAACTACTGGGCCGTCCTGTTCGGCCTGGTGCAGTACATGCTGCCCTTCGCCGTGCTGATGCTCGCCCCTGCGCTGACCGCGATCCCCGAGGAGATCGAGGCCGCCGCCGGCTCGCTCGGCGCGAGCTGGGTCAAGGTGTTCAGCCATGTCGTCATCCCCATGGCGCGGCCGGGCTTCATCGGCGCCGGGCTCGTGGTGTTGACGCTGTCGCTGACCGACTTCGCCATTCCCGCCATTCTCGGCGGCGGTGGTCAGGATTTCATCGCCAATGCGATCTACGACCAGTTCTTCCGCACCTCCGACCAGGGCATGGGCGCGACGCTGACGGTGCTGCTCGTCCTCGTCGGCTCGGCTCTCGTAGGCGCCGTGTTCGCCCTGTTCGGCGCCGGCACGCTGGCGCTCGGAGCCAAGCGTTGAGCACGCCGCGCAGCAAGACGTGGACGATCAACGGTTTCGTCGTCCTGGCGCTGCTGATCCTGTCGGCGCCGACGCTGGTCGTGCTCGGCGCCTCATTCACCTCCGGAAACCTCATCACCTTCCCGCCCGACGGGTTTTCGCTGAAGTGGTACGCCAAGGTGTTCGCGGCGAGCGACCTTCGCCAGGCGTTCCTCCGCTCGCTGCAGGTCGCGGTGATCTGCACGGCCTTGGCCATCCCGGTCGGCACGCTCGCCGGCCTTGCGCTGGTGAAATACCGCGTGCGCTTCGGCCAGGCGCTGCAGATCTACCTGCTCCTGCCCTTCACCATCCCGCTGATCGGCTCCGGCATCGGCCTGATGCTGGTGTTCGGCGAGGCGGGCGTGCTCGGCTCGCTCTGGCCGGTGGGCGTGGCCGCCTGCGTCATCAACTTGCCCTTCATGATCTGGGCGGTGACCGCCAGCGCCGCCTCGCTCGTTCCCGACCTGGAACTGGCCGCCGCGAGCTGCGGCGCGCCGCCGCTGCAGGCCTTTCTGTTCGTGACGCTGCCGGCGGTGACGCCGGGCGTGATTTCGGGATCTCTCCTGATGTTCATCCTGGCGCTCAACGAGTTCCTGGTCAGCCTGCTCCTCGTCGACGCGCGGATCGTCACGCTGCCGGTGCAGATCTACAATTCCATCCGCTCGATCATCACCCCGGACCTTGCCGCCATCTCCGTGGTGTTCATCGCCTGCGCGGCCGCGGCGATCTTCGCGCTCGACCGGCTGGTCGGCCTCGACATCTTCCTGAAATCCAAGTGACAGGCATTCCCATGTCCCACTGCTCCTTCCACGATCTCTCGACGCTCGATGCCAAGGGCCGTGCCGCGTTGACGAAGCGCTCCGAGACGGATCTCTCGAGCTTCGTCGAGCGGGTGAAGCCGATCATCGAGGCGGTGCGCACCGAGGGCGACGCCGCGCTGCTGCGGTTTGCGCGCGACTTCGACAAGTCGGAGGTGAAGCCCGGCGAGATCAAGGTTTCAGAGGCCGAGTTCGACGCCGCCTTCAAGGCCGTCGAGCCTGACGTCGTCGAGTCCATCCGCTTCGGCATCGACAACATCCGCCGCTTCCACGAGGAGCAGAAGCCGGAGCCGATGTGGTTCAAGGAGATGCGGCCCGGATCGTTTGCCGGGGATCGCTGGACGCCGATCCAGTCCGCCGCGCTCTATGTGCCGCGCGGCAAGGGCGCCTTTCCCTCGGTGACGATGATGACCAGCGTGCCTGCGGTGGTGGCGGGCGTTCCGAACCTCTGCATCGTTACCCCGCCGACGCCGGACGGTTCGGTCGACGCCGCCACGCTGGTCGCCGCGCGCATCGCCGGCGTCGAGACGGTCTACAAGGTCGGCGGCGCGCAGGCGGTGGCGGCCGTTGCCTACGGCACCGAGACGATCTCCCCGGTGCTGAAGATCGTCGGCCCCGGCTCGCCCTTCGTCGTCGCGGCCAAGAGCCTGCTCTCGGGCGTCATCAATACCGGCCTGCCGGCCGGACCCTCCGAGGCGATCATCTTCGCCGACGAGACCGTCGACGGCGCGCTTGCCGCGCTCGACGTCCTGATCGAGGCCGAGCACGGGCCGGATTCCTCCGCCTACATCGTCACCCACGACCGAAAGGTGGCGGAGGCTGCCATGGCCGCGCTGCCCGGCTTCTGGGAAGCGATGACCGAGCAGCGCGTCGGTTTCTCGAAAACCGTGCTGCAGGGCGCCTATGGCGGCATCATCCTGACGGCCTCGCTGGAAGACAGCTACGCCTTCATCAACGACTACGCGCCCGAACACCTCGAAATTCTCTCGACCGAGCCGTTTCGCCATCTCGGCCGGATCACCGAGGCGGCGGAGATCCTGATGGGACCGCACACGCCGATCACCCTCGGCAATTTCGTCCTCGGCCCCAATGCCGTGCTGCCGACCAGCCGCTGGGCACGCACCTACGGCCCCCTGTCGGTGACCGACTTCCTGAAGCGCTCGTCGATCGGCTACGTCACTTCCGCGGGCTATCCGGAACTGGCGCTGCACGCCCGAAGGCTCGCCCGCTACGAAGGATTCTCCAGCCACGAGAACGCCATCTCGGATATGCGCGACGCGCTGCTGGCGGGCAAAGGCTGATGAGAGCGGCGCGGCTCCACGCTGCCTGTGACATCCGCGCCGAGGAGATCCCGGCACCGCCGGCACCAGGACCCGGCGAAGTGTTGCTGGCGGTCGAGGCGGCCGGCATCTGCGGCTCGGACCTGCACAATTTTCGCACCGGCCAGTGGATCAGCCGCGCCCCCTCGGTCGCGGGCCACGAGCTGGCGGGCCGGGTGATCGCCGTCGGAACCGGGGTCGAGAATTTCGCGCCGGGCGACCGCGTCGTTGCCGATTCCCGCGTCTGGTGCGGCGCCTGCGGGCCTTGTCGCAGCGGACGACAGCAGTTCTGCGAGAACCTCGGCTTCGTCGGCGAGGTCTGCGACGGCGGTTTTGCCGAACGGGTTCTGCTGCCGGCGAGGCTGCTGCATGCCGTCGATGCCGGCCTCGATCCCAGCATCGCCGCCTTGGCCGAGCCGCTCGCCGTGGCCCTTCATGCCGTCTTGCGCCTGTCGCCCGCGCCGGGTGCGGCGGTGCTGGTCGCGGGATGCGGACCGATCGGCGGGCTTGTGGCACTGCTGCTCTCGCTTCGCCACGACGGGCCGATTCTGATCGCCGAGCGCCATGCCGGACGCGCCGCGCTGGTCGCCGAGGTCACCGGCGCGCGGATCGTCACGCTCGATGCGGAGAGCATTTCAGCCGCCCTCGGGGGCCGCCCGCTGATGGCCGCTGTCGACGCGACCGGCCAGATTCCCGTGCTGACCGCCTTGCTGGAAACGGTCGCCGGCGGCGGCAGGATCGCCCTTGTCGGCATCTTCCACGCAAAACTCGATCTCGATCCCAACCGGCTGGTCGAGCGCGGCATCGCCCTTTTCGGTTGCCACGCCTTCGCGGACGAGATGGCGGAGGCGGCAGCGCTGCTTCCGGAGCTGGCACCACGATTGCGCCGCTTCGTCGCCGAGGAGATCGCCATCGGCGCCGTGCCGGAAGCCTATGCCAGACTGCTGGCCGGGCAGGGCGCCGGCCTCAAGACCATCGTCCGGCCGGCGCTGTCATGAGCGTCCTGCGCGAGGCGGCGAGCCCGCTCTACGAGAAGGTGAAGGTCTACGTTCTCGCCGAGATCGAGAAGGGCGCCTGGGCCAGCAATGACCGCTTGCCCTCGGAAAACCAGCTGGTGCAGTCGCTCGGCGTCTCGCGCATGACCATCAACCGTGCGCTGCGCGAGCTGACCATCGAGGGCGTGCTCGTCCGCGTCCAGGGCGTCGGCACCTTCGTCGCGGCGCCAAGACCACGCTCGGCGCTGCTGGAGATCGCCAACATCGCCGCTGAAATCTCTGCCCGTGGCCATGTGCACCGGGCCGAGGTGCTGGCGCTCGACCGGTTCGTGCCGGCGTCCGACATCCTCGCCTCGTTCGAGTTCTCGAACCCCCGTGTGGTGCTGCATTCGCTGGTGCTGCATTTCGAGGACGGGCGTCCGGTGCAACTCGAAGAGCGCTTCGTCAATCCGGACCTTGTGCCCGACTACGACCGTCAGGATTTCACCGCCATGACCACCTACGACTACCTGCAGGGCGTGACGCCGCTGACCGAGCTGGAACACGTCATTTCCGCCATCGCGGCCGATACCGTGAGCGCCGGCCATCTCGGGATCGCGCCGGGTGAGCCCTGCCTTCTCCTGCACCGGCGTACCTGGACCGGCCCCACGGTCGCCACCGTCAACCGCCTGACCTATGCCGGCAAGCGCTACTCGCTCGGCAGCCGCTACAGCCTGGAGACGCGACCATGACGGTGACCTTTGCCAGCATCGGCGACGCCCGCCGCGCCGCCCGGCGCCGGCTGCCGAAGATCTTCTTCGACTACATCGACGGCGGCTCGTCGGCCGAGGAGACGCTTTGTGCCAGCACCGGCGACTTCAGCCGCTGGCAGCTGGAGCAGCGGGTGCTGGCCGGCGTCCAGCCGCGGCAGCTGGCGACCGACTTCCTCGGACGCCGCAACGCGCTGCCGTTCATGCTGGGCCCCGTGGGGTTCCTCGGCCTCTTCGCCGGCAGGGGCGAGATCCTCGCCGCCAGGGCCGCGCATGCTGCGGACATTCCGGCCTGCCTTTCCAACTTCTCCATCGCCTCGCTCGCCGACCTCCGGCATGCCGGCTGCAACGGCCCGCTGCATTTCCAGCTCTACGTCCTGAAGGACAGGGGGCTGGCGGAGGAATTCGTCGCGGCGGCGGAGGCGGCTGGCGTCGATACCCTGTTCCTCACCGTCGACACCGCGGTCACCGGCGTGCGCGAGCGCGATGCCCGCAACGGGTTTCGCGCCGTCACCCGCATCGGACCGCGCATGGGCCTCAGCATGGCGCTGCGGCCGGCCTGGTGTCTCGACATGATCAGGGCGGGAAAGCCGGGCGTCGGCGCGGTGCGCGGCCGGACGGAGTTCGGCGCGGGCATCCTCGAACAGGCCGCAACGCTGTCGCGGCTGATCGATCCGGCCCTGTCCTGGGATGACGTCGCCTGGCTGCGCCAGCGCTGGAAGGGGCGGCTGGTGATCAAGGGCATCCTCCACGCCGACGACGCGCTGCGCGCCCGCGATGCCGGGGCGAATGCCATCGTCGTCTCCAACCACGGCGGGCGCCAGCTCGACGGCGCGCCGTCGACGATCGCCGTCCTGCCGGAAATCGTGGACGCGCTCGCCGGGGACCTGGAAGTGGTTGTCGACGGCGGATTCCGGCGCGGCACCGACATCATCAAGGCCATCGCCCTGGGCGCGTCCGGCGTCATGCTGGGCCGCGCCTACGCGTTCGCCGTTGCGGCAGGCGGCGAGGCGGGCGTCGCCCGTGCCATCGATCTCCTGCGCGCGGAGATCGATGTGACCCTCGCGCTGATGGGCCTGTCGTCAGTGGACGAACTGAAGGCCAAAGGGCGCAGCGTTCTGCGAAAACCCTGCTGAGGGGCCGCTTGGGCTGCCCAGCGCCACTGGAGGGCCTTCGTTATGGCGGGACCCGTCCCGGGGCTTTTCGAGACTGATGCAAAGAACCACGGACGCTGCACGGGGTTTCCGCCTTCGCAGCGTCGCCGCGTTCGGACGTCCCGCTTACGTCTCTTCCGGCTGCCTTGCCAGCATCCTCGGGATGGCGGACAGCAGATCGGTCTGAGTGACGAGGCCAAGGATGCGACGGTCCTCATCGACGATCACGACCGAATGTGAGGTTCCGTCCGCCAGCTTCTCCATCAGACTGACGGCCGGGGCCGTGGGGGTGCTGATGACTGCCCTGGTCATGAGGTCTTCGACCGGACCTGTCCGCCGTGCGAGTTCCCGCAGGCCCACCGTTCCGGCGAGTCGCCCACTGCTGTCGATCACCGGCAACGTCCTGACGCCGTGGCTCAAGAGGAGAGAACAGGCTTCCTCCGCGTCTGCGATCGTGCCGACGGAGATCACGTCCCGGGACATGATGTCGGCGCAGGAAAAGTCGGTCTGCGTTCGGAGCAGAGAGCGCAGCTCGATGCGCCGCAGCAGCCTGTCGAGGTCCTGCGGGTCGATGTCGAACGTTTCCCCAAGGTCCGCCAGCGCCCCTTCGATGTCCTCCGCCCGGAAGCCGACCCTGACAGGCGGCGGCAGGTCGCCTGTGCCGTGCGTATTGGCCGGGGCCACCGCGGGAACGTGAGGGTAGGAGTGGGACGAGAACCTGTGGAAGAACAGGCCCAGGGCGACCAGCACGGCAGAGTTCAGGCAAACCGGAACGAACGCGAAGCCGTATCCCGCCGCTGCCACGGCGGGTCCGCCGATGACGGCTGTCAGCGCGGCCGCGCCCCCTGGTGGGTGAAGGCAGCGGGTCAGTGACATCGCTGCGATGGCGAGCGCGACCGCAAGTCCGATCGCGAGCATGGGATCGCTGACAAACTGACCGACGGCAATGCCGACAAGCGCGGAGATCGTGTTTCCGCCAATGATGGACCAGGGCTGCGCCAGGGGACTGGCCGGCACCGCGAACAGGAGGACGGCCGACGCGCCGATCGGCGCGACGATGAACGGCAGAACGGGATCCGATCCGAACACGAAGGAGGACAAGAGGCCTGTGGCGCAGATGCCGATCAAGGCTCCGATGCACGCGATGGCGCGATCCCTGAGGGTTGCGCCAGCGAGAATGGGGACGAAGAGACTGAACGGCTTGCGCACCGGAGGATCACCTCGGAGGCCTGGTGGGGGGGACATGCTGATCGGACACCTGCTGCGGACGAGGTCGCCACCGCTATGCCCAACCCGCAGATACATCAAGGTCAGGGCGTGCCTTCCCGAAGCCTCTCAGCACCATCGAGAGTGCCTACCAGCACGCCGGTCGGATGGGCCGGGCTCGACCGGAGCCAGGGGGAGCTGCCGCGCGAACGACATCGGCTTCGCACCGAACCTTTTCTCGCGCTGGATGAGGGGCTGGTCGCGCGACGGATCAGTCCCCACGACAAGTGGGCGCGCGTGCTTACGCTGACGGGCGAAGGCGAGAAACTGCTTTCGGAGATGCTGCCCGTGGTGATCGCCCTGCAGAAGGAGATCCTGGCGACCCGGTTCGGCGTGACCACCGCCGCCGCCGAGCGATGCCTTTCTGACAAGGAACAGTCCAGCTTCGCGTTGCTCGGCCTGGATCTCGGCGGCTTCAACGGCTCTCTCGTGCTCTCTCCCCGTCGTCTCAGTTCTCGCCCTCGACCTTCGTCTTGAGACCCGCCAGCGCCGTCTCGATATAGTCGGTCATCGCCGTCGTCGCGGCGGCGTCGTCCTGTTCGGGCGAGGGGAAATTGCCCGTATCGCCGCGGTAGAAGCGGCCGATCCACCTGACCGTGCTCTCGTCGCCCGCTTCGGTAACGGTGATCTTGGCCGTGTAGAAGGAGACGGGGAAGGCCGCGACATTCTCGCGCGAGAGGCGGAAGGAATAGACCCTTCGCTCGGCGCTGTAGCTGTCGAGGCTTTCGGTGATCGCGCCCTTTTCGAGCGTGAGGCTTCGCGTCGCGCCGCGTTCGGTGCCGCCCGTCGCCTCGGCCGATTTGATCGCCGGGTTCCATGCGGCGATGCCCGCGAAATCGCCGACGACGGCCCAGACCTTTTCGGCCGGCGCCGCGATGGTGATCGACTGATCCATCTTCTGCGGTGTCGGGCCATGCGCGCTCGCCGTGCCCGAAAAAGCGAGTGGTGTGAGGAGAGCTGCGAGAGTTGCAGTCGTGGCGAAAGCCAGGGCTCGAAACATGGATCAGTCCTTTCTTGGCGTGGCATGGCGCCCGCGCGGGAGCCGCGGCGCCCGCATCTTCTGAGTGGCTGCGGCTCGCGGCGCCGAGGCCGACTGTCCTGCCCGCCGGCTGAAGGAGGCGAGAGGCCGGGTGGCGATGGCCGGGATGAGGATGCGGCGCACGGCAGCGGGCCAACGAAAGGCCGAGAGATGCGCGGCGAGGAGCGCTGCGAACGCGAGGGCGGCGAAGATCGGATCGAGCGAGATGCGCACGCGCGCGATGCGGCTTCTGCCGGCATCCGCGATCGCCTTCTCGAGCGCCGGCCCCCTGTCGAGCGGCGCGTAGCCAAGACCGGCCTCCGCCGCCATCTCCACGAGATAGCTGCTGCGGACCGCGCTCAGATGTTCGATGCCGCTGAGGTCGGCTTCGCCGTAGGGATTGTTGCGCGGGTGAAATCCAGGTGCCAGGCTGGCGGTGGGCGGCGCCATGCCGACGCGCGAGCCGTGGATCATGTCGGTGACGCTGTAGAACCCAATCTCACGGCCGTCCTCGTCATATCGGGGAATTGGCGCCGGCTTCGGGCCGCCGACGCCGGCGATGACGCCGCCAATCGTCTTTTCGCTCCTGATCGCCCGTCTTCCCTCGTAGGGTAGCGGCGGTGCCTCGTGGCCGTCGGTGAGAAAGACGAGATCGGCCCCGAAGGATGCGGCGAGCGACACCGCGCTCTGCAGCCCGGCGGAGACCCGGCTATCGCCATCCCAGCCCATGCGCCAGTGGAGCGCCATGATCGCCTCGGCCATGGGGGCGAGGTTCCCGCAGACCTCGGCCGGTGAAAACAGCGGGAAACTGCGCCTTTCGGTAAAGATCGCAAGCCCCGCCCGGGAGCCGCAAGGCAGGTCTTTCAGGATGCGAACGACCTCCGCCTTGACGACGTCGAGGCGCGACGCCGGCTCGCCTGCAGCCTCGTAGTCCCGCACATTCATGCTGCCGGTGATATCGACCACGAACAGGAGATCGCGCAGCGACTCCTCGCGCACCATCTGCGGCCGCGCGAGCGCGACAATGACGCAGGCGGCGGCAAGGACGAGCCACCAGAGGGAGGCGGGACGTGCCGCGAGCCATTCGCGGGCAGAAGACGTCACGGCAGACCCCGCGGCAGGCCGGGCATGTCCGTCCAGATATTGCGCGGGCGCTCGCCGGGCTGCTCCTCCTGCACGGGACGCGGAAAGGTCCGCACGAGGCGGCTGGCCATGTCGAGATTGTACTTGGTATCCCAGCGCGCCGGATCGATCCGCAGCGCCGCGGCATAATCCTCCTGGGCGAGGCGCACGACCGGCGTGGCGCCCGTGATGTCGTTGTCCTCGATCAGGCGGAAAGCTGCCCGGAGCCGCGCATTGCCGAGGTCGTGGAAGAAATCGGCCTTGGCGGCCTCGTCGGAGGCAGCGTCCATGCGCGGCGCCAGGACCTCGGCCTCCTCGATCCGGTCGCGGTCGAAAAGGAATTTTGCCCGCGCGACGAGGAGCCGTGCGGAAGCGTCCTCGCCGATGGCGACGTCGCGGCCTGCGGCCAGCGCGCGGATGTCCTCGTTGACCGCCCGCTCGCGAAGGAGATCTGCCGCCGACCACGCGGCAAAGCCCGACACAGAGAGGAGCATCGCCAACAGCACGCCCGAAACCAGCACGTCGCGGCGCCTTGCAGTCAGGAGCTGCACCCGCAGGCGTCCTGGCGCCGGGCCCTGCCGGTGCCGGTCCGGGGAGGCGAGGGCGCTCATTGCCGGATACTCCCTTCGCGGGGAATGGCCGGACGCCCGGGCGACGGCTCGCGCCGGCGCAGCAGCGGCAGCGGCGCGGTGCTCTCGAAGGGGGCGTGCTCGAGCAGCTTGACGACGAGAAGCACGGCGATGGCGCCGAGCGCCGTCCAATAGGCGGCGGCGGCCAGTTCGAGCCTCGGAAGGCGTTCCACATAGGTCAGGGGCTTGGCCTCGAGGCGGTCGATCTCGGCGATGGCAGCGGCGACGGCATCGGGGCTTTCGGCCTCGAAGGCCCGATAGGGCACGCCGAGCGTCTGCAGGAACAGGTTGAGATGGCGTTCCGGACGGACCTGCGGCGTATCCTGCTCGCCGCGCGCGGGCGGCTCGAAAAGCCCTTTCGCGCCCTCCGAGCGCAGGAACAGCCAATAGAGGTTCACCGGCTCGCGGGCGATCATCTCGCGCAGTTGTGCCTGGACGTCGCGGCTGATGACACCGGCCCCGTCCGAGACGAGAATGACGGCGCGCGAAGCCGAGCCTGTCTCGCGCCCAAACATGGCGACCGCCATGGCAAGGCCGCGCCCGACATTGGTCTGGGCAAGGCCCGGTTCGTCCATCGTGGCAAGCGCGGCCTCGACGAGGCCCTTTCTGTCCGTGAGGGGAACGGCCTGCATCGGCGCCGTCGAGAAGGTGGCGACGCCGATCCGGTCGCGCGGGCGGCTCCTGACGAAATCGAGGATCAGGCGCTTGGCCGCCGAGGCCTTGGCTTCCTGGGTGCCGTCGGGTCGGCGGTTCGCGAATGTGTTGTCCATGCTGCTCGACCGGTCGATGAGCAGCACGAGATGAGCGCCGACGCCGGTGCGCGCGATGATCTGGTCCGTGCGGTGGAGACCCGCGAGCGCGAGGACGAGGGCTGCGCAGGCGAGGCCGGTAAGGCCGCGGATCGCGAGATTCGCCGCCCGCGACGCGCCGTCGGCCGGGGTCAGGGCCGACCAGGGTGTCGGCGACACCGCGAGGACGGACAGGAGGAACGGCAAGATGGCCAGCGCCAGGAGCACGAGCACGAGAGGGCGATCGACCGCGAGGCCATCAAGAAAATGCGTCATGGCGCCCTCTCGATCGCGGCGAGGAGGCCGGCGAGGAGGACGATGTCGCGAGCGGGAAGGGCGGCTGCGGCGCCAGCGGGATCGTCGCTGAAATAGAGAAGACGGGAAGCGGCGAAGAAGCGGCCGAGATCTGCCGCCGCTTCCGCAAATCGCGGGTGCTCGCGGAGAAGGTTCGCGAGATCGTCCGCAAGAAGGCGGCGGCCGGCAGCGGCGTCGAGACCCCGGTGGAGCTCGAGGAGAGCAGCCCGGTAGGCATCGCGCGACGTCTGCGGCCGCAGACCGGCGATGTGTCTTGCGGCAAGGCCGAGAGGTCGGGGACGGCGTCTGCCGGTCGGCAACCAGCCGCGATAGGCGGCGAGCATGCCGAAAAGGGCAAGGCTTGCACCGACGGCGATACCGGTGCGCCATTGCGCGGGACGGGTATCCCCGACGACGAGGGCCGCGTCCGGCCGCATGGCTTGCGGCGAGCTGCGTTCGAGAATGGGGCGCAACGGCGAACTGATGAAGGAAAAGCCGGGCAGTGTCGCTTCGATCCGCGCGCCGTCCTCCTGCCGTCGAAACCCGATCGTCACCGGCGGGATGCGCAGCTCGCGCGGCTCCAGCGGAACGTAGAAGGTCTGGTAGCCCAGCATGACCTCGAAGCGCCGGCCGGAGCCCTTCCTCGCCGGCTCGATCGAAACGCGTTGGAGTTCCAGCCAGTAGTCGAGATCGCGCGGCCGCGGCCTCGACGCCAGATCGATGTCGAAACCGTCGGGCACCGTGATCGTCCCGGCATAGTCGAGCCTGTCTCCGACGAAATAGCCGACGGTGCGCGGCAAACGCGACTCGACCGTCGCCTCACCTGTCTCCTGCGCCAGCCCCGGCATCGGGATCGACAAGGCGATCGAGATCGCGAGAGCTGGCATCGCGCCGCGCCTCACGAGACGATACCCTGCGCGGCCAGTGCCTCGAAGAAGCCGTCCACGTCGATCTGGTCGACGATCTCGATCGGCGACAGGCCGTGCTGGGCGAAGGTCGATCGCACGGCAGACAGGTGACGCGACGATTCCTCTTGCCAGCGCGCGAGGGTGGCGCGACGGGTCAGGATCGTCCTTGAGCGCCCGGTCTCGGCGTCGCGAAGGCGCGCGAAGCCGAAGCGCTGCGGCGGGTTTTCCGCGAGGCTGTCGCGCAGGAGGATCGGCCGCACGTCGTGCAGCGAGAGATCGCCGAGAAGGCGCGCGAGATCGGCCGTCTCAAACTGGAAGTCGGAGACGAGAAAGACCAGCGTAGGCCGACGGGGAAGATTTTCGCGCGCGGTGTCGATGAGCGGGGCGATGCCTTGTCCGGCCGGGCGGCGCTCGCCCAGGGCGCGGCGCAATTCGCCGGGCAGGTCCGACCGCCGATTGGCCGGCACGGTCAAATCCGGCCCGGGGGGCGCCCCCGTGTTCGGACCGAGGGATGGCTCTGGGGTCTGGAAATGGCTCGGATCACGCGCCGCGCCGCCTGCGGCGATCAGGCCGAAACGGTCGCCGGAGCGGCGCACCATCCGGGCAAGGCCCGCCACGAGGAGGGAGGCGAGCGCGAAGCGGTCGACGCGGCCGACGAGACCCATCGAGGCCGACAGATCGAGAAGCGCGTAGACCGTCGCGCACGCCGGCTGGCGGAACCGGCGCACGAAGACGTTGCCGCCGGGGTCGCGGATGGTCGCTGACATATCGATGTGCCGTGGGTCGGGATGGTCGACGAGCGGCGCGAGGCCGTGAAAGCGGCCGTCGCCCCCGAGCCCGCCGCCGCGATGGCCGCCGATCCGGGCACTGCGGGTGCGCCGCGCCAGCCGGTAGCGCATGTCGGCGAAGGCGTCGATATCCTCGTCCATTCCCGCCGGGACCGGCATCGCGGGCTTCATGCCGGCGTCGGGATCGTCGCGAAGACGGCGGCGAAAAGCTCCGCGATCAGCGCTTCGCGGCGGATCTCGTAGATGGGCGCGAGGAAGATCCGGTGCGACATGACCGCCGCGAAGACGGCGCGGATGTCCTCCGGGACCACGCAGGATCGGCCTTCGAGCCAGGCGCGCACCCGCGCCGCACGCACCAGGGCCGAGATGCCGCGCGGGCTCGCGCCACCCTCGATGAGCCGGCTCGCCTCTGCGGAGGAAAGAACGATGCCGGCCTCGTGCGGCATGCGGATCGCGTTCCAGATGTCCGCGACATAGGTCTCGACGGCGTGGCTCGTGGAGATGCCGGTCTGAATGGCGCCGGCGACCGCATTCAGCTGGCGGTGATCGAGCACGCCCTCGTCGACCTCGAGCAGCAGGCGGTCGACGTCGTGAAAGCGCGGATCGAAGGCGAGACTGCGCCTGCTCTGCGCATCGCTGGGGGCGGCGATGGTGATTTCCATGAGGAAGCGGTCGCGCGCGGCGGCGGGCAGTTCGAAGGTCTCGTCGCGCTCGACCTTGTTGCGGTCGGCGAAGACCTGGAGGTGTGGAAACGCAAATTCCTGCCGGAACGCGGTGACCGTGCGCTCGGCCATCAGGCGCAGCAGCAGGGAGTGGACCTGCGGTCTCGCCCGGTTGATCTCGTTGAAGAAAAAGACGGCGAGGTCCTCGCCGTGCCGCAACACCGGACCGTGTTCCATGCGCGGGCGGCCGTCGTCGGCAATGTAGGAGGCGTAGATCATGTCGCTCGGCATCAGGTCGATCGTGCCCTCGATGCGCTCGTAGGGGCCGCCGAGCCCGCGCGCGACAGCGCGCAGCAGTGTCGTCTTGCCGACGCCGACATCGCCTTCGAGCAGGACGTGGCCGCGACAGAAGATGGCGATGGTCATGAGGCGCAGCGGCTCGGCCTGGCCGAGCACGACGTTGGAAATGGCGTTCTCGAAGAGGAGGGCCCGCCCTCGCCATTCGTCGAGCTGAATGTCATTTCGAGACAGCATGTCGAATTCCTCGCGCCTGGCGCGTCCGCTCTCGCGCGTGCGCCGCCGACTCCCCACAGGACAAGCCGCGAGGTCGTTTGCCGAGCAGACCCGCGACGGGAGAGACCGATCGCCTCCGGTCCGACAGGAAGGCCTGCGCCGGCCCCGACGAGAGGCCCGACCAGCGTCGGAGGGCGGGTGACGACGAGTGGAGACGCTGGCCCGGGCGACTGCCGCGACAGCTGGGAAGGCCGCCGGGACATCCTTGGGAGATTTGTCGCGCGGAACCAGCGTCCCCCATCCCTATTCGGCCGCGGTTGACGCCGGGGTCGCTTCGGGAGTTGCGGCAGATCCGATCTTGGAGACGTCGAAGACGAATTCGCCCGTCGCGGCGAAATGCTCCACGCGCTGCTTGTTGCGCGCCTCCATTCCGGAGATCGATTCCATCTGCTTGTTCAATTCCATCGGGTCGTGCTGAGGATCGTATTCCGATCCGGCAACCTGCTCGGGATAGCCGGGCTTCGGCTCCCAACAATTGCCCGGCTCCTTGCAGACCGTGCCGTCATAGGCGATGGCGGACGGCATGGCGGCAAAGGTGGCGAGGGATAGTGCGAGCGCGGCGAGCGATGCGGTCGTTTTCATGATGATGTCCTCCCTGACGTGCTTGTTGAAAGCCGCTGCATGTCGCCCCGGCTCCATTCCCGGCGCATTGCCGCTCGGCGGCCTGCCGGTCTCCTGTCCGGCCGTGGCGGCCAGCGCCGCGGCCGAAGTCTGTCGCCCCAGGCGGTCAGGGCTTGCGCGGCCTTGCGGCTGGTTGCTCGTAGGGTTTGAAGGCTGCGCGCTGCTCGGCGGTGAGCCATGCCGCGGCATTCGGATCGCCGACATAGAGGTGCCGGATCCAGGCCATCGCCTTCAGCATCTCGTCCATGGTCAGGCTGCCATATTGCGGGCCCATCTGCCCCTGCGCACCGCCGAAGATCGTCTCGAAAAGGCCCTTGTCGGTCTCGTTCTTGGGATAGGTCCAGTAGGCGTCGTTGAGGCCGGGGCCGATCTTGCCCTCGCCGTAATGGCCGTGGCACCCCGAGCACGCCGTCAGGAATAGCTCCTCGCCCTCGGGCAGGAGAGCCGCGTTCTCGTTGTAGATATTGGTTCCCGACTGGAGGAAGGTCTCCACGGCAGCCGTGTCGCGGCCTTCCTCCATGGCGAAGCCGAGATCCAGGGGGGACCCGTCGACGGTGTTGTAGAGCTGGATATTGGCGGCGGCGCCAAAGGCGAAGGCGCAGACGGCGGCTATCGAGACGAGGGGAATGAAACGCTTCATGTCTTGCTGTCGTCCTTCGGCAATCAGCTGCTGGCCGGCAGGAGGGGGATGCCCTCCTCGGTGAGGATCGCCTCGATGGCGGGGGCGGCCTTGGAAAGGCCCTCGTTGACCGCCTCGAGAAGCGCGTCGTCGCCTTTGCGCACGCCGATCGCCTGATCGTATTGCAGCGGCAGCGTGATGCCGTTCTTCTGTTCCAGGGCGTTCTCGATGAGGGTCAGCTTCAGCGCCCCCTTAGAGTCCTTGACGTAGCGGGCGACCTCGGGCGCGAAGGCGATCGCGAGATCCGCCTGGCCGCCTGAAACCTCGGAGACGATCCGCGCGGGCGGCACTTCCGAATACTGGTTCCGGCGCGACTTGAAGTCGACGAGCGAATAGAGATAAGCGAGGTTGTCCTCGTACTTGCCGGCATATTTCAGGATGGTTTCGGCCGGCGAATGCAGCCGCATCGAAAAGCGCCTCATGCCGTTCGAGTCGACATCCTGCCAGCGCGTGCCGGTGAAGCCGTCCTTGGTCTCGGAGACGAAGGCGTAGCCGGTGCGGTAGTAGGACTTCGACGTCAGGACGCGTTCGTCCCCCGCATCGAGACCGAGCACCACGTCGCAGGACTTCTTCTCCAGGAAATCTCGGACGAGGTAGATGGCATTCTTGTCCGTCCAGACGAACTCGGCCTTGCGGCCCATGCCCTCGGCAAGGGCCACGCCGATCCGGTTCTCGAAGCCTGAACCATCGGCGGCGGAGAAGGGGGCCTCGTTCTGCGAGGCGCAGATCTTCAGCACGTCGCTGGTGGAGGTGGGGCTCGGGCCGACCTTGGAGACGGTCTCGTCGAGACCGCCGGGCAGGGTCGCCGTCTGCGCCAGGGCGCCGGAGGTGGCGAAGATTGCGAGAGCCGCGCCGGCGAGGAGGGCCAGACGGCCGCTCGACCTGCCACGCGGCGAGGTGAAACCAGTGTTCGCGGTGATCATCGAACGGTATTCCTGAATAAAATGAGGGAGGCGGAGGGACCGCCGCTCGGCTCGTCGGCACGCGGTGTGGCGAAGGGGGGACATGCCGGCCGAAGCCGGCATGTCCTGTTCCGTTGGTCCGTCCCGATCAGGATGGGTCCTTGCCGGTCTCGAGCGCGGCGCGGTTGCCCGGCGTCGCAGGCGGAGGCGTGCCGATCTGCGGCTGGTATTCGCCGCGCTCGAGGTCCGAATAGGGACCTTCGCCGTTCAGCGAGAACACCATCACGCCGCCGCCCATCTGGGTGTAGTTGGCCAGCTGCTTGAAAGCTCCCACGGCGCCGAGGCCGGCCGTCGGGTCATTCAGGTCGAAGACGAGGCCGACACCCGGCCAGCCGCCGACGCCGTAGTAGATGGCGACGTACTGGATGCCGTCATGCTCGTAGGTCATCGGATGGCCGATGGCGCCGGAGGGCAGCTTGTACTTCCACAGGAGTTCGCCCGTGTCGGAATCGCGCGCCTTGATGAAGCCGTCGAGCGTGCCGTAGAACATGACGCCGCCGGCGGTGGCCAGCGTGCCGCCCCAGGCCGCGAAGCGCTCCATGACCTCCCACTTGAACTCGCCCTTGATCGCGTCATAGGCCTTGACCTGCCCGAGGCCGAGATAGTTCTGGCGATCGCCCTTCGGGCCCGGATACATGTTCAGCGTGGCCCCCACGAAGAACTGGCCCGCACGGTAGGGAAGCATGAAGGGCTCCCAGTCCATGCAGATGTGGTTGATGCCCATGTAGAAGAGCTTGCGGGCAGGATCGAAGGAATCGTGCCCCTGGTTGTGGTAGCCCATGGCCGAGGGACAGATGTCGCGGGCCGTGTGATCCATGCGCGTGCCGAATTCAGGATCGCGCTGGGGAAGTCCGGTCTTGAGATCGACCTGCGTGACCCAATTGACCGTGTCGTCGATCTTGTCGGCCGAGATCAGGTCGCCCTTCGTGCGATCGAGCGTGTAGACGATGCCATTGCGGTCCGGATGGGTCAGGAGCTTGCGCATCTTGCCCTCCTTGTCCTCCTGCTCGGAGAGCATCATGACGTTGACGCCGGCATAGTCCCACTCGTCATGCGGGGTCTTCTGGTAGCCGAAGGCCGCCATGCCGTCGTCGGGGTCGCGACCCCAGATGGTCATGGTCCACTTGTTGTCGCCCGGACGCATGGTCTCGTTCCACGGGGCCGGATTTCCCGAACCGTAGTAGAAGAGATCGACGTCGGGATCATAGGCGTACCAGCCCCAGTTGGTGCCGCCGCCGATCTTCCAGGCCTCGCCCTCCCAGGTCTTGGTGCCGAGGCCCTTCTGGCCGTATTGCGGATTTGCGTCGTTGAAGTTGCCGGCGAGGCGCACTTCCTCGTCCGGGCCTGTCGCATACGAGCGCCAGAGCTGTTCGCCCGACTTCACGTTGTAGCCGGTGACGTAGCCGCGGACGCCGAGCTCGGCGCCGGAGGAGCCGACCACGACGATGTCCTTCATCACGTAGGGGGCAATGGTCAGGGTCGAGCCGACCTTGATGTCGGAATTCTCCAGCTCCCAGCGCGTCACGCCGGTCTTCGCGTCCATCGCGACGATCTTGCCGTCGAGCTGCGTGCGGAAGACGAGCGGGCCGACCTCGTCGTCTCCCGGCCAGTAGGCGAGGCCGCGGTTGACGACGTCGCAGCAGGCAACGGCGCGGGCGGTCGGATCCTGGCGTGGCTTGTTTTGCCAGACGATCTTGCCGGGCTCGTCGAGATTGACCGCGAAGGTCGTGTTCGGAAACGGAGAGTGGATGTACATCATCCCGTCGACGACAAGGGGCGTGCCTTCGTGGCCGTGAAGGACGCCGGTGGAGAACGACCATGCCGAGCGCAGGTCCTTCACGTTCTCCTTGTTGATGGTCGTCATCGCGCTGAAGTTCTGCGCGTTGTAGTCGCGGCCGGTCATGACCCAATTGGCCGGGTCCTTCGCCAGCTCGACCAGTTTTTCGTTTGCCGACACGCTGAGCGTCGATCCCGCCAACAGTCCGCAAAACAATGCGACTCCGGACACAGTGGACAAATACTTTTTCATCGTTCCTCCCCTTGTGTGGTCGACCCACCTTTGTGGCGTGATCGAGCGGAATTACTGGTGCCCAACTGCGAAGTCACTGAATACAGGATGTATTCGGTAGTCGTGACGTTCTCACGCGGCGAAAACCCTGTCCATGGGAAGTCGATAGACATTGAACAGGGAAAAGTTCCCGAATATTCGGGAATATTGCCCGTCCATTGAGGTGACAAAACAACGATTTCCCCGGGAATTTTTGCATTGCAGCATTCAATTTGACAATAGTTTTGATTGATTTGCTTGCGCATGCATTGCAGTCTCGCGGCAAGCCGGAGAGACAGAACCCATGCAGGCCATATCCGACACACGGCCATCCGTTTGGCGGCGCGGCGCGGCCGCCAGTGCCGCCCTTTTGGGGGGTGTGTTCGTCGCTGCCTGCGACGACGCGCCCATTCCGCTCGCCGATGCGCGCGTCGCGGCGAAGGACATGCCGCGCTGGCAGGAGGTTTCCGATGCGATCTCGCCGGACGAGTGGCTCGCAGGGCTCGAATCCGGCAATCCGCGGCGACCGCCGGCCGATTCCGTCGCCCGCTTCGGAGGGTTGCTGGGTCTGGCGTCCAGCGCCTATGTCGAGACGCCGCGGATGATCGCCAACCGGCTCGTTCAGGCGCGCGACACGATCGCGGAGACCCCGGCGCTCGCGGGAGATGCGGATGCGACGCTCGAAAGCCTGTTTCGCCATCTGCTGTTCCGGGGGCGCGACGGCCAGAAGCTGCTGTTCGGCACCGTCGTTCACCACTATCTCAACCTTCGCCGCCAGGGCCTCGACGAGCAGGCCGCGGCCGAGCGTCGCATCCGAATTCGGGGCCGAGAGGCTCGTCGATGGGCGGTGAGCGCATCCACGACGCCCACCGGGCGGCGCGGCCACGCCGGCCGGCCTCGGGAGCCGCGTCTTGACCGCCGACGCGGCGATCCGGCCAATCGCTCGCGAGGAGGCGCCCTCTCGCAACGCCGTGCGGCTGAAACGGCGCATCGTGACCGGGCTGCTCTGCCTCAGCGTTCTCGTGTGGTTCACCGTGGCGATCGGAATGGTGGTCAATGCCCGGATCGCGACCAAGCAGGAGGTCGACGCGTCCTTCCAGATCGCCGCGCGCTTCATCGCCTCGCGAATCCCGCCGATCGAGGCCGCCGCGGCGCCCGCCGCCTTAAACGAGCTCATCGAGGAACTGGCGGACATGCGCCATGTCGCCGCCACCATCACCGAGGACGGCAGCGCGCAGCGTTCCTCGCTCGATGCGCGCGGCAGCCGGGACGCGGAGGAGGAGGAGGGGACGGCGCCGTCCTGGTTCGTCTGGCTCATCCGCGACGAGCCCCGCGTCGACACGTTCGAGCTGGACTTCGCGGACCGCCATCATGGCAGCATCCGGCTTGCCTCCGACGATACGGACGAAATCCTGGAGGTCTGGCTCGATTTCCGCTTCATCCTGCCGCTGACGATCGGTTATGCCGGCCTCATCCTTCTCATGTCGCTCTTTTCGATCGACCTCATCTTCGCGCGCCTGCGGCAGGTGACGCAGGCGCTCGACAGCCTGCGCGAGGGCAACTTGTCGGCGCGCGTGCCGGTAACCGGCTATGCCGAGTTCAGGCCGCTCGCAGACGGCGTCAACGAACTCGCCTCGCATCTTCTCGCCAAGCAGCGGGAAAATCACCAATTGGCGCTTCGGCTGCTCGTGGCGCAGGAGGACGAGCGTCGCCGCCTCGCCAACGATCTGCACGACGAGATGGGCCCCCATCTCTTCGGCATCCGAGCGACGGCTGGTTCGCTGAAGCGGCTTCTGCTGTCGACGGCGCCGCAGCAGGGCGAGGGCCTGAAGGAGGCGATCGCCTCGATCGACGAACAGGCGCGGACCATCCAGGAGATCGCCCGCCGCGTTCTGTCCGACCTGCGACCGATGTCGATCGCCAATGTCCCCTTGCGCGATACCGTTGGCGAGCTCGCGGCCGAGTTCGAGCGCATATCCCCCGGCATCGTCTTCGAGATCGACTGCCGCACCGAGAATTTCAGCTTCGGCGACGTGGTCGACCTTACCGTCTACCGTTTCGTCCAGGAAAGCGTGCTCAACGCCATCCGGCACGGCCAGGCGCGGCGCATCGCCTTGTCGCTTGCCTCCGACGACGTCCCGCACGGGGATCCGGCGGGGCTCCCGATGCTGGTGGTCGAGGTCGTAGACGATGGCGCCGGGCCGCCGCCGAAACCAGCCAAAGGCCTCGGTCTGCTCGGTATCGCCGAAAGAGTCGAGGCGCTGGGCGGTACCTGGTCGCCGCCCGCCCGCTCGGCGGGCGGCACCAGGACATCCATGCGGGTGCCCTGCGCCAGCGCCCGGCGCATTGACCCCGACCGGCCGGCAAGATCATGAGTGCGAACAGGAGACCGGCCCCGCGCCGAAGCGGCGGCGCGTCGCGCCGCACGAGCGGGACGAGGGGAGACAGGCATGTACACGCTGATCATCGACGACCATCCCATCGTCCTGCAGGGGTGCAAGCGCATCATCACGGCCTATGGCGCCTGCGACGTCGTGGGCGCCAGCACGCCGCTCGAAGGCTTCAGATCCTACCGCCGCCAGCGACCGGGAATGATCCTCCTCGATCTTTCCTTCGGCGCGAACGCCTTTGCGGGCCTCTCCTTTCTTCGCCGTCTGCGCAGCTTCGACCAAAGCACGCCCATCCTCGTCTTTTCCATGTATGACGACCCGATCGTCGTGCGGCGGGCGCTCAATCTTGGTGCCACGGGTTTCGTCCAGAAGGATGCCAGTCCCGAAGAGATCGGCGGGGCATACGAGGCAGTCAGCCAGGGGCGACCGTTCCTGTCGGCGAGCCTCGCGACCAAGGTCGCCTTTCTCAACCAGCCCTCGACCCAGGCCGCGAAGGGCTCCTTCTCCTCGCGGGAGTTGGAGATCATCGGCGCGCTCGCCGCCGGGCATTCCTACCAGGGCATCTCCGAGTCGCTCGGCATCAGCTACAAGACGGTCGCCAACATCTGCTCGACGCTCAAGGTGAAGCTCTCCGCCAAGGCATTGCCGGACCTCGTCTACAAATGCATCCGCCTCGTCGAGGCCCAGCGGTCCAGCAATCGGATGTGAACGAGGACCGCGATCGAGCGTCTGCCGGGGTGCAAAGGCGGCGACAGGGTCCTGGAAAGCTTCTGAAATGCCGTTCGCGGTCCAACAGCTCGTCGGACGGTGCCGGCGTCGGCCGAAACAGGCCAAGACGCCGTCACCGAGGCTCGGCTTGCCGCAGCCGCTGGGACCGGTCACGCCGATGATCTCTTCCGGCCGCGCGGCCAGCGACAGCTCCGAACACAGGCGATGACTGCCACGGGAGGCGGTGTTGGCCCGAGGTTGGACCACGGGCGCCTGACGCACCGGTCCATACGCCATACCCTGGCGCAGGGGCTCGGGCCTCGAGAAATGAAGAGAGGGAACTGATGAAGAAGGTCTGCTTGATCACCACGGGCGGCACCATTGCCTCCCGTGCCGCAAGCGTCGGCGGGGACGTCATCGCCGGCGATTCCGGGACCAGGTTGCGCGAGAGCCTCAACGATCCCCTCGACGGCATCGACCTCGTCGTCGACGACTTCTGCAGCGTCGGGAGCTTTGCCATCGACCTGGCGCTGGCCTTTGCGCTGACGGCGCGGATCCGTGCCCATCTTGCCGACAACCGATGCACGGGCGTCGTCGTCGCCCAAGGCACCGATACGATGGAGGAGAGCGCCTATCTGGCCGATCTTCTCGTTCCCGGCGACAACCCCATCGTCTTCACCGGGGCGCAACGCAACGCCGGCATGCCCGACACCGACGGACCTCGCAACCTCGCCGACGCGATCCGCCTCGCCGCATCGAGCGCGGCGCGGGGTCTTGGTGCTGTCATCTGCTTCGAGGGAGAAATCCACGCGGCGCGCGACGCCACCAAGACCCACACCTCGCGCACCGACACGTTCCGCTCCGGCGAGCATGGCAAGCTCGGCGAGGTCGACGATGGCACGGTGATCGTGCAGCGTCGCCCGGTGGGGCGAAGGGTCTTTGATCCGGCGGCGCTGGAAACCGAAGTCGAGCTGATCAAGCTGGTGATGGGCAGCACCGACCGCTATCTGCGCTTCGCCGCGGCCAGCGGAACCCGGGCCTTCGTGCTGGAGGCATTCGGCATCGGCAACACCCCGCCCGTGGTGACCGCCGCCGTGGCCGACGTGGTGGCGTCCGGCATTCCGGTCATCGTCACCTCGCGCTGTCCCCAGGGGCGGGTTCGCCCCGTCTACGGAAATGGCGGCGGCAAGGATCTCGAGCGGGCCGGTGCCATCTTCGCCGGCGATCTGAATGGTCCGAAGGCGCGCATCGCCGCCGCGGTCCTGCTGGGGCAAGGCCTTGCCGGCGACGACCTGCGGCGCGCCATTCAAAGCCTCGCGCCATGATCATCCGCGGGGTGACAGTGTGCCGAGGGGCGGCCCATCTGGCGTCGCGCCAGGCTCCCGCGCGCGACGTCCACGCTGGTGAGCGTCAAAACATCAGTCGACGAGTTCGCCCCAGCGACGGACGAGGTAGTTGTGCTCGTCCATGGTCGTGTTCCAGACGGCGATGTTGGACGCCCGGCTCCAATAGGCGCCGCCGCTGCGCACCGATCCCCTGACGATCGCCGTCGTGCCGTCCGGGTCGGGCAGATCCTCGCTCGCCGCGTGGCCAGCGTACCAGTAGGCCCATTCGGCCGGGGTGAGATGGGCGCGCACCCGTTCGACCACCGACATGTAGTAGCCCTGCCGCGCGACGACGGCACCGGGCCAGCCAGACAGCCACCAGTTGAGATACTCGTAGGCGGCGTCGCGCTGGCGTCCCTCCAGCCGACGTGACAGGCAAAGCCCCCCATGCCAGGCGCGATAGCCTTCGGACGGTACCGCCTGGCGGACACGAACGCCCTTGCGCTTCAACGCGGTGACGCTCGGGGACCACAGGCTGCCGACCGAAAAGCGCTTGGCCGTCATCATTTCGGTCGCTTCGGCTGCGGTGTTCCAAAAACAGGAGAAGTGGCCCTCGCGCTTCTTCAGGATCAGAAGGGACAGCAAGGCGTCGATCTCGCCGACCGTCAGATTGCCGATGTCCCTGAACTGCATCAGACCGGCCGCCTCGGCTGCCAGCGCCACGTCGAAAATGCCAATCGCCGGCTCGTTGACGATCGCCACCTGTCCATGCAGCGCGGGATCGAGCAGGCGCGCCCAGGATGTCATGCGCTGGGCACTGATGCCCGGCGCATCCTCGTCGAAGCCGAAGGAATCGAAATTGTGGACGGTCGGAAGCATCGAGATCCAGCGCGACGGATACGCCGACAGCGACTGGTCCGCCTGGACGTAGAGCTTCGTCACCGGCGCGTCGCCGTGACCGATGCGGGCGGATGGTCCGATCGTACCGGTGCGGGTCAGGCCCGACACTTCCCCCCAGAGCGGCACGCGCTCGGTGTCGATCGCCTGGATGGCGCGCCAGTATCAGACGATATCGAGATTGTGGAAGCACTGGTCGTAGACGTCGTAGTCGTCCGGCGCGCGGGCCGCCTTGCGTTGGGCGCTGAGAAAGTCTCGGTTCTCGAAAACCAGGCCGATGCCGAGATCGGCCTCTGCGCGCAGCCGAAGCTGTTCGAGCAAGGTGATTTCCGTCCCGAGCACGCGGATGACGGGCTTGCCCTCGAGGTGAAGGGCGGGGGTCGCCAGCGTCTTGCGACGCGATTTTGCGATGGGGCGAATCTGCTGGTCCACGTCGATGCCGTCTACGCCGACATCGCGATGTCGCCCTTTGCCGGCAGGGCTGGCGGTGCGAGAGCGGCGAAGGCGGCCAGGGAGGCGCGGATGGCGCTTTCCTCAATTCCGTCGACGATGAAGACGAGACGCGAGCTGCGATCCACGCTCGGCCATTGCGCCATGTGCACCGGCGGATGGACGAGGTGCTGAACGCCGTGCACGGCGACGGGCCGCGTTTCGCCGACGAGATTGAGGATCGCCTTGACCCGCAGCACGCTTTTGCCATGGCGGTTCAGGAGCATCGTCAGCCAGATGCCGAAGGTGGTCCAGTCGAGCGGCTCGGCGATGGTGAGTGCCAAGGCCCGGATGCTGTCGCCATGACGGTTCGGGTCGTGATCATGGTGGGTGTGGCCGAGTTCGTTGTCCGTCACCGCCGCGTGGACATGATGGATTTCCCTCGTGTGATCCTGGTCGGTTGTCGCTGGGTTTGGTGTCTGGGATGCGGCATCCTCCGTCACGAGCCAGCCGGCAGTCCAGTCCGGGGCGTGGACATCGACGAGGGACGCTGCCGGGTTCATCGCGGCCAGACGCATCCGCAGGCTATGGGCATCGGCGGCCGGAACGAGATCGGTCTTGCTCAGCACGAGCCGGTCCGCACTGGCGATCTGGCGGGCGCATTCGGGATAACGCGCCAGCTGGCTTTCGGCATTCACCGCGTCGACCAGCGTCACCACGTTGCCGAGGGTGAAGTGGTGGCTGAGGACAGGGTCGGCCCGGACCGTGGACAGAATGGGGAAGGGATCGGCAAGGCCGGTGCTCTCGATCACCAGCCGGTCGAAGGTGGGGACGAGCCCCTGCTCGCGCTTGGAGAACAGGTCGCGGATCGCCGCCGACAGCTCGCCGCGGATGGTGCAGCAGACGCAGCCGGACTGCAGCAAGATCGTGGTCTCGTCGATCCGCTCGATGAGGTGGTGGTCGAGCCCGACCTCGCCGAACTCGTTGATCAAGACCGCCGCGCCCGCAAGCGAAGGGTCCTGCAGCAGCCGCCGCTGGCGTCGTCGACGCGGCGGGCGATGTCCGCCTTGTCGGTCAGAGGCGCCCGCTGGCGGTTCAGCAGGCCATAAGTGATGTTGTCACGCACGTTCAGGTGCGGAAACAGCGCAAAGTTTTGAAACACGAAGCCAATGCCGCGTTCGTGCGCCGGGGTTCCGTCAAGCCGATGGCCGTCGAAGCTGATCGATCCCGTTTCCGGCTCCTCGAAGCCTACAATCAAGCGCAGCAGCGTCGTCTTGCCAGAACCGCTGGCGCCAAGCAGCGAGACGTAGCTGTTGGCCGGAACGGAAAGATTGATGCCATGCACTGCGGCGATACCGCCGTAGGATTTCGACACGTTGGAAAGGGTCAGTACCGCAGTCATCCCGGGCCTTTCAGGGCGAGGCACGAGCCTCGGCGGTCATTTATTGAGGCAGGCTAACAGCCGTTTTTTCTGTATTCAATAGTCTTTTTGCTGTTAAATTTCCCACGTGCCGTGTTTGCCGGGTCGTCTGTGATGGAGTGATCATATTGTCGGCAGTCAGCCTGACCGAAATGTGCCAACAACGGCCATCCTTTTGCAGGTTCATTCCTGGACCAAAGCCGGGGCAAGGGGCTGAAAGCAGAGTTTTAGAAGCGAGTGTCAGGTGGCTGCTCCTCCAGTCCGCACAAAGGTCGCACACCTGCTAGCACTACTTTGGCAGGTTGATTGTCGAAGGCGAAGCGAGCGGTTCATTGCAATGAGGGCAACGTGCCGGCGGCGGTCTTGCGAAGACGTTGAGGATCGCCTGTCGGACAGCGGGCATGCTCGGTTGCGGCGGCGGACCCGAGACTCTTTTTTTTCCGTCCCGCTGCGGTGAGGCGGCGGGACTGGAGGAAGGCGTAGGCGATCATCGTCATCAGCGCGTGTCGGTGCAGTCCGGTCCATGATCGCCCTTCGAAGTGGTCGAGGCCGAGCTCCTCTTTGAGCTGCTGATGTGCCTGCTCACAGATCCACCGCGCCTTGATAGCTCCCGCAAGCGTTTTGATCGTCGCGTCGGCTGGCAAGTTCGAGAGGTAGTATTTGCGTTCGCCGGTCGAGCGATGCTCACCGACCAGCCAAACTTCTTCGCCCGGCAGATGCTGGTTGCCCATGTCGCGGATCCGCTGGGTCGGACCGTCGGCCACGCGCACTCGCAAAGCTGCGAAACGCGCCGCCAGCCGCCCTTTCGTGCCGCGCCGCCAACTGACCCTTTTCCATTGCTGCCCGGCCAGCAGCTTCTCGGCGGCGACGGACTTCGCATCGGGGATGTGGTGCTGCCGAGGCCGGCCATGTCCCGAGATTGGGAAGATCATCGCGACGTCAGCTGGATACACCTTCTGACGGCCGGGTATGCCGACCGCCCAGGATAGGCCGCGCTCGCTCAGCGCCTGGCGGAACGGCGCGCTCATGCCGTAGCCGGCATCAGCCAACACGCAGCCGAAGCGCACACCGGCGGCCCTTACCCTGTCGATTTCCTCGATAGCGATCTCCGGCTTGGTCAGGACGACCTGCCTCTCGACGGGCACCTTCGCCCGCGTCATGCGCTCCGGATCGCCGGTCCAGCTCTCAGGCAGGAATAGGCGCAGGCCAACCATCACCGGCACTTCACGCGACGCCAGCGTCACCGACACCAACGTCTGACAGTTCGCATTCTTACCCAGTGACGAGGCATATTGGGGCGCGACGCCGACCGAATGATAGCCCTTCTTCGGCATCGCCGTGTCGTCAATGACGAGGAAGGCACAGGCACCACCCACCAGCCGGTCGGCCTCGTTCAGCAGCGCCGACTCGAGCGGTGCGCTGTCCCATATCCCTGCCGCAACGAAATGGTGAAGCTGGTCATAGCCGGCTTCACCCGCACGAGCAGCCATCGGCTGCACGCTCTTGCGGTCACCGGGGCCGATCAAGCCAGCGATGTATTGCGGACACATCCTGCGCCGAGAGGGATGCGACAGCCCCGCCAAAAACGGTTCGAGCCACCGCTCCAAATCGCTTCGCCAGCCATCGTCCACCGTCATCGCGCGTCATTCCGGTCAGCCCATCATGACATCCGAATCAACGATGATGCCACTCGGTTCCTCCAACCTGCCAAAGTAGTGCTAGGCGTTGTGATCAATTTTCGATCATCGTATGCATTATGCATTTTTAATTTTACGGTACGTGCGTTGCGCATGTTAAGCCGGGCGATCATGCTCCGCCGGAGGACCGATGGCGAAGGAATCCGCACATTTCTCCCTTCCGCGTCGCTACGAGGTGGTGGCCGACGCGCTCCGCCGGAATATCGCCGAGGGTCGCGTGCCTGATGGCACGGTCCTGCTGGAGGGGCCGGTGGCAGAGCTCTTCCGTCTGTCGCGCGCTCCCGTGCAACGAGCGCTCGCCCAGCTCGAGGGAGAGGGGCTGATCCACCGCTTCGAAGGACGTGGCTATCTCGCCGGGACGCCGGGGGTGAAACGTCGGCGTGTCGACCTGCTGACACTCGACCTGCTGCTCCCAGTTGAAGCGGACAACGGTTTCCAGAATCGGCAGACCTGGCGGCGGATCTACGCCGCCGTCGAGGCGGACGTGACGCGCTGCCTGGTGTTCGGTCAGTACCGGATCATCGAGACTGAACTTGCAGAGCATTTCGACGTCAGCCGCACCATCGTCCGTGATGTGCTGGGACGCCTGCAGGAGCGGCAGCTGGTCGACAAGAACCAGAGTTCGCATTGGGTCGCCGGGCCGATCACAGCCCAGACGATCAAGGATCAGTTCGAACTGCGCAAGATTCTTGAGCCGCATGGGCTGATCTCAGCCCTGCCGATGCTGAGGCCGGGCCAACTGCCGGACATTCGCGACCGGCTGCACGCCCATGAGGACTGGGACGAGACGGCCATCGGCGACGACTTTTCAGAGCTCTCCAATCTTTTCGTCAACGACATCGTGCTGGCAACGCCCAATCTCGGCCTGCGCGACCTGATCCGGCGTAATCTGCACACCGTGCTGATGTCGCAGCAGGTCCTGCGCCAGCTTGGCCTGCCGCAGGACCGCGCCTCGATCGTAGAACAGCGGATGATGGTCGAACTTCTGATGCACGGCGCCGTGGAGGCCGCAGCCGCCATGCTCCTGACCCATATCGAGGCGGCAAAGCAGCGCACCATCGCGCAAATGAAGATCGTCGCGGTGCTTCCCCAGCCAATATCCATTGCGCCCTATCTGCGCCGCGCCGACGCGGCAACGGACTAAGAAAACTGCAACAGACGTGGCCCGGCGAATCTGCACGGCGGGCTGAGTGGAATGTCTGCTCGAAGACGGCCAGGTCAGGCACCTTTGCGTCAGGCGGCCATCCAGCCGCCGTCGACGAAGAGATTGTGGCCCGTCAGATAGGTCGCCTCTTCGCTGGCGAGAAACAATGCGGCATTGGCGACGTCCTGCGGCGTGCCGAGGCGCGGCCAGGGCGTCCGCTGCTCGGAATAGTCGATCCACTTCGGCTCGACGGCCCGGCCGCTTTTGCCGGTCAGGATCTTGCCGGGCGCGATCCCGTTGCAGACGATGTAGTCCTTGGCATAGTCCGCGGCGATCTGCCGGGTCATGTAGGCGATGCCGGCTTTGCTGACGCCGTAGGCGAAGTCTTCGGGCGCGCTGACATGGCCGTGCTGGGACGAGATGTTGATCAGCCGCCCGCGTGCCTCGCCGAGGATGGGCTGCGAAACCATCTGGCGCAGGACGGTCCGGGCGCAGAGATAGGCGCCCTTTAGGCTGACATCCATCACCCGGTCCCAGTCGGCTTCCTCGGTTTCCAGAAGCGCCTTGCCGGCGCGCAGGACGGCATTGTTGACGAGGATATCGATCTTGCCGAACCGCGTGACGGCCGCGTCGACGAGGGCCGTGACGGCATCCGCCTTCGCGACGTCGGTCTGCACGAAAAGCGCCGTCCCGCCCTCCCGCGCAATCACGTCGGCGATGGGTTCGCCGCCTTCGATGGCCTCTGTCGTGATGTCGGCGACGACCTCCGCCGCGCCGTGCTTGGCAAAATGCCGGGCGATGCATCGTCCGATCCCCGAGGATCCGCCGGTGACGATCGCCACCTTGCTTGCCAGTCTCTGGGTCATTCCTCAGTATCCTCTTCTGTCGCAGGGAAGCCTCGGCCACGTTGTAACCCGGCTCGGCCATGCCGGCGGGGAAGCCGCGTCACCACGGCCGCGGCTCGTCGAACAGCATGGCTTTCGGGCGCATGCAGAGCGCGCGAGCGATGGCAACCCGCTGCTGCTGGCCGCCGGAGAGCTGGGAGGGCCGCTTGTCGGCGTGCTCGGCGATGTGGACGCGCTCCAGATAATGCATCGCCAGATCGCGCGCCTCGCCCCGCGGCATGCGGCCGATCTTGATCGGGGCGATGGTGGGGTTCTCGAGGATGGTGAGGTGGGGGAACAGGTTGAAATGCTGAAACACCATTCCGACCAGGTGAAGCACCCGGTCGAGACCGCGCCCGCCCGGCGCCCGGCCTTCGCCGTCCACCAGAATCTCGACTTTACGAAATTTCTCCAGGCCGTTGATGCAGCGGATCAGTGTCGACTTCCCCGATCCCGACGGTCCGCAGATCACCACCTTGCGGCCCTTGTGGACGGGCCGGTGGATGCTCTGCAAAGCCTGGAAATCATCGTAGAATTTCGAGACGCCCTTGGCGGGGATGAGCGGATCTTCGGCTGGCGTCATGGGGTGACGATCTCTTGCCGCAGGCCGGCCGATCGCAGCCAGTCCATGTGACCGGTCGCCGCCAGAGCGATGTCGCGCGTCCCGGCATAGCCGCAGGCGGCCGAGAGGCGCCGGATGTCCATCGGGGGTCGGCCTTGCGGGATCCGCGCCGTCACGGTGGGCGACTGTGCGTCGATGGCCGGCTCCGGCAGGTATCGCGGGGGCCGGGCCACCGCCGCCCTGCGCCGCTCAGGGATACATCTGCCCCGGCAGCCACAGAGCGAGCGAGGGAAAGGCGACCAGAAGCGCCACCATGGCCAGCATGATCACCACGAAGGGCATGGCGCCGCGCATCACGTCGACGATCGAGCCACGGCCCCGCACGCCCTGGACGATGAAGAGATTCATGCCGAGCGGCGGCGTGATCAGCGCCACCTCCATCATGATCACCAGGAAGACGCCGAACCAGACGGGATCGATGCCGAAGTGGAAAACGATCGGCATGACGATCGGGATCGTTGCGATCATCATCGACAGGGTTTCGAGGAAGCAGCCGAGAATGAAGTAGAAGACGATGAAGAGCAGGATCGCCTCGAGCGGACTGCTGGCGACGGCGCCGACGACGCGTGTCAGCGTCTGCGGGATGCCGAGAATGCCGATGACGAAGTTCAGGAACTGGGCGGCGACGACGATCAGGAGGATCATCGCGCTGATCTTCACCGTCGACAGCATGGCCTCGTGCAGCATGGCCAGGGAGAATCGCCGCTTGGCGATGGTGACGACGAGCGCCCCGACGACGCCCAGCGCTGCCGATTCCGACGGCGTTGCCCAGCCGGTGTAGATCGATCCCATGACGAGCACGAAGATTGCCAACGGCGGCAGGATATCGACGAGGTTGCGCAGCTTCTGCGCCAGCGGCACGTCCGGCGGCGTCCTTCCCGCCAGCGACGGCTTCAGCAGGCTGGCGACGAGGATGTAGGCCATGAACAGGAAAGCGAGCACCACGCCCGGAACGATACCAGCGGCAAACAGCTGCCCGATCGAGGTGTTCGACATCGAGCCGTAGATGATCATGTTGATCGAGGGCGGGATCAGGATGCCGAGCGTCGCGCCGGCGGCGATCGAGCCCAAGGTGATGCGGTCGTCGTAGTCGTATTTCTCCATTGCCGGAATCGCCACGGTGCCGATCGTCGCGGCGGTTGCGACGGACGAGCCTGAGACGGCGGCAAACAGGCTGCTGGCGGCGATGTTGGTGTGGAGCAGCCCACCGGGCAGGCGGCGCAGCCAGTCGGTCAGCGAGCGATACATGCCGTCGGCCACCCCCGAACGCACGAGGAGCTCGCCGAGAAAGATGAACAGCGGAATGGCCGTCAGGATGAAGTCGTTGAGAACGCTCCAGGTCTGGTTGCCGAAGACGAGAAGCGTCGGCAGGCCGAGATAGACGACGGCGCCGAGCGCGGCGGTGCCGAACAAGGCGATGGCCACGGGAACGCCGATCAGCATCAGCCCGAGCATGATCAGGAAGCCGATCCCGGCCGGCAGGAAGCCGATCATGACCGCGCACTCCGTTCGGCCAGTTGCGCGGCGTGCTCCCGGATCTCCTCGTTCAGCGATTTCACGCCGTACCAGTCGGCCAGAAGCGGCGAGCGGCGCAGGAACAACAGGCACGCCTGGACCGCGGTGGCGCTGGCGACGAGGGCAAAGAACAGCAGGCCGGCGACCCAGACCGCCTGCGGCTGCCACAGCGGCGTCATCATCGGCGTTCCCGACAAGGAGCCATAGTCGATGCTCTCGGTCAGCGTGGTGAAGCCGCGCCAGGCCATGAAGATCGCCATCGCGGCGATCGACAGGACCGACAGGAGATCGAGAAAGCTGCGAAGGCCGGGCGGCAGCCGCTCCAGCACCAGCTCAACCCTTGTATGGGCGCGCTCCAGCCAGGCATAGGCAAAGCCGAAGGCTGCGACGACGGCCAGGACATAACCGCCGAACTCGTCGCCCCCCTGCAGTGAGAAGTTGAAGAAGCGGCGCACCAGCACCTCGCAGGTGATCACCAGAGCCAGGGCCAGAATGGCGTAGCCCCCGACCAGCGCGAATATCCGGGCTGGCGGGCCGAGATAGGTCTGAAGCGGGTTGGTCCGCATGGTGCCCTTTCCGCTCGGCCGGACAGGCGGGGATCGCCGGGCACGGCCGCAACTGATGGAAGAATGTCGCGCTCCGATGGAACGAAGGGCGACCGCGGAGACGGCCCGCCGAGGCGAGCCGTCCCCGTCTGCGACTACTGGATCGTCAGTCCGGCGGCGGCGCCCGCGGTCTCGTTCCAGGTGGCCGAGCAGGTCGGGTCGACGGTGTTGCAGGTGTCGCGCCAGATCGGCAGGACCACCTGCTCGGCGGCTTCCTTCACCTTGGCCTGGTCCTCGGGCGTGATCTCGACCATCGTCATGTCGAACTTCTTGTGTCCGCTGCAGGCCTCGGCGCCTGTGTTGCAGGCCATCGCGTCGTCATTGGAGGTGACCGCGAGGCCCCACAGTTGGTCCTCGAGCTGCTTGAAGGCGGCGGTCAGCGAAGCCTGCTGCTCCGGCGAGAAGCTGTTCCACTTGTCGAGGTTGATGAAGTGACCCTGGACCGAGCCGGAGACCGAGAGCGGCAGGAAGAATTTCGTCACCTCAGGCCAGTTGCCGGTATTGCCGGAGGTCGGCGAGGTCACGCCGCAGGACACGACGCCGCGCTGCAGGGCGGGATAGACTTCGGAGAATTGCAGCGTCACCGGCGTTGCCCCGAAATGCTCCAGCATGGCCGACATCGACGGCGTGAAACTGCGCACCTTCAGTCCCTTCAGGTCGGCCAGGGTCTTGATCGGGCTGTTGCAGTAGAAGACCTGGGGGCCGAAGGGCCAGAGGGTCAACACCTTGGCGTTGAACTTCTCCTCCAGTCGCTTGTCGAACACGCTGCGATAGGCGTCGACGACCTTGCGCAGCGCGGCCATGTCGGTCGAGACGCCGATCAGGTCGACGCCCTCGAAGAAGGGGTCGTCGCGCGAGGCCATGCCGATCTGAACCGACATCACGTCGAACGAACCGCCGCGCAGCATGCGCAGCGCATCGGGGGCCTTCACCCCGACGACGTCCATCGGATTATAGTTCATTCCCAGATCGATGCCGGTGGCCGCGCCCAGTCCGTCGAAGAACGCCCGCTCGATATCGACATGCTTGGTGTTCTGCGAAAAATTGCCCGCGACGCGCAGGGGCGTCTGGGCCACCGCATTCGCCGCGCCGAGCGCGACGGCGGTCATCATGCCAGCCGTCAGGAGGAGCTTCTTCATCATCATCGGATCTCCGGGAGGTGGGGCGATTTTGCATTCAAAGTTACGCGTGCAGACTTGCAGGTTTACCGAAGATCTCAAACAGCAAATGTTGTGCAGGATATTGCGATCATAAGATGCTGAAATAAAATAAGAAATTAGGAATTGACTAAGAACTGGGCAAAATGCTGCCAAGATTATACTCTGATCCTGCCGTTGCAATGAGCGATTTAAGCAGTCTAGATTTAAGAGCGACAAAGGTCCCACACTGGCTGCAGCGGCGCGAAAATCCGTCAGAATCAGCGAATTTGCCAAGAAGGTCGGAAAAAATGAATACAGAAAGTGCGGAGCGCGGCGGCCGGAAGCTGATCGGCATGCTCACGCCATCGTCCAACACGGTGCTCGAGCCGTTCACCGCGCATATGCTGGAGCCGCTGTTTCCCCGCGTCACAGCGCATTTCGGGCGGTTCCGCGTGACCCAGATCGGCCTGGACGAGAAGGCCAACAGCCAGTTCGCCCTGCCGACGATCGTGGCCGCGGCCGAACTCCTCGCCGACGCCCGCTGCGACGTCATCGCCTGGAACGGCACCTCCGCCAGCTGGCTCGGTTTCGACAGCGACGAGCGGCTGTGCGCGGCCATCACAGAACGGACGGGAATTGCCGCGACGAGCGCGATCCTCAGCCTGAATCGCCTTCTGAAGCGCCTTTCGGTCCGACGCCTCGGGCTGGTGACGCCCTATACCCGGGACGTTCAGGAGCGGATCGCGACCAATTACGCATCGATCGGGATTGAGGTCGTCAGCGAGGCCCATGGCGGTCTAAGCGATAATTTTTCCTTCGCCGAGGTCAGCGAGGAGGAGATCGAGCGGATGTGCCGCGACGTAGCGGCGACCGGGCGTCCCGACGCGATCGCCATCGTCTGCACCAATATGCGCGGCCCGCTGGTGGCGGCGCGGCTCGAGGCCCGTCTCGGGATTCCGGTCTTGGATTCGGTGGCGTTCACGCTCTGGGGCTGTCTCGACGGGCTCGCCGTCGACATGAACCCTCTCGGCGGCTTTGGATCCATCTTCCTCGATCCGGCGGACACGACGCTGCCGAAGCAGGCGCGTGGCTAATGTCGTCGGCGCCAGACAACCGACCAGAGGCGAGCGCCCGCACGAACCTGCATGATCAGGTGATCGGCGATCTCCGGTCCATGATCATGCGCGGCGAGCTGGCCGAGGGCCGGCGGGTTCCCGAGGCCATGCTGTGCGAGCGGCTCGGGATCTCGCGCACGCCGCTGCGCGAGGCCCTGAAAGTACTGGCCGCGGAGGGCTTCATCGAATTGCGCCCGAACCGGGGGGCGATCGTGGCCGCCGTCGATGGCGCCGCCGTCGCCGGCCTTTTCGAGGTTAAGGGAGCGATCGAGCGTCTGATCGGCCTGGTCCTGCCGGAGCGCATCACGCCGGGCGAAATGGCCGCACTGGAAGCCATGCTCCAGACCATGCGCGACCTCGTCCGCGACAACGACAGCTCCGGCTACACGGTCGCCAACCAGGCGTTCCACGCAGCTCTCGCGGCCGCGACGAAGAACGAGGCGCTGGTTCAGGCCTATGCCGGGCTGCAGCAGAAGATCCTGCGCGCCCGATTCGCGATCAACGAACGCCCGGCGCGGATCGGCCGATCGTTGCAGGATCACGAGGCGATCATGGCCATGCTGCGGGCCGGTGCCGCGCTCGACCTCGCTTTTCGCCTGGAAGAGCACAACCGCCGAACCGGTGCCGCGATCATCGCGCAACTGCAGGCCGGCGACGCGGGCATGTCATGATCATTCTGGCGGCTGACCATATCCTGCCGGCAGCGCATGCGGGCTGGATCGAGCGGGGCGCTCTCGTCCTTGAGGCGGGCCGAATCGTCGCTATCGGCCGCCGGGCCGATATCGTCGCGGGCTTTCCGCAGCTTCTCCTGCGCGATCTCGGGTCCGCCGTCATTCTCCCCGGTTTCGTCAATGCCCATCAGCACGGGCGTGGAATCAGCCAGATCCTGATGGGCTACCCCGACGATGCGCTGGAGCCCTGGATCGCCGGACGCCGGCGCCACGCGGCGCCCGACGTCTATGCGGTGACGCGGCTCGCCGCCGAGGACATGTTGGCCAATGGCGTCACGGCGACCGTCCATGCCAATTACAGCTACGGAACAGGCGACTACGAAGCCGAAGTCGAGGCGGCGGTTGCCGCCTACCGCGACAGCGGGATGCGCGCGACGGTGTGCGTCGGATTTCAGGACCGCGGATTTCAGGTCTATCCTGGCCGTGACGGCGAGGGGCGCTCTTTGTCGGTGTCGCAGGCCGGGACGCCGCCGCCTTATGCCGGATCCATTGAGGCGACGATGGCCCTGATGGAGCGGCTCCGCGATCGCCATCGTGATGCGCCGCGGATCACCTTCGCCTACGGACCTGCCGGCCCGCAATGGGTCAGCGATGGCGCCTGGCGCGCCCTCGCCGCCGACGCCGCCGCCCGCGGCCTCGGCCTGCACTTCCACCTCCTGGAATCACCGGCCCAGGAGGCGGCGTGCCGCCATCTCTACGGCCCGTCGACGCTTGCGGCTCTCAGCGAATTCGGGCTCTTCGAGGCGCGGACCAGCTGTGCCCACGGCGTGCGCATGAATGCGCAGGATCGCACGATCGCTGGCCAAAACGGCCTCGTCGTCGTCGCATGCCCCGGCTCGAACCTGCGCCTGTTCAATGGCGCGCCGCCGCTGGGCGCGCTTTACGACAGCGGTTGCCTGGTCGGGCTGGGGACCGACAACTGCGCCCTGTCGGACGATGAGGACTATCTGCGCGAGCTGCGCCTCGGCGCCGTCCTGTCGCGCCATCCGGGCATCGAAGCCGCCGGTCCGTCTCCGCACGACCTTCTCCACACCGCGACGGTCGCCGGAAGCCGGGCCGCCTTCATGGGGGACGGGGCAGGGCGACTCGAGGCGGGCGCTGCCGCCGATCTCGTGGCGCTTTCCCTGGAGGGTGTCGCGGCCGGCATCGCGGTGCCGTCGGCGGACCGTCTCGACCTCGTCCTCTCCCGGGCCAGGGGTTCCGACGTGATCCTCACCATGGTCGCGGGCGTAACCCTGTTCGAGGCGACGCCTGGGAATCAAGACCTTCGCGATCGGTGGCGCCAGCAGGCCGCCGCTTCCGTCGTGGCGCGGGGCCGCGGAGCCGTCCCTGAAGACGTCGCCGCGCGCCAGGCCGCCCTCCGGCGGCACTACCGCACCGAACGCGCGGACCGGTAGCCTTCACGCCGATCCAGCCTGTGCCCCATCGAGGGGTTGCAGGCTGCCTTTCACCCCTCAGTGGCTGATCATCCAGGGTCGCTTGGCCGGGAATCCCTTGGCCGCGCCGGCGGCCGGCGCCAGAAATCCCTTCGGCTTCGGCCCGCAGCAGCCGCAACCGGCGCCGTGTCCCTTCGACGCCAGTTTCGGGGCATGAGCGCTGCGCTCGTTGGTGACATGGGCCGAGCGGCGCCCGGCATCCATGTTGGCAATGCCCGGCGCCGTCAGGATGACGCGCCGGGCCGAAGTGCCGCAATCCGGGCAGGGCGCGGGATCGGCCGCCAGTGCCATCGGCCGCAGGCGGGTAAAGGTGCCGCAGTCCTCGCAGGAATAGTCGTAGAAGGGCATGTCAGAGATCCGGCGCCAGCGGCATCTGCACCGAACCGTCGAGGAATTTCGTCGGCCCGTCCGCGCCCGGCATGATGTCGAAGGCGAAGATGTCGGTCGGCAGCCACAGCGTGGCGCAGGCGTTCGGCACGTCGACGACACCGGAGATGTGGCCCTGCACCGGCGCGGTGCCGAGGATGGAATAGGCCTGGGCGCCGGAATAGCCGAACTTCTTCAGGTATTCGATGGCGTTGAGGCAGGCCTGGCGGTAGGCGACGTGGACGTCGAGATAATGCTGCTTGCCGGCCTCATCGACGGAGATGCCCTCGAAGATCAGGAAATCGTCGTATTTCGGCGCGATTGGCGAGGGCCGGAAGATCGGATTTTTAATCCCGTATTTCGCCATGCCGTCCTTGATCAACGTCACCTTGATGTGCAGCCAGCCGGCCATTTCGATGGCGCCGCAGAAGGTGATCTCGCCGTCGCCCTGGCTGAAGTGCAGGTCGCCCATGGAGAGGCCGGCACCGTCGACATAAACAGGGAAATAGACTTTCGAGCCGCGCGACAGATCCTTGATGTCGCAATTGCCGCCGTGTTCGCGCGGCGGCACGGTGCGCGCGCCTTCGGCCGCCGCCTTGTCGCGCGCCTCGCCCTTGAGGCTGCCCATGTGGGCGCTCGGGCCCCCGTCCGGGAGGGTGGCGAGGGTCGGCACGCGCGTCGGGTCGGTGTCGAACAGCGCCTTTTCCCGGGTGTTCCAGGTGTCGAGCATCTTCTGGTCGGGCAGGCAGCCGATCAGGCCGGGATGGATCAGGCCGGCATAGCGTACCCCCGGCACGTGCCGGGACTCCGTGAACATGCCTTTGAAGTCCCAGATCGACTTCTGCGCTTCGGGAAAGTGCTCGGTGAGGAAGCCGCCGCCATTCTGCTTGGAGAAGAAGCCGTTGAAGCCCCAGAGACTGTTTTCGAAAGTGCCGATGTCGAGGATGTCGACGACGAGGAGGTCGCCCGGCTGGGCGCCCTTGACGCCGATCGGGCCGGACAGGAAGTGCACCTGGGTGAGGTCGACGTCGCGCACGTCGGCGGCGGAATCGTCGTTCTTGATCTGGCCGCCGGTCCAGTCGTAGGTCTCGACCTTGAAGTCGGCGCCCGGCTCCACCCAGCAGGCCATCGGAATGTCGGGATGCCAGCGGTTGTGGATCATCTCGTTGTCGTGCGGCGACGTATCGAGATCGACCTTGATGAGGGTGTCGGTCATGGCGCTCTTCCTGCTGATGTCCCATGGGGTTCGTTGCGGGGCGGTGGGGGAGGCGCGGCGGGCCGCGCGAACTGCCGGTCAGACCGACAGGAACTTGGCGATGCGAGCCTCGTCGACGGCGGCGATCGGCTCGTCGTGCACGAGTTCGCCGTTTTCCAGGACGAGGACGCGGTCGGCGATCTCGAGGGCGAACGAGAGAACCTGCTCCGAGACGACGATCGACAGGCCGCGCTCGTCGCGGATGGTCTTCAGCTTGCGGGCGATCTCGCGGATGATAGAGGGCTGGATGCCCTCGGTCGGTTCGTCGAGGAGGAGCACCTTCGGCCGTGCGGCCAATGCGCGGGCGATGGCGAGCTGCTGCTGCTGGCCACCGGAAAGATTGCCGCCGCGCCGGCTGCGCATTTCGAGCAGAACCGGGAAGAGCTCGTAGATGTCCTCCGGGACCGCACGCTCGCCGGTCACGGTAAGGCCGGTCTCGATGTTCTCGCGCACCGTCATCGTGGAAAAGATCAGACGCCCCTGCGGCACATAGGCGATGCCGCCCTTGACCCGCTCGTGGCTCTTGGCGGCGGTGATGTCGACGCCGTTGACCGAGATCGTGCCGCTCCTGGCCGGGACGATGCCGATCAGCGACTTCATCAGCGTCGTCTTGCCCATGCCGTTGCGCCCCATGATCGCGATGATCTCGTTGGGCGCGGCATTGAAGGTCAGTCCGTGCAGCACTTCGCTCTGGCCGTAGGCGGCGTGGAGATTGGTTACGTGGAGCATGGGATTCGCCTCAATGTCCGAGATAGACGTCGACGACCCGTGGGTCGGCCTGGACATGCGCCATGGTGCCCTCGGAGATCACCTTGCCCTGGTGCATGACGGTGACGCGGTGGGCGATGTCCTCGACGAACTTCATGTCGTGCTCGATGACGATGACCGAGCGGTCGGCGATGATCCGGTGCAGGAGTTCGGCGGTCTTCACCCGCTCCGAGACGCTCATGCCCGCCACCGGCTCGTCCAGCATCAGGAGTTCGGGGTCCTGGATCAGCAGCATGCCGATCTCCAGCCACTGCTTCTGTCCGTGGCTCAGGAATTCCGCCTGCAACTGGAGGTGATCCTTTAGGAAGACCAACGCGGCGATTTCCTCGATCCGGGCGGTCACGGCGCCATCGCGCTTGAAGGTGAGTGCTCCGAAGACGGAGCGGCCGCGCGGAAAGGAGATCTCGAGATTCTCGAAGACCGTGAGATCGTCGTAGATCGACGGGTTCTGAAATTTCCGGCCGACCCCGGCATGGACGATCTGGTGTTCCTTCATGGCCGTCAGCTCCTGGCCGCGAAAGCGCACGGAGCCCGAGCTGGCGCGCGTCTTACCGCAGATGAGGTCGAGCGCCGTGGTCTTGCCGGCGCCGTTCGGGCCGATGATGACGCGAATCTCGTTCTCGTCGACGTAGAAGGAGAGGTCGTCGACGGCCTTGAACCCGTCGAAGGAGACGGTGAGGCTCTCGACCGCCAGGAGAAAGTCGTTCTCGGTCGCCATGTCGGCGTCTCCTATTCGGCCGGGGTCGCGGGGAGGATGGCGGCGTCCCTGTCGGCGGCCGAGGCGGCTCGGGCGGCGAACAGGCTGTGCAGGCGAGGCCGGATCCGCGCGGCGTAGACGCCAGCCAGGCCGTTTGGAAAGGCGAGGACCACGGCGATGAACAGCGCGCCCATGGCGAACAGCCAGAGCTCGGGAAACGTCTCGGAAAAGGAGCTCTTGGCCCAGTTGACGAGGAGCGTGCCGTAGACCGCGCCGATCAGCGACAGGCGGCCGCCGACGGCGCAAAATATGACCATCTCGATCGAGGGCACGATGCCGACGAAGCTCGGCGACATGAAGCCGACCTGCAGGGTGAACATCGCCCCGCCGACTCCGGCGAGCGCGGCGGCGAAGCAGAAGACGAAGATCTTGAAGCCGGCGACGTCGTAGCCGGAGAAGCGGACCCGGTCCTCCTTGTCGCGCAGTGCCACCAGGATGCGTCCGAGCTTGGACGAGCGCACCGCCATCGACAGGCCGATCGCTGCCAACAGCAGGCCGGCATTGATGAAGTACAAGATCAGCTTGGCGTCGTCGCTTCGGATGTCCCAGCCAAGGAGTGTGCGAAGGTCGGTGATGCCGTTGACGCCGCCCGTATAGCCCTGCTGGCCGATGATGAGAATCGTCAGGATGGCCGCGATCGCCTGGGTGATGATCGCGAAGTAGACGCCGCCGACCCGGCGGGTGAACATCGCAAAGCCGATGACAAAGGCGAGCACGACCGGCACGAGGACGACGGCGAGAAGCGTGAAGCCGAAGGAGTGGAACGGTTCCCAGAACCAGGGGAGCGCCGTGATCTGGTTCCAGTCCATGAAATCGGGGATGCCGGGCGTCGACTGGATTCTCGTCGCTTCAGGCGTGGAGGATTCGAGCTTCAGGAACATCGCCATGCAGTAGCCGCCGAGGCCGAAGAAGATGCCCTGGCCGAGGCTGAGAATGCCGGCGCTGCCCCAGCACAGGACGAGGCCGACGGCGACGAAGGCGTAGGTCAGGTACTTGCCGACGAGGTTCAGCCGGAACACGTCCATCACGCCGGGCAGAACCAGGAGAAGAAGCGCGGCGAGGAGGACGAAACCGAGGAGATGGCCGCGGCGGCCGCCGGTAAAGAGGCTTTGCATGAGGGTTCTCATCGACGCACCTTGAGGACGAACAGGCCCTGTGGCCGGAGCATGATGATCGCCACCACGGTGAGAAGCGTCAGCACCTTGGCCATCGAGCCGGAGAGGAAGAATTCCAGCGTCGACTGCGCCTGCGAGATGGTGAAGGCCGAGGCGACCGTGCCGAGAAGGCTGGCCGCGCCGCCGAAGACCACGACGAGGAAGGTGTCGACGATGTAGAGCTGGCCGGCGCTGGGGCCCGTCGAGCCGATCATGGTGAAGGCGCTGCCGGCGACGCCGGCAATGCCGCAGCCGAGGCCGAAGGTCATGCAGTCGACCTTCTCTGTGTCGATGCCGACGGCGCCCGCCATCGTGCGGTTCTGCACCACGGCGCGCACCTGCGCGCCCCAGCGCGAGCGGAACATCACGAGGTAGACGAGGAAGGTGATGAGGAGCGTGATGGCCATGACGATGAGGCCGTTGATCGGCACCTCCACCGTCTCGGTCACCTGCATCGAGCCCATCATCCAGTCCGGCAGCGTGACGCCGACCTCGCGCGCACCGAAGATCGTGCGGAAGGCCTGCTGCAGGATGAGCGACAGGCCCCAGGTGGCGAGCAGCGTGTCGAGCGGGCGCTTGTAGAGAAAGCGGATCAGCCAGTGCTCGACCGCCATGCCGAGCGCCCCGCTGGCGAGAAAGGCGAGCGCCATGGCAAAGAAGAAGGACACCCCCATCAGCGCCGGCGCGAAGGCCTGGAAGAAGTTGGAGCAGAGATAGGTGACGTAGGCGCCGAGGATCATGAACTCGCCATGCGCCATGTTGATCACCCCCATCTGCCCGAAGATGATGGCAAGGCCGAGTGCCATCAGGAGCAGGACGGAGAAGAGGACGAGCCCGGCAAAACCCTGCATGGCGAAGATCGAGCTGAGCTCGCTCCAGCTGTAGTCGGCAAACATCCATGTCTCCGTGTCGGCAGATGTCGGGAAGGGAAGCGGGCAGGGGTCCCGAGCCCGCCAGTGCGGGCCCGGGGCGGCCGGATCGGCTTACTGGTAGCCCTCCGGGAACGGGTCCGGCTCCATCAGGTCGGTGGTCTCGTAGACCAGGTCATACTGGCCGTCGGCCTTGGCGTGGCCGATGCGGGTCTTTGACCAGAGGTGATGGTTCTGGTGGATCTTGACGTAGCCTTCCGGTGCCGTCGTCAGCTCGATGTCGGGCGACGCCGCGCGGATCTTGTCGATGTCGAAGCTGCCGGCCTTCTCGACGGCCGCCTTCCAGAGCCAGGGGCCGAGATAGGCGGCCTGGGTGACGTCGCCGATGACGATGTCGTCGCCCCACTTCGCCTTGAAGGCGGAAACGAAGGCCTTGTTGTTCTCGTTGTCGAGGCTCTGGAAATACTTCATCGCGGCATAGGCCCCGACCATGTTCTCGCCGCCGATGCCACGGATCTCGTCCTCGGTCACCGAGATTGTCAGGACCAGCGGCTTTTCCTTGGTCATGTCGATGCCGGCTGCCTTCAGCTGCTTGTAGAAGGCGACGTTCGAGCCGCCGACCACGATCGCGTAGATCACGTCCGGCTTCCTCAGCTTGATCTTGTTGATCACCGAGTTGAACTGGGTATGGCCGAGCGGATAGTAGTCCTCGCCGACGACCTTCATGCCGAGGTGGTCCTCGATATGCTTGCGTGCGATCTTGTTGGAAGTGCGCGGCCAGATGTAGTCGGAGCCGAGCAGATAAAAGCTCTTGGCGCCCTTTTCGCGGGTGACCCAGTCGAGGCCGGCGAGGATCTGCTGCGTCGCTTCCTGACCGGTATAGATGACGTTCGGGCTTTCTTCGAGACCTTCGTAAAAGGTCGGGTAGTAAAGCATGCCGTTATACTGCTCGAAGACCGGCAGGACGGCCTTGCGCGAGGCCGAGGTCCAGCAGCCGAAGACTGAGGCGACCTTGTCCTCGACGAGCAGCTTCTTGGCCTTTTCGGCAAAGGTCGGCCAGTCCGAGGCGCCGTCCTCTTGGATCACCTGGATCTTGCGGCCGAGGACGCCGCCCATCTCGTTGATCTGGTCGATCGCGAGCTTCTCGGCCTGGACGGACCCTGTCTCCGAGATGGCCATCGTGCCGGTGACGGAGTGCAGGATGCCGACCGTGACGGTATCGTCGGTGACGGCAAGATTGGTCGTATTGACCTCGGCGGTCGGTGGCGACTGGGCCCAGCCGATCGACGGCAGCATGGCCGCGACAGCCATGGCGGCCGATCCGAGGAGGAGTTTTCGGCGCAGGACGGAACGCGGCCCGCCCGAAGGGGTCGTTGGGTCTTTCATCTCGATTTCCTGTTCGCTTGTAGCGGCGCCCGGCTCATGTCGGACCCATCGGTTGACGTCGTGGATCATCGGCCGCAATCTCGCAGCGCAACAATACGTCAAATCGCGTATTCAAAATTTCTGTCACTGAACGAAGATGCGGTTCTATTGGGCGACCGGACGAGATCCGGGCGAACCGGACTATTCTTCAATGTTCAGATCTCGATCGAAAGAATAACCGACCAGGTGACACAGGGCGTGCGCTGCAAGAGACTTTGGATCGGACGTGGACGTCGGGAGGGCGCCCGCCGTGCCGCGGTCGTCTTGCCACCGCCGTCGTCGATGCGCCGATGACCGAATACAGCCCCGCCCCGCAACGAATTCTGCGCGTGCGGCGCAGCTACAACCAGTGGGTCGCCAACGAGACCCTCGAGGACTATGCGCTGCGCTTCACTGCCAAGCGCGGCCGCCGCTGGACGCCGTGGCAGTTGGCGATGACGGCGTGCGGCGGCATCTCCTTCCTGGCGCTGGAGGCGATCGGCGGCACGCTGACGCTGCATTTCGGCTTCACCAACGCCTTCGCGGCCGTCCTGGTCGTAGCCCTCCTGATCTTTGGCGCCGGCCTGCCGATCAGTTTCTATGCCGCCAAATACGGAGTCGACATCGATCTCCTGACTCGCGGCGCCGGCTTCGGCTATCTCGGCTCGACGGTCACGTCGCTGATCTATGCCTGCTTCACCTTCATCTTCCTGGCGATCGAGGCCGCGATCATGGCGATGGCGCTGGAGATGATGCTCGGCCTGCCGCTCTGGGCCGGATACGTCGTCTGCGCACTGGCGGTCATTCCGATCGTCACGCACGGGATCTCGCTGATCAGCCGTTTCCAGACCTGGACCCAGCCGATCTGGCTCGTCCTCAACATCGCGCCCTTCGTCTTCCTGGCGGTGCAGGGCGCCATGCCGGTCGCCGAATGGATCACTTTCCCCGGCAGCCGCGCCGGGCCGGAGGGCGGGTTCGACATCCTGCTCTTCGGCGGCGCCACGGGAATCCTCTTTGCCTTGACGGCGCAGATCGGCGAGCAGGTCGACTTTCTCCGCTTCATGCCGCGTCGAACGGCCCGGACACGGTTTTCCTGGTGGCCGGCTCTGATCCTCGGCGGACCCGGCTGGGTGGCGATCGGAGCGGTGAAGATCCTCGCCGGCTCGTTTCTGGCGGTGCTTGCCGTCCGGGAGGGGCTTCCGGCGGCGGTCGCGCAACATCCGACTGAAATGTACCGCGTCGCCTACGGCTACGTCTTTTCGCAGCCGGGTCTCGTTATCGCGGCGACGGGCATCTTCGTCGTCGTGGCGCAGATGAAGATCAACGTCACCAATGCCTATGCCGGCTCCATCGCCTGGTCGAACTTCTTTTCGCGCCTGACCCACAGCCATCCCGGCCGCGTCGTCTGGCTGGTCTTCAACGTCGCCATCGCCTTGATGCTGATGGAGATGGGCATCCTCAGGGCACTGGAGGAGATCCTCGGCCTGTACGCCATCCTCGCGGTCTCCTGGGTGGCGGCGCTCGTCGCCGATCTCGTGGTCAACAAGCCGCTCGGCCTGTCGCCGCGCCATATCGAGTTCAAGCGCGCCCATCTCTACGACATCAACCCCGTCGGCTTCGGCGCGATGGGGGCGGGAATCCTTGTCGCGAGCCTTTGTTATGCCGGGCTTTTCGGCGAGACGGCAAGCGCCCTCTCGGCCTTCGCCGCCCTCGGCACCGCCTTCGTCGCCACGCCCCTGATCGCAGTGGCGACGCGCGGCCGCTACTACATTGCCCGCAAGGCACGGGACGACTGGGCAGGGCTTCCCACCATCGCCTGCTGCATCTGCGAGCATCATTTCGAGACAGAGGACATGGCATCCTGCCCCGCTTATGCCGGGCCGATCTGCTCGCTCTGCTGTTCGCTCGATGCGCGCTGTCACGATCTCTGCAAGACCGACAGCCGGGTGCGCGAACAGATCGTCGGCGCGCTGAAGCGCAATGTCTCGACCCAGCTCGCCGCCTTCGCCGACTCCCCCCGTGGCCATTATCTGGCGATCTTCGTCACCATGCTCGTCATCACCGGCAGCATCCTGACGCTGATCGGCTTCCAGGCCAGTCTCGACAACCCCCAGGATGCCGCAACCGTCACCGCCATCCTGGTGCAGATCTTCGCGGTTTTCGTGATCGTCGCGGGCGTTGCCTCCTGGCTCTTCGTCCTCGCCCATGCGAGCCGCCGGGTCGCGCAAGAGGAATCACTGCGCCAGACGCTGCTCCTGACCGAGGAGATCGACGCCCACCAGCGCACCGACGTCGAACTGCAGCGCGCCAAGGAGAAGGCGGAGGCGGCCAGCCTTGCCAAGACGCGCTTCGTCGTCGGCATGAGCCATGAATTGCGCACGCCGCTGAACTCGATCCTCGGCTTCGCCCAGATCATGGAGCAGGACCCGACCCTTCCCGAAAAGCGCCGCGACGGGGTCCGGGTGATCCGCCGCAGCGGCGAGCATCTGGCCGGATTGATCGACGGGCTGCTCGACATCTCGCGCATCGAGGCAGGCAAGCTGCAGATCTACCGCGACCAGATCGCCCTGCGGCCGCTGCTCAGCCAGATCGTCGAGATGTTCCGGCTGCAGGCGCAAGGGGCGGGGATCGCCTTCCGCTTCGACGTCGAGGGCAGCCTGCCGGAGTTTGTGCGCAGCGACGAGAAGCGGATACGGCAGATCCTGATCAACCTTCTCTCCAATGCGATCAAGTTCACCCGCAAGGGATCGGTCACGTTGAAAGTCCGCTATCGCAGCCAGATTGCCGAATTCTCGGTCATCGACACCGGCTTCGGTATGGCACCGGCCGATCTCGATCGCATCTTCGAGCCCTTCGAGCGTCTTGGAGGAGATGGGCGCGCCGTTCCCGGTACCGGCCTCGGACTGACCATCACCAAGCTCCTGACGGAGATTCTCGGTGGTGACATCCGTGTCGTGAGCAAGGCCGGCGAGGGCAGCACCTTCACCGTGCGCCTTTTCATGTCGTCGATCACCTCCGTGCCGGCTGCGGCCTCGCAGCAGCGCCGCATCGTCGGCTATGGCGGCCGGCGCATGACGATTCTCGCCGTCGACGACGAGCCGGCGCACCGCCAGCTTCTGGAAGAGATCCTGTCGCCGCTCGGCTTCACCGTCCTCACCGTCGAGAGCGGCGCCGCATGCCTTGCCCTCGTTCCGATCGCCGAGCCCGACCTCCTCATCGTCGACATCACCATGCCCGGCATGAACGGCTGGGAACTCGCAGCGAAGCTGCGGGCCGCGGCGGTCGACACTCCCATCGCCCTGCTGTCGGCCGATGCCCGGCCGTCCTCGCCGGACATGCGCCTGTGCGACGACTGGATCGCCAAGCCGATGGCGGTGCCCATTCTTCTGGAGAGCGTGCGCCGGCTCGTCGGGATCGACTGGATCTACGACGATGCCGCTGTCGGCGCCGCCGCGCCGGGGGAAGTGGAGCTCGAGCCTTTCGAGATCCCGGAGGCCGGCGATCTGCGCGATCTCGTCTCGCTTCTCCAAATCGGTTTCGTCAGGGGGATCCATGCCAAGCTCGATCATATCGCAACCTGTCAGCCGCAGGCCCAGCGCTTCGTCGACCGCATCCGCAAGCGGCTGGACCGCTTCGACCTCGACGCCTGTCTCGGCTTCATCGAGGGGTTCGACGATGCCGCCTGAGCGGCAGATCCCGCGCAAGATCGTCCTCGTCGTCGACGATGCGCCCGATACGGTCGACCTTCTGACCACGGCGCTGGAAGAACAGGATCTGACCGTCCTCGTGGCGCTGGACGGCGAGAAGGCGATCGCGATCGCCCGCCGGATCACCCCGGACATCATCCTCCTCGACGCCGTGATGCCGGGCATGGACGGGTTCGAGACCTGCCGGCGGCTGAAGCTGGACGAGACGCTCGCCCATATCCCGGTGATCTTCATGACCGGGCTCAGCGAGACCGAGCACATCGTCCACGCCTTCGCCGTGGGCGGCGTCGACTACGTCACCAAGCCGATCGTGATGGAGCAGATCCTGGTGCGCATGCGCGTCCACCAGGAGAACGCGCGCATGACGCGCTCGGCCCGGCTGGCTCTGGACACTTCGGGCCGCTTCCTGCTGGCGGTGGACCGCGACGGAACGGTGCTGTGGACGACGCCGCAGGCCCGCCGGCTGATGAGCCGCCAGGCGGGGGACCTGCCGCCGAGGCAGTTGAAGGCCGAACTCGATCTTCTGCGGGAAGGGCGTCCGGCCCACCATCCCGACGATCCCGGCCTCGTCCTGGCACTGCTCGGGCAGATCGACGCCGACGAATTCCTGTTGCGGCTCTCCCGCGCCAAGGACGACGACACCGAGGCGGCGCTACTGCAAGCGGGCTTCGCGTTGACGGCGCGGGAAGCGGAGGTGCTGCTCTGGCTTGCCCGCGGCAAGTCGAACCGCGACATCGCCGACATTCTCGCGCTCAGCCCGCGAACGGTGGACAAGCACCTCGAAATGGTCTTTCGCAAGCTTGGGGTCGAAAACCGCACCGCCGCTTCCTCCCTCGCCATGTCGCGTCTGGTCGAGCAGCGCTGAGGCGGCCGTCCGGCGGGACCCGGCCGCATCGCGACGGGATCGCCTGCCTGAAGCTGGCCAGGGATGGGGACGACGTGACGGGCGAAGGAGATCGTCGGCCAGCATTGCGGTGCTCCAGCGAGTGAGCACATCATGCCACGCCTTGTCGTCCCCCGACCAATGCCGGGGTCCGCCAGCCCCATTGATGATCTCAACCCGCCGAAACAGCCGGTCAGGGTCAAGCCTATCGTCAAATCCAGACAAAACGATCCTCGCGTTGGATCGTCGGACTCGGCGCTCAGATCGATAAACGGAAGGTGGGGACAGAGGTGGTTCGGTTTGTCTGGACAGGTTCGCGACCTTCTAAGCGATCGTCTGCCGGGTACATGCCGCTGCTAGAAGCGGCTGGTTGAAGTCAGCGTGGTCGGGTGTTTTCCGGCCCAGGCTCGCGTGCGGGCGTCTGCCCTTTTAGAAGTCGAGGTATCGGCCGATCGACGCCCGAGCATGTGGCGACAAAGGCGGCGATGGGGACCGCGAGAGCAAGGGGCCCGGCTCCGATGGCCGAGAATGCGGCTCCGAGGCCGCAGGACAGGATGCGGACCGACACGCTCATCAGCGTCTACGGCCACCACCACCCGGACTATCAGGAAGCGATCGGCGACGCATTCACGCGGAACAGCCGGGCGGACGAGGAAATCCGCAAAATCTACATAAGCCGTCTATTCCGGTGGGGGCGTACCGGGCGTTACGTTCGTGGTATCATTCGCGAGAGTTGCGAAGCCTCTTCTGCCCCACTGCAAGTGTTTGCAATTGCTTGGGAATTTGGTGGGCGCGACAGGGATTGAACCTGTGACCCCCTCGGTGTGAACGAGGTGCTCTCCCACTGAGCTACGCGCCCACTGGCGGCATGGATGCATCCGCGCCAGGGTGGGCGGATATAGAGCCACAGGGAAGGCGAGGTCAATATCTGGATGCGGCGGGCGGCGAAGGATTTTAGAAGAAGGTGGACGCCCCGCGCCGGGAAGGCGTCGGCGCCACTGGCGGGTCTGCCAGACGTGGCCGAGCGGTCGCCGTTCGACACCCCCGGGCATTTGCGATAGAGCAAAGCTGATCGCAGGACACGGACGGGGGCAGGCATGGCGAATGTCGCGGCGCTGAAGGACAAGGCCGCGCGGGCGGCGCTGGAGCATGTCGAGGACGGCATGCGGCTCGGCATCGGAACGGGATCGACGGCCGAGGCCTTCATCCGGGCGCTCGGCGAACGGGTCGCAAGCGGGCTCCGCATCTCCGGGGTGGCGACGTCCGAGCGGACGGCGAAGCTCTGCGCTTCGCTGGATATCCCGATCGTCACCCTCGAGGAGATGCCAGCGCTCGATCTGGCGATCGACGGCGCTGACGAGATCGACCCCGCGCTGCGCATGATCAAGGGCGGCGGCGGCGCCTTGCTGCGCGAGAAGATCGTCGCGGCAGCGTCCGAGAGGATGATCGTCATCGTCGACCAGGCCAAACAGGTCGAGACGCTCGGCGCCTTTCCGCTGCCGATCGAGATCAACGGCTTCGGCATGATGGCCACCTATCTCGCCATCCAGAAGGCGGCGGCGGCGCTCGGCCTCGGCGGCGACATCGTTCTTCGCAAGGAGGGGGACGGGCCCTTCATCACCGACAGCGGCCACCTCATCCTCGACGCATCTTTTGGCCGCATTCCAGACTCAGAAGCACTTTCAGCGGCGCTTCACGCGGTTCCGGGCGTGGTCGAACATGGCCTGTTTCTGGATCTTGCGACTTTCGCCGTCGTCGCAAGCGACAGCGGCGTGACGGTCATCAAACGCCGATAGCCGGCTTGTTCGCGCCTGACCGCCGGTCGCTTGGCCCGTGACCGGCAAGGTGGTCGCTGAAGCACGGGGCTTGCTACACGGTGCCCTGATTGGGTAGGAACCGCCTACGGTTTCAGAACCGCCAACTGATGGAGACGGAACTTTCATGGTCCTCAACGAGATGATGCGCCGCGGGCTCCTGGCCCTGACTGCTGCCGGTCTCATGGCCATCGCCCCGGCCAGGGCCCAGGATGCGTCGCCGGAGCATCTCGCTGCCGCTCGTGCTGCCGTCTCCGCGATCGACAGCACCGACCAGTTCGACAATATCCTGATGAACGCCGCGACGCAGATCAAGGCCGACCTGATCGGCAACAATCCGAACATCCAGTCCGAGATCTCGGACATGGTGGACGATCGGGCGCTGGCGCTGGCGCCGCGCCGGGCCGATCTCGAAAACGAGGTCGCGCGGATCTATGCCCGGTTGTTCACGGAGCAGGAACTGTCGGCGATCGCTGCCTTCTACCAGTCCGATGCCGGCAAGAAACTGATCGCCCAAGGCCCCGTCGCCTCGCGCGAGGTCATGTCGGCCGCCGACGTCTGGTCGAACGGCATCGTTCGCGATCTCCGCTCGAGCGCCGCCGAAGGCATGGCATCCCTCGTCTCGTCCTTGAATTCGGCGGCTGTGCCGATCATCGACCCCGCAGCGCCGGTCACGCCTGCCGATCCAGCCGCGCCGGCGGTTCCTGCCATTTCAGGCGATGCCGGTGCTGCCGGCACGGCCCAGTAACATCGTTGCGGCGTCCTGACTGCTCCGACCGGCCGACAGAGGCTGGCCGGGCCGTGCGGCGCTCCCGGCGGATCAGCGAATACCGTCGATCGGCCGCTCCTCGGTCCCGGGAATAGCGCCTTGAGCGAAACATTCGACTACGATCTCTTCGTCATCGGTGGCGGCTCGGGTGGCGTGCGCGCCGCACGGCGTGCCGCTGCCCTCGGCAAGCGCGTGGCGATCACCGAGGAATACCGCTACGGCGGCACCTGCGTCATCCGCGGCTGCGTGCCGAAGAAGCTCCTGGTCTACGCGTCGAAGTTTTCCGAGGATTTCGAGGATGCCCGCGGCTATGGCTGGACGGTCGGCGAGACACGCTTCGACTGGCCGACGCTGATCGCCAACAAGGACCGCGAGATCGAGCGGCTCGAACGCGCTTATCTCACGAATGTCGAGAAGTCGGGCGCCGTGGCGCTGACCGGGCGCGCGGTGCTCGAGGGACCGCACGAAATCCGGATGACGGACGACGACCGGCGCATCACGGCCGAGCACATCCTGATCGCCGTCGGCGGCCGTGCCAATCCGCATGCGGACCTTCCCGGCGCCGAGCACTGCATCACCTCGAACGAGGCGTTCCACCTTGCCGAACTGCCGAAGGCGATCGCCATCATCGGCGGCGGCTACATCGCCGTCGAGTTCGCCAACATCTTTCACGGCCTTGGCGTCGCGACGACGATGATCTACCGCAGCAAGGAGATACTCCAGGGCTTCGACGACGATATCCGGCACGGGCTGCATCTGGCGATGGCCCGGAAGGGAATCGACATTCGCTGCGAGGAACTGGTGAGGGAAGTCGAGCAGCGCGCCGACGGGAGACTGGCTGCACATCTTGCCGGCGGCGACGTGCTGGAGGTCGATCAGGTGATGCTCGCCATCGGTCGCAAGGCCAATACCGAGAATCTCGGCTGCGAAAAGGCTGGCGTCGCGCTCGATGCCGTCGGAGCTGTCGTCGTCGACGAATATTCCCGCACCTGCGTCCCCAGCATCTTTGCCATCGGCGACGTCACGAATCGCCTGCAGCTGACGCCCGTCGCGATCCACGAGGCCATGTGTTTCGTCGACACCCTCTACCGCGGCCGGCCGAGCAAGCCGGACTATGAGAGTGTCGCGACCGCCGTCTTCTCGCAGCCGGAGATCGGCACGGTCGGCCTGACCGAGACGCAGGCGGGCGCGCGTTTCCCCGAAGTCGAGATCTATCGCGCCCGCTTCAAGCCGATGCGCCATACGATCGCCGGCCGCGACGAGCCGATGCTGATGAAGCTGGTCGTCGATGGTGCGACGCGGCAGGTCGTCGGCGCTCACGTCCTTGGACCCGATGCCGGCGAGATGAGCCAGCTGCTCGGCATCGCCGTGAAGGCGGGCGTGACGAAGGACGATTTCGACGGGACCATGGCGGTGCACCCGACGATGGCCGAGGAGTTCGTCACCATGTACGAGCCGACCTACCGGGTCAGGAACGGCGAAAAGGTCTAGGCCGGAGCGCCGGGCGGAAAAGCGGGATCCGGTTTTTCGCCATGTCCCGGACGGCAGACTGAGACCTGAGGTATCGGGCGATTTCGGCACGTCGTCCGAAAGCTCGGGGAGAGCCGACTTGCGTGCTGGCCATGCCGGGGGAGTCGGGCCGGCGCTCGAACGGGGACATGGAAGACATGGATATCCACGCGGACCACCCGGACTTCCCCGCGCTTGCGCAGGCCGGGCAGGTGGTCGCCTATTTCGGCTACGGGTCGCTCGTCAACCCGGCGACATTGCGCACGAAGTTCCTGGCCATCCGCCGCGCGGAGGTTTTTGGCTGGCGAAGGTTCTGGCTTTCGCGCAGCGAGACGGAGATCGCCCTTCTGTCGGCCCTGCGCGATCCCGGCCATGCGACCCAGGGCGTCGTCGTCTATGACCATGCCGATCATCTGGCGGCGGTCGACGAGCGCGAGGCCGGCTATGTCAGGCGCACGGTCGACCTGGCCGGGCTGGCCGTCGACAGGGCGCCGGCTAAAGCGCCGATTCATATCTACGAGGCGATCGAGCCGAGCAAAACGGCGGCGGCGACGGGCGCGCTGATCCTCCAGTCCTATCTCGATGCGGTGCTGCAAGGGTTTCTGTCGTTGTACGGGCGTGAGGGCGTCGAGCGCTTCGTCACGGAGACCCAGGGCTTCGAGACCGAGATCCTGTGCGATCGCCACGCGCCCCGTTATCCCCGATCCGTTCTGCTCGGCGCGCAAGACGCTGCGTTCTTCGACGCCCTTGTCGTCGCGCGCGGCGCACGCTTCCGCCCGGTCGCATGAGCCGTCCACTGGGTGCGTCAGGCGGATGACAAGCCGTAGGATTTTGGCCTATATGCGCATTATCGGTCAACCGCATGCCGTATGCGGCCCGATCAATGATCCGCGATTCCGTCTCCTTGGGCTGAGGTGCCTGAAGATGGACAATGCGACGTGACGTCGAAAGAGAGAGACATGGCCAAGGACTGGACGCCCGCGAGCTGGCGCAACAAGCCAATCGAGCAGATGCCGGAGTTCCCGGACGCCGTGGCGCTGGCCGAGACCGAAAAACGTCTCGCGAGCTTTCCGCCGCTGGTTTTTGCGGGTGAGGCCCGAAAGCTTACCCGGGCATTGGGTGAAGTTGCCGAAGGGCGCTCCTTCCTGCTCCAAGGCGGCGACTGCGCGGAGAGCTTTGCCGAGCACGGTGCCGACAACATCCGCGATTTCTTCCGCGCCTTCCTGCAGATGGCGGTGGTGCTGACTTTCGGCGCCGCGTCGCCGGTGGTGAAGGTCGGGCGCATCGCCGGCCAGTTCGCCAAGCCTCGCTCTTCGGGAATGGAGACGGTTGGCGGCGTGTCGCTGCCGTCCTATCGCGGCGACATCGTCAACGGCATCGAGTTCGACGAGGCCTCGCGCGTTCCCAATCCCGAACGCCAGATCGAAGCCTATCGGCAGTCGGCCGCGACGCTCAATCTTCTGCGCGCCTTCGCGCAGGGCGGCTATGCCAACCTCGACAACGTCCACCAGTGGATGCTGGGCTTCCTCTCCGGCAGTCCGCAGGCCGAGCGCTATGGCCATCTCGCCGACCGGATCTCGGAGACGATGAGCTTCATGCGGGCCATCGGCATCACCGCCGACAACCATCCGGCGCTGCGCGAGACCGATTTCTTCACCAGCCACGAGGCGCTGCTGCTCGGCTACGAGCAGGCGATGACGCGCGTCGATTCGACCTCGGGCGACTGGTACGCGACCTCCGGCCACATGATCTGGATCGGCGACCGCACGCGTCAGCTCGACAATGCGCATGTCGAGTTCTGCCGCGGCATCAAGAACCCCGTCGGCTTGAAGTGTGGTCCGTCCATGGATGCGGAAGGCCTGATCCGCCTGATCGACGTCCTCAACCCGGAGAATAAGGCGGGACGCCTGACGCTGATCACCCGCTTTGGCCACGACAAGGTCGAGGCACATCTGCCGCGCCTGATTCGCGCCGTCGAGAAGGAAGGCCGGAAAGTGGTCTGGTCCTGCGATCCGATGCACGGCAACACGATCACGCTGAACCACTACAAGACGCGGCCATTCGATCGCATCCTGTCCGAAGTCCAGGGCTTTTTCGACGTGCACCGCGCCGAAGGCACGCATGCCGGCGGCATCCACATCGAGATGACCGGAAAGGACGTGACTGAATGCACCGGAGGCTCGCGTCCGGTGCTCGCCGAGGACCTGTCTGATCGCTACCACACGCATTGCGATCCACGCCTCAACGCGACGCAGGCTCTGGAACTCGCCTTCCTCGTCGCCGAGCTCCTGAAGAAGGACAACGAGGCAACGGCACCGAGACGGGCCGCCAGTCTCTGAGCCTTTGAGCGGACCGGCGGGATATTCCCGCCGGTCTGCTTGGCTCCAGGGGCGGGCGGGGCCGGGCGCGGCGGTTCGATGAACGCTGCGTCTTGGCGCCCGCGGCTAATCGCTTGGAGCGAGATCGGCTATGTCGGGGAAAAGGATTCTTCCCGATGCTGCCGACGCTGTTTCTCTCCCACGGCTCTCCCGACATCGCGATCGCCGATACCGAGGCGACCGCCTTCCTGCGCGATCTGGCGGCCGGCATGCCGCGGCCGAAGGCCATCGTGGTCGCGTCAGCGCATTTCGAGAGCGACAGGGTGCTTGTCAGCGGCGACGCCTCGCCGGAGACGATCCATGATTTCGGCGGCTTCGACAAAAGTCTCTACGCGATGCGCTACCCCGCGCCGGGCAACCCGCCGCTTGCCGCCGCGATCTGCGCCGACCTCAGAACCTCCGGGTTCGATGCCGAGGTGGTGACGGGGCGAGGCTATGACCATGGCACCTGGGTGCCGCTGTCGCTGATCTATCCCGCCGCGGATATTCCGGTCGTGCAGGTCTCGGTCGATCCCGGCAAGGGCACGGAACACCATCTGGCGCTCGGCAAGGCGCTGTCAGGTTTGCGGGCACAGGACATCCTCGTCGTCGGCTCCGGCTCCTTCACCCACAATCTCCGCGAGGCCTTCGCGCGGTTGCGGGTCGGTGACCGGACGGCGGAGACACCGAGCTGGGTGTCCGACTTTGCGGCCTGGATGGGCAGCCGGATCCTTGCTGGCGATAGCGCCGCGCTTGCCGACTATCGGCGGCAGGCGCCCTTTGCGGCGGAAAACCATCCGACGGACGAACACCTGATGCCGCTCTATGTCGCGCTCGGCGCCGCCGGACCGGAATGGACCGGCCGCCGGCTTCATTCGAGCCGGGATTTCGGCGTCCTCGCGATGGACGCCTTCGCCTTCGCCTGATCCGGCCTCCTCAGGGAAACCCGCATTCGGATGCCAAGCTTCGACCTCGATACCCGCCCCGGACTGCCGGGTCGTGTCCGTCAACGTGGTGGAAATTGAGTGTAGCTGAAGCGGCTCCGTTTCAGGCGACTTCGGTGGAAATCTGTTCGGGTTTTGCAGTGTTGCCCATGGCCATGAGGTCGGCCATGGGTTCGGTCTGCATGTAGCGGTTCTGGATCTGCCATTCGTCGTTGGCCTCGAGAAGGACGGCGCCGATGAGCCGGATGATGGATCCCTCGTTCGGGAAGATTCCGACGACGTCGGCACGCCGCTTCACCTCCTTGTTCAGGCGCTCCAGGGAATTCGTCGAATGGATCCGGGTCCGGTGCTGACTGGGAAAATCCATGTGCGCCAGCACGTCGGTCTCGCTGTTGTCGATGAAGGCCCCGAGCTTTGGACACTTTCCCCGAAGCTGGTCGGCGACGTGGCGCAGCGCCTGGCTGGCGCTAGCACGATCGGGCTGGGCGAAGGCTTGGCGCAGCGCGGCCGCCGCCATGCTCTGCTGCGCCTTCGGGACATACGACAGGGCGTTGCGCATCCAATGCACCCGGCAGCGCTGCCAGGAGGCGCTGAACACCCGGCGAATGGCGGCTTTCAGCCCTTCGTGAGCATCCGAGATCACGAGCTTCACGCCGGACAGGCCGCGGCGCACGAGGCTCTTGAGGAAGCTCGACCAAAACGTCTCCGCTTCCGAGGGGCCGATGTGAAGGCCGACGATCTCGCGCTTGCCGTCCGTGTTCACGGCCACGGCGATTATGGCGGCGACCGAAACGATGCGTCCACCCTCGCGCTGCTTCAGGTAGGTCGCATCCAGCCAGAGGTAGGGCCAGTCGCCAGTGAGAGGACGGTCGAGGAAGCCGCCGACGCGTTCGTCGATGTCTTTGCACAGCTTCGATACGGTGCTCTTGCCGATCCCCGACAGCCCCATGGCCTGTACCAGATCGTCGACCCGCCGGGTGGAAACGCCGCTGATCCAAGCTTCCTGAATGACGGCAACCAAGGCCTTCTCCGAGAGCTTTCTCGGCTCCAGGAACGGCGGGAAGTAGCTGCCCTGCCGAAGCTTGGGTATCCGAAGCTGCAACGAGCCGAGCCGCGTGTCGAGCGAGCGGTCGCGGTAGCCATTGCGATAAGTCGCCCGTTCCTGCGTCCGTTCGTGGCGCCCGGCGCCGATCATGCCTTCAACGTCGACCTCCATAAGGAGCTGCATCACGCTCTCGGCTATCGTTCTCAGGAAATCGCCGTCCCCGGCTTTCGCAAAAAGCTCGGCAAGCGGTAGTCTGTCCTCGGTCATCGGGTTCTCCGGTCAGGTTGAAGTCTCGCAACTCCACCTTAGCCGCCCTATCCGGTGACCGCCTCAGCCACACCTTTCAATGTCGGAATTTCCACCACGAGCGCGGACACTACCGACTGCCGCCGGACCTGCAGGCGCTTCTGCTGCGCTATCCGCGGGATGTCTGGATGGACCATGCCAATCTCGGGGCCACCGCGCGCTTCTGGCTGGGACGCCACGACATGTTCCGCGAGTTGGGCGGGGCGTTGTCCCAGGGCCTTTCGGATCACCGCGAGGGCAGGGTCGATATTCCCACCTTCCGCCGCTGGTTTGCCCCGCGCCTCGGCTTTTTCCTGCAGAACCTCGAAGGTCACCACCAGATCGAGGACCAGCACTACTTTCCGGTTTTCCAGGCGGCCGAGCGCTCGCTGGCCTACGGCTTCGATCTTCTGGAGAACGATCACGGCGTCATCCACGACGATCTTGTCGCAACGGCCGAGACGGCCAATCGGTTTCTGTCAGTGGAAGGACAGTCGGGCGGCAGGCCGGACGATGGCGTGCGCTGGGCGGCAGACGCCTATGCGGATACGAGCGAAAGGCTGCTCCGACGGCTGATCCGGCATCTGGCGGACGAGGAGGACCTCATCATTCCTCTGATCCTCGATCGGGGAGAAGCGGCGATCGGGATTTGAGCGGGGCGAGGCCGCCGTTCGTCGGATCGCCCGCAGCGGGGCGGCCCTCGCGCCGGCGGCGGGTAAACACCGGGCCCCATTGGCGCCAGGCGAACCAGGCGGCGAGAGCGACCCCGACGACGATCAGCGTGATGCCGACGCCGCGCTCCATCATCTCCAGCCGTGCGAAGACCGTTTGGATGGAGTAGCCGAAAGCAAAGCCGATCGTCGTGAACAGCCCGGCCCAGAGCGCCGCACCGATGAAGTTGAGGGCGAGAAAGCGCGGGATGCTGATCGAGGAGAGGCCGAGCGCGATCAGGCCGGGCATGCGCAGGCCATAGATGTAGCGGTTCACGATGACGAAGAAGGCCTGGTAGCGGTCGACCAGGCGCAGCGCTCTGGCGAATTTCGGGCGCTCCTTCCAGCGCGCGACCCAGCGGTGGCCTGACCAGAAGCGCGAGAACAGGAAGACCGAGAGGTCGCCCGTGAAGGAGCCGATGAAGGCGAGGGCGGCAATCTGCTCCAGCGGATAGGAGCCGCGATAGGCGAGAAAGCCGCCGATGATCGCGAAGACCTCCCCCTCGAAGAATGTGCCGACGAGAACGATCACGAGCCCGTAATGGCCGATGAGACTGAGAATTTCGTACACGTCCACTCCACTCGCATCGCCCGGGGCGATGCCGTCCTGCCGCACGAGGCGGCACGGGAAAAACTCGTCCACCGGTCGCCGCTAATTGGCCGACGCCGCCGCGAACCGCAAGGCTTCCTGCGCTGTCTTGCGCAGTCATGCGGTCTTATTCGGGCAGGCCGGACAGGATCGCCGGTCTCGCCGGTCCGCCGGGTGAGACCTTGCCCGTGGCGGCGGCGGCGTCAGGCGCCGCCGAGCGTCGACGCTTGCCGCCGGTCAGGCAGACGGGATTCGACCACTTCCAGCCGCTCGCCCATCCGCAGCAAGAGGTCCTCGAGCCGCCGCGTGTCCTCATGCCGCATCGCGTCGAGCTTCTCATGAAGAGCGAGGATCTCGATCTCGGCCTTCAGGTTGATCTCATAGTCGTGGCTTGCGTCGAGACGGTCGCGCGCCGCGGCGCGGTTCTGCGACATCATGATGATCGGCGCCTGCACGGCAGCGATCATCGACAGGACGAGGTTCAGGAAGATGAAGGGGTAGGGGTCGAAAGCCCCGCCGACGAGAATGATGGTGTTCGCCGTCACCCAGAGGAAGAGGAAGGCGAAGAACGCGATGATGAAGCCCCAGGACCCGCCGACCCGCGCGATGGCATCGGCCAGCCTGTCGCCCAGGGAAGTTTCGGCCGAGATGGCCGCGTTCACGTCGCGGGCGAGAATTTCGCCGGACAGGGCGCTGTTCAGGACGCGGCGCTCGCTCGGCTTCAATGTGTCGTGCGACCGGCCGAGCCAGTGCAGGATGGTCTCGGCAGCAGGGCGGTGGGTCACGGGCCGGTCTCCGGTCTGGCGGTGCGGGGCACTTCTGGGGCTCCGATCGATAGCATGGCCTCGCGCCGAGGGGACGGGGTTGCTATGAGGCGGTGACGGGATCGTGCGACGCGCGTTCCGGCTCGAGAAACAGGCCATCTGGCGAGGAGCTGCAGGCGTGGATTCACTGAAACTGGCAATCGCGCAGCTCAATCCTGTGCTCGGCGACATCGCCGGCAATCTGGCGCTGGCACGCAAGGGCCGGGAGGAAGCGGCGCGCAAGGGCGCGGAATTGGTGCTGTTCACCGAGCTCTTCATCTCGGGCTACCCGCCGGAGGATCTGGTGCTGAAGCCGGCCTTCGTCGCCGCCTGCATGGAGGCCGTCGACGAACTTGCCGCCGACACGGCGGACGGCGGACCGGGCGTGATCATCGGCTGTCCGCTGCGCAGCGAGGCCGGCCTGTTCAATGCCGTGGCCATTGCCGACGGCGGCCGGATCATCGCTTGGCGCTCCAAGGTCGACCTGCCGAACTACGGCGAGTTCGACGAGAAGCGCGTTTTCCAGGCCGGCGAGATGCCGGGGCCGGTGAACTTTCGCGGCCTGCGCCTCGGCATCCCGGTCTGCGAGGACATCTGGGGCGATCTCGGCGTCTGCGAGACGCTGGCCGAATCGGGCGCGGAGATCCTGCTCGTGCCGAACGGCTCGCCCTTCTACAAGGAGAAGCTCGACGTCCGGCATCAGGTGGCCCTGCGCCAGGTGATCGAGACCGACCTGCCGGTGGTCTATGCCAACATGATCGGCGGCCAGGACGAGCTTCTGTTCGACGGCGCTTCCTTCGCCTTCCATGCCGACCGTTCGCTGGCCTTCCAGCTGCCGGAATTCGACGCGGTGGTCGCCGTCACGAACTGGCAGCGCGGCGCGGACGGCTGGGTCTGCGAGGGCGGCCCGGAAGCGCGGATCCCGGAGACGGAGGAGGCGGTCTGGCGGGCCTGCGTCCTCGGCTTCAAGGACTATGTCGAGAAGAACGGCTTCAAGGGCGTCGTCCTCGGCCTCTCCGGCGGCATCGATTCGGCCGTCGTCGCGGCGATGGCGGTGGACGCGCTCGGGCGCGACCGCGTGCATTGCGTGATGATGCCCTACCGCTATACCGCGGCGACCAGCCTCGAAGACGCTGAGGCCTGCGCCACAGCGCTCGGCGTGCGCTACGATGTGATCGAGATCGAGAAGCCGGTCGAGGGCTTTACGGCAGCGCTCGCCGGCGTGTTCGCAGGGTTGAAGCCCGACGTCACCGAGGAGAACATCCAGAGCCGAACGCGCGGCGTCATCCTGATGGCGATCTCCAACAAGACCGGCGCGATGGTCGCGACCACCGGCAACAAGAGCGAGATGTCGGTCGGCTACGCCACGCTCTACGGCGACATGAACGGCGGCTTCAACCCGATCAAGGACCTCTACAAGACCGAGGTGTTCCGCCTCGCGCACTGGCGCAACGCCAACGTGCCCGAGGGGTCGCGCGGCACCGGCGGCATGGTCATCCCGGAGCGGATTATCACCAAGCCGCCCTCGGCGGAGCTTCGCCCGGACCAGAAGGACGAGGATTCGCTGCCGCCCTACGCGGTGCTCGACGCCATCCTCGAACATCTCGTCGAACAGGATGGCGGCGTCGAGGAACTCGTCGCCAGAGGGTTCGACCGCGACACGGTTCTCCACATCGAGCGGCTGCTCTACATCGCCGAATACAAGCGCCGGCAGTCGGCACCGGGGGTGAAGGTGACGCGCAAGAATTTCGGCCGCGACCGCCGCTATCCCATCACCAACCGCTTCCGCGAGGGCCGCTAGGTGGAGGAGATCACGGCCGGATCGGTCGCCTACATCCTCGTCGTCTTCGGCGTGCTGTTTGCCGTCCGGTACCTCCTCGCCATGCGCCGGATCTTCCAGGAGGCCGGCAAGCCGGCGGGTTTTGGCGCCGCCGACTATCTGAAAGCGCCGGCGGCGGAAGCCTATGGCAGCGAGATGGAGCCGAGCCGGCGCTATGCGGCGCGGCAATATTATCAGGCCGCGATCTTTCTCGGCACGGGCGCGATCTTGCTGGTGTGGCTGCTGGCGACGGGCGCGTCTGTCGGGATGGGCGCTTGACCGTGATCGTCCTGCCCGTGGGCGCCGTCCGCCGCGCTCGCCTGCTTCGCCCGCACCGATGAAAGTCTCCCGATGAGCCCGATTGTTCGCTTTGCCCCGTCGCCGACAGGCTACATCCACATCGGCAATCTGCGCACGGCGCTTCTCAACTGGCTGTTCGCGAAGGCCAGGGGCGGCACCTTCATCCTGCGCTTCGACGACACCGATACGGTGCGCTCGCGCGCCGAATATGCCGACGCGATCCTGGAAGATCTCGCCTGGATCGGCACGCTACCGGATGCCGTCCATCGCCAGTCGCAGCGTCTCGCCTCCTACGATGCGGCGATGGAGTCGTTGAAGGCGAAGGGGCTGCTCTATCCCTGCTACGAGACGGCCGAGGAACTCGACCGCCAGCGCAAGCGGCTGATGGCGCGGGGCCTGCCGCCGGTCTACGGTCGTGCCGCGCTGAAACTCGGCGATGCCGATCGCGCGGCGCTGGAGGCAAGCGGAGTGACGCCGCACTGGCGCTTTCTCCTGCCGAATTTTGCCAGCGACCCGCAGGCGCCGGAGCGCACCGAGGTGCATTGGGACGACCTCGTGCGCGGACCCCAGACCGTCGATCTCGCCTCGCTCTCCGATCCCGTCCTCGTGCGCGAGGATGGCAGCTACCTCTACACGCCGTGCTCGGTCGTGGACGACGCCGAGATGGGCGTCACGCACATCATCCGCGGTGACGACCACGTCACCAATACGGGCGTCCAGGTCGCGCTGTTCGAGGCGCTGGGGCATGCCGCGCCGGCCTTCGGGCACCACAACCTCCTGACGACGCTCGACGGCGAGGGGCTGTCGAAACGCTCCGGCGCGCTGTCTCTGCGATCGTTGCGCGCGGACGGCATCGAGCCGATGTCGGTCGCCTCGCTTGCCACTCTCGTCGGTCTCTCCGGCTCGATCGAGGCGGTGGAAAGTCTCGAGGCGCTGTCCGCACGGGTCGATCTCTCGGATATTTCGGCGTCGGCCTCGAAGTTCGATCCGGCGGAAGTGGAGCGGCTGAACGCCGAACTGGTGCATGGGCTGGGCTTTGCCGCCGTGGCCGATCGCCTTGCCGCAATGGACGTGCCTGACGATCGCGCGGAGGCCTTCTGGCTGGCGGTGCGGGCCAACTGCGCCCGTGTCGGCGATGCCGCGGCTTGGCGCGACATCGTTTTCGGAACGCTGCCGAAGCCTTTGGAATTTACTGGCGAAGACCGGGACTTCCTGGCCGTGGCCGTGGATCTGCTGCCGCTTGAACCCTGGTCGCGCGAGACCTGGAAGGAGTGGACGGGTGCGGCGAAGGCGGTGACCGGGCGCAAGGGCAAGGAGCTGTTCATGCCGCTGCGCCTTGCCCTGACCGGACGCGAGCACGGTCCCGAACTCGCCGAACTCCTGCCGCTGATCGGTCGCGAGCGGGTGCAGTCTCGTCTTCAGGCGGCCTGACGGGCCTCGGACCGGTCCTGCAGGAGGGCGGCCGGTAGCAAACTGCGTCGATCCGGCGAATGGCGTCAGCCGCCGCCGATGAGGATGCCGGCGGCGAGCACGAGAGCGCCGCCGACCACGACCTGGATCGTGGCGCGGGCGATGGGCGCCTCCATGAATCGGTGCTGGATCCAGACGATCGCCCAGAGCTCGACGAAGACGACCGCGAAGGCGATCGACGTCGCCGTCCAGAAGTCGGAGATCAGATAGGGCAGGGCATGGCCGAGGCCGCCTGCCGTGGTCATGATCCCCGAGGCGAGGCCCCGCTTCACCGGCGAGCCGCGCCCCGACAGGACGCCGTCGTCATGCGCGGCTTCCGTGAAGCCCATGGAGATCCCGGCGCCGACGGAAGCGGCGATGGCGACGAGAAACGTCGTCCAGGGATCGTGCGTGGCAAAGGCGGTGGCAAAGATCGGGGCAAGGGTGGACACCGACCCGTCCATCAGGCCGGCAAGGCCGGGCTGGACGAGTGTCAGGATCATCTGTCGGCGCGCGGTCTTGTCTTCGTCGGCGCGCGAACCCGGATCGAGCAGCGTCTCGGTCAGGTCGTGGGCCTTGTCCTTGTGCCGGCGTTCAGCCTCGGCGAGATCACCGAAGAGCCGCCGCGTCGTAGAAACGGCAGGCGGCCTCCTCCATGCGCTCGGCTTCCTCCCGCATCCGGTCGAGCCCGAGATTGGCGACGAGCCAGACCGGTTTGCGGGAGAAATACTCCGCCACGTGCTCGCGCCGGATCAGCGGGATCGAGCCGCTGAAGCGCCGCTCGTGCTCGGCGATCAGCGCCCGCCGGTGCTCGCCTTCCTCCACCTCCATGGCCCGAACACCGCCGCCGACGCCGGATAGTCGGCCAGCCGCTCGGCATAGCCGGCATAGATGCGAGCATCGTCCTCCTCGGAGGAGATGGCGAGCGACAGGACCTGCTGCTCCGTCAACTCGGAGAAACGCTTGCGGCCGTTCGCAAACTACACACCATACGTGCCCGTCCTCCGACTTTAGTTTGGAATTATTCCAAAGTGCTGGAGGCGGAATGTCATGGAAAATCCGGTGATCGGACGTCATCGACCTCGATGCCGCAGGCACGTGGTGACAGGAATCGGCCCGCATCGGCTTGCCTTGCGATGCGTACGCGATGGACGTGAGGCCGGGAGACAACGTTCCGCCGGGTCGCGCGTCGCCAGACGGCACGGGCAGGCCCGTTCCCGCCGACGGCAAAGGATTTGAAGACCCGTTTCAGCCTGCCCGCGACAGATGCAGCCGACGGCATAGCCGAAGCGACCGCGACCGCCGCCATGCGGCCGAGGGGATGGCGAGTGCCGGGCACCGAAAATTGCCAGCCGGTCGCAGATGGTGAGCCGGCCGACGGGGCTGCTCAGCGGGGCCGTGGGCCTGCCCCCAGGGCTCCCGACGCGCAGGTCGAGGCGCCTGGTGACCGTGATTGCCGCTCAGCTCCGCTGGACGGCCTCGGCGACGGCGATGGCGGCGATGTTGACGACGCCGCGCGAGGTGACCGACGGCGTCAGCACGTGCGCGGGGCAGGCGGCGCCCAGGAGGATCGGGCCGACATGCAGCGATTCCGTCATCGCCTTGACGACGTTCATCGTGATGTTGGCCGCGTCGAGATTGGGGAAGACGAGAAGGTTCGCCTCGCCCGACAGCGTCGACGTCGGCATGACGCGGCGGCGGATCGCCTCGTTCAGCGCGCTGTCGCCGTGCATCTCGCCGTCGATTTCGAAGTCGGGCGCCTGTGCGCGGACGAGTTCGAGCGCCTGGCGCAGCTTCTTTGTCTGCGGTGTCTCGTCGGTCCCGAAATTGGAATGCGAGACGAAGGCGGCCTTCGGCTCGATGCCGAAACGGCGGATCTCGGTCGCGGCGAGCAGCACCATCTCGGCGAGGTCCTCCGCGCTCGGATCGCGCTGGACATAGGTGTCGAGGAAGAACTTCGTGCCCTGCTGGCCGATGAGGAGGCTCATCGCGGCCATTTTCGTCGTGCCCTGGGCGACGCCGATGATCTGCCGGATGTCGCGGAGGTGCCGGACGAAATTGCCTTCGAGACCGCAGATCAGGATGTCCGCGTCGCCGCGCGATACCGCAACGCCGGCGATGACGGTGGTGTTGGTGCGCACGATGGTGCGGGCCGTCTCCGGATTGACGCCCTTGCGGCCGACCTTGCCGAAATAGTGGTCGACATAGTCGCGGTAGCGCGGATCGTCCTCGGGATTGACGACCTCGAAATCCTTGCCCGGCCGGACCCTCAGGCCATAGCGCTCGAGCCGCGAGACGATGACGGCGGGGCGGCCGACGAGGATCGGCACGCCGACCTTGTCTTCCAGCATCACTTGCGCGGCGCGCAGCACCCGCTCGTCCTCGCCGTCGGCGAAAATGACGCGCTTGCCGGAATTCTTGGCGATCTGGAAGATCGGCTTCATGATCAGCCCGGTGCGGAAGACAAAGCGGTTGAGGAGATCGAGATAGGCGCCGAAATCCTCGATCGGGCGCGCGGCGACGCCCGTGGCTTCCGCCGCCTTGGCGACGGCCGGGGCGATCTTCAGGATCAGCCGGGGGTCGAAGGGCGAGGGGATGATGTATTCGGGACCGAAGACCGGCGTGTCCGCGCCGTAGGCCTTGGCGGCGACGTCCGAGACTTCCTCGCGCGCCAGCGCCGCGATGGCGTCGACCGCGGCGATCTTCATCTCCTCGTTGATCGAGGTCGCACCGCAGTCGAGCGCACCGCGGAAGATGTAGGGGAAGCAGAGGACGTTGTTGACCTGGTTCGGGAAATCGGACCGGCCGGTGCAGATCATCGCGTCCGGGCGCACGGCGCGGGCGAGATCGGGCATGATCTCTGGCGTCGGATTGGCGAGCGCCATGATCAGCGGGCGTTCGGCCATCTTTTCCAGGAGTTCGGGCTTCAGGACGCCGCCGGCGGAGAGGCCGAGGAAGATGTCGGCGCCCTCGATGGCTTCGGAGAGCGTGCGCATCTCCGTCTCCCGCGCATAGACCTCCATCCAGCGGTCCGTGCGCTTGCCGCGGCCGACATGGACGACGCCGTCGATGTCGGTCGCCGTGATGTTCTCGAGCTTGGCGCCGAGCGCGACAAGCAGGTTGAGGCAGGCGATCGCCGCCGCGCCGGCGCCCGAGGAGACGATCTTCACCGTCTCGATCTTCTTGCCGGTCAGCTCCAGCGCGTTGCGCACCGCGGCAGCAACGATGATCGCGGTGCCGTGCTGGTCGTCGTGGAAGACCGGGATCTTCATCCGCTTGCGCAGCCGTTCCTCGACCTCGAAGCACTCGGGCGACTTGATGTCCTCGAGATTGATGCCGCCGAAGGTGGGCTCCAGCGCCGCGACGACCTCGACGATATGGTCGATGTCGGTGGCGTCGATCTCGATGTCGAAGACGTCGATGTCGGCGAACTTCTTGAACAGGACGCCCTTGCCCTCCATCACCGGCTTGGATGCCAGCGGCCCGATATTGCCGAGGCCGAGCACCGCGGTGCCGTTGGACAGGACGGCGACGAGGTTGGCGCGGCTGGTGTAGACGGCGGCGAGCGAGGGATCGGCGGCGATGGCGAGGCAGGGCGCGGCGACGCCGGGGGAATAGGCCAGCGCGAGGTCGCGCTGGTTGCCGAGAGGCTTGGTCGGCTGGATCGCGACCTTACCCGGCCGGGGATAGCGGTGGTAGAACAGCGCCTGTTCGTCGAGGTCGCCCGTCGACGGGCGTTCCGGCCCCTTATGATCTTCGGACATCCCACATCCCCTTTCATGCTCATACGTCGCGATCGGTCCTTAAACGATTAGGCCGCGAACTGGAAATTGCCGGCGACATTTTGCTGACAGGACCTGCCCGATAGCGGGGCCGAAGGCGTCAGAAGAAATGCCGGGACTTTCGGCACGTCACACGCATGCAATGAGAATCAGCCAATGCAGGTATCAAGGGGCGAACGGGACGAAATCGATGCAGCAGCTGAAGACGACTCGGCATTTGCGGACCCTCTTTATTTCCGATGTGCACCTCGGCTCCAAGGCCGCACAGGCCGAGTTGCTGATCGAATTCCTGCGCCTGCACGATGCCGAGAAGATCTACCTCGTCGGCGACATCGTCGACGGCTGGCGCCTGAAGCGCAGCTGGCACTGGCCGCAAAGCCATAACGACGTGGTGCAGAAGCTGCTGCGCAAGGCGCGCAAGGGCACCGAGATCGTCTACATCCCCGGCAATCACGACGAATTCCTGCGCGGCTTTCCCGGGCAGCATTTCGGTGGCATCGAGGTCAAGCAGAACGACGTCCACGTCACCGCCGACGGGCGCCGGTTTCTCGTGATGCACGGCGACGAGTTCGACGTCGTCGTCCGCAATGCGCGGCTGATCGCCTATCTCGGCGACTGGGCCTATGACACGGCGATCGCCGTCAATGTCGTCTTCAACAAGATCCGCCGCGTCCTCGGCTTTCCCTACTGGTCGCTCTCGTCCTGGGCCAAGCTGAAGGTCAAGAACGCCGTCAACTTCATCGGCACCTTCGAGACCGCACTGGCCGAGGAGGCGGCACGCCACGGCTGCGACGGCGTGATCTGCGGCCACATCCACCATGCGCAGATCGCCCGTCGCGCCGGCATCGAATACGTGAACACCGGCGACTGGGTGGAAAGCTGCACGGCGATTGCCGAGCGTCACGACGGCTCGCTGGAACTCATCCACTGGACCACCCTGCCGCAAGAGGCGCGGGCGCCCGAAGCCGGCATCGCCGAGGACGCCGTGGGCACGGCGGCGGTCGAGGCGGCCTGATGCGCATCCTGATCGCGACGGACGCCTGGAAGCCGCAAGTCAACGGGGTGGTGAGGACCTTGTCGAGCCTTGCGGGCGAACTGCGCCAGCGCGGCCACGAGGTGCTGATCGTCTCGCCGGAGGATTTCCGGACCTTTCCCATGCCGACCTATCCGGAAATTCGGCTGGCGCTCGCCGGCGCCGGACGGCTGGCAAGGATCATCGCCGATTTCGATCCGCAGGCTATCCATGTCGCGACCGAAGGCCCCGTCGGCCTTGCGGCACGGCGCGCGGCGCTGCGCGGCGGCCGGAGTTTCACCACGAGCTTCCACACCCGCTTTCCCGAATATCTCAGCCGTCGCCTGCCGGTTCCCGAAAACCTGAGTTACGCCTTCCTGCGTTGGTTCCATGCGCCGGCCAGCGCCTGCCTGGTGCCGACGGAGGCGGTGCGCCGCGATCTTGGCGCGCGCGGCTTCGGCAAACTCGTGACCTGGACGCGCGGCGTCGACCGGAGCGTCTTCAGGCCCAGGGCGCCGATCGATTTCGGCCTGCCCGGGCCGATCTTCCTGACCGTCTCGCGGATCGCGCCGGAGAAGAACATCGAGGCGTTTCTCGACCTCGACCTGCCCGGCTCGAAAGTGGTCGTCGGCGGCGGGCCGGGACTGGCCGACATGATGCGGCGCTATCCCGCGGTGCATTTCACGGGATCGCAGACCGGTGAGGCGCTGGCACGGCACTATTCCAGCGCCGACGTCTTCGTCTTTCCCTCCAAGACCGACACGTTCGGCATCGTCCTGATCGAGGCGCTGGCCTGCGGCGCGCCAGTCGCTTCCTATCGCGAGCCGGGCCCCCTCGACGTGATTGCGGGAACGGCCGCCGGGTCCATGTCGGATGATCTGCAGAGCGCCTGCCTCGCCGCGCTCAAGCTTGATCGCGCCGTCGCCCTCGAGCGCTCCCGGGCCTTCACCTGGGCGGCCTGTGCCGACATCTTTCTCGGCACGATCCGGTCCCGGGCCACGGAGCCCGCACTCGCCCTGGCGGTCTGATCCGTCGATCAGCCACCCCAGAGCGCCGCCGTCGGCGGCTGGACGGTGGATCCGGCGTAGACGAGGCCCGCGGGCCGGTCGACCTTCATCAGCAGGGGGCCGTCGAGATCGATGATGTCGGCGCCCTGTCCGAGCAGCACTGCGGGCGCCATCGACAGCGACGACGCGACCATGCAGCCGACCATGACGCCGAAGCCGAGGTTGCGTGCTTCCGTCACGAGCGCGATGGCCTCGGTCAGCCCGCCGGTCTTGTCGAGCTTGACGTTGACGAAGTCGTAGCGGCTGCGCAGGGCGGCGAGGTCTGTCGTCTTGTGCAGCGACTCGTCGGCGCAGACGGGGACGGCATGCGGGAGATCCGCCAGGATCGCGTCGCTCCCCGCCGGCAAGGGCTGCTCGACGAGGACGGCGCCGGCGGCAGCGGCGGCCTGCATGTTCTCGGCAAGGTTTGCCTCGGTCCAGCCCTCGTTCGCGTCGAGAATGAGCCGTGCACCACCGGCGGCGGCATGCACGGCGCGGATGCGATCGATATCGCCACTGGCCGCGCCGACCTTGATCTTGAGGAGCTTGCGTCCGGCGGCGGCTCTCGTGGCTGCAGCCATTTCCTCGGGCGAACCGAGCGAGATGGTGTAGGCCGTTTCCAGCGCGCGAAGGGGTGCCGGGCAGATCAGCGACGCGACGCTGCGGCCGGAAAGCCTGGCCTCGAGGTCCCAAAGGGCGCAATCCACGGCATTGCGGGCGGCGCCCGCCGGCATCAGGCGCTGCAGCTCCTGGCGCGAGATGCCGTTCTCGATCGCGGCGCGGGCGGTTTCGATCGTCTGGCGAACGCTGTCGATACTTTCCCCATAGCGCGCATAGGGCACGCATTCGCCCCGACCGGTGGTCGCCCCATCCTCGATGGTGGCGATGACGACGACGGCTTCGCGCTTGGAACCTCGGGCGATGGTGAAGGCCGCAGCCAGTTCGAAGCTCTCGACTGTTACAGAAAGACGACGCGCCATCAAAAAACCCTTTCGTTCGCGGCAAGCGTCGCGGATTGCGGTTACAAAGCGTGTAAGGACCGTTAACTCTGCAAATGCCGCCCTCCCGTTGCCGATCGGGCGCGCGGCAAATCGGAGATGGAATTTTGGCGTGCGAGCGCCGACGCTGCAAGTCAGCGCGGGAAGGTCATGACGGCGGATATGGTGGAGAGTTCGGACGCGGCCCTTCGCGTCGAGGCAGACGGGCGAAAGACGGTCGCTCCGGTCCTCGTCGCCGACAAGGAAGAGGGCGGGCTCGTGCTTGCCCTCAGCGGCGACTGGCTCGCCCGCACCATCGGCTCGATCGAAAAGACCGTTGCCGAGACAGGCGCGGCGGACCTTGGGCGCGCCGTGACGCTCGATTGCGGCGGGATCGGCAAGATCGATACTGCCGGTGCCTATCTCGTCGAGCAGCTGACGCGCAATCTCGGCGACCGGGGCGCCGCGGTCGAGGTGTCCGGCGTGAGCGCGAAGGACAATGCTCTGTTCGACGCGGTCCGCTCGTCGATGGACCGCGAACGGCCGGAGCCGGCACGGCGCCAGGGCTCGATTGTGACGGCAGCCTTCGCCGCCGTGGGTTCCGGCGTCTTCGCCATTCGCGACGAAATCGTCATCGGCCTCAACATCATCGGCGCATCGATCATTGGCGCCGGACGGCGCGCGACGGGCAAGACGCAGGTGCGCTTGCCCGCGATCATCACGCAGATGGACCGGATGGGCGTGCGCGCCGTGCCGATCATCGCGCTGATGAGTTTCCTGATCGGCGCCATCATCGCCCAGCAGGGCGCCTTCCAGCTGCGCAACTTCGGCGCGGAGATCTTCGTCGTCGATCTCGTCGGCATCCTGCAATTGCGCGAGATCGGCGTCCTTCTCACCGCCATCATGATCGCCGGCCGCTCGGGCAGCGCCATCACGGCCGAGATCGGCTCCATGAAGATGCGCGAGGAAGTCGATGCGCTGCAGGTCATCGGCCTCAATCCGATCGGCGTCCTCGTCTTTCCCCGGCTGGTCGCGCTGACGCTGGTGCTGCCGCTTCTCGCCTTCATCGCCGACATCATGGGCCTTGCCGGCGCGATCACCGTCACCTGGCTCTATTCCGGCATTCCGCCGGCCGCGTTCCTCCAGCGCCTGCGCGAAGCCGTCGATCTCGGCACGATCGCAGCCGGCCTGATCAAGGCGCCGTTCATGGCGATCATCATCGGCGTCGTCGCCTCGGCGGAAGGCATGAAAGTCGGCGGCAGCGCCGAGAGCCTCGGCCTGCACGTCACGGCCTCGGTCGTCAAATCCATCTTCCTCGTCATTCTCGTCGACGGTTTCTTTGCGATTTTCTATGCATCCATCAGCTTCTGACGCCATCGCCCCGGGTGAGGCCGACGCCACCGCGCCAGCGGGCGCGCCGGCGCTCGTCGCTGCCGCGGATGCCGACAAGCACGATGTGATCATCAAGGTGCGCGACGTCACGGTGTCCTTCGGCGAGAAGACCGTTCTCGACAAGCTCGACCTCGACGTGCGCCGCGGCGAGATCCTCGGCTTCGTCGGCGGATCGGGGCAGGGCAAGTCGGTGCTGCTGCGCACCGTCCTGGGGCTCAATCAAAAGCAGGCCGGCAGCATCGAGATTTTCGGCACCGACTACGAAACGGCGAACGACGACGAGCGGCTCGCGGTCGAGCAGCGCTGGGGCGTCCTCTTCCAGCATGGCGCGCTGTTTTCCTCGCTGTCGGTGCTGGAGAACATCCAGGTTCCGATGCGCGAGTATCTCGACCTGTCGCCGGGATTGATGAACGAGCTCGCGCGGCTGAAGATCGATCTCGTCGGCCTTGCGCCCGACGCCGCCGACAAGTTCCCTTCCGAGCTCTCCGGCGGCATGATCAAGCGCGCGGCGCTGGCAAGGGCGCTGGCCCTCGACCCGGACATCGTCTTCCTGGACGAGCCGACGTCCGGTCTCGATCCGATCGGCGCTGCCGATTTCGACGAACTGATCATGACCCTTCGCGATACGCTCGGGCTTACCGTCTACATGGTGACCCACGATCTCGACAGTCTGTACCAGGCCTGCGACCGGATCGCCGTCCTCGGCAACAAGAAGGTGCTCGTCGAAGGCACGATCGAGACGATGCTCGCCTCCGACGACCCCTGGGTAAAGTCCTATTTCCACGGTAAGCGCGCCCGCACGATTACACCGCGGGCAGCACCCGCCGCAGCCAGCACCAAAGAGGCGAAGTGATGGAAACCAGAGCGAACTATGTCCTCGTCGGCATATTCAGCGTCGTCGTCCTCGTGCTCTGCTTCGGCTTCGTGTGGTGGTCGGCCAATGTCTCCAGCCAGGACAGCCAGGTCCCGCTTCTGGTGCGGATCGAGGGCTCCGTCACCGGTCTCAGCGTCGGCAGCCAGGTGCTCTTCAACGGCCTGAAGGTCGGCGACGTGCGCAGTCTGAGGATCGATCCGAACAATCCGCGCGTCGTCATCGCCACCACGAAGGTTGACTCAACGACACCGATCACGACCTCGACGCGCGCCACGATCGGCTTTGCGGGCCTCACGGGCCAGGCCTTCATCGAGCTGAAGGGCGGCGACGTCAAGGAGCGCAACATCATCAGCTACGCCCAGGAGCAGGGCGCCGTGCCGGTGATCAAGGCCGATCCCTCCGATGTGACCGACATTCTCGCGACGGCCAAGGACATCGCCGAGCGTGCCGACAACATCCTCTCGCAGTTCGAAGGCATGGTCGCCGATGTCGGGCCGGCCGTCGAGACCACTGCCGCCAACATCTCGGCCACCTCGGAGAACGTCAAGGTCTTCACCGACAGCCTCGCCGCCAATTCCGGCCAGATCGATAATTTCCTGAAGAGCGTCAGCCGCCTCGCCGGGACCGCCAACACCGTGGCCGAGGCGCTGCCGGCGGCGATCAAATCGGCCCAGAATGTGATCGAGGCCGTGGACCCGCAGTCGGTGCGCACCACTGTCGACAATGTCGCCGCCATGTCGCAGACGCTGCGGACGCAGTCCGAGAACATCGGGGGAATCGTCGAGTCCGTGAAGTCGGCGACCGCCAGCGTCGGCGCCTTCGGCGAGACCCTGCAGCGCAATACGCCGAGCATCGACAAGCTTCTGACCAGTCTCGGGCCAATCTCCGACACTGCTCAGAGCGTCGCGACCAAGCTCGATTCGACGCTCGGCTCGGCCGACAAGATCCTCGCGGCGGTCGACCCGGCACAGGTATCGGGAACGCTCACCGACATTTCGGGTGCCGCCAAGAACATCTCTGACGTGGCGAGCCTCGTCGGCGAGCAGGGAGAGGCGATCCGTGAGACGGTCGCCAACGTCACCGGCATCAGCCGCAACATCAAGGGCGTGACCGACAGCCTCGGCACCAACAGGGAGGCGATCGACCGGTTCATCGCCAATCTCGGCCCGATCGGCGACAATGCCGCCGCCGCCAGCACGAAGCTGAGCGAGACAGTTGACAGAGCGAGCCAGCTGATTACCGGCATCGACCAGCGTCGCATCACCGAGACGGTCGACAATGTCGCCGACATCGTCGCCGGCATCAGGGCCAAGACCACGGTGATCCAGTCGGTGATCGACGGGGTCGACAGGACCATCCGCACCGCCGACACGACGCTGACCGGCTTCGACGGCACCCGCCAGCGCGTCGACGCGATCCTCGAAGGCGTTGACCCGGCCACCGTCAACCGGGCGATGACGAACGTCTCCTCGGCGACCGACAACGTGGCTGCTGCCGCCGACTCGATCGCCAAGATCGCCAACGACATCGGCGGCCGCAGCGCCGACATCAACGAGATCATCACCAACGCGCAGCAGACCAGCGCCAAGGTCAATACCGCCTCGACCCGTCTCGACACGGTGCTGGCCTCCCTCGACCGGCTGCTGAACGCGGACTCGACCGAAGGGCTGGCGGCGGAGGCGAGTGCGACGCTGGGCGCCATCCGCCAGACCGCGGCCAGCATCAACGCCCGGATCGGGCCGATCGCCGACAACATCCAGGCCTTCTCCGGCAACGGCCTGTCGGAAATCCGCACGCTGGTGCGCGATGTCACCCGATCCGTCAACCGGATCGAGGGCGCCGTCACCGACTTCCAGGCCAATCCGAGCCGGATCATTTATGGCGGCGACGAGGTCAAGCAGTTCAACGGCCGTCAGCGTCGATGATGCGCGACAGTATCGGGCCGCGTGCGGCGAGACATCGTAATGCGTAGAGGATTTCTGACCATGCACGCCCTTTCCCGCACGGCCCTGATTGCGCTCCTGGCGCTCGGACTCGGTGCTTGCGCATCGCTCGGCGGCGCGACGCCGCCCGACACCTACGAGATTGCGCCCCCGAAAGTCGTGAAGATGCCGGGCTCGACGCGGGCGCAACTGCTCATCCCCGAGCCGACCGCGATCAAGACCCTCGACAGCAACCAGATCGTCGTGAAGCCGACGAGCTATACGGTGGAATACCTCGGCAACAGCCAGTGGAGCGACCGCCTGCCGCGCATGGTCCAGCTGCGGTTTGTCCAGGCCTTCGAGAATACCGGCCGCGTCGGCGCCGTGGGCGTGCCGGGGCAGGGCCTCGCGATCGACTATCAGGTCGTGATGGAGATCCGGAAGTTCGAGATCGATGCGGGAGACGGAAATTCCGCGGTGGTCGAGATCGCCGTGAAGGCGCTGAACGACCGCAACGGCACGGTGCGCGCCACCCGCGTGTTCTCGGCGTCCGCGCCGGTGACGGTTGCCGGCAATCCCGGCTATATCGCCGCGTTGAACGTCGCCTTCGATCGCGTGACGTCCGACATCGTCAAGTGGACGCTCGGCCTGGTCTGAGCGGGAGACCCCGGGAAGTCCGGGGCCGACTGCCTGGAACCGGAATTGTCCCTGCCGGCGGCGCCCTTCTTCTTGCCTGACTGTGAACCGTCGCGGCCGTCGGTTGAACAATTGCGGCCACGGGCAGTGACAGCGGAGCGTCCGCACGCAGGCAGGACCACAGCCGATCTGCGAGGAGCCTGCGTCCCGCGGCGCCACGGCGTCACGGAGCCGCGTGCGAAGCCGTCCAGAGCCCGACTTGAGGCCCTGCGAAGGTCGCATAATTCCGTCTACTGCAGGTCCAGCGCGCGGGTCGCCGTCAGCATCAGCAGGCAACTGGACGCGATGTTCGTGCGGATCGTGCCGTCCTTGTAGAGCTCGAAGCGCCGATCGCATTCGGCATCGCGAAAGGTGATCCAGGCGCGCTGCGCCTTGACGAGGCTTTTTGCAGCGCCGGGCTCGATCGATTGCTCGACGAGGGACGCGTCCTGTTCTTTCGCGGCAGCCGTGGCGCTGAGATAGTTTTCATTCAGCAGAACATCCCACGCCGCCTGCTCCTGACCGAGGCATTCGTCCACGCCCATGGTGGTCGATCCTGCCGGCAGCTCCTGGCAGGCGTCCGAGATCTTTCCGATGCAGCCGTGCGGTTCCGAGCCGGCGTCGGCAAGGCACGCCCTGATGGTCGCAACGTCCGCGGCGGTCGTGTCCGCGGCCACAGCTGGAAAGCCGAGGACCGTCACAATCGGCAGTATCGTCCACAGTCGGTTCATGCGTCCCGGGCTCCATAGTTCTACGCCCTGCAAACGGGCGCCGCCGATTGGATCGCCCTCGCGTCCGCCGTTGACCAGACCCGCCGGCCAGCACCGTTCGCCATCGGGCGACCAAGATTGGCAGGCGCCGCCCCGGCAGGCAACGGGGCGCACCGCCGAGACAAAAAAAGGGGCGACCAGCGGCCGCCCTTTTCCTTATTTTGTCTGACCCGTCAGCTGTCGAAGCGGCCGGAGGCGTGAGCCAGCATGGTGTAGACCTTTCCGGTGTCGGACATCAGATAGGTCCGCGTGAGGGCGTTGTCGGTGTCCGGCTGGGTGACGTCGCCGAGCAGCGTCTCGAAGTCGGCGATGTAGCGGTCGACGGCGGAACGGAATTCGGCGTCGCGCTGATACTTGCGCCGGATCTCGTCGAAGGTCTGCTGTCCCTTCATCGTATAGAGACGCCGCGTGAACACGTTGCGCTCGCCCTTGCGATACCGCTCCCAGAGATCGACCGAGGCATTGTGGTCGATGGCCCGCGCGATGTCGACCGAGAGCGAGTTGAGCGATTCGACGACGTGCTCCGCCGAGCGTGCCGCCGCCGGCTCCGCCGGCCCGGCCTCGGCCGCCTCGTCGTCCTCCTCGCGAGAGGCGCGGCGCAGGAGGTCGGAGACCCAGCCGCCCGCCTTGACCGGTTCGGTCCGCGCCGGGGATGCGCTCGGCGTGAGCATCGGCGGGACCGATGCGGCAGGGGCCGAACGCTCCACGTCGAGCGAGCCACGCAGCGAGCGCGCGACATTGCCCTCGGACGGGGCAGGGACATTCTGCCGCGTCTCGGACGCGCGCTCCGGGGCCCGGCGCTCCTCAGCGATCCGCTCCACGGGCGCGGTGCGTGCCACGCGGCGTTCCTCCTCGGGCGCCGGTTCGGCGATCTGAGAGGACTGCCTCAGTTCCGTGCGGGTCGCCGCTGCAGCCGGCTGGCGGCGCGCCCCGACATCGAAGGCGCGGCCCGATTGCGAGACGATCTCGCCGAGATCGCGCAAAGCACGGATCTGGTCGCCGACGGCGCGGCGCATGGCCTCCGTGCTCTCGCGCGTCTCCTCGGGAAGATCGAACACGCCGCGCTTGATCTCCTCGCGGGCCGCGGCGAGATCGTCCCGGATCTGCGAGGCGGTACGCCGCATTTCCTCGGTCGCGCCGGCGAAGCGCGTGGTGGCGTCCTCGACGACGGTCTGCACCGCGGTGCGGATCTCTGCCGCTGCCGCCCGCGAGCGGCTCTCGGTGGCGTCGATCTGCTTGCCGGCCTGATCGAGCGAAGCGCCGACCTCGCTGGTCAGGCGTGTCGACAGGAGCCGCGAGCGCTGCTCCGTCCGTTCGAACAGGCCGTCGACGACCTCCTCGAACGAGCGCATCAGCTGCCCGATCTCCTCGGAGCGCGCGACAAGGCCGTTGGAAAGCTCTTCCAGCCCGTCGCGGCGATCCTCGAGGGTCGTGCGCAGATTGCCCTGCGCCGTATCGAGGAGGCTCGCCGCTTCCTGCAGGATCCGGCCGTGATCCTCGAACCGGCCAGCCATCGACGTGACCTGGGAATAGGTCGTCGAGGACAGCTGGTCGAGCCGCGCGATATTGCCGTCGAGACGCTGCGAGGAGGACGCGATCTGGTCCGCTGCCTTGTCGGCACCTTCACTGAACCGGCTTCCGGCCTCCTGGAGGGTCGCATCGATCGCCCCGAGATTGTTCGCGGCGTCGTCGACAAGGGTGCGCAGGGAGCCGTTGGTCTTCGACAGGCGTCCGATCAGGGCGCCGATATCGTTGGACAGCTTGTCGCGCATGTCGGCGACGGCGGCCACAGCCTGTCCGGTCCGGGTATCGAAACTGGACAGAATGTCCGCCGAAGACTGGCTGAGCGACTCGACGGTTTCCTGGGCACGACGGCTCAGGGCGCCGATCAGCGCGGAATTCTCCTGCTGAAGGCGGGTCGACGCCTGCTGCGACGATTCTTCGATCAGCTGCACCGTCTGCGCACCACTCTCGGCGAAACGCTCGATCATCGGTCGAGCCTCCTCGTCGATCAGTCGCGCGATCTCGCTGCCGCGGCCGGCGAGCATGTCGCTGAGCATCCGCGTCTTTTCCTCGAGATCGCCGGTGATCATGCGGGCCCGCGTGCTCAGCGAGCGCTCGGAGGCCGCCAGGCGGTTGCTCAGCTCTTCGCTGAACGCACCGGCGCTGTCGATCAACTGCTGGCGGGCCTCGTCCGCCTCGGTCCGGATGACGATGGACGCGCCGGCCAGCTGCGAGGCGATCTCGGCGCTCTGCGTGATCATCGTCTCGCGCGCCGCGTCGGCATCGCGCAGGAGCACGGTCGAGACGCCGGAGACGTTCTCGCGCAGTCGGTTGGCGATGGTCCGCATCTCGGAGACGAGGGTGCCCGAGGCGCCCTCGATCTCGCTGCGGATCATGTCGGTCGCGGTGTCGAGATCCCCGCGCATCGATGCGGACGAGCCGCCAAGGCTTTCGGCCAGCTGGCGCGAGAAGTTCTCGAGATCGCTGACGAAGGCCTGGCGGCGCTCGTCGAGCTGCCCTGCCATCTGATCGGCTTCCGACCGGATGCTCCGCGAAATGCCGCCGATCCGGCTGGCGAAGAGGTCGGCATTGTCGGACAGGACGAGGCGGGCCTCGTCGCTGCGCTGGCGGATGGCTTCCGCCGAAGCGGTGATCTGTTCGGCGATGCCTCTTGCATCGTCATTGAGGCGGTCGCGGGTCGTCTCTCCCGCCTCGCGCAGCCGTTCCGACGCCGTGTGCATTTCGCCGGCGAGGGACTGCACCTGCTCGCCGATCTCACGGCGTGCCACATCACTTCCGCTGCGGATCGCATCGGCGACGGCAACGACGTCGCGGGCGACGATCGAGGCCTCCTGACGAAGAAGGGCACGCGACTCGCTGCCGATCTCGCGCAGCCGTTCGGACGAGCCTGCGAGATCGCCGGCGAGAGCATCGGCCTGATTGCCGATCTCCTGACGGGCCTGCTCGGCCTGGCGGTAGATGAGGTCGCTCGCGGCCTTGACCGCATCCGCGATGACAGCGGCATCCTGGTTGAAAAGACCGCGGCTTTCGTCGCCGACGCTGCTGAGCTGCCGTGCGGCGACGGCGATTTCTTCGGCCAGTTTCCCGGCCTGCTCGGCCAGGTCGCGCCGCGCCGTTGCGGCGCTTTCGGAAATCGCCGCGGCAACGACCGCGATGTTGTCGGCGACACCCGCCGCATCCTGGCGCAGCAGATCGCGGGACTGGGTGCCGACCTGGCGCAGACGCTCGGAGGCCTCGACCAGATCGCCGGAGAGGGCGCCGGAGTGGGCGGCGATGTCACGTCGCGCCTGCTCGGCCCGGTCGTCGATCATTGCGGCAGCGCTCTGAACAGCGTCGGCAATGGCCGCAGCGTCCCGCGTGAAGAGTTCGCGGGTTTCCGTGCCGGCGGCGCGAAGATTGCCCGAGGCATCGGCAATGTCGGCGGCAAGGGCGCCGGCCTGTTCGCCGATGGCCCAGCGCGCCTGCTCGCTGCGTTCGCGGATGGTGTCGGCGGCAGCCGACACTTCCGCGGCGATGGCGGCCGCATCGGTGCGCACCAGGTTCCGGGTTTCCGCGCCAACGGCGCGCAACTTCTCGGCGATGCCGTCGAACTGCTCCGCAAAAGTCGCGGCCTGTTCACCGATCTCGCGCTTGGCGGTCTCGCTCTGGTCGCGAATGACGACGGCCGCGGCCGCCACCTCGGCTGCGATCGAAGCTGCATCGGTGCGCACGAGGTCACGCGTTTCCGCGCCGACCATACGAAGCTGGTCGGTGACGCCGTCGAACTGACCGGCAATGCTGGCTGCGTGTTCGCCGATCTCGCGCCTGGCGGACTCGCTGTGTTCGCGAATGACGACGGCCGCGGCCGCCACCTCGGCTGCGATCGAAGCAGCATCGGTGCGCACGAGGTCACGCGTCTCCGCGCCGACCATACGAAGCTGGTCGGTGACGCCGTCGAACTGACCGGCAATGCTGGCTGCGTGTTCGCCGATCTCGCGCTTGGCGGACTCGCTGTGTTCGCGAATGATCGCGGCAGCCGTGGCGATCTCGCCGGCGATCTGGGCGGCTTCTTCCTTGAACAGGATTCGCGACTGGTCGCCGGCATTGCGGAGGCGGTGCGAGGCTCCGACGAATTCTCCGGCGAGGAGTTCCGACTGGCGCGCCACGTCGCGACGCGCCGCATCCGCATCGGCATGCAGCCGTTCCGCCATCTCCGACAACCCGCCGACGAACTCTTCTGACACTGCGGTCAGACGCTCGCGCGCTGCCTGTGCTTCGGCCCGCATGGCGAGCGAGGCGCCGCCGATCTGCGAAGCGAAGATCGCCCCCTGATCGGAGAGCGTCGCGCGCGCTTCCATGGCATCGGTGCGCATGCGCTGCGAGGTCGAGGCGACGGCGTTGGCGAGCAACTCGGCTTCGCCGGCGAAACGATCGCGTGCCTGGTCGGACAATTCGCGAATGATCGCCGCGGCACCGCCGACGGTCTCGGCGATCCGCCCGCCTTCCGTCGCGATCTCGTTGCGCGCCGTCTCCGCCTTGAGGCGCAGGTCCTCGGCAATCGCCACCAGCCGTTCGGCCATGCGGTCGGCTTCGAGGGCCATATCGCGGCGCGCTTCCTCGCCGGACGTCTGGAAGAGCGTCCCGGCGCCGCTGATGCTGGCGGCCAGTGCCTTGGTGCCGTCCTCCAGCCCTGCACGGGCACGCTCGGCTTCCTCGGTCATCGCGGCGGTCGCGCCGGCGATGGCGCTACGCAGGGATTCGGCGATCAGCGTCGTGCGGTTGTTCAGCGTCCGTTCGACATTGCCGAGGCCGCGATCGAGAGCCGTGGAAATGGCGTCGGTGCGCTGATCGAGGGCGCCTGTCATCGTCGCGGTACCGGTGTCGAGCGCAGCGATCAGGTCGTCGCGGCGCAGATCGAGCGAGCGGGCGATATCGCCGACGCTGAGTTCGATGGCACGACGGACGTCTTCGGCACGTTCCCCGAGAGTGATCGCCGCCGACTGGACGACATCGTCCATGATGGTCTTCAAGCCCTCGCGCTTGTCTTCGAGCGCCCCGGTCAGTCGCCCGCCCGCCTCGGCGAGAGCGTTCGTCAGCCCGCGCGTGTGGTCGTCGATCTTCGTGGTCAGCCCAAGGCTTCCGCGATCCAGTTCGTCCGAAAGGCGCTCGGCCCGCTGGTCGAGACCGGCCAGCAGGGTTCCCTCGGAACCGTCGACGATCTGCTGGATGACCTGCAGACGTTCGTCGAGGCCCTCCAGAAGGGCGCCGCGTGCGGACTCGACGATGTCGCGGAGGCCCGCGGCACGGGCGTCGAGGCCCTCGTTCAGGAGGCGGGTGCGTTCCTCGAGATCGCTGGACAGGCGCATCGAGCGGTCGTCGAGCCCGATGTTGATCTCGTTGCCCGAACCCTCGACCGTCGACCGGAGCGCTTCGACGCGCTGCGCCAGGTCTTCGCCGACCTGTCCGACGACAGCCTCGAAGGAGTCGCGGACCGTCTGAATACGCCCTTCGAGAGCGGTGACGAGGGTCTCGTGCATCTCGTTGCCGATGTTGCGCAGGACTTCGCCGCGCTCGCCGAGGGCGCTGCGCAGGCTGCCATGACGCTCGTCGAGGGACGAAAGAAGCTCTTCCTGCAGGCGGCGGAGGGCCGTATCGGCCGACTGCAGCCGTTCGGCCAGCTGTCCCGAAAGGGACTGGCTGCGGTCGTCGAAGTCGCCGATGAAGCGCTGCGAGCGTTCTTCGATGGCACCGACGAGGATGTCGCCCTTCTCGCGCAGCAGCGTCTCGATCGCCTGACGACGCGTCTCGAGAGCTTCCTGAAGCGAACGGGTGCGATCTTCGCCGCCGGCGGCCAGCGCGACTTCGCCATCGCGCAGCACGGTCTGCAGGCGGTCGACATTGGCGCTCAAGGCCGCGGTTATGTCGCCGGTCCGCTCTTCGAGATTGCCGACGAGGTTCTGGTGCGCGAAGGCGAGGCCGGTCTCGATCTCGTCGGCACGGCCCTGCAGCGCCGTTTCGATCTCGGCGATCTTCGCGCCGATGGATTGGTCGAGCCCCTGCGCGCCTGTCGCCATCACCGCGTGCAGCGCCTGCAGCCGATCGTCGAGAAGCGCCCGGATCTCAGCCGTTCGGCCATCCAGGGTCAAACCGGCGCGCGCCAGCGCGTCGCCGGTCGTCGAGGCCAGCTCGCTCTGTCCGGCGGCGAAGGCGGCGCTGATCTCGCGGCTGCGGTCGGCAAGGGTCCGTGCAAACTCCGTGGAGCGCAGCTGCAGCGCCTCGGTGATCCGATTGCTGGTGTCGAGGATCGTCGTCGTCCGGGTCTCGATGGCGCCGAGCAGCGCGCCGCCGCGCTCGGACAGGGCCGTCTCCAGCCGGTCGAGCCGCGCGTCGATGCCGCCGATGGTTTCGCCGTTCTTCTCGGAGATCAGCTGAGCCGCGCGCTCGGCCCGCTCTTCCAGGCCGCGCGTCAGAAGGTCGAGGAAGCGGGCGCTGTCGTCGTTGAGGCCGCGCGAGCGGCGGTCGAGGGTCTCGCTGAGCGCGTCCATGAAGGTACGGCCGTCGCTGTCGAGACGCTCGGTGCGCGACGTCAGAAGTCCGGCGACGGCGTCGCCGGAGGTCTGCAGCCGCAGGCCGAGATCTTCGCCCATCTGGCTGATCCGTCCGACGAGGTCCTCCGAACGCGACTGCAACTCGGTGGAGCGGGCCTCGATCAGCTGGGTGACGTTCTCGCCGGTGATCTGCAGCCGCGATGTGGCGGCTTCCGCGCTCTCATTGATGCGGGCGACGAATCCGTCGCTGCTGGCGGTCAGCCTCTCGCTGACGACGCGGCTCTTCTCGTCGAAGAGAGCGACGAGATCCTGGCTGCGATCGGTGTAGCTCTTCGACAGTTCATCGCCGCGCTCGCTGAGAAGGGTTTCGAAGCGCGTGGAGGCCTGCTCGATGCGGCGCAGGATTTCGTGCGACGCCGTGTCGACGTCCTCGACCAGCCGCTGGTGAGAACCCACGACTGAAGAACGCAGCTTCTCGGCATGCGAGAGCATGGCCTCGCGCTCGGCGGCCAGATCCTGGACGAGCGAGCGGATTCGCACCTCGTTGTCCGCATAGGAGCGTTCGAGCGCCGTGACTTCCGAATGGACGAGGGATTCGAGTTCCGAGGTGCGCGCCAGCGCCCGTTCGACGCCTTCGCCAAGGGCCGTGACCTCGCGCCGGATCGCCTGACCGACGCTCATCACCCGCTCGGTGGCGACGCTTTCGGGCTCCGACAGTTGCAGGGCGACTTCGGCCATGGAGCGGCTCATCAGACGCAGTTCCTGCGAGCGACGGACCATGACGGCAAAGGCGAAGATGAGGAGGACCGGCACGAGCGCAACGGCCGCGATGGTCAGGAGACCCGTTGCGCGGGCAAATTCTGCCGCCGACGACGGCATCGCCAGAAGCTCGCCGCCGTAGACTCCGTTGCCGAAGAACAGTGTCGCGCCGACCCAGAGGGCGGACACGATGGCAGCGATCCAGAGCGGCGCCGGTGAGGCCCGGCGGCTGAGCAGCGCCTTGGCGATCACGGACGTTCGACGTTCCTCGTCATTGGCCGGCACCTTGCGCTGGGTCCGCGGTGCCTCGGCAGCGAGCGGCGACGCGGAATTGGCGACGGTGCGCGGCGAGGACGGGACCTCGGGGCGCGAAGACGGCGACGCCGGGTCGGACTTTCCCGAGACGCCGGCCGACGGCGAAAGCGTGCGCGGCCAGCCCGAGACGGGGCCAGCCGGTGCGGCAGCGGCGGATGCGACGAGCCGGTCCGCCGGCCTTTCCGATGAACGGTCCGCGGCGGTGACGGAAGCGGCATCGGCAGGGAGGGCGGCAACCGCGGCAGGGCGCGTCTCGTCGCCCAGGGCGCCGGTCGCTTCCTGGATCTGGCGGTCGAACTCGCTGAAGGCGAAGTCGATGTCGACGGTATCGGGCGTCATCGATTCCGGTTCGATATGCCCCTGGACCGTGGCCGTCGGCCCCTTGTCCGATTCTTCGAGCATGTCGGCGTTGAGCGCAGCCTCCAATTCGTCGAGGGCTTCGTCGGGCAGCGAATCGTAGGTCTTGATGTTTGCCATGTGCCGTCGCGCCTCACTACTCGTTACGCAGGACCCGTGAACAGTGCGGGTCGCTTCCCCCGCCGTCCAGCATGGCCGAACGACGCCTCGGGAACGATGATCCCTTCGGCCGGTCGGCCGTCGGGCGTCAGTCTCTCTAGCTGTATCGTAGTTATGGCGCTTTTCGAAAGAAACCGTAAATCCGGGTGATCCCTACAACTTTAAAGATAGGGTTAACGATAGGAGGCGATTTGCAAATTTTCGGGCACCAAAGACACGGTCCGTTCGCTTTACTGGCTTTCGACGCCCGCTTGCTCGATCGGTTGGATGCTGCCCCGCCGTCGCCGGCCTCGTCCGCTCCGTTCCCCGGACTGGCCGAGCTTAACCCATCCTACACCGAATGCGGGCAGCGTGGACGGCACGAACGACAAATCCCCGTATCGTTGTCTTCCAGGGAAAACACTCATGGCCGGATTCGCACGGCTTGCTTCCGCGGCCCTTTCCGTCGGAAGGGACGTCTCCGGCGACTGCCCTTCGCGCAGCCGTCCGATCGACCTCGTTCACCTGACGCGGCAGACCCTCGGTGACCGGGCGCTCGAACGCGAGATCCTCGGGCTGATGCAACGGCAGATCATCGCCTTTGCCGACCGGCTGCATCTCGCGACCGACGCGGAGCGGGGCCAGATCGCGCATGCGCTGAAAGGCGCGGCGCGCAACATCGGCGCCTTTGCATTGGCGGCTGCCGCCGAAACGCTCGAGAGAGAGCCCGGCAGCGCGTCGGCGCAGGCCGCGATGGAAGCGGAAATGCAGCGGATCTCCCTTTTCATAGCGGCCCTCGGCAACTGACGGCGCTTCGCTCCGCTGCGGGGTCGGACATGCGAAGGCGACCTCCTAACCCGCGGTTGACTTCGCCGAAGGCGACCCGCTAACCAAGGCACCTCGCGCGGGACCTGCGCAACACCAACAGCCGAGCGCCAGATGACCCAGATCACCTTCGTCACCCATGATGGTGCCCGCCATGTCGTCGAAGCGGCGAACGGGACCTCGGCGATGGAGAACGCGATCCGCAATTCGGTACCCGGGATCGACGCGGAGTGTGGCGGCGCCTGCGCCTGCGCGACCTGCCATGTCTATGTCGACGAGGCCTGGCAGACTGTCGTCGGCCAGCCCGAGGCGATGGAGGAGGACATGCTCGATTTCGCGATCGACATGCGTCCGAACTCCCGCCTGTCCTGCCAGATCCGCGTGCGCGACGAACTCGACGGTCTGATCCTGTTTGTGCCCGCGCGTCAGTCCTGACGCGGCTGACACCAGCCGGCTATGACATTCCGCGCCGCTTCAAGGATTCTGCGTCGCTTCCGCGACGTTGAGCTTCAGAAGCCGGCGCAGCCGCATGTTCATCTCGCGTCCCTCGATGACGTCGAACTGCGTTTGCGCATCCTGATGCCAGGCGAGGTAGCGTGCGCTGACGGCGTTGACACGGGCTTCCATCGCGTCGCAGTCGCGTTCGGGCGCAAGGTTGCGCAGCGCCGACTCCATCTTCTTCACATAGGTGCGCGCGATGTTGGAATGCTGGGCTTCGTGGCGCGCGATGTCGTCCGACAGCGTCTTCCAGATGATCGCGGTGCGGGTCGAGGCCGCCTTCGGTCGGCTCCATTTCGGCAGGGTTTCGACGAGGTTCAACGTCAGCGCCGTCGAGGCGACACGGCACGACCCATCCTTCGGCTTGTAGGTCACCTTGCCCCCGAACTTGACCTCGGTCGCGCCAGGATGGCGGGAGCCGGTTGCGGACATCAGCGGGCCCTTGCGGCCGAGATCGCGGTCGAGTTCCTCGAGCGTCTCGCCGCGTACGGTAAAGTAGGTGGTCTTTTGCCGGATATCGGCGGCGCCCGCCGGAAGCACGGCGGCAAGGGCAAGCGCGAGGATCGGCAGACGGCGCAGCATCGAAGCCTCCGGGGCAGGCAAATCGGGCGAAAGCTCACGCTAACCGAAAGCGCTTCTGATACAAGCGCATCGCCCGATCACCTATCAAAGAGCGCGACGTTTTCGCGGCAGATGGCAAAGAGGTCACAATGCAGCCGATAGCACCGCGTGGCGGCACCTGGCACGTCGGCCACGGCCGCGTTCTGGAAATGGGGGCGCGCGCCGCGATCATGGGCGTTCTGAACGTCACGCCGGACAGCTTTTCCGATGGCGGCCGCTATGCCGGCGTCGAGGCGGCGGTCTCCGCGGCCCTTGGCATGGTGGCAGAGGGCGCCGAGATCATCGATATCGGTGGCGAATCGACCCGGCCGGGCGCCACTCCCGTCGATCCGCTCGAAGAGCAGCGGCGTGTCCTGCCTGTCGTCGAGGCGCTGGCGGCGCGATCCGACTGTCTGATCTCGATCGACACCTATCGCGCCGAGACGGCGCGTCTTGCCGTCGCCGCCGGCGCGCATATCGTCAACGACGTCTGGGGCGCCCAGAAGGAGCCGGACATCGCGCGCGTCGCGGCTTCCACGGGGGCCGGCATCTGCCTCATGCACACCGGCCGCGAACGCGCCAAGCTGGCGGACGTCATCAACGATCAACGGCTGTTTCTGAGGGAATCTCTGCGCATTGCGGCGGAGGCAGGGATCGCGCCCGGCGCCATCGTTCTCGATCCGGGCTTCGGCTTCGAGAAGGACGGGCCGGAGAACATGATCCTCATCGCGCGCTTCCACGAAATCATGGATCTCGGTTTTCCGCTGCTCGTCGGCACCTCGCGCAAGCGCTTCGTGCGCGGCATCATCGGCCGCAACGACCCGGAGCCGGACGTCGCGACCGCTGCGACGAGCGTCCTGATGCGCGAGCGCGGCGCCGACATTTTCCGGGTGCACAACGTGCCGGTCAACCGCGATGCGCTGGCCATTGCCGATGCCATGCGCGCCGCGGCGCAAGGAGCGACGTGGTGAGGGCGCGGGCGCTTCTCGGGATCGGCGGCAATATCGGCGACGTCGAGGCCAACATGCGCGCGGCTCTCGCGGCAATCGACGGGCGCGACGACACCACGGTCGCCGCCGTCTCCCGGCTCTATCGCACGCCGCCTTGGGGCGTGACCGACCAGCCCTGGTTCTTCAATGCCTGCGCGGCCGTCGACACGTCGCTGTCGCCGCGCGAGCTCCTGGAGCTCTGCCTGTCGACCGAACGCGCGTTGAAGCGCGAGCGGCTCGAACGCTGGGGTCCGAGAACGATCGACCTCGACGTTCTCGACTATGCCGGAAGGGCGTTCGAGGACGAGGCGCTGACGCTGCCGCATCCCCGGATCGGAGCGCGTGCCTTCGTCCTGGTGCCGCTCGCCGATATCGCACCGGACACGATGGTGGATGGCCAGACCGTCGCCGCTCGGCTGATCGGGCTCGACCGTGCCGGTATCGAGCCGGCAAGCGAGGACGGTGCCTGGTGGCGCGCGCCCGCGGAAGTGACCGCTACTGTTCCAGCGCCGTCTGCTTGATCATCGCCTCGCCGCGGGCAAGGCTCATGCCGAGGACGGGGACGAGGTCGTCGGCGACGCGGACCGAGATCGAGATGCTCAGCTTGTCGCGGCCGTCGAGCTTGGCGATCATCGCCCCCTTCAATTGCTTGCGGTCGAGGCCGACGACCATCTGGTTGCCGGCGACGTTGCCGGAGATGATGTCGAGTCCCTTGCCCTTGGCGCCGTCGAGGAAGGCGCCCTTGTAGGTCACGCCCTGCTTCGTCACTTCGGCACGCATCTTCTGCGAGAAGAGGCCGACCCGGCATGTGCCGTCGAGCGACATGCCGACGGCGCCGCCAGGGGTTTCGCCGCTGAAGCTGCAGTTGAATTTGGTGCCCTTGTACTTGCCGGCGACGATCTCGCCGCGGCCAGACCACTGCCCGACGACCTGATCGAAAAAGGCGGTGTCGCTGCCGGCACGGGCGGGAGAGGCCGCGAGCATCAGCGTGGTGGCGGCGGCAAGGGCGACACCGGCGAAGGACGCGTTGAACATATTGGATCTTTCCGGTCGGGACAGGATGTCGCTGGCACCCTCCTGTTATCGCTCGGAACGGTTAACGACTTGTTTCCACGAGGGTCTGCTCACGGTTACGTGGTCGCCGGAGGGACCGGGCGGGCACGTTTGGCCACGCCGTCGAGAGAGGCCAGATCGCCGACGAAATCGGCGATGCGCGGCCTTTGCGCCTTCAGGAAGGGCAGGGGGCGGCAGAGGTCCATGGCGGCAAGCCCGATCCGCGCCGTCAGCAGCCCGTTGACGACGCCTTCGCCGAGGCGCGCCGACAGCCGGGCCGCGAGGCCATGGCCGACAACCTGCCCGACGACGCTGTCGCCGATCGAGATCGACCCTGTGACGGCAAGATGGCCGAGGACGTTGCGCGTCAGCTTGATCAGGCCGAGCGTGCCGGGACGGGCCCCGTAGAGTTCCGACATCTGGCGGATCAGCCGGACGGTCTGGAAAAGGACGAAGGCGACGTCGACGATCGCCTTCGGGCTGACGGCCGTGACCACCGAGACACGCTTGGACGCGGCGAGGACCAGCGCGCGCGCCTTGACGTCGAGCGGCCCGAGCAGTTCGCGTTCGGCGACGGCGATCATGTCGCGCCCGTCGATCACATCCTCGGAGAGCGCGGCGAGCCGCCGGCGTCCCTCGGCGGTCTCCGCCTTGCCGGACAAAAGCGAGACGAGCCCGGCGACGACGATCTTCGCCTCCGACGCCGAGTCCCGCTCATAGGCTGCAAGCGCTGCCTTCCGCTCGCGGTCGACGGCGGCAAGGCGCAGCATGCCGATGGTTTCGCGTGCCGTGATGCCAAGGGCGCCGATGACCAGGAGGACCGCGAGCGCGAGGCCGACCCAGCCGAGCCAGTCGCCGCGGGCAAAGAGATCGCGGATCAGCGCATCGACGGCGAGACCGATGGCGAGCGACACCAGGGCGCCCAATGCGGCGAGAAAGAGCTTGAAAAAGGAAAAGCGACGCGTCGGCCTCTCGCCCAGATCGATCTCGACCAAGGCGGCCTCGCGCTCGATCGCCTCGTCCGGCTCGATCGTCAGAAGGCTGAGATCGGAGACCGCGCGCGGCGTCCTGACGGCCTCCGCCTCGGCGGTCGGTGCCGGCTCCGACGGCGGGCTTTTCGCATCCAGCCGAAAGGCGGCGGGGCGGCGGATGGGCGGGTCGCTCCGGTCGCTCATGCCAGTTTATCCCCGATGAGAAACTGGACGGCACGGTCGAGCCGGATGTGCGGCAGCGACAGCGTGAAGCCCTCGGCCGTCCGCTCCAGCCGCGGCGGCTTGAAGCGCACGAAGGTCAGCGGGTCGAGGGAACTGTTGTTCCACGGCCCGCCCGCCTCGAAGAGCCGGGCGGGATCGGCGGGAAGGTCGCCGGGGAAGATGGCGGTCTCGCTCGCACCGTCGAAAGTCTGGCCGTCGATCGTCTCGCCGGCCATGGGCGTGCCGACGATCAAGGGAAGGCGGTCGCCGTTCTGGGTCGCGTTCGCCTCGTGCGTCGCGCGGATCGAGGCGAGTGCCAGGACCTCGGTCTTGGCGCCGGAGAACTTGGCCCGAGCGATGGCCTGGTCGACGAGGCGGCGGACGATCGCCTCCAGCCTCGGGTGGCTCTCGCGATGCAGATGGTCGGCCTTGGTCGCCGCGATCAGGATGCGATCGATCCGGCGCGTCATGAAGGAGCCGAGCCAGCTCGTCTTGCCCGGCCTGAAGCACTCGAGAACGTCGGTCAGTGCCGTCTCCAGGTCCCGGATCGCCTCGGGGCCGGCATTGATCGCCTGCATCACGTCGACGAGAAGGATCTGCCGGTCGAGCCTGGCAAAATGCTCGCGGAAGAAGGGCTTGACCACGACGGACTTGTAGGCGGCGTAGCGCCGCGCGAACAGTGCGGCCAGCGAGCCCTTGGGGTAGGTCTTGCCCCTTTCCGCCGGCAGCGGCGCGAAGGTGAGAGCGGGCGAGCCCTCGAGATCGCCGGGCATCAGGAAACGGCCGGGCGGCAATGTCGACAGGGCGGTGGTGTCGGCGCGGCAGTCGCGGAGATAGCGGGTGAAGGCGGCGGCGAGCCGCGATGCCGTCATCTCGTCCGCGGGCGCGGAAAGATCCGCGTCCGCCAGGAGCGCCAGGTATTCGCCCGCCATGGCCGCCCGCGCCGGCAACCGTGCCCGCTCGATCGCCTCGGCCGAGAAAGTCGCGAAATCCTTGTCCAGAAGGGGCAGGTCGAGCAGCCATTCGCCGGGATAGTCGACGATGTCGAGCGACAGCCTGCCGGCAGAGAACATGCGCGACCAGCCGGAGGCCGACTCGTACTCGATCGTCAGCCGCAGTTCGGAGATGGCCCGCGTCGATTGCGGCCACTGTCGCTGCTCCAGAATGGTGCGGATGTGATCCTCGTACTGGAAACGCGGGATCGCGGCGTCCGGCTGCTCCTCGAGGAAACTCTTCGCGATCCGGCCGCCGGACTGCGCCTCGAACAGGGGCAGGCGTCCTCCGTGCAGGAGGTTGTGCACGAGAGAGGTGATGAACACCGTCTTGCCGGCGCGCGACAGCCCCGCGACCCCGAGGCGGAGTGTCGGGTGGAAGAGGGACGAGGTGCGGTCGCTCAGATTGTCGAGAACGATGCGGGCTTCGTCGGTGAGGGATGTCATGGAGACGGGGCACTCGGGCTCGGGGGGCGGGTCCCGGCGATATAGGCAGGGCGAGGGGAGTCCGGTAGGGACTCAGGCAGCAAGATCGCGCGGGCGAAGGAGCCGACGAAGGAAGCCCGAACCGGGCGCGATCTGCGAAATCCCAGTGTCGAACGAGATGATCGCCAGCGCCATCGTCGGCAGTCCTTCGCGCAGGAGCGCCATGGCTTTCGCGTCTCCATCGCCCACAAGCTGCAGCGCGAACTCCTCGATCGTCGGATTGTGTCCGATGACGAGGACCCCGCGGGCCGCTTCGCACTTCCTGACCTCGGCGAGGTAGGCATCCAGCCCGTGTTCATAGAGAGAGTCGCGGAAGGCGATCGAGACATTCTCGGCCAGGTGGGGACGCAGGGCGTCGAGCGTCTGCCGCGTACGAACCGCCGGGGAACAGAGAATGGACGACAGTCCGGAAATCTCCTCCGCGACCATGTCGCCAATTCGCGGTGCGTCGCGGGCGCCGCGCGCGTCCAGCGGACGGTCACGGTCGCCTTGCCCCGGCAGGGGAACGGCGGCGTGAGCGTGCCGCAGGAGGTAGAGGGTGCTGATCGGTGCAGTGACCATTCGTCCAGCTATTCCGAAATCGATGAAACAGGCAATCGTAACCGATAGGATGGCAACAGGCCGGCCAGTGCAAGGTCGGCACCAGTCGGAGTGCCTAATCATAAGGGCGGCGATCAAGATGGCCCGACCGCGCCGAGGCAACCCGCATCCGCGTTTGAAAAGTCAAATGAAACCCATGTCTTAAAGCATCGATATCATGGGCGGACGGTGGGGCAAAAGCGCTTGTCCCTTGGCGGAAGCCTCGGTATAAGCACCGCCGTAGCGGCCTTGAAGGAGACGGTATGAGCGAAACTCTATCTTTCGATGCAGGTCTCTCCGAAGAGGGCCCGTTCATGAACGAGCGGCAGCGGGACTATTTCCGCAAGAAGCTGCTCGCCTGGAAGGCGGACATCCTTCGCGAGTCGCGCGAAACTCTGGAAACGCTCGCCAACGAAAACGCCAACCTGGCCGATGTCGCCGACCGCGCTTCGTCCGAAACCGACCGCGCGATCGAGCTTCGCGCGCGCGACCGGCAGCGCAAGCTGATCTCCAAGATCGATTCCGCGCTCGAGCGTCTCGACGAAGGCACCTACGGCTACTGCGAGGAAACCGGCGAGCCCATCAGCCTCAAGCGCCTTGATGCCCGCCCTATCGCCACCATGTCCCTGGAAGCCCAGGAACGTCACGAGCGCCGCGAGAAAGTCTACCGCGACGAATAGTCTGCTGCGACGAATAGAGTTTTCGGCGATCCGGGATCGGCGACGTCCATCCGCCAGGCTGCCGATGCGGCCTGCAGGCGATCGCAACGAGCGTCACTGCCGGTGCTCCTCACGCTGCGATAGCGGCCGCCAAAGGCGGTTCTGCGAGCGATGACGTTCCGCGCCAAGGTCGATCGCCACCGTCGGCTGATCAATCCCTACTCACCTCTCAATGTCCCTGGAAGCCACATCACGCTGGTCGGATCTCGGCGGCGTCACGCCCTGCTCCGCGGTGCACTGACGGGATCGACAGCGATCTCGGGCCTGCCATGCCTTGCGCCCAGGCGTCCATCCCAGGCGTGCTCGACGGCGACGTCTCCAGACCGAAACGAACGGAAGCGACCACGATTTCGTCGCGCCGTGGTCGCCCTTGGGATCAGCGTCTGCCGCGGTCCGACGTCTCGAAGTTGAAGTCGCCGAGGAGCCGTTCCATCTCTTCCTCCAGCGTCAGGGCACGCGGCTTTTTCGCCTCGCTTTCTGCCTCGCTGTCCGCCGACTTGCTGTCCGCCGGCTTGCTGTCGGCCGGCTTGCTGTCGGTGGTCGACTTCGGCTCGTCCACCCGCACCTCGGGAGCAGCGCCCTCCGGTTCGTCGTTCCAATGGACGTCGTCCAGTCCGAAATCGAGCTCGGCGGACAGGAAATCTTCGAGGCCGGCAAAATCGTCATCGGCGCCGTCGTTGCCCTTCGCCGGTTCCGCTGCGACGCGTGCGGCCGGGGCGGACGCGACCGGGGCGACCGGGGAGGACGCGACCGGCGCGGCCGGCTCAACCAGCGGACGCCGGGGCGCCGCGGCGGGGGTCGGCTCGTCAGCCGGCGACCTGTCCGGCGGTTGCACGCTGGACGGGGTCCTGTCGACCGGGGTCGGGGCGCCCTGCGTCACCCGCCCGCCCGCCTGGATGGACGCCGCAAAGCTACGCACTTCCAGCGGCTTCTTTTCGGGCGGCGCGACTTCGGGCGCCGCGCGAGCGCCAGAAGCGGTGTCCGGCACTGAGCCCGGCGGCAGTGGAACTTGGACTCCCGCAGTCCGGGTCAGGTCCGGTCCGGCTGGCGTGGTTTCAGCCGGCGGCCTCATGGTCGGCGTCGGCCGGGCGCGGATCAACTCCCGCTGGCGCTCTGCCGCGCCGATAAGGCCCGATGCCGGCTCGCCCGTGCGCGGGGCCATCTCCCTCATCTTCGGTGGATTGCTGCGGGGATTCTCCGGTTGCGTCTCTGCGCTTGCCGCAGGCTGCGGCCGATCGCGCTCGCCGGAAGGATCGGGGGCAGAAGTCGAAGCCGCGGGCCTTGGCGCCGTAACTGGCCGGGAGGCCGGCACGTCCTGGCGGGTCGGCGACGGCGGGGCCGCGAACGCGCCGGAATCGGCCGGTGCCGCCATCGATTGCACTGCTGGTGCGACAGGTTCAGCCACCGGGGTGTTTACGCTGCCGCCCGTCATGCCCCCGCCGGAAGGATCTCGGCCGGTGACGGAGACGCGCTGCACCGGCGGCTCGCCGTTGCCGACGAGCCCGGAAGCCGTGGTCACGGGAGTGCGGGTCACGATCTGCTGGCTCGGCGGACCCGTGCGATCCACAGGGACATAGCGCGGCGGTGCCGGCCGCGGGGTCTCGGCGGTGACGATTCTTCCCGTCGTGACGACCGCAGGCGCCTCGGCAGTATTTTTCACGATGTCGGCGGGGCTGCGGGGCGCTTCTGCTGCCGGCTTGCGATCAGGGACCGGCGACGACGGACCGCCCGCCGGCGCCTCCGTCACGACGGGAAACGGCGCTGCGGTATCCGGCGCACGGTCGGCGACGGTCGCTCTGTCGGCGCCCTGCTGGGGCTCCTCGTCTTTCACAGGCGACGCTGGCTCGGCCTTCTGACGGGAGGACGGCGAATCGCTGAAGGCCGGCTCCCGGCGTTGCGGAGGAGCGGTCGGCGCTTCTGGGGCAGGCTGGGGCGGCAACGTAGCGGCGACGGGCTCGACCCGCGAGTCGGGATCGACGACGACGGGGGCGGGGGCCGAGATTTCCGGTGTCGAGGGAGCGCGCGGAAGGGGCCGGGCGAGGGGGCTGGTTTGGACGACATCCTTGGCCCGTGGCGCGCCGTTCGCCGCGGGTCGCGGCCCCTGCGCTGCAGGTGGGGTCGGCGCGGGTCGCTGCTGCGATGGGGCTGCCGCTACCGCCGGCCGGCGATCGACGGGCGCGGCGTCGTCCGGGCGGAACGAGGGCTCGGTCCGAGCCGGCCTCGCGCCACTGGCGACACGCAGGATATTGGCCTCGATGACGATGTCGTTCTGTCCGCCGATCAGGATGAGATGTTCGACCTCATCTCGCCGAACCAGGACGAGTTTGCGCTTTGGATCGATGGCGGTAATGTCCATCACGGCAAGGCGGGGGCCGCGCCCCTTGGCCCGCTGACCGAACTGCCCCCCGAGGGCCCGCTTGGCGACCCAGATGACGGAGAACACGAGGAGCAGGACGATCGCAGCCGAAAGGACCAGGGTGGCGGCCGGGGCCATGCCTTCGCCAACAAGATCGACAAGCCACTCACGCATACTGAACTCCCGAGGTAGACGCGGTCATGGTAGACCGGAATTCAATCGTCACGACAAGCGTATTTTGCCGTCCGACGGCTTGGAAAACTTGCCTTTAGCACGGTTCATCCGCACTGCACCAACGAAGCAGGTCTTCCGCTGACGCCGCGTCGTGGATCCCCTCTATCCGTGCTTCGCATGCTGTGACGGCCCATCATCCGCCAGCGGGGCGTTAGCAGCATCTTCCGGCGGACCTCCGGCTCGGATAGAGAGAGTAACCCGAGAGAGCGTTGGGGAGGAATGGCACCGGCATCCGGCCAGGGCTTTCCGCTCGAATCGCCAGACTGACGGAAGGTGTCGACATGCCATCGAGGCGGATAGGGCGATGAATGGGGCCTTGGCAGGTGTGAGGGAAAAGCCGCTCGTCGATCGCAGCACCAGTGCAGGTGTCGTCCGTCGGCTGCTTCTTCTTGGCGGTGCACTCCTGTTCTTCGCAGCGGGCCTGACGCTGGTAGGTCACAGCTACGGCGCGTACGCATTGCTGGCGATCTTCGCCGTGCTGGCCATGATCGGTATCGCGACGATTTTCGCCGTCGCCCTCGGACTGGTCGCTTTCGCCGGCAAGAGCGGGGATGGCAGCATCGCCAAGGATTTCCTCGACACGCTGGACGTCGGCACCCTCGTTGTCGACGGCAAGGGACGGATCATCTACGCCAACCACGCCTATGGCCAGACCACGGGTGCTGCCGCCGCACCGGAGGTGAAGACGCTGGAGCGACTGCTGTCGCGCGAGCGTGACGCCTCGGAGGCGATCTATCGGCTCGGCAATCTTGCCCGGGAAAATATCGGCGGCCAGGAGGAGTTCAGGCTGGCGCGCAGTCTCTCCGGCGACGAAACCGGGCCGCGCTGGTACCGCACCTCGGTTCGGCCGATGAAGGGGACGGGAGGGGCGGCGCAGGCCTGGCAGATCGCCGACATCACCGCCGAGCGCGACGAGCAGGAGACCTTCTTCCAGGACCTGCAGCATGCCATCGACTATCTCGACCATGCGCCGGCCGGCTTTTTCGCATCCGATCGCGCCGGCCGAATCGCCTATATCAATGCGACGCTTGCCGACTGGCTCGGCATCGACCTCGTCTCCTTCCGCCCCAATTCCCGCTCGATTGCGGAATTCGTCGCGCCCGAGGCTCTGGCGCTGCTCGATGTCGGTGCCGAAGAGGAAGATCCCAACGCCGTCAGCGCCATCGACCTCGACCTTCTCGGGGCCAGCGGCAGGCGACTGCCCGCCCGTCTCCTGCGTTGCGGCGGCCGCGGTCCCGACGGCGCGCTCGGGCTGACGCGCACCATCGTCCTCAACCGCAGCCTCGAGGGCGACGGCGCGAGCGCGCTGGAAGCCGCCGAGGTCCGTTTCACCCGCTTCTTCAATTCATCGCCGATGGCGATCGCGGCCCTCAGCGAGGCCGGTGAGGTCGTGCGGGCCAATCCGGCCTTCGCCAAGATGTTCGGCCAGACCGTGTCGAGTGGATCGGGACGGATCGCCGACGGCTTGCGTTCGGAGAGCTGGGAAGCCCTGCGTCAGGCGCTGACGCTGGCCGCGCGCCATCAGGCAGGCATTCCGTCGGTGGACGCCGAGCTTACCGGCGACAACCCGCGGTCCGTCCGGCTCTATGTCAGCGCCGTGTCTGACGTCCACGATGGCTCGGGCGAGGCCGTCATTCTCTACGGCGTCGACATTACCGACCAGCGGGCGCTGGAGGACCAGTTCGCCAAGAGCCAGAAGATGCAGGCGATCGGCAATCTCGCCGGCGGCATCGCGCACGATTTCAACAACGTTCTGACGATCATCACGGCCTCGGTGGATTTTCTTCTTCTCAATCACCGGGCCGGCGATCCGTCCTTCCAGGATCTCCTGTTGATCAAGCAGAGCGCAAACCGGGCGGCCTCGCTTGTACGTCAGCTCCTGGCCTATTCGCGGCGGCAAACCATGCGGCCGAAGATGCTGAACCTCACCGATGTCATCGCCGACATGCATCTGCTGCTGAAGCGGATATCCGGTGATCTGGTGAAGCTCGAACGTCACCATGCCCGCGATCTCTGGCCCGTCATGGCCGACATCGGCCAATTCGAGCAGGTGATCACCAATCTCGTCCAGAACGCCCGCGATGCCATGGTCGATGGGGGGACCATCACCATCTCGACGCGCAATGTCGCCGAGGAAGAGATCAAGCGGTTCGGCTATGCCGAGATGTCCGAAGGTGACTTCGCTCTCGTCGAAGTTACCGATATCGGCGGCGGCATGCCGGACAGTGTTGCCGAGCGGATCTTCGAGCCGTTTTTCACCACCAAGGAGATCGGCAAGGGAACGGGCCTCGGCCTCTCCATGGTCTACGGCATCGTCAAGCAGTCCGGCGGCTTCATCTTCGTCGACTCGGTCGTCGGCAAGGGGACGACCTTCCGCATCTTCCTTCCCCGGCATTTCCCCTCCGAAGCGGCGCTCGCGAAGGTCGAGGCGGGACCGGTCATCGTGTCCGCCAAGGCCGACCTCTCCGGCACCGCCTCGATCCTCCTCGTCGAGGACGAGGATCATGTGCGGGCCGGCAATGTTCGGGCGCTGAAGATGCGCGGCTACGAGGTGCACGAGGCGGCGTCGGGGGTCGAGGCGCTGGATGTGATGGAACAGCTGGAAGGCCGGATCGACCTGGTCGTCTCCGACGTCGTCATGCCGGAAATGGACGGCCCGACCCTCCTTCGAGAAATGCGGAAGGCGCGGCCGGACCTCAAGTTCATCTTCGTTTCCGGCTATGCCGAGGATGCCTTCGCCAAGAACCTGCCGGAGGGCGAGAAGTTCGGCTTCCTCGCCAAGCCCTTCTCTCTCAGAGATCTCGCCATCGCCGTGAAGGAGATGCTCGACCAGTAGGGCGACCGCCTCAACTGGCGGCTGCCATCGCCGTGGCGATGCGGGCGGCAAGGCGGGCGTTCGACTGGACCAGCGCGATGTTCGTCTTCAGCGACTGACCCTGGCTGAGCTCGAACATTCGGCCGAGGAGAAAGGGCGTTACCGCCTTGCCCGATATTCCGGTCGCCCGGGCTTCGCCGAGCGCGGTCGCGACATAGGCTTCGATCACCTCGGTCTGGATCTCGTCGGCTTCGGGGACAGGATTGCCGATCAGTATTCCGCCCCCGATGCCGAGTCGGGCACGCATCGTCTGGAAGGAGGCGATGGCCTCCGGCGTGTCGAGCCGGAGCGGCGCGCGCAGGCCGGATGACCGCGACCAGAAGGCGGGGAAGACGTCGCAGCCATAGCCGACGACCGGTACGCCCTTCGTTTCCAGCACTTCCAGGGTTTTTGGCAGGTCGAGAATCGCCTTGGCGCCGGCCGAAACGACGATCACGGCAGTGCGGGACAGCTCTTCGAGATCGGCCGATATGTCGAAACTGTCCGCCGCACCCTGGTGGACACCGCCGATCCCGCCGGTGGCGAAGACCCCGATGCCGGCCAGAGCTGCCGCGATCATGGTCGCCGCGACGGTGGTAGACCCGGTGCGGCCGGTTGCCAGCGCAAAGGCGAGGTCGGCGCGCGACAGCTTCATGGCATCGTCGCGGCGCGCCAGCTGATCGAGCTCGCCCGCCTCGAGACCAATGTGGAGCTGGCCGTCCAGAACCGCGATGGTCGCGGGCTCCGCCCCTTCAGCCCGCACGATCGCCTCGACGTCCCGCGCCGTCTCGAGGTTTTCGGGGAAGGGCATGCCGTGGGTGATGATCGTGGATTCCAGCGCGACGACCGGTCGTCCGGCGGAAAGCGCCGCGCCGACGGACTGGGAAGTGTGAAAGAGGGCGTGATTCTGCACGGTTGACGTCCTTCATGCGTTGTCGGCGGTGCGCGGCGGCGTCATGGCTGCGGCGATGGCGTATATGGCGGATAGGCAATCCTGCGGATCGGCGCTCCCGTCGGCGATGCGCCGGCTCGCCGCCGCCATTCCCAGCCGAACGGCTTCGATGAGCGGCCAGCCGTCGATGAAGGCGAGGGTTGCGGTGGCGGCGAGCGTGTCGCCGGCCCCCGTGACGTCCCGGAGGCGCGCGACCGCGGGCGGCGCCTGAAGGGTGATCGTCCCGTGGTCGAGGATGGCGACGTCGGAGGGGCCGTCGGTGATGACGACCCGGCTCGCGCCGCTTTCGGCAAGGAGTTCGGCAAGCAGGGCGACGCCGGTCGCGGCCGAGGCTTCGACGAGACTTGCCGCCTCCGCCCGCGACAGGAAGAGAAGCGTCAGCGCCCCAAGGCGTTCCCCGAGACGGACCGCCTTCGAGGGCGAGACGCCGATGGCCGCGACCGGTCGTCCGGCAAAGGACTGGATGAGGGCATCGATCGCGCCCGCCGGCAGGTTGGCGTCGAGAATCAGTCCTTCGCTGGCACTCATGGCGGCGCGGACGTGTCGGCGCGAATAGGCCCTGCCCGACAGGAGATCGTAAAGCTGCATGTCGGCAATGCCGGCAACGAGGTCGCCGCGCTCGTCGAGGATGGCCGTATAGGTCGCCGTGCGGCGGTCCAGCCAGACCATGCTGTGGTCGACGATGCCCGCGCTGGCGACAGACGCCTCGACAAGACCCGCTTCGAGATCGCCGCCGCGCGCCGACATCATCGTCACGTCGGCCCCGAACATCCGAAGCGCGAGCCCGGCGTTGAAGATTGCGCCGCCGAGCGATTCGACGACTGTCCCCGGATTGGACGCGCCGAGCCGGATGCGCGCGCTGGACCGTCCTCGCCGGTCGACATGGGCAGCTCCGGCGAGGAAGATGTGGTGTCGGCCGACGTCCATCTCGAAACTTTCATCAAATCTTAGGAAACGGCACGAATTCCGGGAAGGCGACTCATCCGGGAAAACCGAGAACAAAGCGAGATCACGCTTGCCAATCGAGAACAAAACATGTACGAGAGGGATAGTTAAGGCGCGATTGCGTCACTGTCTCCCGCGTGAAATAAGGTGGCTCTCCCATGGCACAGAAAAACCTACGGCTTGTCGAGGATCCATCGTTGGACAAGAATAAAGCACTCGACGCAGCGCTCTCGCAGATCGAACGTGCCTTCGGCAAGGGCTCGATCATGCGGCTCGGCGCCAATGAGAAGCTGGTCGAGATCGAGACGATCTCCACGGGCTCGCTCGGCCTCGACATGGCGCTCGGCATTGGCGGCCTGCCCAAGGGCCGTATCGTCGAGGTCTATGGGCCGGAAAGCTCCGGCAAGACGACTCTGGCACTGCACACCATTGCCGAAGCCCAGAAGAAGGGCGGTATCTGCGCCTTCGTCGATGCCGAGCATGCGCTCGATCCGGTCTATGCCCGAAAGCTCGGCGTCGATCTCGAAAATCTCCTGATCTCGCAGCCCGATACGGGCGAGCAGGCATTGGAGATCGTCGATACGCTGGTGCGCTCCGGCGCAATCGACGTGCTGGTCGTCGATTCGGTCGCGGCGCTGACGCCGCGGGCCGAAATCGAGGGCGAGATGGGCGATTCCCTGCCCGGCATGCAGGCGCGGCTGATGAGCCAGGCGCTGCGCAAGCTCACCGGCTCGATCTCGCGGTCGAAGTGCATGGTGATCTTCATCAACCAGATCCGCATGAAGATCGGCGTGATGTACGGATCGCCCGAAACGACGACCGGCGGCAACGCGCTGAAGTTCTACGCCTCGGTCCGTCTCGACATCCGCCGCATCGGCGCCATCAAGGACCGCGAGGAAATCACCGGCAACCAGACGCGGGTGAAGGTCGTCAAGAACAAGCTGGCCCCGCCCTTCAAGCAGGTCGAGTTCGACATTATGTACGGCGAGGGCGTCTCGAAGCTCGGCGAACTCATTGATCTCGGCGTCAAGGCCGGCATCGTCGAGAAGTCCGGCGCCTGGTTCTCCTGCAACAGCCAGCGCCTCGGCCAGGGTCGCGAGAACGCCAAGCAGTTCCTCAAGGACAATCCGGACATGGCGGCCGACATCGAGACGGCGATCCGCCAGAATGCCGGCCTGATTGCGGAGCAGCTGCTCGACGACGGCAAGGCGAGCGACGACGACGCCGACGCATGAGGGGAGGTGCGTCGCCTTCCGGGTGTGGAGGTTTGGCGCCCTCGGCCGGGGAGCTGGGACCCCGGCGAGGCTGACTCAGGACGGCCCAGCGGGCTGAGGAACCGGAAGGGTGGGGCGCAAGCGTCCCGCCCTTTGTCGTTTCCGGCCGCGGTGCGACGCCGATGGACAGCGATTGGAGCCGACGCTACAAAGCGCGGGCACGGCCTTGCGGTCGGCGTCTTATCCCGGAGCGACGCTTTGCGGCGCGGGTCTCCCGCAGCCGCGAAGGCCGGTTGCTCCACTTTGTTCATCGCATCGCCGAGAGTTTCGGGCTCGTCCCGCGACAGGAGGCGGTGCGCCAGGCATTTGAAGGTCCAGCATGAGCGGCGTGAACGAGATCCGGTCGACCTTTCTCGACTATTTTGAGAGCAACGGCCACGCCAAGGTCGCCTCGTCGCCGCTGGTGCCGCGCAACGATCCGACGCTGATGTTCACCAATGCGGGCATGGTGCAGTTCAAGAACGTTTTCACCGGCGTCGAGAGCCGGCCCTACAACCGTGCCGCGACATCGCAGAAATGCGTGCGCGCCGGCGGCAAGCACAATGATCTCGACAATGTCGGCTACACCGCGCGCCACCACACCTTCTTCGAGATGCTCGGCAATTTCTCCTTCGGCGACTATTTCAAGGAGAACGCCATCGAGTTCGCCTGGACGCTGCTGACGAAGGAATTCGCGCTCGCCAAGGACAAGCTGCTCGTCACCGTCTACCATGACGACGAGGAGGCGGCGTCGCTGTGGAAGCGCATCGCGGGCCTGTCGGACGACCGCATCATCCGCATCGCAACATCCGACAACTTCTGGTCGATGGGCGAGACCGGCCCCTGCGGGCCGTGCTCGGAAATCTTCTATGACCATGGTCCGGAGATCTGGGGCGGTCCGCCCGGCAGCGCCGAAGAGGACGGCGACCGCTTCATCGAGATCTGGAACCTCGTCTTCATGCAGTTCGAGCAGATCTCGGCCGAGGAGCGGGTGAGCCTGCCGCGGCCCTCGATCGACACCGGAATGGGGCTGGAACGTCTTGCCGCCGTGTTGCAGGGCGTCCACGACAACTACGACATCGACCTTTTCAAGGCCCTGATCGGCGCCTCGGTCGAACTGACTGGCGTTCCGGCGGAAGGCGACAATCGCGCCAGCCACCGCGTCATCGCGGATCACCTGCGGTCCTCGGCCTTCCTCATCGCCGATGGCGTCCTGCCCTCGAACGAGGGGCGCGGCTATGTCCTGCGCCGGATCATGCGCCGCGCGATGCGGCATGCGAAGATGCTGGGGGCCCGCGAACCGATCCTCTACCGGCTGCTGCCGGTGCTCGTCGCCGAGATGGGCCGCGCCTATCCAGAACTCATGCGCGCCGAGGCGCTGATCGCGGAGACCTTCAAGCTCGAGGAGAAGCGCTTTCTCGTCACGCTCGACCGTGGCCTGTCACTTCTCACCGACGCGACGGACGGCATGGTGACCGGCGCAAAACTCTCCGGCGAGACGGCCTTCAAGCTCTACGACACGTATGGCTTCCCGCTCGACCTGACGCAGGACGCGCTGCGTCCGCGCGGCATCGAGGTCGATGTCGACGCCTTCAAGGTCGCGATGGAGCGCCAGAAGGCGGAGGCGCGCAAGAGCTGGACCGGTTCGGGCGAGACGGCGTCGGAAACCGTCTGGTTTTCGATCCGCGACCGCGTCGGGGCGACCGAGTTCCTCGGCTACGACACGGAGACCGCCGAAGGCGTCGTCACCGCGCTCGTCGTCGACGGCAAGGAAGTGGCGACAGCCGCCGCCGGCGACGAAGTCTCCATCGTCGTCAACCAGACGCCGTTCTATGGCGAATCCGGTGGCCAGCAGGGTGATGCCGGCGTCATGCGCGGCGAGGGCGTCCGGGTCGAGATCGCGACAACGCAAAAGCTTCTCGGCGGCAGCCTGTTCGTCCACCGCGGCAAGGTGATGGAGGGTACACTGAGGCAGGGCGCGGCGCTCGAACTCGTCGTCGATCACGGCCGGCGCACGAAGATCCGGGCCAACCACTCGGCGACCCATCTTCTGCACGAGGGCCTGCGCGAGATCCTCGGCACGCATGTGGCGCAGAAGGGTTCGCTCGTCGCGCCGGAGCGGCTGCGTTTCGACTTCTCGCATCCAAAGCCCATCGAGGCCGCCGAGCTTGCCGAGGTCGAGCGCCTCGCCAACCGCATCATCCTGCAGAACACGCCGGTGACGACGCGGCTGATGACCGTCGACGACGCCATCGCCGAAGGCGCCATGGCGCTGTTCGGCGAAAAGTACGGCGACGAGGTTCGCGTCGTCTCGATGGGTGTCGCCGAGGAAGGCGACAAGGCCGGACGGACCTATTCGGCCGAGCTTTGCGGCGGCACGCATGTCGGCGCGACCGGCGATATCGGCCTTGTCCACGTAATCTCGGAAAGCGCCGTCGGCGCCGGTGTCCGCCGCATCGAGGCGCTGACCGGGGACGCCGCCCATGCCTATTTCATCGAACAGGACGAGCGCGTCCGACGCATTGCCGCGGCGCTGAAGGCTTCGCCTGCGGAAGTGGTGGAGCGGCTGGAGGCCCTGGTCGACGAGCGCAAGCGCCTGGAACGCGAGGTTGCGGACATGCGCAAGCGTCTGGCCCTTGCCGGCGACGGTGGTTCTGCCACCGGCAGTGCGGCCAGGACGGTGGCGGGTGTCGGCTTCCTCGGCCGTGTGCTGCAGGGCGTCGGCGCCAAGGATCTGAAGGGCCTCGTCGACGAGGCCAAGACGGGCCTTGGGTCAGGTGTCGTCGTCTTCGTCGGGGTGGACGAGGGCAAGGCGAGCGTCGTCGTCGGCGTCACGCCGGATCTGGTCGGCCGCTACGACGCGGTATCGCTGGTGCGGGCAGCGAGCGAGGCGATCGGCGGCAAGGGCGGCGGTGGGCGGCCCGACATGGCGCAGGCCGGTGGCCCCGAGGCCGATAAAGCCGATGCCGCAGTCGCCGCGGTCGAGGCGGCGCTGGCTGGCTGAGAGGCGGATCCGGAGGAGGCGAGCTTCCTCGGACCCCGTGCCCTGAACCTGCCGGAGCCCGCGCGCCGGCAGCGCGATGCAGCCTGCGGCGGTCCTCGTTCTCCAGCGGTCCAGGCTTCGGACCTGACAGATGGCTGCTGCCCCCGCAGGGCCGGCATCCATCGTCCATCCCGTCGCCTCAGGGCCCCATCCAACGAAAAGCCCGACATCGCTGCCGGGCTTTTTTGTGCCTGTCGCTGAGCGCGACGGCGGGCTGCCGCTTCGTGGACGTTCGCCGTCAGTCGTCGTAGGCCGGCAGCTGGTTGATCGCGGCGGTGTCCAGCGCGAGAACGACGCGTTTGCCGTCCATGCTGAGGCTTTCCAGCGGGACCAGCCGGTCGTCGTCCCCCGTTACGAGATCGTTCTCGAATTCGACGCTGACCGCCGTCGGGGTCTCAGCGTTCGTCCCGACGACCTCCTCGATCTCGCCGATCTTCTTGCCGGCGGTGTCGTAGACGTCCATGTCGTCGAGCGCATCGACGCTGACGTTCATCGATGGAAGCATGACCGCGTCGTCGATCTCGACCAGAGCGTTCTGGGCGAAGGCGGCGGTGGTGGACAGAAGCCCGGCGAGGACGATGGCGGCTGGTGTGGCAAAGGTCATGTGGGAAACTGCTCCGTTGTCAGATGACTGACCAATGTCCCAGCGACCGGTAGGTTTCATCCGAGGGGCACCCGTTTTTGACATCGGCGTGACGGCGATCGCTGTTTCCGCAACGAAAAAGGGCGCCCGATCCTGAGACCGGGCGCCCTGCAAGCGGTGAGCCAGGCGCAGCGGCGCCGAGGCGTCTTTGGTCAGACGGCCATCGCCTTTTTGAGATTCTCGTCAATCTTGTCGAGGAAGCCGGTGGTGGAGAGCCAGGGCTGGTCGGGACCGATGAGGAGGGCGAGATCCTTCGTCATGTGGCCGGCCTCGACGGTGTCGATGCAGACCTTCTCCAGCGTGTCGGCGAAGCGCGCGAGTTCGGCGTTGTCGTCGAGCTTGGCGCGGTGGGCAAGGCCCCGCGTCCAGGCGAAAACCGAGGCGATCGAGTTGGTCGAGGTTTCCTCGCCGCGCTGGTGCTGGCGATAGTGGCGGGTGACGGTGCCGTGCGCGGCCTCCGCCTCGACCGTCTTGCCGTCGGGCGTCATCAGCACCGAGGTCATCAGGCCGAGCGAGCCGAAACCCTGCGCCACGGTATCGGACTGGACGTCGCCATCGTAGTTCTTGCAGGCCCAGACGTAGCCGCCCGACCACTTCATCGCCGACGCCACCATGTCGTCGATCAGGCGATGCTCGTAGGTGATCTTGGCCTCCTTGAACCTCGCCGCGAATTCGGCCTGGTAGACCTCCTCGAAGATGTCCTTGAAGCGGCCGTCATAGACCTTGAGGATCGTGTTCTTGGTCGAGAGGTAGACGGGATAGCCGCGCAGGAGACCGTAGTTCAGCGAGGCCCGGGCGAAATCGCGAATCGAGTCGTCCTGGTTGTACATCGCCATGGCAACGCCCGCGGCGGGCGCGTCGTAGACCTCGTGCTCGATCGTCTCGCCGTCCTCGCCGACGAACTTGATCGACAGCTTGCCCTTGCCGGGGAAACGGAAGTCGGTCGCCTTGTACTGGTCGCCGAAGGCATGGCGGCCGACGATGATCGGCTTGGTCCAGCCGGGGACGAGGCGCGGCACGTTCTTGGCGATGATCGGCTCGCGGAAGATGACGCCGCCGAGGATGTTGCGGATCGTGCCGTTCGGCGACTTCCACATCTTCTTCAGCGAGAATTCCTTCACCCGGTCCTCGTCGGGGGTGATGGTGGCGCATTTCACGCCGACGCCGTGCTTCTGGATGGCGTGGGCGGCGTCGATCGTGACCTGATCGCCGGTTTCGTCGCGATGCTCGACGCTGAGATCGTAATATTCGAGGTTGATGTCGAGATAGGGGTGGATCAGCTTGTCCTTGATGAACTGCCAGATGATCCGGGTCATCTCGTCGCCGTCGAGTTCCACGACCGGGTTTGCGACCTTGATCTTCGCCATCGATTATCTTCCTCGGGGTTGTCTGTGGCGTCCGTATGGGACGCCATGGGTGAGCGGGGCGGCAAGCCCTGGCATTCTGGGTGCGCTATATCACCGCTGCCCGCAGACGCAAAGCAAGGCGCCGCGAAGATTTGCCGTGGCCGCAGGAGCAGGGGAGCGCCCTGTGCGAGCGGAGCGGGCTGATAGCACGGGGCCCGTCGGTGGCTTCGTTCCCCCGACAGCGCGTGACCTCGGAGAGACATCCGGAGCGTGTCGACGACGATGGCCATCCCAAGGCTCGCATAATGAATCAGGAGCTTCGGAAAGTGATTCCGACATGTCGAGCAAGACACTGTTTTCACAGTCCAAGGCCAGTCCGTCTGCGTGGGATTTCCGGTCAGACCGGTTTGATTGCCGACGTCGGAAAAGGGTTCACCTCCCGGCGATCCCGATTCCGCCGGCGCTGGCAAGCCGTTGATCCGCCCACGCGATGCCGCTCTTGGCCGAAGGGCGCAGCCGCTGTATCAGCGGCGGGTGAACAGGGAGAACGGCGTGGCAGGAACAAATCGCAGGGAGCGGCTCATCGCCGACGGTCTGACCAAGCCGGCCTCGCCGGCGATCGTCCTTGTCGAGCCGCAGCTCGGCGAGAACATCGGCATGGTCGCCAGGGCGATGGCGAATTTCGGCCTCGGTGATCTCCGCCTCGTCGCGCCGCGGGATGGCTGGCCGAACGAGCGCGCGAGCGCGGCGGCCTCCGGCGCCGTGCATGTCGTCGAGGCGGCGCGTGTCTTTGGCACGGTCGAGGAAGCGGTCGCCGACCTCACCTTCCTCTTGGCCACGACGGCACGGCCGCGCGACAGCCTGAAGCCGGTGCGCGGTCCGGATACAGCGGGCGCGGAGCTGCGCGCGCGGATCTCGGCGGGGCAGCGGGCAGGCCTTCTCTTCGGGCGAGAGCGTTTCGGGCTGAACAACGAGGAGGTCGGGATGGCGGACGAGATCGTCACTTTCCCGGTCGATCCGGCCTTCGCCTCGCTGAACATCGCCCAGGCCGTGCTCCTGATGAGCTACGAATGGATGCGCTCGGGCCAGGCCGAGGCCGAAGGGCCGCGTTTCGTGGCTCCCGAGGTTCCGCCGGCGGAGAAGGAGGACCTTTTTCGCTTCCTCGGCCATCTCGAGGCGACGCTCGACAAGGCAGACTACTTTCACCCGCCGGAAAAGCGGGGGGCGATGTCGCAGAAGGTGCGGACCATCCTTACCCGCGCGGCTTTCAGCGAGCAGGAGGTGCGCACCCTGCGCGGCATGCTGCGCCATATCGAACGCCGGATGGGTCGAGGCCCGCGCGGATGATTGGGGAGATCCCGGCGGTGGTGGCGGGTGAAGCCGCCCGGCAGGAGACGGCCGGTTCGGCGCTGCGACCGATCCTCGTCTTCGACAGCGGAATCGGTGGCCTCACCGTGCTGCGCGAGCTTCGCACGATCATGCCGGACCGGTCCTTCGTCTACGTCGCGGACGACGCCGGCTTTCCCTATGGAGACTGGGAGGAAGCGGCGCTGATCTGCCACATCTCGGACCTTTTTGCGCGGCTGATCGAGGATATCGACCCGTCGATGGCGGTGATCGCCTGCAATACCGCCTCGACGCTCGTCATGGGAGAACTGCGTCAGCGCTTCGCCATCCCGTTCGTCGGCACGGTCCCCGCGATCAAGCCAGCGGCCGAGCGGACGCGCTCGGGCCTCGTCAGCGTGCTGGCGACGCCGGGCACGGTAAAACGCGACTACACGCGCGGCCTGATTTCCGATTTCGCGCAGAAATGCACGGTCACGCTCGTTGGCTCACGGCATCTGGCAGCGATGGCCGAGACCCATCTGCGCGGCGGCAGGGTCGATCCAGCCGCGGTGACGGCGGAGATCGAGGCCTGTTTCGTCGAGGAAGGGGGCCGAAAGACCGACATCGTCGTTCTGGCCTGCACCCACTATCCGTTTCTCGCCAATGTCTTCCGCAAGCTCGCGCCTTGGCCGGTCGACTGGCTCGATCCCGCCGAGGCGATCGCCCGCCAGGCGCTGACGCTTCTGCCGCAGGCCGCAGCCCGGCTGCCGGACGGTTTTGACCGCGCGATCTTCACCGCGGGCCCGGTCGACCGCGCAACGGCGCGGTTGATTCATGGGTTTGGTCTTTCGGGCTGACCCTGATCGCGCCTGTCCTGCCGCCACCGTCGCACCGGTCGCGGGGCAGGAAGCGTCAGCGGCTCTGGAAGGAAAAATTCGACGTCTGCTGGTCCTTGCCGTCCACCTTGTCGGTGACGATCATGGAGAAACCCTCCTTGCCGCGGCTGGCGATGGTCATCACCGCCTTGCGGTCCCCGAAGATCTCCTGGGGATAGGTGATGTCGAGCACCAGTCGGTCGCCGCGCTGCCGGCCGGAGAGCTGCGCCGGGCCTTTCGACGATCCGGTGTAGACGCCGCGATAGCGCTGGCTCGACGGATCGTAGGTGAGTTCGGCACCGATGCTGCGGCTGAAGACGACGAGGGCCCGGCAGGTGCCGGAAAGGGTGATGCTGTTGGCGTTGCCGCGCTCTCCTTCGAGCGAGCAGGTGACCTGGCGCGGCTTGGGATCGACGTCGCGCTGGACGGTCCCGGAGCCGCCCCAGCCGCCGGAGAAGCGATCGAGGAAACGCGCATCCGCTTTTGCCGGTGCAACGGCACCTGCGCTGGCGATGAGGGCAAGCGAGACGCCTAGAAGTCCCGAGGTCAACTTGAAAGCCATGGTTCATTCCCGTTTTCAAGGAGTCGCCTGCAACCGGCGACAAGACGACAGGGCTGGAGACCAGCGCTGCCTGCATGATGTTCGGAACGTCGACCCCGTCGAAACGTTCGGTGTGCAACGCAATCGTGAGCAGGACACACGCCCCGTGGATATCATTCGCATCATCATCGCCATCTTCATTCCGCCGCTGGCGGTCTTTACCCAGGTCGGTCTCGGCAAGCACTTCTGGATCAACATCGTCTTGACGCTTTGCGGCTGGCTGCCGGGCGTCATCCACGCCTTCTACGTGATCGGGAAGTACTGATCGACCTGATCGGCTTGACATAATTGGTTCATATCACTACCCAGACGCCAACCGGTCGCGCCTTTTGAGGGCGCGACCGGTTTTTAACGTGTCCCGTGAGCGCCGGCTCCGCGCCGGCCGCTCTGTCGGTCCATCCCCGCGATGGGCAGAGGAGGGCGCGTTTCCTCACCCGGCCGGAATTGTCCGACCGGGGTTTTTCGTTTGAAGGAAATGCGATGACCAAGCGCGCAGAATCCAAGTACAAGATTGACCGCCGCATGGGCGAAAACATCTGGGGACGTCCGAAGTCCCCGGTGAACCGCCGTCAGTACGGACCGGGCCAGCATGGCCAGCGCCGCAAGGGCAAGGTCTCCGATTTCGGCACGCAGCTGCGGGCCAAGCAGAAGCTGAAGGGCTACTACGGCGACGTCGCCGAGAAGCAGTTCCGCAAGATCTACGAGGAAGCCGCCCGCCGCAAGGGTGATACTTCCGAGAACCTCATCGGCCTCCTCGAGAGCCGCCTCGACGCCGTCGTGTATCGTGCAAAGTTCGTCGCCACCATTTTCGCGGCGCGTCAGTTCGTCAACCACGGCCATGTCAGCGTGAACGGCGTGCGTACCAACATCGGCTCGTACCGCTGCAAGGCTGGCGACGTGATCGAGGTTCGCGAGAAGTCCAAGCAGCTGACGATCCTGATCGAAGCGACGCAGCTCGCCGAGCGCGACGTTCCCGACTACATCCAGGTCGATCACAACAAGATGGTCGCGACCTTCCAGCGTGTCCCGACCCTGTCCGACGTGCCGTACGCCGTCGTCATGGAGCCGAACCTGGTCGTCGAGTTCTACTCGCGCTAATCGGGCTTCGACCTGTGATCATTGGAAGGCCGTCCCTCGGGGCGGCCTTTTTCGTTGGCGGTCGCACTTTGTCTTTCCATCGCCCCTCCTGTAAGCCTCGCCGAAACGGGGAAGCCGGATATGCTCGACGACATCGTGGAAAAGCTTGGGATCATGGCGGATGACGACGCCGCCGACGGCGCGCACCCGCTGCTCGCCAATGCGCCCGACAGCGTCGGCTTCAAGAAACTGCGCAAGCGGCTGCTGCGGCAGGTGCGCGAGACGATCACCGCGCACCAGATGGTGCAGCCGGGCGCGCGATGGCTCGTCGGCCTGTCCGGCGGCAAGGATTCCTACGCCCTGCTGGCGCTTCTATCGGACCTCAAATGGCGCGGCATGCTGCCGGTCGAACTCCTCGCCTGCAATCTCGATCAGGGTCAGCCGAACTTCCCCAAGCACATCCTTCCGGACTTTCTCAGCCGGCATGGCGTCCCCCACCGCATCGAATACCGCGACACCTATTCGGTGGTGACGGAAAAGCTGCCCGCGGGCGCCACCTACTGCTCGCTCTGTTCGCGCCTGCGCCGCGGGCACCTCTACCGCATCGCGCGCGAGGAGGGCTGTTCGGCGCTGGTCCTTGGCCACCATCGCGAGGACTGCCTCGAAACCTTCTTCATGAATCTCTTCCATGGCGGACGCCTGTCGGCGATGCCGGCGAAATTCCTCAACGACGAGGGCGACGTCATGGTGCTCCGGCCGTTGATTACCTCGGCGGAGGAAGATCTCGGCAAATTCACCGAGGCGCTCGGCTTTCCCATCATCCCCTGCGACCTCTGCGGCAGCCAGGACGGGCTGCAGCGCAATGCCACCAAGGCGATGCTGGCCGAGATGGAACAACGCTTTCCCGGCCGCAAGGAGACGATGCTGCGGGCGCTGTCGCATGTCAGCCCGAGCCATCTCCTCGACCCGAAACTCTTCGACTTCGCGTCCCTCGTCACTCCTTCGGAATCCCCATGACCCAGACCTTCGACATCGACCGCCTCGGCGCCATCTTGCGCGCCGCTGCTCTTGCCGAGATCATGCCGCGGTTCCGGAGGCTCGGCGCCGGCGACATCCGGCAGAAAAGCTCGGCCATTGATCTCGTCACGGAGGCCGACGAAGCGGCCGAGCGCTTCATCATGGCCGAATGCGCCACGGCATTTCCGGGGGCGACCTTTGTCGGCGAGGAATCGGTCGCGGCCGATCCGCGCCTCATCGCCAAGGTCGGAACGGACGACCTCGTCATCGTCGTCGATCCGATCGACGGCACGGCGAATTTTGCCGCGGGGGCACCGGTCTTCGCGGTGATGGCGGCAGTGGTCGCAGGGGGTGAGACGATTGCCGGGCTGATCTACGACCCCATGGGCGACGATTTCGTCCAGGCGGTGAAGGGCGGCGGCGCCCAGCTCAAGCAGGCGGACGGCACGAATACTGACCTGCATGTCGCGCCGCCTGTGCCACTCGGCGAGATGGTCGGCGTCGGCTCGCACTCGTCGATCCCCGAAGCGCAGAAGCGGGAGTTCATGGCGCGGCTGTCGGCGGTGAAGGTGCTCGGCAACTACCGCTGTGCCGGCCAGGAATACCGCCTCGCGGCAACCGGCAACCTGCACTTCAATCTCTACCAGAACCTGATGCCCTGGGATCATCTCGCCGGCGCGCTGATCCTGACCGAGGCGGGCGGATTTGTCCGCCGCCTCGACGGTTCACCCTACCTGCCGTCACATGTCGATGGCGGACTTCTCTGCGCCAGCGACGAAGCGAGCTGGCGGTCCTTGCATGGCGCGGTCTATCCCGCGCTCGGCTGACCCGCGGCCCCCTGCGCCCCTACCGACGTGTATGAGCGCTGCAGGCCCTCAGCGGGTCTGCACGCAGGCCTCGGCCGTATGCTCGTGCTTCTCGCGCGGGCGATCGAAGAGCCGGCCGCCTTCGGCATAGAACACGCAGGCGAGCGAGCCGAGCGACAGGACCGTGAAGCCGGCGTAGAGCGGCAGCAGCGTGCCGTCGTAGAACGCGCCGACGAGCGCGCCGAGAAGGCCACCGCCCAGCGTCTGCATGAAGCCGAGGACCGACGACGCCGTGCCGGCGACGTGTCCCAGCGGATCCAGCGCCAGTGCGTTGAAGTTCGTGCCGATGAAGCCGAACATGCAGAAAGTCAGCGTCATCATCCCGAGGAACAGCCAGAACGGCATGACCCCGCCGAGCGCCGTCGAGATCACGAGCTGCAGAACGCTGAGGACCGTGAAGGCGACGAGGGCCCCATGCGACAGGCGCCGCATGCCGAGACGCTCGACCAACCTCGAATTGGTGAAGGACGCCGCCGCCATGAAGACCGCGACCATCGAGAAATACAGGGTGAAGGCCGGACCGATGTCGTAGATCTTGGTGTAGATCTGCTCGGCCTGGTTGATGAAGGAAAACAGGACCCCGAAGATCAGCGCCGTCGCCAGGGTATAGCCGAAGGCGCGGCGATTGGTGAGGACGATGCCAAAAGCCTCCGCGGTCCGCTTGACGGTGAGGGGGCGGCGGTCTTTCGGATCCAGGGTTTCGGGCAGGCGCAAGGCGCTCCACGTCAGGGCCGCCGCGCCGCAGACGCCGGTGACGATGAAGATTTCCTGCCAGCTGCCGAAGGACATGATGATCTGGCCGAGATTGGGCGCCAGGACGGGAACGGTCATGAAAACCATCATCACCAGCGACATGACGCTCGCCATCCGCGCCCCGCCAAAGCAGTCGCGCACGATCGACACGGCGATGACGCGCGTCGCCGCCGCGCCGACACCCTGCAGCGCCCGGAAGGCGAGAACGACGCCAAAGGTCGGCGAGAAGATCGCGGCGAAGGAGGCGACGACGTAGATTGCGAGGCCGACAAACAGCACCGGGCGGCGGCCAAAACGGTCCGAGAGAGTGCCGTAGACGATCTGCGCGGCACCGAAGCCGATGACATAGGCCGTGATGACGAGCTGGCGGGTGTTCTCGTCGGCGATCCCGAGGGTCGCGCCGATTTCCTGCAGGGCCGGGATGAATACGTCGATGGCGGCGGCGTTGAGCGCCATGAGAAATGCCACCATGGTGACGAGTTCCCAATAGGGAAGTCCGTGCGTTGCGCTCCGACTGGACGCGTCTGACATGTCTGGTCCTTTCTTGGATGCGCGCAGACATACCCGGCTTTGCCCGATTGGCAAGGCAGACCCTGCGCAACCCACCGTCTCGCGGCGTCACGCGAAGTCGTCGGTCGGGCTTGGCTGGTACGGCCTCAGCGCCAAAGCTCTATCCGGCGTGTCGGTGCGGCTGGCACCGCCAAAGGAATCGGCTCGACCTTCTGAAACGTTGAGGCCCGCCTCCTTTCGGAAGCGGGCCCTTTCATCGATCGTTCAGGTATCTGTCGATCAGCCCTCGGCAGCGACGGGTGCGGCGGTGGAGATGCCCTTTTCCTCGAAGAAGTCCTTCAGCTCGCCTGCCTGGAACATCTCGCGCAGGATGTCCGACCCGCCGACGAACTCGCCCTTGACGTAGATCTGCGGAATGGTCGGCCAGCCGCCATAGGTCTTGATGCCCTGGCGCAGCTCGTCCGACGCCAGGACATTGACGCCCTTGTAGCCGACGCCGAGGTAGTCGAGGATCTGGACCACCTGGCCGGAGAAGCCGCACTGCGGGAAGGCGGGGGTGCCTTTCATGAAGACCACGATGTCGTTGGTCTTCACCTCGTTGTCGATCCAGTCGTTGATGCCGGTCATGTCAGGTGTCCTTCGATTTGATGGCTTGGGCCAGAGATACGATCTCTCGCCCGTCTTTTCCAGTTCCGCGCGTAGTCTCGACCAAAAGGGGTCAGGGCGCTGGGCCAGCCCGTTCCGCCTCCAGGGAGCAGATTCGGTCTTCATGGTCGTTGATGCGAATGGATGTCTCGGAGTGTTCGCCGATGCGGTTCAGGATGTTATTTTCTGCAAGAACGAGATCAGTCTTGACCTCGCGAAGGTCGCGGTCTGTTCGGAAGAGTCCGTCGCGCAATTCCCGTTCGAGCGACGCAAATCCCTCGCTCATGTTGCGGTCAAGCCGTCCGACGAGTTCCTGCTGGCGGATCAGAATCTGCAGCAGTTGCTCGTGCCGCTGTTCAAGCCGGCGGGGGTAGGCAAGGGTATGGTTGTTGGCCGGGGAAGGAATTTCCGTATCCGCCATCGCTGCCTCCCGTGCTCCGCTTTGACCTCTGGCTACTTCGGTGCGCTGGTTTGAAGGGCCAGAGCGTGGAGCACGCCGCCCATGTTTCCCTGCAGTGCCTGGTAGACCATTTGGTGCTGCTGCACCCGCGACTTGCCACGAAAGCTCTCGGCGACGACTTCGGCGGCATAGTGGTCGCCATCGCCGGCTAGGTCCCGGATCGTGACCTCGGCATCCGGAATGCTGTCCTTGATCATCTTTTGGATGTCATGGGCGTTCATGGGCATGATCGGCAGTCTCCCGAGTCGATCGAAGGCTTATCGCCGGAAAGATAAGCCTCCGGGCCCGCCACCGCAATCGATCGCGGAAATCCCGTTTGCGGTGCCGGCTGTTTTCGACCAGCACCCGTAACGGTGGTCTGTCAGCCGACGCTGGACGATCAGGCGGCGGCGGCCGGCTGGACGACTTCGCCCGCCATGTAGGCCGGGAACCAGCTTTCATGCGCCACGGTGAGGTCCATCACCGGCACAGACAGACGTCTCTCGATCTCGAGACGGTCACCACCGACGGCGCCGAGCCGCCGCAACGTGACGCCGGCGGCGGTCGCCTCGGTGGCAAGGGCGTCGGCTGCCGCGGCCTTGAGGGCGACGACGTAGCGCGCCTGGTCCTCGCCGAACAGCAGCGCATGCCCAAGACCGTCTCCGGCATCGACGGCTGCGCCCCGGCCCGAAGCGATGCACATCTCGGCGAGCGCGACGGCGAGGCCGCCATCGGAGAGATCGTGGCAGGCGACAACCCGCCCCGAGCGGATGAGGCCGCGGACAAAGTCGCCGTTGCGCTTCTCCTCGGCAAGATCGACCGGCGGCGGTGCGCCATCTTCGCTGCCGGTGATCTCGCGCAGGTAGATCGTCGCGCCCAGATGGCTTCCGTCGCGCCCGACGACAAAGAGCACGTCGCCGTCGACCATGTCGCCGACGCGGGCGGTCTTCCCGCGGTCTTCGATCAGGCCGACGCCGCCGATGGTGGGCGTCGGCAGGATGCCCTGGCCGTGCGTCTCGTTGTAGAGCGAGACGTTGCCGGAAACGATGGGGAAGGCGAGCGCGGTGCAGGCGGCGCCGATGCCCTCGATCGCCTTGACCAACTGGCCCATGATCTCAGGCTTTTCAGGATTGCCGAAATTGAGGTTATCGGTCGCCGCGATCGGCTCGGCGCCGACGGCGGTGAGATTGCGCCAGCATTCTGCGACGGCCTGCATTCCTCCCTGGAACGGATCCGCCTCGCAGTAGCGCGGCGTCACGTCGCTGGTGAAGGCCAGCGCCTTGGTGGGATGGCCGTCGACGCGCACGACGCCGGCATCGCCGCCGGGGCGCTGCAGCGAATTGCCCTGGATCAGCGTGTCATACTGCTCGAAGACCCAGCGGCGGGAGGCGATGTCGGGCGAGCCGAGGATCGTCAGCAAGCTGGCGCCGAGATCGGCGGGCTCGGCGACGTCATCCGCGTGGACGAGCTTGGCGGGCTTGGGCTCGATCCACGGCCGGTCGTATTCGGGCGCCTCGTCGCCGAGTTCGCGGATCGGCAGGTTCGCAACCTCGTGACCCTGGAACAGCACGCGGAAGCGCAGGTCGTCGGTGGTCTTGCCGACGACGGCAAAATCGAGGCCCCATTTGACGAAGATGGCTTCGGCGACGGTCTGGCGCGAGGGCTCCAGCACCATCAGCATGCGCTCCTGGCTTTCCGACAGCATCATCTCGTAGGCGCTCATATGGGTCTCGCGCACGGGCACCTTGTCGAGGTCGAGCTCGATGCCGAGGCCGCCCTTGGCGCCCATCTCGACGGCCGAGCAGGTGAGGCCGGCGGCGCCCATGTCCTGGATGGCGATGACGGCGCCGGTCTGCATGAGTTCGAGGCAGGCCTCCAGCAGGCATTTCTCGGTGAAGGGGTCGCCGACCTGCACGGTCGGGCGCTTCTCCTCGATGTTCTCGTCGAACTCGGCCGAGGCCATGGTCGCCCCGCCGACGCCGTCGCGCCCGGTCTTGGCGCCGAGATAGACGACGGGCAGGCCGACGCCCTTGGCTTCCGACAGGAAGATCGCGTCGGACTTGGCGAGGCCCGCCGCAAAGGCGTTGACGAGGCAATTGCCGTTGTAGCGCGGGTGGAAATTGACCTCGCCGCCGACGGTCGGAACGCCGAAGGAATTGCCGTAGCCGCCGACGCCGGCAACGACGCCGGCGACGAGATGGCGGGTCTTGGGATGATCCGGCGCGCCGAAGCGCAGGGCGTTCATCGCCGCGATCGGCCGGGCGCCCATGGTGAAGACGTCGCGCAGGATGCCGCCGACGCCCGTCGCCGCGCCCTGGTAGGGCTCGATGAAGGAGGGATGGTTGTGGCTCTCCATCTTGAAGACGACGCAGTCTCCATCGCCGATATCGACGACCCCGGCATTCTCGCCCGGACCCTGGAGGACACGCACGCCCTTGGTCGGCAGCGTCTTCAGCCAGCGCTTCGACGACTTGTAGGAGCAGTGCTCGTTCCACATCGCCGAGAAGATGCCGAGCTCGGTGATGAGCGGCACGCGGCCGATCAGGTCGAGGATGCGCTGGTACTCGTCCGGCTTCAGCCCGTGGGCGGCGACGATCTCGGGCGTGATGGTGATCTCGGTCATGGGGTCTCCGTGCGCCGGGGCGTCAGGGTCTGATGTCAATGCCGCCTGGACGGGCAGACTGGCGGGAGGTCGGGATCGATCGACGGCCCCGCCTTCTCAGGCTTTCGTCCAATCGTCGACGGGGCGGCAGGCTTCTGTCTCGTTCGGGCGGTGCAGGATCACCGTATCGTCGGCGGCCTGTGAGATCTGGCTCTCGTAGATCCGTCTCTGGAAGACGATCAGCGCATATTTTCCGGCCGACCGGATGCACAAGGCGTAACCGTCGGGGTAACCGGCGAGAAAGGACTGGCTGCGCTCGCCGTCGCGGCGTCGGAACACCGAGCGGAGGGTTTCGCGGGCGTACTGGATCTCCGCTCCGCTCGGCCGCAGGTCGAAACTCCGTTGTGCCGGGGCCGGTTCGGTCATCGCGACCGTTTCGACGGAAAACGTCGTGACGCCAGCATTGGCGTAGAGGCAGCCGGAAAGGACCGTGCCGGCGGCAGCGAGAAGGCCTGCCCGGCTGATGGCGCCAGCCGCAACCCGGCGCTTACGCACTGCAGGTACTGCCCCCGGCGTTCCAGCGCCGGATGTCGCTGTCGACGCGGGCGCCGAGCGGCAGGCCCATGACGGGGCCGTAGGTGGACAGCGCCCGCGAGCCGGGTTGCGCCTCGACCACGAGCAGCGGCTTCGCCTCGGCTCGCCCCTTCGGCACCAAGAGAAAGCGCGGTTTGCCGGAAAAGGAGGAGAGTTCCGGCGCCAGGCTATAGCGGGCGAACGCTGGATCGTTCGACTTGAACCAGCAGCGGTTGGCGGCCAGCGTCACCCGCTCCATGCGGTCGAGGCCCGACTCGGCCTTGGTCGTTGCGGCGCGAGGTACCGTGGGTGCCGGGGTGCTGCAGGCCGACAGGGCGACGATGCCGGCGGCAGCGACCGAGATCAGCGTGGCGCGAATACCGCTCGCCACAGTCATGCCGCCACACGTCCGACAAGGCCGAGGGCACTTTCGAACAGACCGCGGCCATCGGTGCCGCCATGCTCGGGCTCGACGAGGTTCTCCGGGTGCGGCATCAGGCCGAGCACGTTCCCGGCTTCGTTGACGATGCCGGCGATGTCGCGCGTGGCGCCGTTCGGATTGGTGCCCTCGGCATAACGGAAGACGACGCGGTTCTCGCCATGCAGACGCTCGATCGTATCTTCGTCGGCAAAATAGTTGCCGTCGTGATGGGCGACCGGGCAGCGGATGATCTGGCCTTGGGCATAGGCGGTGGTGAAGCGTGTGGAAGCATTCACCACTTCGAGCTTCACCTCGCGGCAGACAAAGCGCAGCGTCGTGTTGCGCATCAGCGCGCCGGGCAGGAGACCGGCCTCGCACAGGATCTGGAAGCCGTTGCAGACGCCGAGCACCGACACGCCCCGGGCTGCCTTCTCGGCAACGGCCCGCATCACCGGCGAACGCGCGGCGATGGCGCCGCAGCGCAGATAGTCGCCGAAGGAAAAGCCGCCGGGCACGACGATGAGGTCGACGTCGGGGATCTCGGTGTCGGTCTGCCAGACCGTCAGCGGCGGCGTGCCGGAGATGGACGTCAGCGCGGCGATCATGTCGCGGTCGCGGTTGAGGCCGGGGAGAAGAACGACGGCGGTTTTCATGGGCTACGGCAACCGTTGGAGAGGCAGGTGGGGCGCACAGCCCAGAAATGGAAACAGCGACATCATCTCGGGTGAAGATGGTGCCGCTGAAAGTCGAAACGCATGTCTGCGTTAGGGATGCGGGTTGTAAGCTGAGAGTGGTTCGGCCAGTTCGCGAAGGTCCAGTCGTCGCTCAATCCGGTCTAGGCGATCGTCCTGGCGACCGAGGACACCGTAGATGTTGTGAATGTCGTTCTGCATCGAGACAATGGTCCCGCGCATTGAACTCAGCTCCGGCTTCACCTCGCGAATATCGAGACGAAGTCCGCCGATCTCCTGATGCATGCGCTTCATCAATTCGAACATGAGCTCGTTCGTGACCTCGGCCATCACACCCTCCGGTACAGCCTTACGCGATCTCCACAGTATAGTTCTCGATCACCGTATTGGCCAACAGTTTGGCGCACATGTCCTTGAGCTGAGCCTCGGCGGTGGCCTGGTCCGCGGCGTCGACCTCGACGTCGAAGACCTTGCCCTGGCGGACGGATCCGACGCCGGAATAGCCGAGAGTGCCGAGCGCGCCCTCGATCGCCTTGCCTTGCGGGTCGAGGACGCCGTTCTTGAGGGTGACGACGATGCGGGCCTTGATCACGGTATCTGCCTGTCCGTTGAGTGACCGGGCCGCTGCCAGTGATCCAGTCACTGTATCAGCCTGTCCCGGGAATAGACGAGTTTGAGCGCCGATGCCGGCTGCGACGCGGGTTGTCCGCGCCGCCGCCTTACTTTACCAGCACCGGCCCGGAGGGGCGGGGCGGCTCGTTCTCGTTCATGATGCCGAGACGCCGGGCGACTTCCTGATAGGCCTCGACGAGGCCGCCCATGTCGCGGCGAAAACGGTCCTTGTCCATCTTCTCCTGCGTCTGGACGTCCCAGAGACGGCAGGAGTCGGGCGAGATCTCGTCGGCCACGATGATGCGCATCATGTCGCCCTCGTACAGGCGTCCGGTCTCGATCTTGAAGTCGACGAGCTGGATGCCGACACCGAGGAAGAGGCCGGAGAGGAAGTCGTTGACGCGGATGGCGAGCGCCATGATGTCGTCGATTTCCTGCGGGCTTGCCCAGCCGAAGGCGGTGATGTGCTCTTCCGAGACCATCGGGTCGTCGAGCGCGTCGGCCTTGTAGTAGAACTCGATGATCGAGCGCGGCAGGACGGTGCCTTCCTCGATGCCGAGGCGCTTGGCCAGCGAGCCGGCCGCGATGTTGCGCACCACGACCTCGAGCGGAATGATCTCGACCTCCTTGATCAGCTGCTCGCGCATGTTGAGCCGCTTAATGAAGTGCGTCGGGATGCCCATCTTGTTCAGATGGGTGAAAATGTATTCGGAGATCCGGTTGTTCAGGACGCCCTTGCCGTCGACGATCTCGTGCTTTTTCTTGTTGAAGGCGGTTGCGTCGTCCTTGAAGAACTGGACCAGCGTTCCCGGCTCAGGACCCTCGTAAAGGATCTTGCCCTTGCCTTCGTAGATACGGCGGCGACGTGTCATGTAGGTACTCTATCGTGAATGAGGGCGCGCCCTGGCGTCGGGACGCGAAGCTGTCATGTCCGAGGGCGTGAATAGACCAAACCGGCCCTCTAAACAATGCTCGGCTTTGTCAAGCGGATTGTACAGTCGCAATGTTGGGGGTGCCGCCGGCAGAAACAAGATGCATTTTGGCGTGCCTCGACGCCTTTGCCCTTCAAAAAGCGTCATGTAGGCCGTATGTCGGTGAAGCGGTGGGTGCTGACCGCGCCTTAAATTCCCTGTGGAGCATATACGGATGTCGATGATGGACCGCGAAAAGGATTTCGAGGCTCGCTACGCCCACGATCAGGAGCTGCGGTTCCGAATCGAGGCCCGCCGCAACAGGCTTCTAGGTCTCTGGGCAGCAGAAAAGCTCGGCAAGTCCGGCGAGGACGCAACGCTCTACGCCAAGGAAGTCGTCGCCTCCGATTTCGAGAAGGCCGGGGAAGAGGACGTGTTCGAGAAGGTTCGTCGCGACTTCGATGCGGCCAGCGTCGCCCAGTCTGACCACCAGATCCGCCGGACCATGGCAGAGCTCCTGCTGGAGGCCGAAAAGCAGGTCCGCACGGAGTAGGGCCTTCGGTCCGCCCCTCCTGGTTCTCTGACGAAAGGCGCCTTCATGGCTCTTCCCGGACTGCGGCAACGTCTGGCCGACGGCAAGTTTGTGCTGTCTGCCTGGTCGAGCCTGACGGATCCCCACATTCACGAAGCCCTGCTGCGGGCGCCGTTCGACGCTTTGACCTTCGACCAGCAGCATGGCCTGCACGACCTGCGCTCGATCGAGGCCGGCATTGCGCGGGCGGTGCTTCTCGGCAAGCCGGCGATGGTGCGGTTGCCGATCGAGGACCGCGCCGGCGCCGCGCGGGTGCTGGATCTCGGTGCCTCCGGCGTCATCATGCCGATGATCGAGGGCGTCGCAGATGCCAGGGCGTTCGTCGCCGCGGTCAAGTATGCCCCGCTCGGCGCGCGTTCCTTCGGGCCGACCCGGGCGGTTGAACTGCATGGCTATGCCGGACCTTCGGCCTATACCGCGGAGGCCAATGCCGAGACGCTCGCCTTCGCGATGATCGAGACCGCCACCGCAATGCAGAACCTCGAGGCGATCCTGGCGATCGACGGACTCGATGGCGTTTTCGTCGGCCCCTCGGATCTCTCCATCGCGCTGTCGGACACCAATGCCTGGGACCCGCAGGGCGATGTTGCCGAGGCCGCCATCCGGAAGATCGCCTCGCTCGCGGCGGCGGCGGACAAATTTGCCGGGATCTATGCCGCGACCGCCGAGGACGCCCGGCGCTACCGCGGTTACGGCTACGGCTATGCCTGCGTCGCCTCCGACATCGGGATCTTCAAGGCGGCGGCGACGGCGCTTGCCGAAAGCGCAAAGGCCTGACGGTTTCCGGGTGGGCGTTGCCAGGCGTCGCGGCCCTCGGGCCGCGCCTTCGCCGCCACTCCTCCCACGCGGCATGATCTGTCGAGGGAGCCGATCCGCGTGACCGCCGCTACTCCGGCAGCTTCAATCCCGAAATGAACTTGCCGAAGGTCAGCAGGCCTTCCGGCCAGGGGCCATGGCCGCTCTCGTGGTTCAGATGGCCCGACTCGCCGGCGTCGATGAACAGCGAGCCCCAGGCGCCCGCGGCGTCCTCGGCCGCCTCGAAGCTCGAGAACGGATCGTTGCGGCTGGCGACGACGACCGAGGGGAAGGGCAGGGGCTCGCGTGGATACGGCCCGAACGTCATCAGGTGCTTTGGTCGCAGCAGCGGATTGGCGACATCCGGGGGCGCGACGAAGAAGGCCCCGGCGACAGGCTTTTCGAACAGCGGCACGGCCTGGACGGCAGCGGCGACGCCAAGGGAATGGGCGACGAGAACGACCGGTTTGTCGCTTTCGTTGACGGCGTCGGCGATGGCCCGCACCCAGTCTTCGCGCACGGGCTTGGTCCATTCGCGCTGATGGACGCGCCGGGCGGTCGACATGCGGCCCTCCCAGCGGCTCTGCCAATGGGTGGGCTCTGACCCGCGGTAGCCCGGGATGACGAGGATGTCGGCTTCGGTGATGCGCATGGCTCGCAGATGCGAACATCGGACCGGGAAGTCAAGCGCGGGCCTCCCTGTCAGAGCAAGGGGCTGATCAGGCGCGTCGCGTTCTCGACCAGCTTCGTGACGACACCGCGCTGGTTCCAGTCGTCCGGCATCAGCCGCGCGCTCTTGGCGCGGTAGTCGTTCTCGATCAGGCGCATCTGCGCCACGACGCCCGCATCGTAGACGATCAGCGTCACTTCCGAATTCAGCTCGAAGGAGCGGCGATCCATGTTGGCCGAGCCGATCACGGCGATGTCGTCGTCGATCGAGAGATGCTTGGCGTGCAGGAAACGCTCCCGGTACAGCATCACCTCGACGCCCGATTCCAGGAGTTCGTCGTAGTAAGAGCGCTGGGCGTGGTCGATCAGGAAGCTGTTGGTCGTCGCGGTGACAAAGAGCGTCACCTTCACGCCCTTCTGGACGGCCGTCTGCAGCGCCAGGGACAGCGGTTCATTCGGAATGAAGTAGGGTGTGGTGAGGACAATGCGCTCGCGGGCCGAATGAACGAGATCGGTGAACAGCGTGTCGAGCCGTCCGGCCGGATGGTCCGGGCCGCTCGGCATGACCTGTGCGACGACGCCACCGTCGGTCGCCGCGGGCATGGGCATCAATTCCGGGGACGAAATGTCCTCGTCAGTCTCGAGGAACCAATCGCCGATGAAAATCGCCTGCAGTTCCAGGACGACAGGTCCCGACACGCGGGCCATCACCTCGCGGTAGAAGGTATTCGGCTCGTACTCGATCTGGTGCATGTTCTGCGATCCGACCCAGCCGATGCGCCCGTCGACGACGACGATCTTGCGGTGGTTGCGAAGGTCGGCCCGCGTCGCGCGGCGCCAGAAACGCAATGGCAGGATCAGCCGGATCTCGACGCCGCTGCCGTCGAGCCTTCGCGCAATGGCGTTTCGGTCATGCGACGATCCGACGGCGTCGATCAGGAGCCGACACTTGACGCCGCGGCGCGCGGCGCGTTCCAGGGCGCTCAGGACCTTGTTGCCGGCTTCGTCGTCGTGGAGGATGTAGAACATGGCATGGGCATGATGCACAGCCGCGTCGATGTCGGCGGTGATGCGGTCGACGACGCGGTTGTAATTCGGGTCGAGGTCGATGCTGTTGCCGGCAAGGCAGGGCAATTTCCCGAGCGTCTGGACGAGATGGGCGGCCGTCCGGCTGCGGGGGCCGAGCGTCAGCCCCGCCTCGGCGATCGAGGGAATGTCCTGGATCGCGTTGAAGACGACGGATGGCACGTCCTTGATGCGCTCCCGCCGCCATTTGGGGTGGCGCGCGTCGCCGATGAAGAAATACAGCGCGGCGGCTGCGAAAGGCTGAAAGAAGAAGAGGAGCAGCCAGCCCTGCGCGGCCGCCGGCGAGCGGCGGAAGGGAATCACGATCAGGGCGCCGATGATGATCGCCCAGTTCGCCACGAAGAGGGTTGTGGACCAGAGACTGAACTGAATGTTCATTTCCATGCCGTGCCGTTGACCGTCAGTGCTGCCCGAACCATTCCCGCATGCTGCCACGAGGGGTTGTCGCCGGCGAAGGGCGGCGTTAGTTGCACCATGACGCGCCGCGCGGGACTTTGGGCACCGCTCCTGCGCACGGCAACTTGCGTCCTGTCGGTGCGTTTCTGATAGGGTGCGGCGATGACTACCGCATGAAGGATGAGTTCGATGACAGCCATGACGCCGCGTAGCACGAAGCGCGGAAAACGCGAACGGGAAGCGGGCATGGCTGCCTGATGCTGCGGATCGTCTATGCCAATCTCGGCTACAGCCGGGACATCAACGGTTCGCTCGCCCATCACCTCTCCCGGCTCCACCATCACGTCTACACGCCTCGCGCCGCGCAGATGCGAAGCCTGGAATTCGTACGCGACACCATGCGGCGCCTGAAGCCCGATCTCAGCTGCTTCGTGGAGATCGACCAGGGCTCGATCACCAACGGCTACTTCGACCAGTTCCCGGTGCTGCGCGAGGATCACCACGCGTTCGCGACGATCGACAACAAATACAGCGGCAAGGCGAAATTCCGGCGCTCGCCGATCTCCCGCGGCAAGTCGAACGCGTTCATGGCGACGCAGCCGGTGGAGTTCACCAAGCGCTATCTCGACCATGGCAAGAAGCGTCTCGTCTACGATATCGACATCTCGGGTCTGCGTGTCCTCGTCGTGCACTGCTCGCTGGTGCGCAGCGTGCGGGCGCAGCAGTTCTCGCAGATCGCGGGCTGGATCGAGGAGCGCGACGCGCCGACGGTGTTGATCGGCGACTTCAACATGTTCTCGGGCGAACGGGAGCTGGCGCCGCTGATGAAAAGCGAGAAGCTGTTTCACGCCAACCGCCTGTCGGGGCCGACATTCCGTTTCGGACCCTATCAGGCCACGCTGGACACCTGCCTGATCTCGCAGGGGCTGGAACAGTGCTGTTCGATCGAGATCATCGACCAGCCGTTTTCCGACCACCAGATGTTCAAGATCGACATCGCGCTGGACGGCGTCGCCAAGCTGGCGGCCAACGGCTGAGGGCGGGGCTGACCGCCCGTCCGCCCGGCATGACGGGCCGGGCGGACGTTTTGAGCGGTGAGGGGCAGGGGCGCTTCCCCTTTCGCCCGTGCGTAGTCAGCTCTCGCCGAAGACCCGCGCGAAAATCGTGTCGACATGCTTGGTGTGGTAGCCGAGATCGAATTTTTCGCGCAGCTCGGCCTCGGGAATGGCGGCCATCACCTCGGGATCGGCGAGGAGCTCGGTCAGGAAATCCTTGCCCTCTTCCCAGACCCGCATCGCGTTGCGCTGGACGAGGCGGTAGGAATCCTCGCGGTTGACGCCGGCCTGGGTCAGCGCCAGCAGCACCCGCTGCGAATGGACGAGGCCCTTGAACTGGTTGAGGTTCTTCATCATCCGCTCGGGATAGACGAGGAGCTTGTCGATGAGGCCGGTGAGGCGAGCGAGGGCGAAGTCGAGGGTGATCGTCGCGTCCGGGCCGATATAGCGCTCGACCGATGAGTGCGAGATGTCGCGCTCGTGCCAGAGCGCGACATTCTCCATCGCCGGCAGGGCGAAGGAGCGCACCATGCGCGACAGGCCGGTGAGGTTTTCCGACAGGACCGGGTTGCGCTTGTGCGGCATGGCCGAGGAGCCCTTCTGGCCCGGCGCGAAATACTCTTCCGCCTCCAGCACCTCGGTGCGCTGCAGGTGGCGGACCTCGATCGACAGGCGCTCGATTGACGAGGCGATGACGGCAAGGGTGGCGAAGTACATGGCATGGCGATCGCGCGGAATGACCTGCGTCGATACCGGCTCGGCCCTCAGGCCCATGGCCTTGGCGACGTGCGCCTCGACCCGCGGATCGATGTTGGCGAAAGTGCCGACGGCGCCCGAGATGGCGCAGGTGGCGATCTCCTCGCGCGCGGCGATGAGGCGGGCTTTGGCGCGGCTGAATTCGGCATAGGCTTCGGCGAGCTTCAGGCCGAAGGTCACCGGCTCGGCATGGATGCCGTGCGACCGGCCGATGGTCACCGTGTCCTTGTGCTCGAAGGCGCGGCGTTTCAGGGCGGCCAACAGAGCGTCGAGATCGGCGAGGAGGATGTCGGAGGCGCGCGCGAGCTGGACGTTGAAGCAGGTGTCGAGAACGTCGGACGAGGTCATGCCCTGATGCACGAAGCGAGCGTCGGGCCCGACGATCTCCGACAGATGCGTCAGGAAGGCGATCACGTCATGCCGGGTCTCGGCCTCGATCTCGTCGATGCGCGCGACGTCGAAGCTGGCCGAGCCGCCCTTTTCCCAGATGGTGGCGGCGGCGCTCTTCGGGATCACGCCGAGGTCGGCCAGTGCGTCGCAGGCATGCGCCTCGATCTCGAACCAGATACGGTACTTCGTCTCCTGCGACCAGATCGCCACCATGTCGGGGCGGGAATAACGGGGGATCATGAGACGGTCCTTCGGGTCGCGGAAATGGGGATCGCCGCGACATAACAGAGCCGGCCCAGCGTCTCAATGATTTCGGCCGCGCTAAGACGGTCGGCATGTCGCAACGCTGTTCAGTCGAGGGGCACGGGATAGGCGAGGAAGTCGATGTTCGGGCCCTCGAAGCCGATGCTCTTCACCGCGATGAGCAGAACCGCGCGCTGTGCGACTCCCTCGCCGGGAAAGACGACCACCCGCGACAGCCGGTAGTCGAGCGCGCAGCCACGGCTTTTCGGGATCGCCTTGTCCTCGTGCAGGACCTTCGTCGTCTTGCCCGGCCCGATGCGGGTCAGCCTGAAGCCGGCGAGATCCTCGCCCGTCACGCCGGCACAGCCGGGCGCGGTGGGGAAGGGGATGCGCTGCAGCCGGAGTTCGATCGGCTGGTCCGGTGTGGGCTCGATCGGGCGCGGCAGGAAAGTAAGGCGCGCGGGGTTCGCAGAGAGTTCGGTCACGGGATTGTCGGCGGCGACATAGCCGGCCTTCGGCTTGGCGCCGAGCTTCTGCAACAGGGGCGCCGCTGCGGTGCGCGCCTTCTTGCGGATGACGGCGAGATCCTCTTGGTCGTCGTCGCCCTCGATCGCGACGGGGGTCGGCTTGACGAAGGTGTCGGTGGCGAGGTCGAGGCCGATGATCTCGGCATAGGGAAAGCCCGAGCCGTCATGGATGCCGTACTGCTCGAAGGCGTAGATCCTGCCGTCGGCCGAAAAGCCGATCGGCTCCAGTGTCGCGATGTCGCCGGCAAGGGCTGCCGGTGTGCCTGCAAGGGCGAGGCAGGTGGCGAGGAAGGCACTGCGTCTGCGCATGTTCACTCCTTTCGCACGGGGTTGGCTTGGCAAGAGTCCAGCGGGTCAAACCCCGCCTATGAGCACCACGCCGGCTTGCGGTCTCCGGCCCTTGGCGTGGCGGAATAAATCGCCCGGGCGATGGCGCGGGCCATGACCGCGGCAGCGGCGGCCGCAAGCTCGATCGTCTCAGCGGGGGAAGGCGTGACACCGCTCCCGCCTGTCGCGAGGGCGAAGACGAGGTCGCCGTCATAGTCGGTATGGGCCGGCCAGATCGCGCGGGCGAGGCCGTCATGGGCGGCGACGGCGAGGCGCTTGGCGCGGGGCTTGTCGAGAACGGCGTCGGTGGCGACGACGCCGATCGTCGTGTTGGCGCCGGGAACGGGGGAGATCTTCGTCACGGGATCGGCCGCATCAGCCGGCCATGGAGAGGGAAAGCCGAGACCGCCGAACTCGTCGCCGATCTCGAAGGGCGCCGCCCAGAAATGCCGTCCGCTGCCGATCGTCGGCGACCCCAGCGCGTTCACCGCGACGAGCGCGGCGACCGTCACGCCATTGGCGAGGACGGCGGAGGCCGAGCCGAGCCCGCCCTTGAAGCGCGGGGTGATCGCGCCCGTTCCGGCGCCTTCGCTGCCGAGGGCGAAGTCCGGGCCGCTCGCGGCGGCAGCTGCGTGGCCGAGTTCACGATAGGGTGGATAGCGTCCCCAGCGCGTTTCGCCGGCGGCACCGAGATCAAAGAGGATCGCGGCCGGGACGATCGGCACCCTGTGCTCGCCGACGGCAAAGCCGCGGCCCTTTTCGCGCAGGAAAGCCTGGACCCCGGAGGCGGCATCGAGCCCGAAGGCCGAGCCGCCCGACAGAACCAGCGCGTCGACGGCGGCAACGGTGTTTTCCGGCGCGAGCAGGTCGGTCTCGCGGGTCCCGGGCGCGCCGCCCTGGACGTGCACGGCGGCGACCGTCGGCGCGGCGCAGACGATGGCGGTGACGCCGCTCTGCAATGCCTCGTCATGGGCGTTGCCGACGGCAAGGCCGGCGACGTCGGTCAGGAGGTTGCGCGGTCCCCGCTTCCAGGTGCCCAAGGGCTCATCCCCCGGCCAGGGGGACGAAGTCCGTCCCGTCGAAGCGGAAAACCTGGAAGAGATCGAGGCTGGAGTCGCCGCGATCGTCGAAGCTGACGGGCCCGAGGGCGGTGGCGAAGGTCTCGCCGTTCAGCACGTCGGCGACAGGTCGCGCCTCGGCTCGCGCCTTTTGCACGGCGGCAGCCGCGATTTCCATCGCGACATGGGCCAGGCCGAAATAGCCGTCGCGTACTGCCGACGCGGCAGTGGTGCCGAAGTCGTCCGGCTCGAAGCGGTTTCGCGGGGCAAGGGCGTGGATGCCACGTGGCAGCGACACGTCGGGTGTCGGCTCGTCGAGGAGGGTCTCGCCGCCGATAATGTCGAGGCCCAGATCCAGCGAGGCTGCGTCGCGGGCGATGATGGCGATGTCGGGTCGGTCGCCGGCGATGAAGAGATGCGTAACGCCGGATGCCTGGATGCGACGGACGAGGCCAAATTGCTTCTCTTCGGCCGGCCGGTAGTTGTCGATCGTCGCCGGCCTGAGGCCCGCAGCCTCGACCTGACTGCGCACCGCGTCGGACAGTCCGCGGCCATGGATCGAGCCATCGTCGACGAGACCGAAGGGAACGTCGCGCCAGCGTTGGGCGAGATCCCGCGCGACGGCCGCGGCTTCGGCCTCTGCGCGCGGCGCGACGCGCCAGACCAGCGCCTTCGTCTTGGCGCGCTGGTCGGTGAACCGGTTGGCGCGCACGCCGACGACGATCACCGGAATTTCCGCCGCGCTGAGGATCGGCAGCGCCGCCTCCAGCGCCTCGGTGCAGAGAAAGCCGACGACCGCATCGACCTTTTCCGCTACTAGCGTGCGGGCCGCACGGGCGGCGGCATCGGCAGCGCACTCCGTGTCGACCTCGAGGGTGACGGCGTCGGGCGCGACAGCGGCTGCCGCGCCTGTCCGTACCTGGGCGCCGAGAAGCGCTGACGATCCCGAAAGCGGGGCGGCGACGCCGATGCGCACACCGCCGACCGCCGGAGCTTCCTGGGCATCAACCCTGTCAGGAGCGGCTGACAACGACGCGGCGAGGACGGCGGCGGCAAGGAGACGGGAGCGTGCGTTCATGGCGCCATTCTAGCGGGCTTTGCGGGCGAGATCGAGATGGCCGGGCCGCGTCCCCGCGGCGGGTTGCCCTTTTCGCTGGGCGCAGGACATGCAAGGGAGGGCATGAGCGTGCGAAAGCCGGAAGGCAACACTATGTTGAGGCCGGCGCGGTGCGAGGGTCCCGAACGCCCACGAACGCAAGGACGCCGACAGTGACATCAACAGTGACACCAACAGTGACAAGGGCCGTTTCTTGCTGATGGATTCGATGATCGAGGCCGGCCTGTTCCGCGCGGCGATGAGCCGGTTCGCGGCGGCCGTTCATATCGTGACGACGGACGGTGCCGCCGGCCGCCGCGGCGTGACCGCGACCTCGGTCGCATCGGTCTCCGACGCCCCGGCGACGCTGCTCGTCTGCCTCAACACCTCGAATGAAGCCAATCAGCGCTTCGAGGCCAATGGCTGCTTTGCCGTGAATCTTCTTGCCGACGAGTCCGAAGGTCTGGCGCGGGTTTTTGCCGGCGAAGGCGCACTGTCGCCGGAGGCGCGCTTTGCCGAGGGGGAATGGGGTCTTCGCGCGACGGGCGCTCCCATCCTTGAAGACGCGCTCGCTTCCTTCGACTGCCGGCTGATCGATTCGCGGATCGTCGCGACCCACCGCGTGATGATCGGCGAGGTGCGGTCCATCCACCTCGGCGCGGAGAGGCCCTGCCTCGTCTACCATGGTCGGGCCTACCACCGGGTCTGACCCTGCCGGATCCCTCGGGACTTTGTCTGCCGCTTGCGGAGCGGTCGGGGCAGGGCCTATCTGTGGACGGACAGTGCAGGGGGAAGCCGATCGTGACCGACCACCACAAGATCCCGGCCTCGATCGACGCGACGCAGTCGCTCCTCGACGGCCAGAACTACGTTGCCGACCGGGCGCTCTCAACCGTCCTGTTCCTATCCCTGAAGATGGGACGCCCGCTCTTCCTTGAGGGCGAGGCCGGCGTCGGCAAGACCGAGGTCGCGAAGGTGATAGCGACGGCTCTCGACCGGCCGCTGATCCGCCTGCAGTGCTATGAGGGGCTGGATGTCGCCTCGGCGCTCTACGAGTGGAACTACGCCGCGCAGATGATCGAGATCCGCATGCGCGAGGCTTCCGGCGACGTCTCGCGCGATGCCATGCGCTCGGAGATTTTTTCCGAACGCTTCCTGATCCGGCGGCCGATCCTGCAAGCGCTGGAGGGCGAGCCGGGCCGCGCGCCGGTGCTTTTGATCGACGAGCTCGACCGGACAGACGAGGCCTTCGAGGCCTTCCTCCTCGAAATCCTGTCGGACAACCAGGTGACCATTCCAGAGCTCGGCACCATCCGCGCCGCCGAGCCACCGATCGTCATCATCACCACCAATCGCACCCGCGAGATCCACGACGCGCTGAAGCGCCGCTGCTTCTACCACTGGGTCGACTACCCCGCGGCCGAGCGCGAGCTCGAGATCGTCCGGCGCAAGGCGCCCGGCGCCAATGCCGCGCTCGCCGCCGAGCTCGTCGCCTTCGTGCAGAGGCTTCGCGGGATGGACCTGTTCAAGGCGCCGGGGGTCGCCGAGACCATCGACTGGGCCAATGCGCTGACCGAGCTCGACGCCGTCGCGCTCGACCCGGCCCATGTCTCCGACACGCTCGGCGTGCTGCTGAAGTATCAGGACGACATCGCCCGCATCGAAAAGGGCGAGGGCCGCGCGATCCTCACCGAGGTCAAGCGCAGTCTGTCAGCGGCGGGAGCCGCCGCGCCATGACGGCGATTGGGTCCGACGTTGCCGTCGCCGACGGCAAGCTTGCGGACAACATCGCCTATTTCGCCAGGACCCTGCGCAAGGCCGGGCTGAAGATCGGGCCGGCGGCAACGCTCGACGCCATCGCCGCGGTGACGGCGGCGGGGCTTTCGACGCGCGAGGACTTCTACTGGACGCTCCATTGCGTGCTGGTGACGCGGCGCGAGGACGACGCCGTCTTCGACGAGGCGTTCCGGCTGTTCTGGCGCTCGCGCGAGCTCCTGGAAAAGATGATCGCGATGTTCTCGCCGGTGGCACCGCCGCGCGAGGCAAAGGCCGAGAAGAAACGCGCCGGCGAGAGCCGGGTGGCCGATGCGCTGTTCGAGGGTGCCAAGCGCAACGAGAAGACGCGCGACGCGCCGGAGATCGAGATCGACGCGCGGCTGACCGTCTCCGGCAACGAGGTGCTGCGGGCGAAGGACTTCGCGCAGATGTCGGTTGCCGAGATGGAGGCGGCGAAGGTGGCGATCGCCGCGCTGCGCCTGCCGGCCGACTACCGCAAGACGCGGCGTTATCGCAGCGACCCGCGCGGCGAGCGCATCGATCCGCGCCGGATGATGCAGGCCTCGATGCGCACGGGCGGCGAGCTGATCCTGCCGAAATTCCGGTCGCGCCGCGAGGTGCATCCGCCGCTCGTCGTCATCGCCGACATCTCAGGCTCGATGAGCCAGTACACCCGCATCTTCCTGCATTTCCTGCATGCGCTGACGGAGAACCGGCGCAACGTCCACACCTTCCTGTTCGGCACCCGGCTGACGAACGTGACGCGCCAGATGCGCCACCGCGATCCCGATGCGGCGCTGGCCGACTGTGCCGGCGCCGTGAAGGACTGGTCCGGCGGCACGCGCATCGCCGAGGCGCTCCATGCGTTCAACCATGTCTGGTCGCGCCGGGTGCTGACGCAGGGCGCTGTCGGGCTGATCATCACCGACGGGCTGGAGCGTGACTCGATCGAGGCGCTGGAGGCGGAGATGGAGCGGCTGCACAAGTCCTGCAGGCGGCTGATCTGGCTGAACCCGCTTTTGCGCTTCGACGGATTCTCGGCGCGGGCGCGCGGGGTGAGGGCGATGCTGCCGCATGTCGACGAGTTCCGCTCGGTGCATTCGCTGGATGCCATGGCCGAGCTCTGCGCGGCCTTGTCGGGCACGGGGGGCGCGGAAACCGATCCGCGAGCGTGGCTTGCGGCGGCCGATGCGGCCATGGCCGCCTGATCTTGGCGATGGCCGCACCTATCTATAGCTTTGCCGCCAGCGCGGCTCCGATCCGTGGCCGTCGATGCGGCCCGTCCCCAAGGGAGAACGTGCCATGGCCGATCATCTCGTCGATCTCGATGTCCTGAAGACGGCGGAGGCCTGGGCCGGCGAAGGCCGGCGGCTGGCGCTGGCCACCGTGGTCGAGACATGGGGTTCGGCGCCACGCCCGACCGGCAGCCATCTCGTCATCGATGCCGAGGGCAATTTCGAGGGGTCGGTCTCGGGCGGCTGCGTCGAGGGCGCCGTCGTCACCGAGGCGGTCGAGGTGATCGAGAGCGGCACGCCGCGGCTTCTGGAATTCGGCGTCGCCGACGAGACCGCCTGGCGGGTCGGCCTCTCCTGCGGCGGGCGCATTCGCGTGATGGTCGAGCCGATCACGGCCGGGACGATGCTCTGATGCGCCTTTCGCTTCTGCAGGACCTCAACGCCGAGCGCGCCGCGCGGCGTGCCGCCATCCTGGTGACGGAAATCGCGACCGGAACGCAGCGACTGGTGCGTGAGAGCGAAGCTGCCGGGGACCTCCTGGCCGAGCCTCTCGCTGCCGCGTTCCGGTCGGGCAGATCCGGGATGATCAAGGCGGAAGGCGGCGAGGTTTTCCTCAACGTCCACGTGCCGCCGGCGCGGATAGTGGTCATTGGCGCGGTACATATCAGCCAGGCGCTGGCGCCGATGGCGCGGCTGGCCGGCTTCGACGTCGAGATCGTCGATCCGCGCACGGCCTTTGCCACGCCCGAGCGCTTTCCCGACGTCGTCCTGACGGCCGAGTGGCCGGAGGATGTCCTGAAGGCGCGGCCGCTCGACGCCTATACCGCGCTCGTCGCCGTCACCCACGATCCCAAGATCGACGACCTGCCGCTGCGCGCGGCCTTGTCTGCCGGATGCTTCTATGTCGGCGCGCTCGGCAGCCGCAAGACGCATGCCGCGCGGCTTTCGCGCCTCACCGAGGCCGGCATAGACGGCGCGGCGATCGAGGCGCCGATCGGCCTCGACATCGGCGCGGCGACGCCGGCAGAGATCTCCGTCGCGGTGCTCGGCTCGATCATCCGCGCCCTGCGCCGACGCGGAATGACGAGCGAAAGCGCGAGGGCGGCGTGAAGTTCGGCCCGCTACCCGTCGACGCGGCCGAGGGCACGATCCTCGCGCATGGCCAGAAGCTTGCGGAAGGACGGCTCGCCAAGGGCACGCGCCTCTCCGCCGCCGACATCGCGGCGCTCGGTGCCGTCGGCGCGACCGAGGTCGTGGTCGCGCAGCTTGCGCCCGGCGACCTGACGGAGGACGAGGCGGCAGCCCGGCTCGGCGGGGTCGTCGCCGGCGCGCATGTCTCGGTCGGGACGGCCGGCACCGGGCGGGTCAATTTCTTTGCCACGGCCGATGGGCTCTTCGTGCCGGACCGCGGTCTCGTCGACCGTGTGAACGCGGTCGATCCCGGCATCACGCTGGCGACGCTCGGGGAATACGCGCCTGTCGAAGCCGGGCGCATGGTGGCGACGGTGAAGATCATCCCGCTCGCGGTTGCCGGCAGTGCGGTGGAAAACGCTGCGGACGTCGTTGCCGGCGGGCCTGCCTTTCGCGTCGCGCCCTATCGGCCGCAGCGGGTGGCGTTGATCCAGACGGAACTTCCGGCGCTGAAGAAGAGCGCGCTCGACAAGACAGCCAAAGTGCTGGCGGCGCGGCTCGCACGCGCCGGTGCAAGCCTTGCCGGAGAGCAGCGCTGCGCGCACGAGACCCTCGCGCTGGCCGCGGCGATCGGCACCGTGACAGATGCCGATCTCGTCATCGTCTTCGGAGCCTCGGCCGTGATCGACAGCGCCGACGTCATTCCCGCCGCCGTGGTCGCGGCCGGCGGCAAAGTGCGCCATCTCGGCATGCCGGTCGACCCCGGCAATCTGCTCCTTCTCGGAGAGGTGGCCGGCCGCCCGCTGATCGGCGCGCCGGGCTGCGCCCGCAGCCCGAAGGAGAACGGTTTCGATTGGATCCTGAATCGCTTGCTGGCCGATGTTCAGGTGACGCCGGAGGATATCCGACGCATGGGGGTCGGCGGCCTGTTGATGGAGATCGCCACGCGCCCCCTGCCGCGCGAGCGTGCGGCACCGATCCCGAAGCCGCCTCCGATGCAAAGGCCGATCATCGACATCGCGCTCCTGGCGGCCGGCCGGTCGAGCCGGATGGGGGGGCCGAACAAGCTGCTGGCGACCTTTGACGGCGTTCCGCTTATCCGGCGCTCGGCCGAGGTGGCGCTCGCGAGCGGCGCGCGGCGCGTGCGCGTGGTGGTCGGCCACCGGCGTGAGGCGATCGCCGCGGCGCTCATCGGTCTCGACGTCGAGATCGTCGAGAACCCTGCCTATGCCGAGGGGCTCGCAACCTCGGTCAGGGCCGGAGCAAAGGCCGCCTTTGCCGCTGCTCTTCCGGCGGACGGCGTCATGGTGATGCTCGCCGACCAGCCGCTTCTGTGCGCCGCTCACCTCGACAGGCTGATCGCTGCTTTTGCTCCGCAGGGCGAAGGATCGATCGTCGTGGCGACCGATGCCGGCAAACGCCGCAATCCGGTGATCCTGGCTGCCGGCTTTGCCCGGGAGATCGAAGAACTGGGTGGCGACGTCGGCGCGCGCGCGCTTCTGGAGGCCCACGAGGCTGAGATCCGCAGTGTCGATCTCGGTCCCGCCGCCGGCGTCGACGTCGATACCCCGGAGGCCCTGCAGGGAGCGGGTGGGCTTCTGGCCGGCTAGCCATGCTGTCTTGTTGACGAAATCCTCCTTGGCAAGCGACGGGGTCGCCTTGTCAGGTCGCTGCCGGCGACGGGGTGGCGACCAACGATTTCTCCCAGGTCTGGCCAATCAGATCCTGGCCAAAACTGTGATGGGGCTCCTCGGCGACGAGGGAGAACCCGGCCGCCTCGTACAGTCGCCGTGCCGAGACCAGAACGGAATTGGTCCACAGCGTCATCGTCTTGTAACCGCAGGCCGCGGCAAAGCAGACGGCCTCGTCCACGAGGCGGGCCCCGAGCCCCTCGCCGCGGGCGGCTGGCTCGACATAGAGCAGCCGGAGCTTGGCGACCGTCTCACTTTGGCAGACGACGAAGACGGAGCCCGCCAGGGTGCCGGCGCGGTCGGCGATCCAGCAACGCTCACGGCCGGGGACAAAGCTCTGGACGAAATCCGAGACGATGCGGGCGACGAGCGCCTCGTAGCGCGCGTCGAAGCCGTATTCCTCGGCGTAGAGCAATGCCTGACGGTGCGTGACGAGAGCGAGGTCGCCGACGGCGGGCTCGCACAGGACGACCGCCGCCGGCTGGTGCTCGACGAGCCGGCGTATCTCCGTCATGGCGGCGACCATGCGGCTGCACTCTTCGTCCGACCGCGTCGACAGCCAGGCGCCGATCGCCTGCGCGGACGCGGCATCCAGATGGTCGAAGGCGGCGCTCCCAGTTTCGGTCAGGCGCAGTTCGGCGCGGCGCTGGTCGGTGTCGGAGACGAGGCGCGCCACGATCCCGTCGGCCACCAGCGTTTTCAGCATCCGACTGAGGAGACCCGGATCCATGCCAAGATCCGCCGCGAGATCGCTGGCCGCCAGACCCCTCCGCGTCGCGATCTCGTAGATCAGGCGCGCCTGGACGAGCGTGAAGGGCGAGTGAAGAAGGCGATCCTCGAGGAGCCCGATCTGACGCGTGTAGAAGCGGTTGAAGGCACGGATGACGGCAATGTGTTCGTTACTGGCCATGGCTACCGTCCCGTCTGAATGCAGAAGAGATCGTCGCGTTATTGGTTGACAATGTCAATTATCTCTGTGCCGTGCAGGTTGTTCCGCTGCTCCTGTCGTCGTCGGAAGGAGTCCCGTCGTCGATCCCGATCGCTCTTGCCCGCATCCTTCCCTCTTCGCCGGACTGACGCGCGGTTTGTCACGCTTGATCGCGGCGGCTTTCGGTGCATGAGAAACACCCAGCAGAGGGGATAAAGCATGGCAAGATATCTGATCGTCGGCGCACATGGTGGAATCGGCGAAGCTCTGGCGCGGCGACTCGCCGGCGACGGCCACGACCTCGTCCTGACCGGGCGCGATGCCGCCGAGATCGAGGCTTTGGCCGGCGAACTCGGCGCCGATGCCATCGTCGGCGACGCGCTTGAGGACGCATCCCAAATGGCCGGGCAAGCCGGACCTTTCCTCGACGGCCTCGTCTACGCCGTCGGCACGATCACGCTGAAGCCTTTCGACCGGCTGACCGACGAGGATTTCCTCCACGATTTCCGGGTGAACGCGCTGGGTGCCGCCAAAGTGATTCAAGCGTGCCTACCCGCTTTGAAGGCGGCGGCCGACGGCGCCAGCGTCGTCCTGTTCTCGTCCATCGCCGTCGACCAGGGATTTGCCGCCCATGCCTCGATCGCGATGGCGAAGGGTGCGGTCGTCGGGCTCGTCAGGTCGCTTGCGGCGGAACTCGCCCCGGCCATCCGTGTCAACGCCATCGCGCCGTCGCTGACCGACACGCCGCTTGGCGCCAAGGTCGCCGGGTCGGAGCGGATGGCCGAGGCGGTGGCGAAGATGCATCCGATCCCGAGGCTCGGCAGGCCGCAGGACATGGCCGCGATGGCGGCGCTGCTGCTCTCGCCGGAGGGCGGCTGGATTTCGGGTCAGGTGATCGGCATCGATGGCGGGCGTTCCACCCTGCGGGTCAAGGGCTGAGGACTTCCGCCGGCAAGGGAGCCTACGCGTGATCCGTCCTTGCCGGAGGGCGCTATTGCACGCCACGACGGGCAGCGGCTCACCGGCGAGCTGGCGGTAAAGAAGGCGCTCTCGGCGCTTGCCTAATCGGGTGGCAGCGTTACGGTTTCGTTAACCAAACGGGCGCAGCCTTTTGTTGCGCCGGCTTTCTGCCGGTGCCGCAAAGGAGAATGTCGATGCACAAGCGTGTCGCAGACCCTGACTTCCAGCGGATGCTGAGCGGCTACGGGATCACCACCGCCGAGGTCCTCTACCGGATGCCGGACCATCCGGCCTTCCTGCAGAGCTTCCACTGGCAGTTTGCCGATCTGGCGCCCGACTATCCCCGCCTGAAACGGTTTCTCGACCACTGGGAACGCGAGATCGAGGCGGTGATCCATTCGGTGCGCGTCATGCATGCCGGTCTGATCGCGCCGCGTGAAGTGCGGATGGTGCGCGACATCGGCCATCTGCACTGATGACGCGCACCTTCTGATTCCGCTTTTCCTCGCAAGCCTTTGTCGGGAAACGCTGTCCAACCAAGCGGCGGGCGCCTCACATCAGCTTCAGCCCCTTGAGGCTGGCGTGACCCGAGCGGCCGACGATGATGTGGTCGTGGACGGCAATGCCGAGAGGCTTGGCGGTATCGACGATCGTCCGCGTCATCTCGATGTCGGCGCGTGACGGCGTCGGATCGCCCGAGGGATGGTTGTGGACGAGGATGATCGCCGTCGCCGACAGTTCGAGCGCGCGGCGCACCACCTCGCGCGGATAGACGGGCGTGTGGTCGACCGTGCCGGTCTGCTGCACCTCGTCGGCAATGAGGGCGTTCTTCTTGTCGAGGAAGAGGATGCGGAACTGCTCGCGCGTCTCGTAGGCCATCGCGGCCTTGCAGTAGGCGAGCACCTGCGCCCAGGATGACAGGATTTCCTTCGCCTTCAGTTCCGAGCGCATCGCGCGTTCATTGACGGCGGCCACGATCTTCAGGTCGAGGGCGGTCGAAGGCCCGATGCCCGGGACCTCGCCGAGTCGGAGAAGAGGCGCGTTGAGTACTTCGGAAAGCGTCCCGAAGCGAGCGATCAGCGCCTTGGCGAGCGGCTTGACGTCACGGCGCGGAATGGTGCGGAAGAGGACGAGCTCGAGGAGCTCGTAGTCCGCGAGCGCGGCCGCGCCGGCGTCGGAAAAGCGCTCGCGCAGCCTGTCGCGATGGCCGTCGTAGTGCATGGCCGGCCTGCCGGGACCGGGCCGCACGGCAGCAGATCCTGTGTCGACGGAGGCGGAAAGCGGCGACTTGGTCTCGCCGAGACCGGGAATGAGACCCGGGATGCCGTCCTCGTCGGCTCCGCCGCCCGCCATCGGCTCAGGCGATCGGCGTGAGGATGTTCGACATGTCGAGGCCCGGCGCCTCGAGGCCACCCGGCGAGCGCGTGAAGACATCGCAGCCGGTCTCGGTGACGCCGACAGTGTGCTCGTACTGGGCCGACAGCGTCCGGTCGCGGGTGACGGCCGTCCAGCCGTCCGGCAGCACCTTCACATGCGGCTTGCCCAGGTTGATCATCGGCTCGATGGTGAAGATCATGCCCGGCCGGATCTCGGCGCCTTCGCCGCGGCGGCCGTAGTGCAGAACGTTCGGGGCATCGTGGAAGAGGCGGCCGACGCCATGGCCGCAGAAATCGCGGACTACCGAGCACCGCTCCGCCTCTGCATAGGCCTGGATCGCCGCGCCGATATCGCCCATGTGGTTGCCGGGCTTCACCTCGTCGATGGCGAGCAGCAGCGAGCGGTAGGTCACTTCGCACAGGCGCTCGGCGGCGCGCTTCAGCCGGCCGACCGGATACATGCGCGAGGCGTCGCCATGATAGCCGTCGACGATCAGCGTGACGTCGATGTTGACGATATCGCCTTCGCGCAGCGGCTTGTCGTTCGGAATGCCGTGACAGACGACATGGTTGATCGAGGTGCAGACGCTCTTCATGTAGCCGCGATAGTTCAGCGTCGCCGGCAGCGCGCCGGCCTCCATCGCGAAGCGGAAGACGTAGGCGTCGATCTCCTCCGTCGTCGTGCCTGGAACCACCAGGGCTGCAAGTTCGTCGAGGCAGCGTGCCGTCAACTGGCAGGCGCGGCGCATGCCCTCGAATGCTTCGGCGTCGTAGAGGCGGATCGCACCGGTGTTGCGCGAAGGCAGGAGTTCGGCTTCGAGATAGCTGGTCATGAGGTCTTGGCCGGTCCTGTCAGGTGCGAGCCCGCGTTTCGTGTTTCCCTGATGTCGCATCGAAACGGGCCATCTTCAAGCCGCGTGCGTCGCGCGGATCGGGCCGTGCCCGTCGGCAGGGCTTGCTGCACCCGCCGAATGCGGGTGCATCGTGGCAGCGCCAGACCGATCAGGCCTTCACCCGGACATAGGAGCCGGGCGCGTCCTCGATCGGCTTCAGCTTCTTTCCACCGGGCTTGCGCGCCTTGACCTGCCCACCCGAAAGCGGCGCGATCCAGGCCTGCCAGTGCGGCCACCACGAGCCCTTCGTCTCTTCCGCGGCCGAGAGCCATTGCTCGTAGGACATGTCCTTCGCCGGGACCGGTCCCGTCCAGAACTGGTACTTCTGCCGGTCCGGCGGATTGACGACGCCGGAGATATGGCCGGAGCCGGTGAGGACGAAGGTGACGTTCGGGCCGAGATGGCGGCTGCCGACATAGACGCTGAGCGCCGGGGCGATGTGGTCCTCCCGGGTCGCCAGATTGTAGATCGGGATGTCGATGACGGAGAGATCGAGAAGCTTGCCGCCGATTTCCATTCGGCCCCTCGACAGTCGGTTCTCCAGATAGCAGTTACGAAGGTAGAACAAGTGGTTGGCGCGCGGCATTCGCGTGGAATCGGCGTTCCAGTACAGAAGGTCGAAGGGCAGGGGATCCTTGCCCTTGAGATAGTTGTCGACGAAATAGGGCCAGATCAGTTCGCCCGAGCGCAGCATGTTGAAGGCCGTCGCCATCCGCGATCCCTCGAGGTAGCCCTTCGTCGCCATGCTCGTCGCCAGCGATGCCAGCTGCTCCTCGTCGACGAAGATCTTGAGATCGCCGGCATGGGTGAAATCGACCTGCGTCGTCAGAAACGTCGCCGAGCGGATGCGCTCGTCGCCCGAGCCCTTGAGGAAGGCGAGGGCGGCCGCGAGGAGCGTTCCCCCGACGCAGTAGCCGACCGCGTTGACGTCGGTCTCCCCCGTCGCCTTCTCGATCGTCGAGAGCCCGAACAGGATGCCGTCGTGGATATAGTCCTGCCAGTCCTTGGCGGCGTGCGTCTCGTCCGGGTTGACCCAGGAGATGACGAACACGGTGTGGCCGGCCGCCACCGCCCATTTGATGAAGGATTTTTCCGGATTGAGGTCGAGAATGTAGAACTTGTTGATCCAGGGCGGGACGATCAGGAGCGGCCGCTTCAGCACCGTCTCGGTCGAGGGCGCGTATTGCAGGATCTGGCAGATGCCATTCTGCGCCACGACCTTGCCCGGCGTCACCGCCATGTCGCGCCCGATCTGGAAGCGCGTCGGATCGGCCTGCCGCAGTTTCAGGTCGCCATGGCCCGCGGCCATGTCCTCGGCAAACATCTGCATGCCCCGCACGAGGTTGGCGCCGTTCGTGCGCACGGTCTCGCGGTAGACCTCCGGATTGGTCAGGATGAAATTCGACGGCGACAGGGCATTGGAGAGCTGCGTGACGTAGAACGCCGCCTTGTCGCGGGTATGGGGGTCGAGACCCTCGGTGCGGGCGACGAGACCTTCGGCCCATTGCGAGGTCGAGAGATAGACCTGGCGCAGCAGGTCGAAGAAGAGATTGCGCGTCCATTCCTCGTCGCGAAAGCGCTTGTCGTTGCCGGCGGCCGGAGACGACGCCGCAGCCGGCGCCGCCTCGGCCGGCGCGAGGGGAGATCCGGCAGCGCTCGCCATTCGGCTCATGATGCCGCCCCAGATGCCGAAATAGCCGGCGAAGAGCTGCGTCTGGGCCTCCAGCGTCCGTGCCGGGTCGCCGAGCCAGAACTGCGTCACTTTGGAGAGGGTGGCGATCATGTCGGTCATGCCGACGGGGCCCTCGTCGACGATCTCGCCCTTCTCGCGCGGCTCGACCCAGGCGGATGCTGCCTTGCCGAGATGCTCGACGACGCGCGCCATGTTGCGCGCGAAGGCCTCGGGGTCCTTGACCACGTAGGCGTCGTCCGACGGGGAGCTGGAGCAATCGGGGCCGTTCGGCTGGTTGGTCGCCATCGTTATGTTCCTCCGCCGGCACAAGAAAGCACAAGCCGAAGCTCCGGTCAGCCATCGCAGGGGGATCTTCGCTCCGCACGACCGTCTTTTCGGCCATGCGGATGACGCCGGCGGGCGTCTTTGCGCAGCCCGCGCTTTCAGCTATGACGAAGATCGGACATAACATGACGACGGGAAGACCATGAACAACGTTTTGCGCGGGGCGCGCCTCCTGGCGATTGTCGCCCTCGTGCCGCTCGGCGGCTGCGAAACGTTCTTTCGCCCGGAGGGACCGTCGAAGGTTGCGCAGCGGGCGCCGATCGACTCGGGACCGTCGACGCAGCGACGCGGACCGGACGGCTATCCGTTGCTCGGCGCTTTTCCGAGCTCGGCAGCCGCCCAGCTTCCCGATGCGACCGTCAATGCCGAGCGCGGCGGATTGCAGGGCGCAAAGGTCGGCCAGGGGACGGAAGGCGCGACGGCCGCCGCCGACTACGAGCGCTCGCTGGCCGAGGCCAGGGCGCTTCGGCTGAAGACCGTCCAAGATGTCGACGCTGCCATCGCGGAAGTCGGACCCGACGGCTCCACCGGCACGAACTAGCGGCGCCGCCCGAGCCATCGGCCTCCGGCGCAAGATTTCACCGCGCATTGGCGCGGCATTGATCCATTCGCATCCTCCGGTCGTCAGCGACGCCGGCGATTTGGCCAGGACAGGACATGACGGAAGAGTTTCACAAGATCCGCAGGCTGCCGCCCTATGTGTTCGAGGAAGTGAACCGGCTGAAGGCCGGTGCCCGCGCCAGGGGCGCTGACATCGTCGATCTCGGCATGGGCAATCCCGATCTGCCGACGCCGTCCTTCGTGGTCGACAAGCTGTGCGAGGCGATCCGCGATCCGCGCACCCATCGCTATTCCGCTTCCAAGGGAATCGCGGGGCTTCGCAAGGCGCAGGCCGCCTATTACCAGCGCCGTTTCGGCGTGACGCTGAACCCGAACACGCAGATCGTGGCGACGCTGGGCTCGAAGGAGGGTTTCGCCAACATGGCGCAGGCCATCACCGCGCCCGGCGACGTGGTGCTGTGCCCCAATCCGACCTATCCGATCCACGCCTTCGGCTTCCTGATGGCAGGCGGAACAATTCGTTCGATCCCGGCCAAGCCCGACCACGAGCAGCTCGCCGCGATCGACCGCGCGGTCCGCCATTCCATTCCAAAGCCGCTCGCGATCATTTTGAACTATCCGTCCAACCCGACGGCCTACGAAGCGGACCTCGACTTCTATGCGGAGGTCGTCGCCTTCGCCCGGAAACACGAGATCATCGTCCTGTCGGATCTGGCCTATGCCGAGATCTATTTCGACGGGGCGCCGCCGCCGTCGATCCTGCAGGTGCCGGGTGCGATGGACGTTGCGGTGGAGTTCACCTCGATGTCGAAGACCTTCTCGATGCCGGGCTGGCGCATCGGCTTTGCCGTCGGCAACGAACGCCTGATCGCGGCGCTGGCGCGGGTGAAATCCTATCTCGACTATGGAGCCTTCACGCCGATCCAGGTGGCGGCGACGGCGGCGCTGAATGCCGGGGACGCGGCCGTGCAGGACGTCCGGGCGATCTACAAGCACCGCCGCGACGTTCTCGTCGATTCCTTCGGCCGAGCGGGCTTCCCGATTCCCGCACCGTCCTCGACCATGTTCGCCTGGGCGCCGATCCCGGACGCCTACAAGTCGCTCGGCTCGCTCGAATTCTCCAAGCTCCTGATCGAGAAGGCGGATGTCGCGGTCGCGCCCGGCATTGGCTTCGGCGAGCATGGAGACGATTTCGTGCGCATCGCCCTCGTCGAGAACGAGCACCGCATCCGCCAGGCGGCGCGAAACATCAAGCGCTTCCTTGCCCCGGCACCCGAAGCCGTGCAGAACGGCGTTCCCCTCGGCGCTACGGCCTGAGGTGAAGGTCGGCCCCCCCGGCGGCGACGGGTTGTCGCTGCCGAATGCCCCATAGAACAAGATTGGGTCTCGTTGCCGGCGCGTCGCGTGGGCCGGGGCCTGCGAAGACCAGAGCAAGGATCACCATGACTCGCCCGTTGAGGCTCGGCATCGCCGGGCTCGGCACGGTCGGCGCGTCGCTGGCGCGACTGATCGCCGACAGAACCGACATCTACGCCATGCGCGCCGGACGGGCGATCGAGATCTCGGCCGTCTCGGCCCGTGATCGCACGAAGGACCGCGGCGTCGACCTCGGCAGCTTCGTCTGGTTCGACGATCCGGTCGAGCTTGCCGCCAAAGCCGAGATCGACGTCTTCGTCGAGCTCGTCGGCGGCGCTGAGGGGCCGGCCCTCGACGCCGTGAAGGCAGCCCTCAATCGCGGACTTCCCGTCGTCACCGCCAACAAGGCCCTCCTGGCCTATCACGGCGTGTCGCTGGCAAAACTCGCCCAGCGCAAGAACACGACGATCCTCTTCGAGGCCGCCGTCGCCGGCGGCATCCCGATCATCAAGACGCTGCGCGAGGCATTGCGCGGCAACGTCGTCAGCCGCGTCTACGGAATCCTCAACGGCACCTGCAACTACATGCTGACGCGCATGGAGAAGGAGGGAATCGCCTTCGACGACTGTCTGAAGGATGCCCAGCGCCTCGGTTATGCCGAGGCCGATCCGACCTTCGACATCGGCGGCTTCGACGCTGCGCACAAGCTGGCGATCCTCACCTCGCTCGCCTTCGGCTGCGAGATCGATCTGGAATCGGTCTTCATCGAGGGCATTTCCGCCATCTCGAACGACGACATCGCCGCGGCCGCCGAACTCGGCTATCGGATCAAGCTCTTGGCCGTCGCCCAGCGCACCGACAGCGGCATCGAGCAGCGCGTCCACCCCGCGATGATCCCGATCGCCTCCGCCCTGGCGCAGATTGACGGCGTCACGAACGCGGTGGCCGTCGACAGCGATCTTCTCGGCTCGATGCTACTGGCGGGACCCGGCGCCGGCGGCAAGGCGACGGCCTCGGCGGTCCTCGCCGACATCCTCGACATCGCCGCGGGGGCCTCGATACCGACCCTCGGCGTCGCGCCGGCCAGCCTCCAGCCCTACAAGCGTGCGCGCATGCGGGCGCATGAGGGCGGCTACTACATCCGCCTGACCGTCTTCGACCGCGTCGGCGCCTTCGCCTCGATCGCCCGGCGCATGGCGGAGAGCTCCATTTCGCTCGACTCCATCGTGCAGCGGCGGCGCACCGGGCAGACCGACGGCGAGACGACGCCGGTGGTTCTCATCACTCACGAAACGACCGAGGCCGCCGTGCGCAAGGCGCTCGACGCGGTCTCGCGCGACGGGCATCTTGCCAGCGAGCCGCGCATGATCCGCATCGAGACTCTCGATTGAGGCTTTGCCGCCTCGTCTGGCGTTTCTGGCGATTTGGCGAAATCGCCAGAAACGCCCGGTTTCGCTGAGCCGCGCCGGATATTGCGAAAAGCCGGGTCCCACTTTTTCGCCCGGCGCTCTAAATCGGCGAACGTGACACAGCAGCTTCATGTAGTGTCGGCATGACACATCGGCATATCCGCCTCCAGCGGGAGGGAGAGCATCCATGAACGACACGACGATCCGCCTCGACGGTCTCGACCGGGTTCTGACCATCGAGATCGCGCGGGTGACGGAGCGCGCCGCTGTCGCCGCCGCGATGCTGCGCGGTCGCGGCGACGAGAAGGCGGCCGACCAGGCGGCCGTCGATGCCATGCGCTCGGAGCTGAACTGCCTCGACATCGACGGGCGGATCGTCATCGGCGAGGGCGAGCGTGACGCTGCGCCCATGCTGTTCATCGGCGAGGAAGTCGGCACCCGCCGCGGCGTGAAGGTGGACATCGCGCTCGACCCGCTCGAGGGGACGACGATCTGCGCCAAGAACCTGCCCAATTCGCTGTCGGTCATCGCGGTGGCCGCGCGGGGCAGCCTCCTCAACGCACCTGACGTCTACATGGAGAAAATCGCCATCGGCCCCGGCTATCCCGAGGGCACGGTCGAGCTCGGCCGTCCGGCGGAGGCCAATGTCGACGCGCTCGCCAGGGCCAAGGGCGTTCCCGTCGGCGAAATCACCGTCTGCATCCTCGACCGGCCGCGCCACGCCCGGCTGATCGAGGAGGTGCGCGCGACGGGCGCGGCGATCCGGCTCATCGGCGACGGTGACGTCGCCGGCGTGATCCACGTGACCGATCCGGAAGAGACCGGGATCGACCTCTACATCGGTACCGGCGGCGCGCCCGAGGGCGTGCTGGCGGCAGCAGCGCTCCTGTGCACCGGCGGCCAGATGCAGGGCCGCCTGCAGCTGAACACGCACGAGAAGCGGGCTCGGGCCGAGAAGATGGGCATCACCGATCCGACGCGGATCTACACCCTCGACGACATGGCGCGCGGCGACGTGATCTTCGCCGCCACGGGCGTGACCGACGGCAACATGCTCGATGGTGTGCGCTTCTACCGCGACCGGATCGAGACACACACCGTCGTCATGCGCTCGGTCTCGCGCACCGTCCGCGAGATCCGCGCCAAGCACTACGACCGGAGCAAGCTCGGCCTGTGAGCGGACGAGGGACGCGTTCAACGAGGTGCGGCCGGCTAACCCCCATCCTCGGCGCCGCGCCGCGGCCACGTCCGGGCGTCGCGCCGTGATTCCCCACCGCACCTTCCTCGGGGTCGAGCACTCGATCGGCGGGCGGCACTGGGTGCATGCGCTGGATCCGCGGGCCGAAGCGGTGGCACTGCGGATCGCGCAGGACCACGGCCTTCCCGAGATCGTCGGCCGTGTTCTCGCCGCGCGGGGCGTCGCCTCGGACGCTGCTCCCGGTTTTCTCGCGCCGACGATCCGCGAGCTGATGCCCGACCCGTCCTCGCTCACCGACATGGAGACAGCTGCGAGCCGCATCGCCGATGCGCTGGATCGGCGCGAGCGCGTGGCGGTGTTCGGCGACTACGATGTCGACGGCGCCTGCTCGGCGGCGCTGCTGGTGCGCTATCTCAGGCAGTTCGGCATCGAGGCCGACGTCCACATCCCCGACCGGATCACCGAGGGTTACGGGCCGAACCCACAGGCGATTTCCGCGCTGATCGCCTCGGGCGCGACCCTCATCGTCACCGTGGACTGCGGCACGACCAGCCACGAGGCACTGGATGTCGCGCGGATTGCCGGCTGCGACGTCGTCGTCCTCGACCATCACCAGACCGGGCCCGCGCTTCCGCCTGCGCTCGCCATCGTCAATCCGAACCGCCAGGACGATCTGTCGGGGCAGGGGCATCTTGCCGCCGTCGGCGTCGTCTTCCTGACGCTCGTCGCGGTGTCGCGCGAGTTGCGGCGGCGCGGACGCAGCGGTGCGGACCTTCCGGATGTCCTCGCTCTCCTCGATCTCGCCGCGCTCGCCACCGTCTGCGACGTGGTGCCGCTCAAAGGCTTCAACCGCGCGCTGGTGGTCAAGGGGCTGGCGATGCTGCGTCAGCAGAAGAATGTCGGGCTCAGCGCGCTCGCCCGGGTCGCGCGGATTTCGGGGCCGGTCGACACCTATCACCTCGGCTTCATCCTCGGGCCGCGCATCAATGCGGGCGGCCGGATCGGCGAGGCGCATCTCGGCGTGAAGCTTCTGACCATCGCGGACGAGAACGAGGCGACGCTCCTTGCCGAGCAATTGCACCTCCTGAACGAGGAGCGGCAGGCGATGGAGCGGGTCATGCTGCAGCAGGCGGAGGAGGAGATCGCCGCCGAGATCGGCCTCGGCGAGGGGCCGCCGATCCTCGTCAGCGCACGCGACAGCTGGCATCCCGGCATCGTCGGGCTGATCGCCGCGCGGTTGAAGGAACGCCACCGGCGGCCGGCCTTCGCCATCGCTTTTACCGGCGACGGCAAGGGCACGGGTTCAGGCCGGTCGATCGCGGGCTTCGACCTCGGCCGGCTGGTGCGCGCGGCCCTCGAGGAGGGCATCATCGTCAAGGGTGGTGGTCATGCCATGGCGGCAGGCATCACCATCTCACGCGACCGCCTCGGGGATTTCCGCGCCTTTGCCGAGACCCATGCCGGATCGGTCGTCGACGAACTGCGGCAGGCCGACACGCTGCGGCTCGACGGAGCGGTCAGCGCCATGGGCCTGACCCCGGCGCTGGTCGAGCGGCTGGAGAGCGCCGGGCCGTATGGTGCCGGCCATCCCCAGCCGCTGCTGGCGCTGCCGCGGCATCGCATCGAGTCGGCAGGAATTGTCGGCAATGGCCATGTTCGCGTGACCCTGAAGGCCGCGGACGGATCGAGCGTCTCGGCCATCGCCTTTCGCGCGGAGGAAACCGATATCGGCCGTCGGCTGCTGTCGCGCAACGACCGCCCCGTGCATGTCGCAGGCTGCGTGACGCTCGATCGGTACCGGGGTCGCGAGACCGTCGGATTCAGGATCACCGATGTCGCCGAGGCTTTTGGCTGACGCAAGACCGCTGCTGCCGAAGGGCGTGCGAAGCCTCGGGGCGATGCTCCGGCCGGTCTCCGATTGAAAACGCGCCGACAATCCCTATCTAAGTGCATCAATTCAACAGGATTATTCACCCATGAGCGTCGCCTTTGTCCGCGAACCCAACGACACGCAAGCAGTCGAGACCTTGCCCGACCGCGAGGTCAGCGCCGAGCCGAACTTCGTGACGGCGCGCGGTCTTCGTCTGATCGAGTCGGAGATCGAAGGACTGAACACGGCGCTCGGCGAGGCCCAGGCGGCCGACGACAAGATGGCGGTCGCAACCCTCAATCGCGACCTGCGCTACTGGAACGCGCGCCGCGCGTCCGCCGAGGTCATCGCGACGATGCCCGGCGCCGATGAGGTGCACTTCGGCAGCCGCGTGACCATCGAGCGCGACGACGGACGCCGCCAGGTCTTTCAGATCGTCGGTCAGGACGAGGCCGATCCGACGGAAGGCCTGTTGTCCTACGTGTCGCCGCTGGCGAAAAGCCTGGTGCGCAAGCGTGTCGGCGATGTCGTCGTGGCCGGGCACGGCGAGGCCGAGATCGTGGCGATCGAAGCGGCCGAATAGCTGCCGCTGGCGGCTTTCGACATTTGCGAGCGATGCCGACGGGCGAGGGAGTTTCCCTCGCCCGTTTTTTGTAGAAACGATGCGGCGTCCCGCTGGATGCCGAACTGATCTACTCGGTGCTGATGGCGGCGGGCGGGAGGCGCGTACGCGGGCCGGAAGCGCGAGCCGCAGCCAACTGGCGGTCGTCGGTGGGAGAGAAGGCAGGCAGCACCGCCGCCTCCCTGTTCCGCGAAGACGCGGGCGCGCGCGCGACGGCTATGGCGGACGGCGCTCCGGCCTCGCCGGCCAGATAGGTCCCGTCGACCCAGCCCTTTCGTCTTCCTCCGGCACTGGAGACATAGCGCCATGGGCCCTCGGCGCGAAGGACCATGACTTCCGTAGCGCTTTCGATGTTGGCGATGACACGTGCGGCGGCATCGGGCGCCGCGTGCATCTCCAGCTTGCGGGTAGCGTGGTGTCGGCTGCCGGTGGGCGCGGCGGCCTGTGCCACCGGACGAACTGGCGGCTCGGTGGATGCGAGCGCTGCAAGGGATAGGGGTGCCGACGCCCCTTCTGCGCGAACGAGGGACGACGCGGGATCGCGCGGCATCTTCATCGGGGCGAGGCGGGGGGCGGGACGCGGGGTCGCCACAACCGGCTGCAACGACGCGGTGTGAACGCGATCCGTCTCTACGGGACGCTTTACGGGCGTGGCGGCAGGGGATGCCCGGGCGACCTCCTTGCGCGGTTCGGCGCGTTGAATCGCGGGACGCGCCGATCGTTCCGCGATCCGGGTGCCGGATGTCGCCTGGGGCAGCCATGAGGCGGCATAGGCAAGGGGTCTACCGTCGGAGATCATCCAGCCCATTCCAAGCGCTGCCGCGGCAAGCCATCCCAGGGGGACGAAGGAGCGATTTGTCTTCCCCTTGGCCGGTGCGCGACGCCGGGGCGCGGGTTTTCTGGCGGTGGTCTTGCGAGCCAAGGGCTTGTCCCGGATTCTGACGACGATGCCCGCATGTTCTCGAATCGGGGTTAAGATTCGGTCATGGCGTCGTCGCGGCGATGCCCCACCTGCTTCACAGCGATGCGGGGAAATCACGCGAGGAATGCCAACCCCGCCGGCACCATCGGGCGCCCCATGGCCCCCGTGACTTCCAAGGGCGCCGAATGCAAAACGCCCGCCCGGTGAGGGGCAGGCGTCTTGCATGTGACCGCTGCAATTCTTGGTACGCCCAAGGGGAGTCGAACCCCTCTCTCCACCGTGAAAGGGTGGCGTCCTAACCGATAGACGATGGGCGCAGCGAAGCGCTGTATAGGGGGCTTCTGCGGGGATCGCAAGGCCAAGTGGGCCGCGATGGGGATAAAACTCGGCCAATGGCATAAAGCCTTTGTCCATCAGATGGTTGGTGAGATCGGCAGGATTCCGGTAGCGGCTCCGAGGCCAGGCTGTTTGGCGCAACCGTGACCGAATAGCTGTCGGGCGATTCGACCATCTACCGGCCTGTACTCGCGACGCGGGCATTGTCAGGGGGCTTGGGAGTCTGGCGACTCACGCCACCGTGCCGAAGCCGAGTACAGGGCCGGCGGCTCGATTCGGTGCGTCCGCGTTTGACGGCGAAAAGGGGGCCGGATCCTACGCCCTGCGGCGGCGCGTGCAGGACCAGTTCCAGTCGCGCTCGCGGCCGACGTCGATGTGGACGGCGAGGGTATGGCAATAGGTGCCGACGCCGCCACGTCCCGGGAGCGAGCGGACGAAGTTGGCGACCTGAATCTTGTCGGCTCCGGGAACGAGGATGTCGGCTGCCTTGCAGGACATGTGCATCGACTGCTTGGCGCCGCGGACCTTGCGGTTGTGCGATGGGCTGCGATAGCCGGAGGTCACGACGACCTTGGTGCCGAAGCGGGCCTCGACGGCGCGCAGCACGGCAACGAGCTTCGGTTCGAAACAGTTGGTCTGCACGTCGGGCCGCTGGACCATCAGCCCGTTTGGCGCCAACCGCGCCATGCCGCCCAGAGAGGCGACCTGATAAGAGCCTTCTTCACCGTTGACCTCATCCAGAATGTCGGCATCGTAGTCGGCCGAGGCGCGTTGGCCGATCTCGAACAGCGACGCACGCGTCTTGACGCCGGGGAGAGAGGCGAGGGTGGTCAAGCTGTCACCGGGTGCCGAGGTCGGCGGCCCCTCGGGCTTGAGGATGACGCGTCGGCTCTTGCCGCTGTCGGCGTTGCGCACGGGGGTCTTGGTCTCGGACTGCGCAAAGAGCGAGGCGAAAAGGGTCGAACTGGCTTTCGGCGCGGCAGTTGGGGCGCTGGCATCGATGGCGGAGGCCGCCCCGACGCTGGCGCCGGCATAGGCCGCAATGGGTGTTCGGCCAGAGGCGATCAGCGGCGAGGTCTCGCCTTCGGCAAGCTTCTGAGAAGCATCGGCGGGAGCCGCTTCTTCAGCCGGAGGTGTCGCCGGGGCCGCGGTCGCCACCTCTTTCGTCCCCTCCTCGGTGCCGGCCACACTGGCTTCGGCATCCGCAGACTTTGCGGTTTCGGGGGTTTCGCTCACGACCGCATCGGCCGCAGCGTCAGAAGAGGCGTCCGCTATTTCCGTACCCGCGGGGGGAGTGCCGTTGAAGCCGAAGGCGGTGGATTCATCGACAGCGGAGACACAGCCTCCGAGCAGCGGCGCGAGGGACACGACGGCAGCAAGCACCGTGTTGCGACGGGCGTGCTGTGCCCACAAGCTGATCGAAGAAATCGCCAAGCTCAGTCCACCCTCTCGACGGCGTGCACCGTCTGCTGTGACGGTCATACCGTCATATCATTTCGGACCGGAAGGTCCCCCTGACGTCGACGTCAAAGCACGTCGGGATCCCCACCCCGAACGCTCCGGTATTTCTCCCGGTGACGCCAGTTCGTTAACGCCGTTTTCGCACTATGGCTAGATTGCGGCCTTAGAATGTCGCGTTTACCACTTGCCGGTATTCTGCATGGTAGCCCAGGGTTCCGCTGCGGCCTTCGCCGGACCTTTCTGCAAAAGCTCGATCGAAATGTTGTCGGGAGAGCGGATGAAGGCCATGTTTCCATCGCGTGGCGGACGATTGATGGTGACGCCGGCATCCATCAGCGACTGGCAGGTGGCGTAGATGTCGTCGACCTCGTAAGCGAGATGGCCGAAATTGCGTCCCTCGCCGTAGGATTCCGGATCCCAGTTATAGGTCAGTTCCAGCAGCGGTGCCTTGTGCTCGTGGCCGGCGGCCACATCCTCGGAGGCGGCAAGGAAGATCAGGGTGAAACGGCCGCCCTCGTTCTCGATGCGGCGGACTTCGACCATGCCGAGCTTGTTGCAGTAGAAGTCCAGCGATGCATCGATGTCGGTTACGCGGGCCATGGTGTGCAGATAGCGCATGGTGTCTCCTTTTTCCTGTGTGACGACGGAGCTAGCGCGCGACACTGGTTCGCCAACACCCCCGACAACAAGAGAGGGCCCGATCGGGCCCTCTCTTGTTTGCTGTCGATAACATGGCGTCCTGACGTGGTGCTGGACGACATCGTGTCCTTCGCCTTTCCGAGCGCTTTGACGCAGGCCGCCTCGTCGCTCGAATCCAGAGCGGCCCGAGCGTTGCCAAGGTGCGCCACGGCGGGGGTCCTGCCCGAGCCGCGTTCGCGGTGCTCCTCCCCGACGTCCGCTGCGTTTCGCGCAAAGGTGACCTGCGCCTTGCGATACGACGCGCTGCCAGTTTCGGCGTGAGACGGTTGCCGCGCCGGGCGCCACAACCTCGACCAGGCCTACGCCGGGCGGAAAGGCGCGGCAGAATCGTTCGGGAAGGCTGACAAACCGTCATTAGCTGCTATCCTCAACATCTGACGATTCGATCGGGCGTCAAGAGCGGGACCCCCGTATGCCGGACATGTTCTCATTTGGCACGCAGCCGATCGATGGCGACGCCGCCGACGGCATCATCCCGGACGTGGTCGCCGGGACCGTCAAGTGGTTCGATGTCTCGAAGGGTTTCGGCTTCATCATCCCGGACGAGCCGGGCGACGACATTCTTCTGCATGTGACCTGCGTTCGGCGCAGTGGCTTCACGACGGTGCTCGAGGGCTCGCGTATCGTCTGTGAGGTCACGCGCGGCGACCGTGGGGTCCAGGCGTCGCGCGTCTTGTCGCTGGACGCCTCGAAGGCCGTCCGCCCGTCACAAATGCCGTCGCGGACCAACGTCGACATCGTCGCCACGAGCGGGCTGGAGACGGTCGTGGTCAAATGGTTCAACCGCACCAAGGGCTACGGCTTCCTGTCGCGGGGCGAGGGCACCGAGGACATCTTCGTGCACATGGAAACCCTTCGGCGCTTCGGCCTCAGCGAGTTGAAGCCTGGGCAGACGGTGCTGGTGCGCTTCGGCGTCGGCTCCAAGGGTCTGATGGCCGCCGAGGTGCACGCCGGCGACATCCTGCATGTGGGCGCCCATTGATGACCGCGAAGCTTCAGCGCCTGTCACGCTTCTGGCCAGCGGTGCTCTTGGCCAGTGCCCTGGCGCTCGTCGCAATGACGATGTTGTCCGTCGGCGCGTCCTCATCGGGGACCCTCGTCACCGCGACCGGTCAGCACAGATTGACGCTGGAGGTCGCCAATACGCCGGAAACGCGCGAGATCGGGCTCATGGACCGGCCGTCGATGGCTGCGGACACCGGTATGCTGTTCGATTTCAAGGAGACCCGTCCGGTCACCATGTGGATGAAGAACACCTATCTGTCGCTCGACATGCTGTTTCTGGACGAAGCGGGGAAGGTGACCCATGTCGCTGCCCACGCGCAACCGCTGTCGCTGGCGCTGATCTCTTCCCAGGGCCCCGTGCGCTATGTCGTCGAACTGAATGGCGGAGCGGCCGCACAATACGGCGTCAAGGTCGGCGACCATCTGGAGCATCCGTCGATTCCGTCGGCGCCATAGCGCCATCGCTGTTCGACCTTTCTCCAGGCGCACCCGTCCTTCGAATGCAGCGCGACGAGCGCTCCTTGCCCGCCGTCAGTAGTTGATCTTGCGCGGGACGTAGCCGCCACTGCGCAGGATGGAAGCGATGGCGATCTGCTCCTGCAGAGGCTTGCTGAGCACCGGCAGGACGTCCTGCTCCCAGAACCCCCGTTCATCGCTTTGCAGAGCGCTGAAGCCGTGGGCGGCAACGCGCTGTGCCACGGCGAGGCCGCGTGGGTTGTCAGCGAGGAGGCCAGCCGCGATCACATCCTCGATCAGGGCGCGAAGCTCGTCATCAACCTTGTCCATCCTGCCCATTCTTCTGCTCCGCATTCAATTGCGAGATGCAGTTAGGCTCAGCGCGGGGCCAGGCCAAGCGGTGAAAAAACATATAAATTATGGCGGGCTATTTCGGCTCTCTACGCTAAAGCGTCGGGCAAAAAAGTGGGAACCGGTTTTTCGCTGTATCCGGGACGACAACCTGAAAGCCAGCGTTTCGCGCGATCCCCGAAAATTGCCCGAAACGCCAGGCCGGGCGCGTGCGTCTGTTCGGACAGATGCGCTCGGACTCTTTGATGTCGCCCATCTGACTTTCCGATCATCGATCCCGATCTTCGGGCCGTTGCTGCGGGGCCTGGGCAAGCCGGCGGTTCCGGTAGCGCGCCGTGGGGGGCAGGAATGTGCGGGACAGCGCTCGAGCCAGCGCCGTCCCGCGACCGGTCTCGGCCCGATTGTCAGCTTGAAGCGCCGTCCATGTCGCCGTCGTCGGGATCGGGAAGCGATCCGGCTCCGGGCGTCGCGTCGGGATTGGTCAGTTCCGGACGGGCGTGCGGGCCTGCCGCCGGCATGGGCTTGTCGCCCTTTCCGGACGGCCTTGGCGTCGGATCCGCGGGGGGCTTCTGCTTGTCGTCCATCATCTCTCTCCGGTCAGAGCTTTCGCCCATTGCAGGTACAGTCAGTCGCACGAGGGCTTCTCAGCTCAGCTCAGCTCGCCGCGTTGCGGGACGCGCCGAGGGTGTCCGGCGCGAACCGGCGTTTTTTTAAGCTGCGTCGGCCCGGCGCGGCAGGACCCAGCCTGGACGGACGAAATGGCAGGTGTAGCCATTGGGGATCCGCTCCAGATAATCCTGATGCTCGGGCTCGGCCTCCCAGAAGTCGCCGAGAGGGGAGACTTCGGTGACCACCTTGCCGGGCCAGATCCCCGACGCGTCGACATCGGCGATGGTATCCACCGCGACCGCCCTCTGCGCATCGTCGGCGTAGAAGATGGCGGAGCGGTAGCCGGGGCCGCGATCGTTGCCCTGCCGGTCCTCCGTCGACGGATCATGGATCTGGAAGAAGAATTCGAGCAGCCGGCGATAGGACATCACGTCGGGATCGAACATGATCTCGATCGCTTCGGCGTGGCGACCATGATTGCGATAGGTGGCATTCGGAACCTCGCCGCCGCTGTAGCCGACGCGCGTCGAGACGACGCCCGGCATCTTGCGGATGAGATCCTGCATGCCCCAGAAACAGCCTCCTGCCAGAACGGCGCGCTCGGTGGTCATTAGAGTCTCCCTTCGGGTGAGTGGATCGAGGACTAGATAGTGAGTCTCCGTCGCCGTTCCAGCGTTGCCGCGTGCGGTGGCCGGGTTTGCCGGCACCACGGCTTCGCAGGACGGGGGATCCCCGCGCGCCAGCCGGGCCCGTCTTCTCGCCAGTCGGGCGCCCGTCCGCCCCTTTGACGCGAAATACGCCGATTTCGGCAAAGTTCGGTGCGGGAGGCTTGCTTCCGCGGGGCTTAGTCTCTAGGGCTGCGGTCAGTCGGAGCGTAGCGCAGCCTGGTAGCGCATCTGGTTTGGGACCAGAGGGTCGCAGGTTCGAATCCTGCCGCTCCGACCAGACCTTGCAGAGACGCCGCCGCGCGGCGACGCGATGGAGTGAGGCCGATGGTAGCGCGCATTTATCGTCCCGCCCGGACCGCCATGCAGTCGGGCAAGGCGCAGACCCGCGAGTGGCTCCTGTCCTACGAGCCGGAAAGCGCCAAGCGTGTCGAGCCGCTGATGGGCTATACCTCTTCCAGCGACATGAACTCCCAGATCCGGCTGAGTTTCGAGACCCGGGAACTGGCGGTCGACTACGCCGAGCGCAACCAGATCCCGTACCGGGTCGAGGAGCCGCAGGACCCGACGCGCCGCAAGATGTCCTATTCCGAAAACTTCCGCTACGATCGTCGCCAGCCCTGGACCCATTGAGGCCAGCGCTGTCGGTCCTTCGTCGGTCTTGATGGCATCGCCGGGTCGATGGAGAATGGACAGCACGGCCGCTCTTCCCGTCCCGATGGCATCAGACGGCCATATCGGCCAATTTCGGCCCCGTAGCTCAGAGGATAGAGCACCGGCCTTCTAAGCCGATGGTCGCTGGTTCGAATCCAGCCGGGGTCACCACAATTTCAGTCACTTAGCACCACCCTTCGAGGGGCGTCGGAGCGGGAAAGTTGGAACGTGTTCCAACTTTTGTTGCAGAACTGTTCTCATGTGACACCTGTGACGTGCCGACGCCGAACGTCGGGTGGCTGAAATTTGGTCGTAATCGCCGACGTCCAGACTCCACAGCTCTGGGTTATCGTGCTTACTGCTCACATGGCGCGTCTTAGTCTTCCCCTGTCGATATCATATCAAACTGAGGGTGTGACACCGATTGCGGACGTCATCACGGCCCTGCAGTCGGCTGATGTCGTAATCCGTGAGGCTATAGCTCTTCTTCCAAGCTTTCTGGTGGGCCTTCACATTGAGGAGGCCAGGATCAATGTTCGATCGCTGACACAAGAAAGTCCGCTTCGAGAGCTCTTCTTGGTAGCTCTGATCGTGGCCTTTCAGAAGGATTTGGAGACAGAGATCCCCCCGATGCTCGAAGGGCTTGTCAACGTAAACATCCCGGAGTCTTACGATACGGTCCTTACGGTCGTCGTGGTCGCCGTTGTGTTTTATTGTCTGGCCTTCGCGAAGGATGCTGCGACCCATGCCATCCTGGACGGGCCAATAAAGCAGCAGTTCGAGGCGATTGTCGCACAGCTCTCCGCATACCAGCGAGCATCGGGTCTGACTCGTAGGGGATTCCCAAACTGGTTCTGATCTGAATCATGGTGGCAAACGGAGGTTTGCCATGGCAACGCCCATTCCACTTCGCACCGATTTCGATGGTCCTGGCCTGCGTCGTCTGGCGCGGGAGACCAAGGACGCCAACCAGGCGCGGCGTCTTCTGGCGCTGGCTGCGATCTACGAGAGCGGCTCGCGCACCGGCGCGGCCCGGATCGGCAGCGTGACGCTCCAGATCGCGCGCGACTGGGTGCTGCGGTTTAACGCGCATGGTCCGGCAGGGCTCATCAACGTCAAGGCGCCGGGCAGTTCCTCCAAGCTGAATGACAAGCAGCGCCATGCCTTGGCGAAGATTGTGGAGAGCGGCCCGATCCCGGCCGTCCACGGCGTCGTGCGCTGGCGGCGCAAGGATCTGGCGCAGTGGATCTATGAGGAATTCGCCATCTCGTTGGACGAGACCACGGTCGGGCGCGAACTGAAGGCGCTCGGCTTTGCCAAGCTCTCGGCGCGTCCGCGCCACTATGCCCAGAACGAGTTCGAGGTGGACGTTTCAAAAAAGCTTCCCAACCGAGTTGGCGGCCATCCATGCCAAGCTCCCGAGGGGCACCGAAATCGAGCTCTGGTGGGCTGACGAAGCCCGCATAGGGCAAAAGAACAAGATCACCCGCCGTTGGGCCCGGCGCGGCACAAGACCGTCCGCGCCGCACGACCAACGCACCATGTGGGCCTATATCTTCGGCGCCGTCTGCCCGCAGAAGGGCAAGGGTGCCGGCCTCGTCCTGCCCTACTGCGACACCGGCGCGATGAACCAGCATCTGGCGGAGATCTCACGCGCCGTCGATCCTGGCGCCCATGCCGTGCTGATCCTCGATCGCGCCGGCTGGCACATGACGCCCAAGCTCGTCGTGCCGAAAACATCACGCTGCTCTTCCTGCCGCCTCGCGCGCCTGAGTTGAACCCGGTCGAGAACGTCTGGCAGTTCATGCGCGTCAACTGGCTCTCAAACCGCATCTTCATCGACTACAACGACATCGTCGCCCACTGTTGCGCCGCCTGGAACAAGCTCGTCGACCAGCCCTGGAAAATCATCTCCATCGGCATGCGAGATTAGGCGCATCGGTTCTGATCAGCGCTCGTTAGTATAATGAGACCTGTGCGCGGGGACTTGGATTTCAGGTTTCAGCGTCGGGGAGTTCGCCATTCCGCCGCGGCTGGAATTTCCGTTTGCGACGAGCAGTTTCGAGGCACTTTTGGCCTCTATTGGCCGATGGCGGACGCACGTGTCCCGTCCTCATGCCACTCGCTCGCGCAGGATGTTTCGCGTTCGCGTGAGATTGAAGGCGATTGCCGTCAGCCGTACCTGAAGTCCGGCCTTGGCGAGGCCGATCCAGCGCATGCGCCGCAGACCGTAGCTGCGCTTCCAGGTACCGAAGACCTTCTCGATCCGGCGGCGGACATGCCCGACCTCGCGGTTCCAGCCTTCGAGTTTTGCGAGAGCCTCGGGTCCGCCCCAAACCGATCGACCGGGTAAACGAGAGGAGCCGCCAGCATCCCTGATCAAGGTCTCGTTGCGCACGCTTGCATAGGCCAGATCGGCGTGGACGTTGCCGGGCTCGGGCGGCAGTACGGCACCGAGCATGCGCCCGTCGTTGACGTTGGCCGGCGTCATCTCGATACACCGGACAATTCCACCATCGGCGTCGGTCGCCACATGCGCCTTGTAGCCGTGCACGGCCGCCTTGCGGCGATGGCCGACCCAGCGGGCTTCCCCGTCCTTGGTGATGCTGGCGGAGGCGATGATGGTCGCATCCACCAGCGTGCCGGTCTTCACCATGACGTTCTTCTCGTCGAGCTGGCGCGTCACCGCTTCGAAGAGGATTGTGTCGAGGCTATGCCTCACGAGCTCCCTGCGGAACCGGACAAAGGCGGTGCGCTCCGGGGTCGGCTCGCTCGCGGCAAAGCCGCAGAACCGGCGGAACGAGGCCCGGTCGTCGAGGGCCTCGGCCAGCTTCACATCCGACAGGTCGTACCAGACCGATAACAGGAGTGCCTTCAGCATCACCAGTGGCGGCCAGGCCTTCTCACCCGTCGCGGAACGGTAAATCGGTGACAGATCCTGGTCGATCTTGGACCAGTTGATCAACCCGGCGATGTCGTCCAGGGCACCAAGGCTCCGCTTTGCCCCCGCGTCTCGAAGTCGAAGAGCTTCCTGACCAATGGGACGCCGCGCCATGACCCAATCCTCCGTCCGAAGAACCTCAGTGAATCAACGATACAGGCTGCCGGCAAGCCCCCGCGCACAGGTCTCATAATTGGATTGCGCGAGATTTGGGTTCGGCTGGTTAATCCGCTGCCAGCGATCCAGGTGATCGTGCACGAGGCGCCTGGGCGCTAGAGCACGATCTTGCAACGATACGTTTAACTTGGGCCGTCCTTCCATGCCTCCTGAATGCGGAAGAGGGCTGGACATTTTCATTTTAGGCGTTAGGCCTATCGCCAGGAGCACAGCGCGAGCCCATTGAAAGATATACGTTATCCTCTTGGCGTAGACTGCTTCGTTGCATCATACGCGTACCGCTCGCTGCGTCGTCACGTCCTGCAACACAGAATCCTGGGAAAGGGTGAGTATGGCTACGTTTAAAGGAACAATGAGGTCTGACTACCTCACGGGCACTATTTTCGACGACATCATGTACGGCGAAGAGGGTAACGACTTCCTCAAACCCGGAGCGGGAAACGATCTCCTATACGGAGGGAACGGTAACGACTCGTTTGATGGAGGCCCTGGTCATGACCGCATGTACGGCGGGCTTGGTAACGACGTATTCGAAGGTGAAGACGGAAACGACCTGATCGACGGAGGTGATGGGCATGACCATATCTTGGGCGATTCGGGAGACGACACGATCTATGGTGGCGCGGGTCGAGAGTACATTGACGGCGGATTTGGCAACGATCTCATCTATGCCGGCGACGGTGATGATGGTTTCTTGAATGAGATCGATCCGGCTTCCGGTAAACGTACGTCACAGGCCGTTGGCGGCGGCGCCGGGAATGACAGGATTTACGGCGAAGGCGGCAACGACAAGCTAAAGGGGCAATCCGGAGATGACTACGTTGATGGCGGCATTGGAGATGACCGCGTTGACGGGGGCGACGGAAACAACCACCTGGTTGGAGGGGACGGCAACGACATCATCGACAGCGAGACCGGCAGCGACCTAGCCTATGGAGGGTCAGGCAACGACCGTATCGAAGTCGGCGGTGGCGCGGATACTGTTTACGGTGACGGCGGCAACGATAGCATCAGCGGTGAAGACGGGAACGACCTGCTGGAGGGCGGCGCCGGCATGGATTTGTTTTACGGCGGAAACGGGTCCGACACGATTAAGGGTGGGCTTGACGCTGACACCCTCATTGGTGAACTCGGTTGGGATGATCTTTGGGGTGGTGCGGGCGCTGACCGGTTTGTCTTCAAAGGTTACGGAGCACTTGACGGTGGAGACCAGGTCTTTGACTTTGAAGACGGAGTCGATCGGATCGTTCTCGAGAATTTAGGCGTCACAAAATATCAGGCAGGCGGAGGCAATGGTACTGTTTTCGCCGTGAATGATTCAGACGGCGACGTAATGCTGAATGTAACCACATCAGCAGGAGTAAAATTCAGCGTCGAAATTATGGACTTTATGGACAGTCTTACGGCTACAGACTTTGCCGCCAATGACTTTTTGTTCGTGTAAATGCCGAAGGGTTCCGAATTTAGGGTCAGGACTCATTGGTCATAGCCAGAAGATGACGGTGGCCGCGAGCGCAATGGCGGAGAAGAAGACGGTTGGGCATCGGTCATAACGTGTGGCGACGCGTCGCCAGTCCTTAATGAGACCTGTGCGCGGGGGCTTGCCGGCAGCCTGTATCGTTGATTCACTGAGGTTCTTCGGACGGAGGATTGGGTCATGGCGCGGCATCCCATTGGTCAGGAAGCTCTTCGACTTCGAGACGCGGGGGCAAAGCGGAGCCTTGGTGCCCTGGACGACATCGCCGGGTTGATCAACTGGTCCAAGATCGACCAGGATCTGTCACCGATTTACCGTTCCGCGACGGGTGAGAAGGCCTGGCCGCCACTGGTGATGCTGAAGGCACTCCTGTTATCGGTCTGGTACGACCTGTCGGATGTGAAGCTGGCCGAGGCCCTCGACGACCGGGCCTCGTTCCGCCGGTTCTGCGGCTTTGCCGCGAGCGAGCCGACCCCGGAGCGCACCGCCTTTGTCCGGTTCCGCAGGGAGCTCGTGAGGCATAGCCTCGACACAATCCTCTTCGAAGCGGTGACGCGCCAGCTCGACGAGAAGAACGTCATGGTGAAGACCGGCACGCTGGTGGATGCGACCATCATCGCCTCCGCCAGCATCACCAAGGACGGGGAAGCCCGCTGGGTCGGCCATCGCCGCAAGGCGGCCGTGCACGGCTACAAGGCGCATGTGGCGACCGACGCCGATGGTGGAATTGTCCGGTGTATCGAGATGACGCCGGCCAACGTCAACGACGGGCGCATGCTCGGTGCCGTACTGCCGCCCGAGCCCGGCAACGTCCACGCCGATCTGGCCTATGCAAGCGTGCGCAACGAGACCTTGATCAGGGATGCTGGCGGCTCCTCTCGTTTACCCGGTCGATCGGTTTGGGGCGGACCCGAGGCTCTCGCAAAACTCGAAGGCTGGAACCGCGAGGTCGGGCATGTCCGCCGCCGGATCGAGAAGGTCTTCGGTACCTGGAAGCGCAGCTACGGTCTGCGGCGCATGCGCTGGATCGGCCTCGCCAAGGCCGGACTTCAGGTACGGCTGACGGCAATCGCCTTCAATCTCACGCGAACGCGAAACATCCTGCGCGAGCGAGTGGCATGAGGACGGGACACGTGCGTCCGCCATCGGCCAATAGAGGCCAAAAGTGCCTCGAAACTGCTCGTCGCAAACGGAAATTCCAGCCGCGGCGGAATGGCGAACTCCCCGACGCTGAAACCTGAAATCCAAGTCCCCGCGCACAGGTCTCATGAGATCAAGGATGACCAGCCGTTCGAGCGCTTCAACAGCTATGGCGGAGTTGAACTGGAAATCCACGCTCAGGACCGTGATCGGAATGCGATTGGCTGGGCAGCTATTCCTCGCGGCGTCTCGGAGAAACGCCTCAAGATGAGGCTTATGGAGCCTGTCTCTGCATCGGATATTTGGAACCGGGATGTAGTGCGTGCGGATATCACGGTCATATCCGAGCTGACGTCACAAGGTTTCGAGCCAGTGGAGATACATCTCACTAGGATCGACGTCTAGCTCGAGGAAATTCCTTCTTTGTTGCGCGTCTCACGCTTGGCCTCAGCCTCAGCAATCATTTTTTTACGTCCTGCGCCCCGCGCCAGATCCGCCTGACGTACCGATGTCAGGTCGACCGGCTGGTAGGCCTTGTGCAGAGCGTTCGAGACCGAAATGTTGTTCGCCATCTTCGCTGAGAGGGTCGCCGGATCGGCGCCGCCGGCGCGGGCTTCCATGGCGCCGGAGCGGCGCATATCCGAGAGCGTGCGGGTGTCGGTCGGGAAGGCCGCTTCGCGGACCTCCTTGAAATCGTCCGGCAGCGTAAAACGGGAATAGGGCGAGCCGGATCGGTTGCGGAAGATGACACCGACGCTGAGAGGGCGAATCGCCAGATAGGCGCGCAGAACCTTCTCCGTCCGCCGCGAAAGGGTGCCGATCGCGGCGCGGCCGGTCTTGGCCCGGCCCGTCGTGAAGTAGGCCCCCGCGTTGTCCTGGACCAGCTTGTCGACAGTGAGCGCCCGGATGTCGGCGGGGGACAGCATAGTGTCCCACGAGACGGCAATGACGGCGGCTAGGCCGTAGTGCTTCATCCGCCATGCGGCCTTCACTAGCGCAACAACCTCGGCATAGGCCCAGCTTGTGCTTTTGCCGGCGGGCTGAGAGTTTTGAATTCCCTTCGAAGGATCAGACCTGCCCTCCGTGTAACCCATCGCCTGACAGACAGTCCAAATGGCACGCCAGATCTTGATCGTGCGCCAGGCCTCGCGAGGTGAGACGCTGGCGAGGATCCTGTCGCGGAAAACCGAGAGCGTCTCCAGCGAAATGCCGGCATCGACAGGGCGCATGTCCCCGAACACGGGCGAGATGCGAGCGAACCCGCGCTCCCACTCCTCCCGCGTCCTTGGCTTCTTGTTGGCCCAGATGGTCGTCGCCTGGTAGCGCTCGAAGGCGTCGCCGATGGAGCGGGGTGGCCATTTTTGCCGCGCCGGTTCCTCGACGCCGCTCTTGTGACGCTGCCAGCGCAGGTTCCACTCCGCCGCGATCTCCCAAGCCTTCGGGCCGTGCGGTCCGCAGGGGATCGAGGCAAAGCCGGCAGCCCGCATCGCCTTCGTCGGCTGCCAATAGCCCTGGCCCCTCTTGATCACGTAATAGGGGATCTTCACCCGTGCCATGTCGCATCGCCGCCAGTCTTCGCCTCGCCTCAGCCAGAGAGTGATCGGGTGCGTCGCCGGAAGGCAAGCCCCGGCGGCGGTGGCGTGAGGCGCGCCAGAGGTCGATCTCGTCCAGGTCGAAGTTGCCGGTATCGAGATCGGGGGCAGGGAACCCCCGCGACAGAAGTCGTGGCAGGAGTTCGCGGAACTGGTCGAGACTGATGCCCAGCCGCCGGGCAGCCTTCTCCGGGGAGACGTCGCGCGGCTCGACGCTGTAGCGCAGACTCTGCGACATCGTCAGTCCTCCTTGCCGATCGCGCCGATGGCATGGCGCCCTGCGCGAGTGATCTTGATGCGGGGATGGCGGCCGGAATAGTCGATGCGGGCGTAGCCGAGTGCGATCAGCTGGACGCAGCGGCCCTTGGCGAGGAAGCGGCCCTGGGCGGACCATTCGCCCCTGATCCGCGTCATGCCGATGGGGCGCATCTCGTTCAGAACGCGCAGATCGGCGCGGAGCTTTGGCGTCATCGTCAGCTGCGGCTTGGTCTCAGTGGCGGTAGCGAACCTCGGGATGGCATTAGGCATCGTCGGGGCTCCTAATCGTGGCGCCGGGGAACAGACCTTCGCCCTGCAGGGCATCGAGGATCTCGAAGGCGATCTTTCGTGCGCGGGCAAAGGTGACGGGATCGGAGGCCGCCGGCTCTAATCCAGGCAGGATAAGGTCGAGCGCGGCCGAGACGGCGCTGCCGTCGACGACGGAGAGGGTGCCGCTCTCGGTCAGCCCTTTGAGCAGATGAAAGACGGCAAGGCCGAATGTGGCGACCCGCATGCCTGGGCGCTGGTGCGGACGCACGAAACGCGCGAACAGGCGATCACGGCGGCCGTAGAGTTTCGTCGCTGCATCGAAAGGAAGACCGGCGATCGTCTCGGTGACGGCGGCGGAGAGGCATGCGGCCGCTGCCTTGGTCTCGGCGCGCAAGGGGTCGGCGCCGTCGATGGTGACGGAGACGAGCATTTCGATGATGAGCAGCTGCTCGGTGCGCTGGCGCCCGGTGATCATGGGCTGGGCTCCGGGAATCCGTCGTGCGACACGTCATCGAGGAGGCGCCCGGCGATCTTCTTGCCGACTCGTCGCATGACATGAAAGCGATCGCCATGAAACCCGCACCCACCAGCGAGGTTGAGCCAGCGCGTCTTGCCTTCGTCGCGAAGCTCTCTGCCATAGGGTGCGCGCCAATCAGGATCGTCGCGCTCGCGGTCGATCGCCGCTTTCCACTCGCCCCACTGTTTGAACAGGAATGCGACGCTGGCCTCGGTGCACTGGTCGCGGATAGAGCGAATCCAGTCCGGGTGCGTCGGCCGGGCGCCTGGGCCGCTCTCGCCGCCTGCAATAATCCAGTCGAGGTAGACGCCACCGGGTTCTGCCGGCAGAGCAGACATGCTGCCGAGCGGAGACGCGCGCTTGATGGTCGTGAAATCGACCCTCCCCAGCAGCGGCTCGGCGCTGGCGAAGAACACGGCTGGGCGCGGCGTCACCGCGAGCAGGTGAGGCAGTCGGCGCTCGGCCTCCTCCTGGTTCTCCGTCGACGTCCCGAGCCAGACATGCCCGGCGATCTCGCCCCAGAACGCCGGCAGCATCTTCGAGATGTTCTGCGGCCGCTTCGTCAGCAGCAGCCAATCGAGATCCGGCGTCTCGCGGATCAACGTCCAGAGATCGTCCCGAGCGCCGGCGGGAGCCTTGTTGTCGAACACGTCGGCGAGGCTGGCGCAGAAGACGCGGCGCCGGCGGCCGTGCTCGGCGAAGAACGCGGCGGCCTGGCGCTGCCAGCGGCGCGGGTTCTGCCAGTTGCTCTCGGCGGTGCGGACGCGCTCACCGTGTGGGCCCCACTGAACGCGGCCATGGCGCTTGTCCATCAACGTCTCGGCATAGCAGTGGTCGCAGGCCGGCGAGACCTTCGTGCAGCCGATCCACGGGTTGAAGGTCGAGTCTGCCCATTCGATGTTGGTCTGGTCAGCCATGGTTCTTCTCCATTATCGCGACCGCCTCGAGCAGCGTGTCAGCGTGGCAGGGCTTGCCGTCCAGGCGGCACCAGCAGGCGAGGTTGTGGCCGGCGAGGTCGCGCCAGCGACCGATGAAGACGCTGCGCACGGCGCGCACTTCCGCCGCCGGCACCGACGTGGTGATGGTGAGCAAGCCGTCCATCGCGGCGCGGTGCAGCGAGACGCAGTGCTCGCGATCGCCATCGCGGCCGATGACGAAGGGATTGCCGAACGGGCCGGGGCGGGCGACCGAGATAGCGGACAGGCCATTGCTCTCGCGCGAGTGCGCCTGCAGGTCGAAGCCCCTGGCGCGGGAGAGACGGATGCGGACGGGACGGGTCATTCGACGACCTCAATCCGGCGCCAGTTATTGGAACACCAACCCGGCCCTTTTTCGCTTTCGCCATACCAGCCGAGAGCCCAAATGCCGGTTGGCCGCCAGCCTTTCGGCGTGACCTCCAACTGCTCGCGCTTCCAACATTTTCCGGGATAGACGCCGCTGGGCATGGTCGTGCTGTATTCGGCGAGCTCGCGAAACTGGTGCGGCGTGAGAAGGACGTGAGTCTCGTCCATCGGCGCCTCGCGGATGTCTTTCGGCTGGTTCCAGTACCGCCCCAGTGGGTCGGTGATGTTTGGGATCATGGTCCTGTCCTCAGCGAGTAGGTCATCGCACCCATGCCGCAGAGCTTGCAGAACTGTTCGCCACCATTGCCGTCCTCGAAGTCACGCCATCCGCCCCACTGATGCTTGCAGGCGTCCGGGTCGCGCGTGGCGTGGAAGGTGAAGACGGGTGTGTTGGTCTTTTGCTCGTCGCTCATCGTCAAACCCTCATCGGCATGAGCACGACGAGCCGGTCCTCGTCGGCGGGGTCGGTGATGACCGTGGGGGATCCGGGGTCGGCGAGGGCGAAGCGGATGGAGTCGCCGGGGAAGGTGGCGAGGATGTCGGCGAGGTAGCGAGCGTTGAAGCCGATGGCGATCGGGTCGAAGCTGCCGGTGGCCGCGACCGCGTCCTCCGCGGAGCCGGCGTCGGGCGAAGTGACGGCGAGCGTCAGCTCGTCGTTCTCGCCGAAGACGCAGCGGATGGCCCGGCCGCGCTCCGATGAGATCGCCGAGACGCGGTCGATCGCCTTCGCCAGCGCCTCGCGCGCGGTCTCTGCGATATCAGAATTGTTCTGCGGGATGACCCTGAGATAATCCGGGAAGGTGCCGTCGATGAGTTTCGAGACGATGCGCAGGCCTGAGGCTTCGAAGGTGATGCGGCGCGCGGTGACGGTGACGGCGATCGCCGCCTCGGCGGCGGCGCCGATGAGGGTGAAGAGGCCGACGGTCTTTCTTGGGATGATGATGCCGGGCATGTCGCCCTCGACGGCGATACTGGGAAGGGCGAGGCGGGACAGGCGGTGGCCGTCGGTGGCGACTGCCGTCAGGACGGGCGTAGGGCCGGCGCTGGCGATGTGCAGGTAGATGCCGTTCAGGTAGTAGCGCGTCTCCTCCGTCGAGATCGCGAAGGCGACGGCGTCGTCGATGCGCTTCAGGATTGCCGGCGAGACGTCGAAGCGGGCGGCGCCCGCCTCGTCCACCGGAGCTGCCGGCAGGTCCTCGACGGGCAGAGTGTTCAGCGTGAAGCGCGAGCGGCCGGTCTTCAGGATGGCGCGGCCGACGCCCTTGTCCTCGATGGCGATGTCGCCGCTAGCCTTCTTCAGGATGTCGAGGAGGAGGCCTGCGGGCATGGTGGTCGCGCCGGGGCTCTTCACCTCGGCCGTCCCCGCCGGCTCGCTCGCGGTCGCCCAGATGTCGAGATCCGTACCGGTCACCGTCAGGCTGCCATCGGCCTCGACTGCGAGGGCGACATTGCCGAGGATCGGGACCGTGTTGCGGCGCTCGACCACCTTCGTCGTGCCGGCACGCTCGACGGCGCGGCGAAGGGGGGCGAGCGGGCAGGAGAAGGCGAGGGTCAAGAGGTTGCTCCCGAAGCTTTGCGGACGGCGGCGAAGGTGAGGACGGCATTCGCGTGCGGCGCGGACGGGCAGAGCCGGCGCAGCTGGTCGAGTGCGTCGCGCGTCCGACATTCGGCGATCATGTCGGCAAGGAAGTCGATGTCTCGCTGCTCGCCGAAATGAATCACGAAGGATTCCATAGTCGCTGCCAAACCGCGCCGATTGACCTCTTCGACTAGATCATCTTCGTCGAAGTCTTCGAGAGAAAGGTCGACGTCGACGAGGACGTCGAACGTCTTCGAGACGGTGGTGGCCAACCCGCGGCTCATGCGAACACCGGGCCCTTCGCCCGTTCGTTTCGCAGCCGCTCGTCCTCCGCGTCATCCGCGTGCAAGGGCCTATCTTTGCCAGCGCTGCGGGCCTTTCTCGCGGACTTCCGGCCGTGGGCACGCGCGGCAACAGCATCGGAGAGCGCGACATTTTCCGCGTGCGCTTCCGGTGTGATCAAGCCGTCGGCGAGCATTTCGGCCGAAAGGTCCTTGGTGTCGGCCATGGCCTCTGTCAGCCTTGCGGCTGCGCGGTCCTCCATCGACTTACGCGCCGGGCGGCGGGTGCGCAGGTCCTCATCGGCGAGCGGCAGCCGCTCCTGGATGCCCATGCCGAGGGCCATCATGTAGAGCTCGAGGATGGCGTCCTGCTCCTGGCGCTCGTTCTGATCCTGTTTGCGGATAGCGACCAGCTTGCGCATTACCTTGGTATCGTATCCACGGCTTTTCGCTTCACCGTAGACGTCCTTGATGTCGGCGCCGATCTCCTTCTTGTCCTCCTCCAGGCGCTCGATGCGCTCGATGAAAGAGCGCAGCTCGTCGGCGGCGACGTTAGTCTGATCGTCGCTCATCACGCGGCCTCTGAGCTTGTCGGCGCGGGCAAGGCCATTCGCTGGGGTAGGGCCTTGTCCAAAGCATCCCCGACGAGGCTTTCCAGGAGGTCGCGGGCGGCGACGCTCGGGAGGCCGGCGCGGCGGCGCTGCGCAACAAAGGCTTCAGCCTCCTCGACGAGCTTCCAGAGGTCTGTTCTGGTCAGAAACTGAGCGGCCTCGTCGTGGCGGGCGAGACAATGCGGGCGCGAGGCGAGCGCCTCGAGGATCGCTTTGAAGATCTTCAGGGCGTAGAATTCGGGCGTGTCGCCCACCCCCTCGGCCCTTCGAAAGATCGTCAGGGCCGCCGTCGCGGCCTCCGGCCCCCGCCGCGCGATGAAATCGCGGATGAAGGCGACGCAGACGAGGTCGCCGGCCTTGGCGGACTTGACCGAGGGCGCATAGGTCAGCATCCGCATGCCCGCATCACTGCAGACGGTTGCGATCTGCCCCGCCCATTCCTCGCCCGCCGCCTGGGCTGCCTTGTAGATCTGCAAGATGGTGACCTTCGTCACCGCGCCATTGACGACGGCGAAGCTCGCCGCCTGTTCCTCACGCGACATCTGGACGATCTGGCACGGCACCTCCGTGAAGCCGCACATGGCGGCGGAGTGGGTGCGGTGCTGGCCGTCGATAACGGCATAACGGCCGCCCTCGATTGGCGCGACGAAGACGGGCGAAAATCGCGACCACTTGAACCGCGCTGCGATTCTGCGAATGGCCGCCCAGTTCTCCCGCTTAAGGTCGCGCTGGTAGGCCTCGTCGATCACCAGCTGCTCGATCGGTACCCACTGCAGCATTGGTGCTGCGCCGGGGTCGATGTGTTTCGGCCGGTCCTCCGGAGAGACGTCGATCTTGCGCATGCGAGGTCCTTTCGTGGGACGTGCCCTCAGGCGGCGCGGCCTGCGGCGCGGGCGGCGGTGGGGCAGAGTTGGATGAGGGACTCGGCGAAGCGCTGCTCGGCCTTTGGCCATGCCCAGCAGGTGAGCCTGCGGCGTCGCGGCTGCCGCACGGCGGCATCGCGGTCGCCGTCCCAGAGCTTCGGGGGCCTCGCCATGGTGTCGCGCCGCTCGGTCAGAAGCGCCTGCATGTCGTAGGCGTGGATCTCGTCGGCGCGGTCGAGGAACCGCTGGAAGTCGAGCCCTGCGGCGTTGACGATCGCCTTGTCGATCCGCCGCTTGACGGTGCGCAGTGCCGTCTTGAACCGAAGGGCCTGCGCCTCGGCGACAAGGTCCGGCACGCCGGCGGCGCGGGCGGTGGCAACCATCTGCTCCTGCACGGCGAAGGCGCCCGGGCTCGTCCAGTCGCCGAGCGCGAATTCATGTCCGTCGTGCAGCAGGCAGAAGGCGGCGAGCTCGGCATCACCCGTCTCGGCCAGCACCTCCTCGGCCATCAGCACGCTGTGTTGCGCAACCGAGATCGGCACCTCTGTCTGTCCGGCGAACCGGTTGACGAGGGCCAGGCCGTGCGCAACTTCGCTGAAGAGGTGCGCCGGCTCGATCACTGGATCGGCAAAAGAGAAGATCCGCCCCGTGGCGGTCTGCGACCAGGCGTTCATGCCGGGTTCCTTCCGTCGATGCCGCAGGCCGCAAGCGCGCGGAAGAAAAGGTCGTAGACACCGCGTCGCTGCCGGTGGTGACCGGTGACGAGGGCGGCAATCAGCTCCTCGTCCTCGCCGGTCATCACCCCGTCGATCCGGCCATCGGTGGCGATCGTCAGGCGGCCCTTCTTCCAGGCAGCCCGCAAGGCGCCGGCGAAGGGCGGGCACTTCTTCAGGATCACCGAGTAGTCGGCGGTGTTGTCCGGGCGCGTGGCGATGTTGGCGATCTCCATCAGGCCGATGGTGCGCGCGCGCGATGCGTCGCCGCCGGGCAGGAGATCGAAGGTCACGCGGATCATAGCTCGGTCCCCGCGCTGAAGGCGTCGGGCGCCGGGTCGGCGGTAGGGTCGGGTGCCGGCTCGCCATGGAAACCGCCGGCCTTGTCCCTGCGCGCGAACTCGATCGTGAAATATGGCCTGGCCCCGGCGTCGATCTCCGCACCAGTCGGATGCATTGCGATCGTCTTCGCCAGCAGCGTGTTTGGCGCGGCGCTTGATGCCGTCCTCGATGAAGGCCATCGCCTCCTGATAGGTGGTGGTCGCGATCAGGCGCTCGCGGGTGACGGTCGTCTCCATCACGCCGCTCCCGTCGCGGGCACGGCGTCCGCGTCCGCCCGGAGGAAGTTCGGGCCATCGCTTGTCGTCGTCAGGACGAACGGCTGCGGTTGGCTCCAGGTGTAGTGCTCGACGACGCCCGTCTCGGGCTCGTCGGGCTGGCGCTGCGGCGTGTTGGCGGCCCAGTTGCGGGCGAACTCCTCCAGCGAGAAGGAAAGCGTGTCCGGATCGCCTTCCGCCCAGAACAGGGACGCGCGCGGATGCACGGGGGTCAGGGTGTCGACAGAGCCGTCGTCGTGGATCCTGACCGTGATCGGGCCAAAGTCCTGGAAGCTGCAGAACGAGACGATGTCGCCGGGCTCGAAGGACCGGGTCGAGGGCTCATCACTGTGGGTCTCGTCGGCGCTCTCACCGACGATGATGGTCGTCTCGTGTTGAATGTTGCGGACGGTCCATGCATCCGGGCTTTCGCGCGGTGGTGGTGACACCTCATCGACGAGAAACTCGGGAACCCACATAACAGGCCCCTCGAACAGCGCCGGCGGCGCGGCGGGTGTGGCGTCGAGAAGGTCGGCCATCAGCACAACCCTCCGCCGCTCCGGAGACGCGCGATGCGGTTTGCCTCGACGCCGTGATGGCGAAGCTCGCCGGGGGTGAAGCCCCGCAACAGCAGGTCGCTGTCGAGACAGGCCTCGCCGTTGCCGGCAGCGATGTCGAGCATGTGCGCGGCCATCCGTTCGGCGGTGCTTGGCGGCTCGGCCGAGATGGCGGGGCTAGCGTTGTCGCGGGCGGCGCGCTCGGAAGCTGTGAGGGAGCGGGTCTCGATCATCGTGAAATCTCCTGGGGGGATGTCTGGCGCAGCAGCGCCTTGCGGGTGAGGCGGGCGCCGCGCGGTGTCTCATCGGCGCGAGCGATCTTGACCTTGAGGACAATCCGGTCCGGGGCCCTGGCGCGAAGGCGCGCATCCGTCGGGCTGCCGGCGTCGATGCGGATGGTGTGACGCCCGGCAGGATCCTCGACGTGGACATGGAAGGCGGGCATCACGCGGCGACCCAGGCGCGGCCGAGAAGCTGTATGGCCAGCCAAAGCAGGCCGACGGCGCCGAGGCCTGCGACGATCCCGAGCGCGATCTTCCTGCCGGGGCCGTCACCTTCGTCGGGCGCGTCGCGCCAGTTGGGAATGTCGCCCCAGTCGATCGCCCGGCGGCGTTCCTCGCCGGCCTGCGCCGCGGCGGCGGTGATCTCGTCGTCGAAATCATCGGGAAGGCGCAAGCTGTCGTCGGGGGTGAGGGGCACGGCCAAGAACCGGCGCCATACGGAGGCATCATCGCTGACTAGGATCGGGTAGGGCGGCACCCGGCTGGTGGCTTCCCAGCGATCCCGAAAAGCGGAAACTGCCTCGTCGTCGATGCGGATCATGCCGCCGACATAGGGAAGGTCAGGCTCCCTCTCTCCGCCCATCCACTCGCCATTGCTCCAGCGCGCGGTGGTCGGGCGCCAGAAACGGACTTCGGAGGCGAAGAGGGAAGGGCTCAGTCCGCCCAGCGCCGGAACCGGGCGATCGAAGAGAAGCTCGGTCAGCGCCGCATCCATGGCGACGACTCCTGAGGTATCGCGCCGCCGCCGGATGGTTTCGATGCGCGCCAGATATGGCGCCACGCCTTCGCGACGGGCGATACCGCCGAAGGGGACGCTCACTGGAGCACAACATGGATGAGGGCGCAGAAGGCGGTGGAAAGGCCGACGCCGAAGGTCAGGGAGCCGGCAAGGCCGGCAGCCCCGACCACGCCGACGAGGATCTTCGGGGCAATCCAGGCGACGATCCGCCCGGCCTCGACGAGATCGCGGCCGAGGGCGCGTGTCTCGCGGTGGGCGCTCGCCAGAAAGCGCTGGCCGGACGCGGGGAGGAGGACGCGTCCGGCCTTGCCGGCGCGCTCCGGCGCAGCGCGCCTGGGAGGGAGTGCGGCCGATCTGAATGGCGAATTGTTGGTGGGAAGCGTCAGCGCGTGCTGACCTGTGGCCGCCAGAGGCAGCGTTGCCGGAAGGTGCATCGGGGTTCTCCATCGGGTGCGGCCGAGTTCGATGGAGACAATAAAAGCATTGCTTTCATTCGGATGCAAGCGATACTTTCATATAGCGGCGGTGGGGGCGCTCGAAAAGGACTCGACTCAGTCCTCGCATGTCGGCTTTATAAGAACGGAAGAGGAACAGGATCAGCGATGCTAGGGCGCGTAGAGGCAAAAATTGGCGAGCTGATCTCCTTGCACGTCGAGTGCGGGCATTGCGGGAAGACCCGGTGGCTCAGGCGTTCGCAGCTGCTACGGCTCGGCTGTACTGATGAGACCGCCATCTCCGCCTTCGCAGCCGCTCTCCGGTGCTCTGCCTGTCAGGCAGACGGCCTGCCGGGCACTGCAGTGTCAGTCCAGGGGCATTTCGTGCATGAGAGAAGCCGCCTGGCTGTTGAGGCGGAAGCAATCAAAAGCCGAGAACTTCGCGCCAAGGAATTACGCGATGCATCGCCTTCATCTCGTATGGGTCGAATTCAATCTCGCGAGGCGGGTTGAATTGCCTGACAACGATTACGCTGGCCGATCGGCTGATTAGGCGTTTGATGTAGCCCTTGCCTGCCGGCGAATCCGCCGACGGAAACATCTCGATAACGACGTCGTCGCCGGGCACGGCGGGGCGACCGCCACAGTAGACAAGGTCTGCGGGCTCAAACCTCGGAGCCATGCTGTCACCGAGGACGTGCAAAGCGAAGACATTCTTCAGATTTATAAGGCCGGGAGGTCGACGGACGTGGTCAACGATCTGACCGTTGAATGTAAAATCAGCGTCATCCCCGCCAACGCTTACCCCGCTGACGGGAATGTCCATCGGACCCAATGTGGGAAACCCGCTGTCTGTCACCCTCTCGACTTCATTGAGGAGCACAGGCGCGTCCACGTATCGCAACTCGCCGCGGTTGGCGGCTTCGGCGTCGATGCCCAGCAGCACAGCAACCTTCCGAAGGTTTTCCATGGTGATGTCATTGGCGCCGCGTTCCCACTGACCGACAGCGGCAATGCTTACATCGGCAACGTCGGCTAGCTGGCGCTGCACGAAGCCTCTACTTTTGCGGGCAGTACGGATGACGGAGCCGACTGTTTCAACCATATCGACTTTTCGCCGGGACAGCATGCAAGCGTCTATGAAAGAGTAGCTTGTATGAAAATGAAAGCTGTGCTTTTATCTGTCCATGAGCACACGAGAAGCCATGGCGGACGCCCTTTATCGGGCAATTCAGAAAGCTGGCGGGCCCAGCGCAGTCGCGCGATCGATCGCGATCAAGCCGCAGGCCGTCAGCCAGTGGACAGTCTGCCCAACAATTCGTGTTCTTGAGGTTGAGGCATTTTCCGGAGTGTCACGCCACGAGCTTCGCCCGGATATCTATCCCTCCGAGGCTGCAGCATGAGCTATCGTGCTTTGATCTCGCCGAGTTCTCTACTCCAGCAGCGCCATCAACTGGCGGCGCCGTCCCGCCTTCTTCGGGTCGCTCTCTCCCGCGCTGGCGACAAGGCGGGCGGAATAGTCGGCGAGAAGCAGCGCCTGGGCGCTCCCCTTCTTCATCTCCGTCACGGCTTTGACGGCATGCGCCTTGATGGGCGCAGCCTCGTCGATCGTGATGCGGGCGAGATGCCGGTCGAACTCGGGCGCTTCACGTCCGCCGATGCGAAGCCGGGCGTCCATGAAATCGAGGATGACGGCCATTTCGGCCGCGTCGACATCGCTGTCTGTTCTGGCGATCCAGACGAGGGCAAGCGTTCCAGGCCGCACCCGCGCCATGGCCCGGCGGTGCTCGTCCGGTATCGGAAACAGGCGACCCCACATGTCGCCGCGCCCTTCAAAATAGGCATTCACGTCGGCGATCGGCGTTCCGCCCGCGTCCCACAAGCGCAGTATGCGATCGGCCCGAAACTGCCTCTCGGCGCCTCGCAGGGTGCACCACGCGTCGATATAGACCGTGTCGCCATACCGGCTGATTTTCGGCGCGTGGATCTCGCGTTCGCTAATCTCGCCGTAGGCGTCGGCATATTCCATCAGCAGCGCGTTACGTGCGCCCGACGGCGTGATGCGAAGCGCCTGAGGCGCCACTTGCGCCATGGATGTCTGGGTCGTGTCCGTCAACGTGGTGGAAATTGAGTGTAGCTGAAGCGGCTCCGTTTCAGGCGACTTCGGTGGAAATCTGTTCGGGTTTTGCAGTGTTGCCCATGGCCATGAGGTCGGCCATGGGTTCGGTCTGCATGTAGCGGTTCTGGATCTGCCATTCGTCGTTGGCCTCGAGAAGGACGGCGCCGATGAGCCGGATGATGGATCCCTCGTTCGGGAAGATTCCGACGACGTCGGCACGCCGCTTCACCTCCTTGTTCAGGCGCTCCAGGGAATTCGTCGAATGGATCCGGGTCCGGTGCTGACTGGGAAAATCCATGTGCGCCAGCACGTCGGTCTCGCTGTTGTCGATGAAGGCCCCGAGCTTTGGACACTTTCCCCGAAGCTGGTCGGCGACGTGGCGCAGCGCCTGGCTGGCGCTAGCACGATCGGGCTGGGCGAAGGCTTGGCGCAGCGCGGCCGCCGCCATGCTCTGCTGCGCCTTCGGGACATACGACAGGGCGTTGCGCATCCAATGCACCCGGCAGCGCTGCCAGGAGGCGCTGAACACCCGGCGAATGGCGGCTTTCAGCCCTTCGTGAGCATCCGAGATCACGAGCTTCACGCCGGACAGGCCGCGGCGCACGAGGCTCTTGAGGAAGCTCGACCAAAACGTCTCCGCTTCCGAGGGGCCGATGTGAAGGCCGACGATCTCGCGCTTGCCGTCCGTGTTCACGGCCACGGCGATTATGGCGGCGACCGAAACGATGCGTCCACCCTCGCGCTGCTTCAGGTAGGTCGCATCCAGCCAGAGGTAGGGCCAGTCGCCAGTGAGAGGACGGTCGAGGAAGCCGCCGACGCGTTCGTCGATGTCTTTGCACAGCTTCGATACGGTGCTCTTGCCGATCCCCGACAGCCCCATGGCCTGTACCAGATCGTCGACCCGCCGGGTGGAAACGCCGCTGATCCAAGCTTCCTGAATGACGGCAACCAAGGCCTTCTCCGAGAGCTTTCTCGGCTCCAGGAACGGCGGGAAGTAGCTGCCCTGCCGAAGCTTGGGTATCCGAAGCTGCAACGAGCCGAGCCGCGTGTCGAGCGAGCGGTCGCGGTAGCCATTGCGATAAGTCGCCCGTTCCTGCGTCCGTTCGTGGCGCCCGGCGCCGATCATGCCTTCAACGTCGACCTCCATAAGGAGCTGCATCACGCTCTCGGCTATCGTTCTCAGGAAATCGCCGTCCCCGGCTTTCGCAAAAAGCTCGGCAAGCGGTAGTCTGTCCTCGGTCATCGGGTTCTCCGGTCAGGTTGAAGTCTCGCAACTCCACCTTAGCCGCCCTATCCGGTGACCGCCTCAGCCACACCTTTCAATGTCGGAATTTCCACCACGAGCGCGGACACTACCGATGTCTGCGTCTTCGGAGGAATCCATGTGGCAGTTTTCCGGGCCTCGGTCTCGGGCACGATCGTCCCGGCGTTGATCACAGCACGGAGTGCCCGTCGACGCTCTTTCGCTTCGTCCAGGTCTCTCTGCGCCTGAACCATGGCCGAGTTTTCAAGCTCTGTGGCTGTGGCCCGTCTCATCATGGGCATCACAACCCACAGTATGAACGACGGAATGCCGACCAGCGCCAACACTGCCCAAACCATCTGCCGCATCCCCGTTGCTCGGATAGCGGGAACTCTTTCGCAGAACTGGCCGAAAGTCGACCGGGCACCGCGTCACCTGCCCGTCATGGGCTTTTCCTCCCTGAAATTGCCGGCGGAGTGTCACCGACCTTCGCGCTCCGCCGGGCTTTTTTTGGTTGTCGTTCATGGCTGTTTTCCGATCTCGCCGGAGCGCCCCGCACGGGCTGCCGGCCTGTCTTTCCTGACGTCTGCACTGACGAGGTCATCCGCACATGACGCTCGTCGACCACGCTTCTTTTCGATCTCCGATGGCTCCGATGACTGCGGCGGGGACCATCCCCGCTCCGATGACCAGATCATCGGAGAGAGCCGTGCCCCAAACGACCGGAAGAAATCGACAGGTTTCCGAACAATCCCGACAATTGTCGGACGCGGGCGCCCGCGTCGCTGCTTATCTGCGCAGGCTCTACCCCGCGCGCACGGCCGATAACGTCGCCGCCGACACCGGGCTGAACAGTGGCACGATCGCCAAATGGCTGGAGCGCGAGAGCGCGCCGAACGGCGTCGCCATGCTCGTCCTCATCGCCATCTACGGGCCGGATTTTCTAGGCGCCGTGATGAAGCGCGCCCCGGCTTGGCTTGATGCCTCACAGCGGATGACGGAGGCCAGCGCGCTCGCCGCCGAACTCGACAAGATCCAGGCACGGCTCGACGCCGTGCGCGGCCAAACCTGACGGGCACACGCCCGCCGCAACCTCGCCCGGAGGCTTCATGACACGTGCGCTTCGGCGCTGGTGGCGGTCGACGACCGCCATCGCGCTTTTCATCCAGTTCCATTTCGCAGGCCGGGAATTCAAGCGGGCGGCCGTCGCCTGCGACGTCGCGCAGGCGCGGGTGGAACGCGCGGGTGCCCGGGCGCAGCGGCTCTGGAACGTGTTTTCGGTGAGGTCGCTCTACGACATGCATGGGAGGGGCCGTTGATCGACTTCGGGCTCCCGCTCTTCGCATTTGATGTTGTGATGGTCGATCCGCCCTGGCCGTGGGCCACCTATTCCGACAAGGGGCTGGAGAAGAGCCCTGAGGCGCAGTACGCGACGATGAGCCTCGACGATATCGCGGCCCTGCGCGTCGGCGACCTGCTGGCGCCCTCGGGCGTGCTGGTGATGTGGGCGACCTGGCCGCTGATCGAACGACAGTGCGCCATCATGCGCGGCTGGGGCGTCGCGCCGGTCACCGGCGGCGTCTGGGCGAAGCGCACCGTCAACGGCAAATTGCGCTGGGGCACGGGCTACGTGCTGCGGTCCGTCTGCGAGCCATTCCTCGTCGGTCGCCTCGAAGGCGCCGCCATCGCCAGAGGCAAGGTGCCGAACCTCTTAGAGACGCTGGTCGACGCCGCTGTCGACGGGCTGGCGCGAGAGCATTCGCGCAAGCCCGAAGAATTCTACCAGCTGATTGAAACGCTGGTGCCAGATGGGCGCCGGGCGGACATTTTCGCGCGTCAGCGTCGTGTGGGCTGGGACAGTTTCGGCAACGAAGCCGACAAATTCGCCGCCATTGAGGCCGCGCAATGACCACCGCACCCGACAACACGCCTTTCGCCACACAGGTTCCTTTCGTTGTCAGCCGCGTCGCCGCGGTCTTTGGCGTCGAGCCCGGGCAGGTGCGCGGCCCGCGTCGGTGGCGATCCGTGGTGCCGGCGCGGTTTGTGGCGATGGGCATTCTCTCCTGTTCGGGGCCTCGGCGTGGCGGATCGCCGTGGTCGCTGCCGGAGATCGGCCGACAGTTCGGCGGCCGCGACCACACGACGGTGCTCAACGCTGTCCGGCGCTATCGCGCCTGGTGCGATCAGCTCGGGCTCGATGCCGCCACCGCCGATCCAGCCGGGCGCGCGGCCGAGATCGCCCGTCATCTCGGGATGCCACCGCAGTCCACCGGGTGCTGCCGCGACATCGATGGGACTGCCTCGCCGGCAGTGACTGCCCGGGCGCCAGCAACGCCTTCGCCCGGCGACCTCGCGCCGCCCACCATGCCGCTGCCTTCCTCCCTGCCGACGGAGACACCCATGCTCGATCTTCAACGCTTCGTGCCCGAACCAATCTGGACGGGATCTGACTTCGGCGATTTCCAGATGACGCTCGCCGACTTCGAGGCGCTGCCTCCTGCCATGCAGGCGGAGGGGCTGGCGCTTGCGATCGAGAAAGCAGGTGCTGAGGATTCGCGCTCGCGGGCGGAAGTTGGGCGCCGCCTCGGCCTCTCGGCGGCGCGCACCGATGCGCTCCTGCGCCTCAGCCCTCTGCCTCACGACCTGCCGCGCGAGGACGCAATCTGCCGGCGCTATGCCGCAGAGGGCGAGGCGCCCCGCGCCGTCGGGAGCGACGCGCCACTGCCAAGCTCGGAGCCCGGCTTTCGCCGCTTCGCGGAAAGCTGCCTCGTCCTTGACGCGGCGGCCAGGCTCGACAAACGGGCCGCTTTCTCCGCCTACCTCGCCTTCTGCCGCGAGCATCGCCTCGACGCGCTCGAGCGCAGCAACTTCGGCTTCGAGCTGAAGCGCCTTGCGGGCGGGACGAAATGGCAGGGCGACGTCCAGCCGGGAATCGCATTGCGGGCGGGGGCGGGGCGGTGAAGTCGTCGATTAACGGCAATTCTGCTGGTAGCAGGGAAGAAGACTCTCACTTTCGTAGTGCTCAATTTCTAGGATCATGCGTTCTAATCCGCAGCTCCCTTGTAATTACCCACCCCCGCATTCCGTAGAATGTCAGGCGCCTACCGTCTCGAGAATTGTGTTGAAGACGTTGCCCCCTTGGCGCAGCCGGGCGGTATCGACGACGGTTCGGATGTCAGCTTCGCCTTCGGCGGCCCACATGGATCGATAGCCGTTGGTGACCTTGCGCTGGATCACGGCCGGTCGCAGGGCGCGCTCGCAGCCGTTGTTGGTGGCCTCGACCATCCCGGTCCAGAGAGTGAAGGTCAGGAGCTGGTCGCGCGCTCGCCTGAACTTGTGCTGGACCACTCGAGCGAAAGGGCAGGAGGTCGGTGCGGCGAGGATCTCGGAAAGACTTCGCTCCAGTGCACGGCGCTTGGCGACGATGGTCGATGCGGCGAAGGTCGTGATGCCGCTGGCCAAAGCGAAAGCCTTGGACAGCCAGATCCGCAGCCGCGACGGCAGCAGATCCTCGCCCGCCTGTTCGGCGTAGGCGACGTCGCGGGCCAGATGAGCCAGACAGGTCTGATGGGCGTCGGCATGTCCCTGCTGGGCAGAGTAGCGATCGGAACACCAGACCTTTGGCCGGTGCCCGTCCATCAGGGTCCTGACCACGATGGCACCACGGGTCGGAGCGGCACGATGGACGACTGCGTCATCGCAGCGAAACACCCATTGGAAGGCGTTGCTGCCTTCGATGCGAACGCCGGTCTCGTCCGAGGCCACCACCTTGGAGCGGCGCAGGGCGGCAATGGCGAGATCGCGGTCGGCGACGAAGGTGCCCTGCGCCCGGCGCAGCATGTTCATCAGCCCGCCCTGGCTGATCTGCAAGCCGAAGAGATCGGCCAGAGCTTTCTGAAGCCGTTCATAGGACAGGGCCTGGAAGGTCTTAAGATAGGTCGCCACCGCATGCAGCCGCGGCCCGAACGGCGTCCCCCTTGCCGCATCGGGCAATCCCGCTGAGACAAGCGTGCCGCAGGAAGGACAACAAACCGAAAGCCGGCGATGACGCGTCACGAACGGCTTGATCTCCGGCAGATCGACCGTCTCGTACGTGCCGCCGATCTCCGCGGGAAGGCTATCGGCCAGGGCTGCCTGGCAGCAGGAGCATTGCTCGGGACGGTGATCGACGAGCCGATCGAAATCCTCACCCATCGCTCGGCTGTGGCCTTCGTGACCGGGCTTGGCGCCGCCAGGTCTTGCCTGCTCACGGCGCTCCTTGCGGTCACTAGACGGAGGCTTCGAGGATGTGCGTGACGTCTTCTCCGGACGCTGAATCTTCAGCACCAGATCGATCAACTCTTCCTTCGTCAGACGCTGCAAATCACCGCGATCCATCCGTCCATGGATTCAGGGAATTCGGCCCGTGACAAGGGGGTGGGTAATTACGCTCCCTTGGAGAATACTACAGCTTTGGTGAATTTAGTTGGCTGGTACATCTTCCCCATATGATCTTCTCCGATGAGGCGAAGCGTAATTCGAACCTGCTGATCGGCGTCCCAACGCTCAATATTGCGACCTTTTTTATCTCGTGCGGACAGCCGCAGCTTCATCAATGGTGGAGACTCGTTGCGGCAGATCCAGCCCTTAAGGTACGCTGGCGACTTTGCTGTTATGCGGAAATGATTTTGATCGATCCCGTTGATTTTGGAAGTCCAGATGTATGTTTCATTTTCGTATCCGGCGATTTCGGCTGCATATATAATAAGACCGCGTCTGTTCCAGTTTATAACCGTAAGTACTATAGAGTCGGGCTCTTCGAAGTGTCGGACCGCATCCAGTGTTGGGGGGTGATCACCAACGATGAAATCACTTTGTCGTTTCGCCTCGCGGACCTGATTGCGCAGTGGGCCGATAGTGTACCAAGCAGCGAGACCTGCGCCGGCAGCTGCGAAATATCCGCTGAGTGCACCAATCCACTCCCGGCTGCACGAAATGAAACCATCGGTCGGCGCACATACGCTTCCCGTGGCGATGGCAGCAAATACTGCCAACGCCAGCGACCCACCAAGAAATCCGGCTACGGTTGTTCGAAAGAACGCCATAAAATACCTCATGCGGGACAAGCGATGGCGTATCGTACGTTCGCTTGGTCTGCGGCGCTATGACCGCCGCCACCGATCTCTTCGTCGAAGAAGCTCGCGCCGTTTCCGTTGGAGAGGCGGCCGAGCGGCTGGGCGTGCTCGCCGGGCTGAAACGAAGCACGGCGGAATGGGTGGGGCCGTGTCCGGCCTGTGGCGGGACGGATCGGTTTTCTGTCAATCCCGGCAAGGGCGCATGGAATTGCCGCGGCGACCGCGGCGGCAAGGATGGCATCGGGCTAGCCCGCCATGTGCGCGGCCTCGATCTCGATCGGCGCGAGGAGTTCCTCCTCGCTTGCGCCGAGGTGCTAGGCCGGCCCGTACCGGAGGGAACGCCCGAAAGCGCCGAGGCTGCCGACGAGCGCGCCCGGCGGCTGGAGGAAAGGCGACGGCAGAACGCCGAACGCGCAGAGGCTGACGCCGCGGCACAGGCGGGCTTTCGTGAAGGCGAGCGGGCGAAGGCGCGCGGCAAATGGCAGCGCGCACGCCCCGGGGGCATCGGGCTCGATTATCTCGCCGCGCGACTCGGCTGCAGCCTGGCCGACCTGCCGCAGCTACCCTTCCTGCGATCGCTTGGCAGCGAGCCATATTGGCATGGACAGGACGAGCGGCAGAACCCGATCGAGATCTTTGCCGGGCCGGCAATGATCTTGCCCTTCATCGATCCCGCCGGCGCGGTGATCGGCTGCCACATCACCTGGATCGACATGGCGGGGCGGAAACGCCGGCCAAGCCTCATCGACGAGGAAGGCGAGCCGCTGCCGACGAAGAAGATGCGAGGCTCGAAGAAGGGCGGGCTGATTCCGCTCGTCGGCTTCATCGACAACGGCGGCCTGATCCTCCCCGACGCCCGCCGCCACAGACTGGTGGCGGGCGAGGGGATCGAGAACACGATCGCCGTCGCCCTCGCCGAAGGATTTCGCGCCGACACGCTCTATGCACCTGCCGGCGACCTCGGCAACCTCGCAGGCCCCGCGGATCCATCGTCCGCCTTCTCGCATCCAGTGCTCAAGAACAAAGGCGGCAAGGCCCCGTTGCGCGTTTCCGGGCCCGTGCCACGCGAGGGGCAGGGCGCTGACGAGGCCATGCAGGTTCCGGGCTGGGTGCGGGAGATCATGCTCGTCGCCGACGGCGACAGCGAACGTTTCGCCACGGCCGCTGCCATGGCGCGGGCCCTGTCGCGCCTCGCAGCGTCCGACCGCCGTATCGCCATCGCCTGGCCTCCCGAAGGCGCCGACTTCGCCGACATGGTCGCCGGTGGTATCGAACGGAAAGCGGCATAGCGCATGGCAAAACAGCAGGGCAATACAGGCCTCGAAGCCGTCCGCGCCATTCTTGCCGCCGCCAACGCGCAGGCGGCCGGGATGGGCGTCGGCGAAGAAAGCCCGGAACCCCAGATCGAGGCCGCGTCGGACTCCGGTGCGAAACCACCGCGGGCAAGCGATCCCGAGACCGTCGATCCCGACGTTCTCGCCTGGTGCGCCAATCTTGACCAGTCCGACACCGACAACGCCCACCGGCTGATCGCGCATTTCGGCGCCGACATCCTCGTGCTGGCGCAGGAGAAGGCGCGGGGCAACCTCTTCGTCGTCTGGGCCGGCACGCACTGGGACACCGCCACCGGCAACCCACGCGCGCTGGCGACGGCGCAGCGGCTCGGTGATCGTATCATCGACGAGATCCCGGTGCTGGCGCTGAAGGACTGGGAGAAGGCGGCGGTCGACAAGGCCAAGAATGTCGCCAAGAAGCCGGAGAACGAGCGGACCGAGGCCGATGTCGCCTCGCTGGCCGCGGCCGAGGCGGTGAAAGGAGCGCTGTCCAAGCGCAAGAAGGCGCGGCGCGACTTCGCCATCACGTCGAAGAACCGGGCCCGGCTCTCAGCCATGCTCGACTGCGTCGCGCCGCACATCATGCGCGATCCCGACGACTTCAACGCCGATCCGCTGCGCGTCGCCGTGCGCGGCCATACCCTGACCTTCCGGCGCGACATCCGAAAAACCCGCAACCCCGCTTTCGACGACCCGGACGACTCGCGCGAGGACATTCCCGAGTTCATCGACGTGGCGGAACCCCGCGTCACCGCGCGCAAGGGACACCGGCGTTCCGACCTCATCACCGAGATCATTCCCGTCGACTACGACCCGGCGGCGGCATGCCCGCGCTTCGTCCAGTTCATGGATCGGTTTCAGCCGAAGCCCGAGGTGCGGCGGCTGGTGCAGGTGGCGGCGGGGCTCGGTCTGCTGGGGATCACCGTGCAGCGCCTGTTCTTCCACTATGGATCGGGCGCCAACGGCAAGAGCGTCTTCATGGAGGTGCTGTGCCGAATTTTTGGCGACATCGCTGTGACGCTGCCGGCGGAGAGTTTTACCGGCGGCTCGGGGCAGAGCGGCGGAGCGACCCCGGATGTCGCCCGGCTGTACGGGCGCCGCTTCCTGCGCGTGCAGGAGCTGCCGGAGGGCGAGGATTTGCGCGAGGACCTGGTGAAGCGCCTGACCGGCGGCGAGGCCATCCCGGTGCGGGATCTCTTCCAAGGCTATTTCGACTTCCGCCCGATCTTCACCGGCCACATGAGCGGCAACGGCTATCCCCGCATCACGGGTACCGACGAGGGCATCTGGCGCCGCATGGCGGTGGTCAAATGGCCGGTGTCGATCCCGCTGCATGAGCGGCGCGAGTTCGAGGAGGTGGTCTCCGAGCTCTATGCCGAGCGGACGGGCATACTCAACTGGCTGATCGAGGGCGCGCTGATCTTCCTGCGCGAGGGCTTGGTGATCCCGGAAGACGTCGAGGTCGAGACACAGAAGTATCGCGACGAGATGGACCCGACGGCAGGGTTCGTGGCCCGCTGCATCGTCGTCGAGGGCGGCTTCGATGTGAACGCCCGCGATCTGTACAAAGCCTATCTCGATTGGTGCCTAGAGTCCGCAGCCAAGGCGATATCGGAAACACGATTCGGCAAGATCATGGCCAAGAAGTTTCATCGCGAGGACGGTCGCGTCCGCCGCTATCTCGATATCCGCCTTGTCGATCTTCCTTCCTCCTCCACGTCGCGCGACTATCCCGAAGGATATGGCGGATGATGCACCGTCCTATCCATTGCCCGCAAACCCGTGAACCCGCTTGGTTTTCCTTTCGGGGAGCGCAAACGCTCGCGCGCTGGCGACATGCGAGGGTTGCGAGGGTTGGCGAGCCTTTGCGAGGGTTCACAAAGGGGGTTCGGGGGCCTGCGCCGCAAGGCTTTGCGAGGGTTTGCGAGGGTTCGCGCACGCGTAGGGAATATCGAAAGGGGCTTCGGGAGGAAAGTTCAGATGTCTATACGAGGCCAAACTATCGCAACCCTCGCAAAATCATCATAAGTTATTGAGAAGTAACATCAAATGAACAACCCTAAACCCTCGCACAACCCTCTCTCGACTATCGCAAACCCTCGCAAGCCGGTGGATGGCATGGCGGTGGCCGGCAAAGCGGGCCGCAAGCGCCTGATGACGGTGGAGGAGGCGCTACGCTGGGCCTACGTGTTCGAGCTGCCGAAGCTGCGGCAGGTGATGGCGGCGGGGCCGTCGATGGCGACCTCGTCCTCGGATGCGAGCTATTACGAGCTGCTGACGGTAATCGACCGCAACCGCTACGGCTGCGTGCCCGATCTCTCGGCATCGATCGCGCCGCATCTCGACGCCGTGCTGATCGGCGAGGCCGTTCTCGGCCTGAAGGACGTCGAGACTGACGAGCCCGGCGACGACGTCATCGAGGATGTCGCCGGCCTCACCGACCTGGAGCGGGAAGAGTGCAACGCCCGTGGCTTCGTCCTCGCCGCCGACAGGATCGGCGACTGCGCCATGCTGATGATGCGCCGCGCCATCCTCGGCGGCGCGCCGACGTGGGCGGACCATGGCCCGGTGGTGCGCGGCTTCGAAGTGGGGGCACGCGGCAGGGCTGTGTGGCGCCGGACTGTGATGCGCAGCGCCGGTGAAAACCGTCCGGAAATTGCCATCGAGATCGACGGTTACGATCACACCTCCCATCGGCCCTATCCCGGCGCGTGGCGCCGTGCCGTGCTGACACCCGATCCCGCCCTGCTGGTCGCGGACCGCATCGAATACCAGGCCTTCGTCCTGATGCTCGGTCTTCTCGTCGAGGACCTGACGGGCCAGCTCTCGACGATCGACGTCACCGAGACCCGGTTGCCGCTCTGGCCCTGGGAAGGGCAGGAGGCTCCACGGGAGCGGCGGGTGCTTCTCGCGAGAAAATCGCCATCATTCGCGCCCAAGGGCCACGCGGTGGCTTGACGTGCGGCAGAAACTTGACATACAGCTTGGAGGCTGAAAAAGGCGAGACGAACCCGGGGCGGAAACGCCACCGGGTTTTTTCGCGCCTTCGCTCGCGCTTCCAACCAATGGAGGCTGCCATGACCGCGCGGCTGTAATGGCTGCATCGCTTGTCGCCCGCGTCTTGTCGCGGGCGTTTTCGTTTCAGGAGTGTGCGCCATGGCCTGTGGTCACTGCGAGGCGCGGCGCCGCATGATCGCCAAGGCGAAGGCGAGCGCCGGGATCGTGGGGATGGTGAAGGTCTTGCCATCCGTAATCCGCTCGGTCGCCCTTCAGGTCTCACCGGATAGGCGGAAATGACCGTCACGGTCGACAGCACGGACTTCGCCCGCCTGTCCGACGCCTTCGCCCAACTGCCAGCAAAGATGCGCGAGCAGGTTGTCGGCCGCGCGATGGGCCGGTCCCGTTCGGTGGTCGAGCGCACCTATGCCCAGCTGGCTTCCGCCCGCATCGACGTGGCGCAGAAGCACATCAAGGCGCGGATGCGCACGCGGATTACCGACGATACGATGGAGATGATCGTCCGCTCGGCGCAGATCCCGCTGAAAGAGTTGGGCGCAAGGACGACGACGCGTGGCGTTGCCGTCACCCTGCGCGGCTCATACCGCGCAGCGTTCATAGCCAAGGGAAAGGTCATGCGCCGTCGAGGCGCCGACAAGAACCCGCAGGCACCCCGCCTGCCCATCAAGCAGCTTTTCGGCCCGAACCCCGCCGGTGAGGTGGAGCGCAACCCACCCGTCTACGAGGACATGCTGGGCGAGATAGCCGAGGGCGTCTTCCTCACCGAGATCGCCCGTGGCGTCGCCTTCATGCTCGCCCGCCTCGGCTGACCGCCGCCGTTCAAACCGTGACATTCCTGCACCCGGGCGTCCCTTCGACCCTCGAAACCGTGTCGCCGACGCTACACCCCACCCCCCGGTTCAGGGACCGTACCCCCCAAACCCATGCCCTGCGGTCCCGGCGGAGCGCGGGTTCTTGTCAGTAATTCAGTGGTTTGGGTTGGGTTGACAGGGTTGTCAGGGGTGACAGCGGGTTGTCAGGAGAATGCGAGGCGACGCGATGGAGGATGATGCGCCGCGGGTGATGTGGGCGATCTCGCAAATCGCCGAGCGGGACGGGATTTCGCGACAGGCGGTTTCGAAGGTGGTGATCGGCCTGGTCGATGACCACGCAATCCCGGTCGAGAGAGACGGGCGAGGCCGGATATCGAAAGTCTCGCTGGCGCACTGGGATCATCACCGGTCCCGCTATTCCAATCCGGCCAAGGCGCCTGTGCCGAGGCCGGACGCCGCCGGCAAGGCGGTGATCCCGGACCAGAAGGACAGCTTCGAAGAGGCGCGGCGGCTCGGCGAGTGGCTGAAGGTCGAGCGCGAGCGGATCCGACAGGCCGAGGAGAGGGGCAGGCTGTTCCGGGCCGATCGAACGGTCGAGGCGCTGACAATGGCTGGCCGCGAGATCCAGAGCCTGATCGGCAAGCTCCCGAACCGGGCCGACGATCTGGCCGTCGCGGTGTCGCGCGAGGGCGCGCATGGGCTCCGGGTGCTGCTGCGGCAGATCGCCTTCGACCTCAGCACTGACATCGCGGCGCGGCTCGCGTTAATCGCCAGCGGGGCCCCCGCGCAGGACGAGGCCCTGACCGAGGATGAGGCATGAACGCTTATGCCGGTGCGCTGCGCGGGGTCGCCGCGACGCTTGCCGATGCGATCCGTCCGCAGCCGCCGGTCCCTTTTAGCCGATGGCTCGGCGACAACGTCGTCCTCGTCGACGGGCCGAAAAAGGGAGATCTCTGGTCGGCCGCCGATGCCCCCTATCTCCGGGAAATCGCGGACTGTCTTAGCCAGGAGCATCCGGCCAATCTCGTCACGGTGCGCAAGTGCCAGCAGTCCGGCGCCTCGATCCTGGCGCTGGCCTGGACGCTCTACATCGCCGAGGTCTGCCCGGACAACATCCTCTACGCCGTGCCCGGCATCGACGCCCTGCAGGACATCAATGGGCAGAAGTTGCAGCCGCTGATCGACGCCTGGCAGGAGCGGACGAAGAAACGGATCATCGTGCCGGTGACCAGCCGGTCGGGCACCGGGTCGACCACCTACGAGAAGCGCTTTGCCGGCGGCTCGATCAACCTCGCCAATGCGAACTCGGTCATGGACCTTTCCATGAAGACGAGCCGCTACGGGGTGAAGGACGAGGTGTCGAAGTGGTCGGAAACGACCAGTGGCGACGATCCGGAGGCGCTGTTCTTCGGCCGGTTCACGGCGTTCAGGCGGCAGAAGAGCTACAAGATCCTCGAGATATCGACGCCAGAGCTCGACAGCGGCGACGAGCTCGGCGAGGGGCCCGGGCATTGCCGGGTCGATCGTTCGTTCCGGCGGTCGGACCAGCGGTTCTTTCATATCCGCTGCTCGGCCTGCGAGACGGAAATCGTCCAGTCCATGGACGGCTTCCAGATCGACCGTCAGCATCCGCACAGGAGCGTCTACGTCTGTCCCAGCTGCGGGCACTGGATCGACGAGGCGGAGCGGGTCGCCCTGGTACGGCAGGGGCGGTTCATCCCGACCCTGGTCGAGCCGGACAGGCATCCCGGCTTTCACGTCGACGCCTTCATTTCGCTGATGATGTCCTACGAGGCGATCGCCGAGGACGCCCTGGCGGCCGATGCGAAGGGAGAGGCGGGGGCGAAGAACTTCGCCAACCTGGTGTTGGCGCTGCCCTATGCCATGCGCGGCAACGCACCGGACCATCAGCGCCTGATGGAGCGTCGAGAGAATTATCCGCGGGGCGTCGTTCCGGCGGACGGACTGATCTTCGTCGCCGGCGCCGACATCCAGCATGGCGGCATCTTCGTCGAGGCGGTTGCCTTTGGCTGGGACCGTCAGACATGGACCGTCGAAGCGGAGTTCCTGCCGGGGACGACGGACAATCCGAACGAAGGCGCGTGGGCGCTGCTCGAGGAATTCCGGGCACGGACGTTCAAGGATGCCTTCGGCGGCGACCGTGAGATCGAGGCCATGGCCGTCGACTCCGGCGATGGCGGACGCACGACGCAGGTCTACGAGTGGTGCCGGCAGCGCGTGCGGGCCTACGCGATCAAAGGCCGGCACGGACGCGGCATTCCCGCGATCGGCGGCGCGCAGCGGGTGACGTTCGATCGCCGCGGCAAGCTGAAGAAATACGGCAGCGGAACGGTCTGGCCGGTCGGCACATGGGGACTGAAGTCGGAATTCTACGGCAACCTGCACCGCAAGGGACTGGTCGCCGGCGAAGCCAAGGACCCGCCCGGCTACTGCCATTTCGGCACCTGGCTGGAAGAGGATTTCTTCAAGCAGATCACGGCCGAGTATTTCGACCAGAAGCTCGTCAAGGGGCGCCTGGTCGAGGAATGGAAGCGGCTACGCAAGGACAATCACTATCTCGACTGCCGCATCTACGCGATGGCGATGGCCGAGCAGCTGGGACTCTCTAAGCTGACGGCCGATGGATGGGCCCGCCTCCGGGCGCGAATCCAGCCGGCGGCGGCGCTCGATCTTTTGTCGACGGAAAGCGCCAAGCTGGTCGACACGGTGGCTGTGCCACCTCCCGAAGATCTCGCGGGAATGCCGGTCGAAACCGGTCAGAGGCCGACGCCGCCCGGAAAACGGCGGTCCAGCTGGGCGGCTTACAAGCGATAGGAAATCGACATGATCGAGACGAAGCCGCGTGTCCGCGTGAAGGCGGGGGGCGTTGCGTTTCCGTCGGCGGATGCGCGTTCGTCGGCGGCGCTGACGCCCGTGAAGGCGACGGCCCGGTATCTGCGCGGGGACCGCACCGGCATACTGGCGATGCGCCGGGCAGTGACGCGGGATGCCAAATACGACGTGTACGAGGCGGCGGAGCGTGCTTCCGCTCTGGCGATCGACTTCATGCACAATTCTGGCTGGCTGGCAGGCGCCGCGGTGCAGATTCTGTGCGACACGATCGGCGAGGAGCTCAAGCTGAACTGCCGAGCGCAACTGTCGAAGTTCGGGTACTCTGAAGACGAGGCGAGCGCCTGGTGCCGGAACGTCGAGGCGGCCTGGCGGCGCTGGGCTTGGAACCCGAAGGAGTGCGATCTCGCCGGAGTGTCGACGGTCTCCGAGATCCTCGACGGGGTCCTGCGGTCCTATCTCGCCTATGGCGAGGCTTTCGGGGTTCTCGACTTTTTCACGGCGGGGCAGCGCCGGCAGCTCGGCGTCACGACGGGAATCAAGGTCTCGCTGGTCGCGCCGCATCGATGCCGTCGGACGACGAGCACCTTCGACGGCATCGATCAGGGCGTCATCAAGGACGGCTACGGGCGTCCGCGGTACTTCCGCTTCCGTGAGGCTTCCGACGGAATCGAGCGCGACAAGGACGTGCCTGCGGTCGATGTCATCCATGTCATGGATCGCGGCGAGAACCTGAACGCCCCGCGCGGCATCTCGCCGATGACGCCGGCGCTGAAGGTTGCCGCGCAGTCCGACCAGCTGGCCGACGCGACGCTGGCGACGGCGCTGCTGCAAACGATCTTCGCGGCGACGATCAACAGCCCGGAACCCAGCGCCCAAGCCTTCGAAGCCATCCAGACGCTGGCGGACACCACTGGCGATTTTGCCGGGCTCGAAGGTGTCAGCGAGCTTGCCCAGGACCTGATCGACGTCTGGGGCCAGCGGATCGACGCACTAAAGACCGGCGGAATCAATCTCTCCGAGACAGCGCGGATTGCGCACACGGGACCTGGCGAGGAGCTCAAGTTCCATACGGCAGAGACGCCGGGCGGGAACTACCTGCCATTCTCCCAGAACCTTCAGCGCGAGATGGCGCGTTGCCTCGGCATCACCTTCGAGAGCTTCACCGGCGACCATTCGAACGCGAACTATTCGAGCGTCCGGATGTCGATGGCCTGCATCTGGCCGGTGGTGATGCGGCGGCGGTCGCGGATCGTCGCGCCCTTCGCCCAGCCGATCTACGAGCGCTGGCTGGAGGAGGAGATCGTCGAGCGGCGCATTCCGTTCAAGGGCGGGCCGCAGGCGTTCCTTCGCGACAAGGAGAGTGTGTTCCAGGCAGAGTTCCAGGGGCCGGAGAAGCCCAGCGCCGATCCGTACAAGGACATGCTCGCGGCGGAAAAGCGGCTGGAGCTGATGCTCTCTTCCGTTGCCGACGAGTGCATGGCGCTCGGCAAGAATCCGCAGGAAGTCCAGACGCAGATCGCCGCGGAGATTGCGGCGTTCAAGGTCGCGGACATGCCGATCCCGTTCGGCCGAAAGACCGGAGGCGGGGCAGGGCCGCAAGGCGCCGCGGCCGAAGGCAACCGGACGCCGGTGGCAGCATGAGCGAAACGCCGAACATCGTCGTCATCGGCGGGCAGCCGGTCGACGTCAGCGATCCCTGTGCCCGGTACCTGGCGCTCTATGCCTACCGGATGCGTCTCGCCACCGGCGGCGCGGTCGAGGAGATCGAGATACGGTCCCCGTTGACGACGCGCCGGACCAAGTTCTCCGCCGGGTCAAAGCCCGCTGATCTCGACGATCTGCTCGACGAGGCCAAGGCCGAATGCGAGGCGCTGACGAACGGCGGGGTCAAACGGCGGACCCGGTTCGCCATCGCGGCGCGCTCGCGCCCCTACTGAGGTTCAGGACATGGCTGCAATTCTTGACGGCGGGAAGCTGACGCTGACCGGCTTCGTCGGCGACGACTATTTTGGCGACGGATTCACTGCAGGCGACGTGCTTCTCGCTCTCGCGCAGGTCGAAGAAGATGCCGACCTGACGGTCTATCTAAACAGCGGCGGCGGGTTCGCCACCGAGGGCGCGGCCATCCATGCCCTGCTGTCCAGGCGGGCTGGGAAGACCGATATCGTCGTGGACGGCATCGCCGCATCGGCCGCGTCGCTGATCACGATGGCCGGCGACACCGTCGAGATGTCCGGCGGATCGATTCTCATGATCCATGATCCGTCGGCTTTCACGATGGGCACTTCGTCGGATCATGCGAAGACGATCGAAGGCCTCGAGGCGATGGCCGTCTCGTACTCGCGCGTCTATGCGACCAAGTCCGGCAAGGACGCCGACGAGTGCCGGGAGATCATGAAAGCGGAGAGCTGGTATTCGCCCGAGGAGGCGTTGGCGGCTGGATTCGCCGATAAGGTCGCCGTCGGCAGATCGCAGGCCGTGGCGGCGTTCGACTATCGCGTCTACGCGCACGCGCCCAAGCGGCTCACCGCCCTTGCGGCGAAGAAGAATTGGCGTCTGACCGATGCCATGGCAGCGGCAAAGTCCGCCGTGCAACCCCGTCAAACACAGGAGCCATCCATGACGGATAAAGATCGGGCGGACCAGTTGGCCGCCGAGAACGCCACCTTGAAGGCCAATCTGTCGACTGCCTCGCTCGATGCCGTCAAGGCTGACCGCGAGCGGCGCGCCGCCATCATGGCGCTGCCGGAGGCCGATGGCCGCACGGCACTCGCGGAGCACCTCTACGCCAAGGGCGAAAGCGTCGATGACGCCAAGGCCACGCTGGCGGCATCGCCCAAGGCGGCCGCGTCGGCCGAGCCGGACCCGGCTCTCGATCATCAGAACCGACGCCTCAACGGCGAAGGGCTGAACGTCAACGGCGGCAAGGCCACGGCGAAGGGCGACAAGTCGATCCTCACCGCCGCGGTCGCCCGCACCAACAAGCGCCGCTGAGGAGGGATTTCCCATGGCCATTCTGACCGAAGACCGGTTCTCCGGGGCGGGGCACTACCTCGTTTCCGAAGCGCACGGCATGTATCGCTCGCGCGAGCAGATCGTCATCGCCAGCGGCTCCGGCGTGCTGAAGGCGGGCCGCGTGCTCTCCAAGCTTTCCTCCGGGGCAGCCACTGCGACGGCTACCGGCGGCAATACCGGCAACGCCACGATGTCGGCGGTGACCACCGGGACGGGCGTCAAGACCGGCACGTACCGTGTCGAGTTTACTGCTGCGACGAAGTTCGACGTCGTCGACCCGGACGGGTTCAAGCTGAAATCGGGCACGACCGGAGTCGCCTATGCCGACGACCTCGGCTTTACGATCACCGCCGGCGGCACGCCGATGGTCGCGGGCGATTCCTTTTCGGTTACCGTGGCGGCGGGTTCGGGCGAATACGTGCCCTATGACGCCACGAGGCCAGCATCGGCCATCCTCTTTGAGGGCTGCGACGCGACGAGCGCCGATGTCCGCCGCACCGCCACCGTGCGCGATGCCGAAGTCCATGCCGACGTTCTCGGCTTCGCGGATGACGCGACCGACCCCCAGAAGACCGCCGCACTCGCCTCCCTGGCCGCCGCCGGCATCATCGGCCGCTAAGGAGGGCTGAGTTCATGGCACTTGTCACAGACGTTTTCACCGGCAATGCCTGGGGTCTCGTCGACTTCCAGGAGGATGTCGTCGAGCGGGTCGATTTCCAGCCGCAGATGCTCGGCGCGATGGGGATCTTCGAGCCGATCTATTCCCGCTCGCGCACCATCGTCATCGCCGATCGCGACCGGACACTGACGCTGATCCCGACATCGGAACTGGGCGCCCCGCCGGAGGAACTGATTCCCGAGGGCGCGAAAGTGCGGCCCTTCAACACCTCTCGTCTGGCCAAGGGCAGCACGATCTACTCGGCGGAACTCGCTGGCGTCGCCGCGCTTCCGTTCGATGTCCAGACGCGTGACGTGACGCAGGAGGTCACCGACCGGACCGCTCAGATCATGGGCGACCTCGAGCTGACCTGGGAGCACATGCGCTTCGGTGCCGTGCAGGGCAAGGTTCTCGACGCCAACGGGTCGACCCTGATCGACTGGTATGCGGAATGGGGGATCTCCGAACCCGCCGAGATCGACTTCGAACTCGACGTCCCCACCACGGACATTCGCAAGAAATGTCGCGACGTGAAGCGCGCCATGCAGCTTGCGGCCAAGGGCGCGTGGAACCCTGGCGCCCGTATCGCGGCGCTGGTCGGCGACACCTTTTTCGACATGCTGGTGAATCATCCGGTTTACAAGGAGACCCGTCTCGGCACCGAGAGGGCATCGACCCTGGAAGGGATCGAAGGGTTCTCGGCGATCGACTTCGAAGGCATCACCTTCATCAACTACCGCGGCACCGACGACGGCTCGACCATCGCGATCGCCACGGACAAGGCCCGGTTCTTCCCCGTGGGCATGCGCGGTGCGTTCAAGGTCGGCTTCTCGCCGGCGAACGAGTTCAAGCCGTATCTCAACCAGCGGGCGCGCGAATATTACGGCCTCATCCTCGCCGATACGTCCGGCCGTGAAGCCTGGGACCGGGTCGAGATCTACAGCTACCCGCTGTTCATCGCGACGCGCCCGGAGATGCTCCTCCGTGGAAAGGCAGTGTAACATGGGCATCGTGACCGAAGCCGGATTCTACAACGGCAAGTTCCTGAAGGCCGGGCAGTTCGCCAAGCCCGAGGTCGAGGCGGTTCAGACGGGCGTCACCGTCAACGAGGGCGACAAGCCGAAGGCGGAGAAGGCCAAGGCCGAGCCCGTGTCCAAGAAGAGCTGAGGGGGCGGCGGCCATGTCCTGGGACGACATGCTGGCGCAGGTCGACCGGACGACCGCCGCCTTCTTCGACACGGAGGCTTTCACCGCGACGGACTTTCATCGTCCGTCGGGTCGGTCGGTCAATGCACCGCCGGTGGCCGAGGGCGCGAATGCGGCCTTCCCGTTCAAGGGGTCGATCGACTTCGGCGAGGCGATCAATGCCATGGGGCAATCGTCCCGGTGGTCGCCCGACGACGTCGCGCCGCGGCATGTGACGCAGGTCTGCATCTCGGCATCGACGGTGGACTGGCCGTGGATGCCGCGGCCCGGCGACCGGCTCGTGCGAGAAAAGGACGGCGTCGCCTACACAGTGGCGCTCGTCGCCGAAGACGGCACCGGGCGAAAAGTGTTCTGGGTCAATCGGGGCCGATAAGCGGGGCGATCCATGCTGGCAGCAGAGGCGATGCGACTGGCTTCCGTCGAGGCGCTGTCGCCGACGGCGGCGATCCTTGCCGGAGGCCCGTTCCCGACCATGGCGCGGGACAAGGTCTTCGACAGCCAGGCGATCCGCTACGAGGATCTGATCGACGGCGTTGACTTCACGCCGTCGATCGCAGTCTACACCGACGACAGCCGGAGCGTCCGGCGCGGCGATGGCGCGACATCGACGATCGGTTTCGCCTCGGCGACGCTGACGGTGGTCTGCGATCTCTCGGTGGGCATCACCGGCGAGGGCGATCCCTATGCCGATGCGATGGCTACTACCGATCCGGTGGCGCGCCTCGTTCTCGGCGCGCTGTGCAGCCAGGTGAAGCAAACGCTTGTTCGTGGGCCAACGTCCGCCGCCTTCCGTCGCATCGTGAAGAGTGTCGACGAGGTCAGGATCGATTCCTTCGCCCTGCCGGACATGGGTCTGCGGTGGATGCGCAACACGATGCGATTCTCCTGCACGATCGCCGACGACGAATTCACCGATGCGGCCGGGCTGCCGCAACCGATCCAGCGGCTGATGCAGGCGCTGCCGGCGGGCTCCTACGCCAAGGCCAAGCTTCTGGCGCTGCACGCGGCCTTCCTCGCGACCGATCGCGATGCGCTCGATGCCATCGTCTTCTCGACTCGCGGCAATCCCGCCATCGACGGGCCGGAAGGCTCGGCTCTCTGACTTCCCGACACCCCGGAGATTTCGACATGACCGACAGATACCGGCTCGCCCGCAAGGGCGACCGCATTCCCATGCCCGAGCGCGGCCCGGGCGTCTTCTTCTCGGGCGAGACGGAGGGCGAGGCCCTCGATTCGCTGAACCCCTACCACGCCCGGCTGATCGCGGACGGCAGCGTCAAGCTGATCAAGCCGGACCCCGACCCCGAGGCCGAGGCTGGCAAGCACGCCGTCTCTTCTCCCACGGCCGAGGGGCCGAAGTCCGCGGCATCCGCCGCCACTCCCAAGAGCGAAGGAGGCAGGTAAATGCCGATCGGCTTCAACTCCATCCCCGGCAACATCCGGGCGCCCATCATCGCCTTCGAGGTCAACTCCGGGGGGCAGTTCGAGAGTGTCTCGCGACTGCTCCTGATCGGTCACAAGAACACCGACGCGGACCTCGTCGACAGCGTGCCGGCCCGCTGCAACAGCGACGTCGAGGCCATCGCCATCGCCGGCAAGGGCTCGATGCTCGCCGAGATGATGATCGCCGCCCGCCGCAACGCACCGGCGCAGGACATCTGGCTGCTCTCCACACCGGCCGTCGGCGTCGCGGAAGTGCGCACCATCACGGTCGGTACGCTCCCCGCTGCAGGCGGTACCGGCATGTTGACCGTCGCCGGCGAGCCGATCGCGCTGACCATGGGCGCGGGCGACACCGCCGCCGCCGTTGCCACCGCCCTTGCCGCTGCCATCAACGGGTACCAGAACGCCCTGACCAGGTCGGCGCTGCCGTTCACCGCGACCTCCGCGACGAACGTGGTGACGTTGACGGCCCGCCATGCCGGCGCGATCGCCAACGACATCGATGTCTTCATTCCGACGCTGACCACCGGAAATGCCTTCACCAGCGTCCTGACCCTGGCGACTACGACCGCCGGCACGGGCGAGCCGGATACATCGGCGGCGCTCGCGGCGATGGGCGATGACCCGTTCGACTGGATCGTCTCGCCCTTCGGCGACGACGCGAACATGGATCGCTATCGGAGCGTTCTCTCGGATGTCAGCGGGCGCTGGGCGTGGAACCGGCAGTCCTACGGGCATGTCTATACCCAGCGCTCCGGCACCACCGCGGTGCTGACGACCTTCGGCCTGTCCTTTGACACGCGGCACATCACGGTGCTGCCGCGGCTGACGGGCGGCACGGACGGTGCCACGCCCTGGGCCTATGTCGCTGCCGTGGCGGCCCGGGTGACACCCTGGCTGTCCGACGGCGCGCTCGGCAACGTCTCGCGCAACCAGACCGGCCTCGTGGTCGAAGGCGTCGTCGCGCCGCGCGATCGCACGAAGTGGGTGAACGACTATGCCAGCCGCGACTCGTTCATCGGGTCGGGCCTCTCGACGCTCACCGTGCGCTCCGATGGTCAGGTCGCGATCGACAAACTCGTGACGATGCAGCGCACCGATGGCGCCGGCAATGTCGACACGACCTTCCGCGATCTCCAGAAGATCGGCCAGCTGATGTATGCGCTGCGGCGCTTCCGTGCGCGGCTGCAGGCGGAGCACGGGCAAAAGGCGATCGCCGACAGCAATCCCGGCGATCTCCTGGCGATTACCACGGCGCAGGATATCAAGGCGACGATGATCGCCACCGCGGCGGAGATGGCCGGTGTGCTCGAGAACATCGGCGAGTTCGCGCAGCGGCTCGATCTGCGGCGCAATGCCGACAATCCGAACCGCGTCGACATCTACGCGCCGCTCGACATGATCAACCCGCTGGACGTGATCGCCGCCAATGCGACGATCTACAGCCAGTATCGCGCCTTCTCGGCCGCTGCCTAAGGAGACTGACACATGGCCGGAAACGACTTCGGCGGCGAGATGCGGATGCGTCTCGCCGATGGCACGGCGCTGGTTCTCCGGGCGGCCGTCAAGCTCAACACCGCGGGTCTCTCGACCGAGGTGGTGACCAACCAGAACGGCAGCGTCTCGCGCGTTGCGACCCTGCGTTCACGCCGGGCGGAACTTACGATCGAGGACACCGGCGAGAACTTCGACACGCTTCTGCGGGCGCCGCGGCAGGACATCTACATCGTCGAAGACTTCACCGGCGTCAGCCACATGTTCGGCGCCGCGATGATCACCGGCGACGTCTCCCAGGACCGAACCAACGGCGAGGTCACCGGCCTGATGGTCGACGCCGAGAAGTATGTCAGGACAGCGTGATGGCCGACATCCTCATCAAGCTCTCGCGCAGCTACGACCACGGCACCGAACCCTTCGACGCGGTCGTGCTGCGCGAGCCGAAGCTGAAGGACCGGCGAGACGTCGGTCCCCTCTATGAGGTCCAGCGCGGGCTTGTCATCTGGGACGACACGGCGCTCTGGGCCTATGTGACGCGGTTGCAGAGCAAGCCTACGGCACCCGGCGCGCTGGACCTCCTCGACCTCGCTGACGCCGACGCAATCGAAATCGCGGTGAAGGGTTTTTTTACGGCCGCGAGTCCGCTCTTTACCAGGCCGACGAGCTCGTCTTCCGGCTTGGATGGGACGCGGGACGGGTCGAAGAGCTGACCTTCGACGGGATCGGCTGGTGGTACGACCGGGCCATCGGGTGGCACAGGCGGCAGCCGAAGAGGAAGCAATAGCGGCGCGCCTCTTCGCCGATCGGGAAGGCGAGTATTTCCATCATGGCAAAGACAATCGAGGCACTTCTCCGGCTGAAGGCCGAGAACCAGACTCTCAAAGCGTTCAACCAGGTCAGCGGCAGCCTGGACAAGATCAACAAGAAGGCGAGGCAGGTCAGCCGGGCGCAGGAGGCGGCAGCCCAAGCGAGTCGCTTTGATCGGGTCGCGGCCAGCACGCATCGGGCCGAGACGGCAATGCTCGGCTACGGCCGCGTCGTTGGCGCACTGGCCACGGGTGCAGCGGCCAAGGAGATCGTGACGCAGGCCGCCGACTTTGAGTCCCGACTGACAGGCATCCAGAAAAAGGCGGGACTGACCAGCGAGCAGATGGCCGGTCTCGGCAATGAGATCAAGACTCTGGCGACATCCGGCAGTTTAGCTGTGTCCATCGAGGACATCATGGGGGCCTATGAGCGGGGTGCGGCGGCTGGTCTCCCGATCGACCAGCTGAAGGATTTTGCCACCCTTTCCGCCAAGGCGGCCGACGCTTTCGAGATGTCGTCGGAAGACGTCGGCAACGCCGCTGCCGGGTTCAAGACCGCGTTCAAGATCGACACGGCCGAGGTGTCGAAGCTGTTCGACCTGATCAACTCGCTGGCTGACAGCGGCATCAGCGACGAGAAGGACATCGTCGACTTCATTGATCGGTCCGGCGCTTCCTTGAAGCTCTTCGGGCAATCCCAGCAACAAGTTGCGGCCCTCGGCGCAACCTTGCTCAATCTGAAAATGCCGGCTGAAGTCGCCTCCCGCGCCATGAACACCCTGAGCGGCAAGCTGCTGGCTCCAGGCTCCGATAAGGCGGAGCAGTCGCTGAGAAACATCGTCAAGGACACGACGAAATTTCAGAAGCTGTTGAAGGATGACCCGAACGAAGCCTTGATGCTGTTTCTCGACAAAGTCGGCGAAATGGACAAATTCAACGCTGTCGAGAACCTCAATGGGCTGCTGGGGGCTGGATTTTCGGACGAGGTTCTGCGGCTGGCCAAAGGCGCCGACGAGTACCACCGAAACCTGAAGCTGGCCGGCAACGAAGCGGAATGGTTCGGATCGCTCGACAAGTCCTACAGCCTGAAACTTGATGATTTCTGGTCGCAGTGGCAGCTGATGAAGAACACGATCTCCACGACCGCGATTGACATAGGCGACATGGGAATGCCGGCTCTGAAGGCCACCATGGAGGGTGTCAAGTACACCGTCGGCGAGATCAACAAGGGGCTGAAGGCGTTCAAAGGCGACCTCGATTGGGAGGAGATTGATAAGGCGCAGGAGGCGGTCTCCGACCTCGGGTCAAAGATCACCGAGCTGCTTGGCATGAACACCGGTGACTCGGCGATTTTCGTCTTCTTTCACGATCTTGCCGGCGCGGTGAACGATGTTGCCGCCGGCGTCAACAAAGTCGAGAACAGCGATCTGTTCAAGGTCATGTCCGGCAACAAGCAGGCCGCTGCCGATGTCATTGGAGCCACCGTTAATCCGGAGACGGGCCGACTGAACAAAGGCGCGATGGATGGCGGGCTTTTCCCCGGCCTGACAAAGTTTCTCGCGGGGGCGACAGACAGCCCGGATCAGATGCCGGGCCGGATCGTCTACCCGCCCATCCGCTACAATCCCGTCGTGCCAACGTTCGCGCAGCCGGAGGGCGACCTCGGCCACAAGACAGAGGCAATTCCAACACCCCACTGGCGCCCGGAGCCCGATGCTCCGTCGCGGGCACCCGAGGACGGTGCTTCGGCGCTTCGATCCGAGTTGACCGGCCCGGTGCCGGTCATTGTCGACAACGTCGACGCACTCATGCCGACTACACTCGTCGAGCCGCGCGCCGCGCCTGTTGCCACGCCATTGGCTCGGACCCCGGTGACGGCACCCGTAATAGGGGCGCGGGAAGCGGAAGCTGCATCGCTTCATGCGCTTCGGGCGCTGCGCGGGTCGGATCCGGAAGTGTTTTCCCAGAGCCAGGAGAAACCCCGCGCAGCGAAAGTCGCTTTGCTGCCTCCGCAGCAAGTGGTCACGCCCGCGCCACTGCCGGACACAATGGTGTTGCGGGTGCAAGAGCCCGCGCCGCTTCCGACCCTCAAATCAAGTGATCGCCCCGCCGACTTCGGCACCGGCGCCTATTCCGACACGCCGGTTGCGACAGTGCAGCCTTTCCCCGAGCCTGTCACTGCGGGAATGCCGAGTCCGATGCCGGTTCTCGTCGACAACATCGCTGAACTGATGCCCGCACCGAGCCCGATCGCGCCGAATTGGGGACTGACCGCTCCGGTCGTTAGCGCCCGCGAGGCGGACATGGCGTCAATGGCGGCAATGCGCCAGCAGTACGGCGGATTGCTCAATTCCGAGGGGCAGTCCTTCCAGCCTGGCACCACCGGACAGGACGTCACCGACGAGGTCGACCCGGACGCATTGCGCCAGGCGATGGAGGCCGGGGCGCAGTCGATCGCGCAGAGCGGCGAGACGGTCGCCCAGGGCGGACGGGATGCGCAGGCGGCGATCGACCAGAGCGGGGCGCAGCTGCCGACACAGGGACAACAGGCGGGCCAAGCCCTCGCAGCGGCAGCCGGCGCGGGGTTGACGAGCCATGCGGCCGCTGCAGGCGCGGCCATGGCGCAGGCGTTCAACGCCAATGTGAAAGTCCCGGCGGCACCGCGCATGCCGGCGGCACTACCGGCGGCCAACCGCGCGCCGGCGACGACTATGCCGGACGCAGGCAAGGCAGGGGGGTAAGCGATGCGCGACTGGTCTTCGGCCTTCCGGCGAGCCTCCTTTCGTGGCGTGCGCTTCTGGGTCGACGAGGACGGTCCGGAAGTCGGCCGCAGGGTGGCTGTGCACGAGATCTCAGGCGGCAACGTGCCTGTCGTCGAGGACATGGGCCGGCGCGCCACGCGCTTCACGGTCTCGGCCTATGTCGCTAGCGATCTTGCCGACATCGAGGGACTGGCGCTCGAGCGAGCCTGCGCAACCGACGGTCCGGCGGTGCTGCGGCTACCGATGGACCCGTCGCAGCTCGTCTACTGCGAGGGGTGCCGGCGCAATCGGCGAAAGAACAAGAACGGCGTGATCACCTACGACCTCGCCTTCGTCACAGCCGGCGGTCCCGGTGGCGCAGCCGCGTCGGCGCTGGGCGCAATGCGCGGGACCATGGCTAATGCACTTGGCGCCGTCGGCGCCGCCCTTGCCGGAGCGTTCTGATGATCTGGCTGGTCAATCTCGTCGACCGCTTCGTACTCGACGCGGACGATCTCGCTTCGGCGCGTGGCCTGGCGGTGGGTGTCGGTCTGACGGGTGCAGAGGCGGCGATGTCCTGCCTGACGGCGTGCCGGGTGCTCGGCGAGGCGGCGGACGATCCGGAAGGATTGATCCTGGCGCTCGACGGGCTGTCCGGACTGACGGCCACCGAGGCGATTGGCGCCCTGGTCGCCCGGTGCTTTGCGGCCGTGCGGGTGGACTATCCCTCCCGTCAGGATGCACAGGCCGGGCGCGCTGCGCTCTCAGCTGCGGCGGAGCCCGTGTATGGCGCGGCCGGGACAGAGGCGGGCCCGGACGTTCTGGCCTTCGTCGTTCGCCTTGTCGGCCAGGCAGCGACGGAGATCTCGGCCATCGCTGCGACACGGTCGCCGCTGGTGCGGGTCGAGACGGGCGTCTCGCTGCCCTCGTCGCTCCTGGCCTGGGATCTCTACGGCGATCCAGACCGGGGGCGGGAGCTCGTGCAGCGCAATCGCACGGGCACGTCCATGGTGATGCCGATCGTGCTCGAAGCGCTGGCCAGCTGACATGGCGCTGGAAACCGTGGTGCTGACCGTCGGGGGGAGGGTGCTCTCGCACGTCTCCTGCACGCTGACGATGCAGGCGACCGATGCCGTTCGAGAGGCAAGCTTCGACGTGGCCTACAACGGTCCCGGCGTGCCTTGCGAGGAAGACGAGGATGCCATTGTCACGGTCTCGGGGGAGGTCACGCTGACCGGTTACAGCCGCGACGTGAAGGGCAGCCACGACGAGGAGACCCGTTCCTACACCGTCACGGTCGTGTCGAGGACGATCGACGCTACCGAGGCTTCAATCGACCACCCGACGGGTCTCAAGAAGGACTGCGACCTCAAGGAGATCGCCGAGGAGTTCGACACGGTGGGCATCGGGATCGAATGCGATGCGAAGACCCTTAAGAAGCGGCTCCACAAGGTCCGGCCTGGCGAGACGCTCTTCGAGACGTTGGAAACCGACGCACGGGCGCAGGGCGTGCTCATCTACGACACGCCGAAGGGAAAGCTGAAGCTCACAGACAAGCCCGAGGGCCGACATGCCGGTGCGTTGGTGCGGGGGCTGAACATCAAGTCGGCGAGTGGGACGCTATCGGGCCGCGGGAACTTCTCCGAGGTCAAGGTCCGTGGCCAGTCCTCGGATGGCACGACGTCGGCCGTCCTCAGGCCCGAAGCCGAGGCCAAGGGCACGGCGACGCGCAAGCGACCGCTGATCCGGATCCATGAGGGCGAGGCGACGTCCGACCGGATGAAGAAGCGGGCGGCATGGGAGGCCAAACGCTCCGCCGGAGCGGCCAAGGAATGCTCAGTTACGGTGCCGGGCTGGCGAGATGCGGGCGGAAAGCTGTTCGCCCCGAACTTCCTCATTGAGGTCCGCGACGACTGGCTCGGCATCGAGCAGGACATGATCATCGCGAGCGTGACGCTTCGACAGGACTCCGAGGGCGGCACCGAGGCGGTGCTGACCTGCAAGGACCCTCGCGCGCTCGGCGGCGAGAATCCCCGTGGCAAAAGCGCCAAAGGCTGGGGCGCCCCGGCGGTGCCGACCCCGACCTTCCGCGACACGCTTTGACCGGAGAACAGCATGGCATCCGATAGCGGCCTGACGCGGTTCGAGCTCGACGGCACAGTCGCGCATAGGAAGGGGCAGCAGTTCGTAGACGGGAAGGGCTATGGCGCCGATGGCTTTGCCGAGGTCCATCGGCCGGAGCCGCACGGCTTTGCCTCGCATCCGGTGAAGGGTGGCATCGGCGTCCTGATGCAGTCCAGAGCAAACCGCGACGCGGCCTATGTGCTCGGCGGCGAGAACCCGGGGCTGCGGCCAAAGGGTGATTACCTGACGGCGGGCGGGACGGCGATCTACGACCACCTCGGCAACATCGTCTCGGTCGTAGCGGCAAAGCTTCGGATCGTCCACGCCACCGAGATCCGTCTGCAGGCGCCGCTGATCGTCCTCGACGGCCTGGTCAAGCTTGGCGGCGACGCCGCGTCTCGTCCGGCGTCGGCACAGGGAACGCTGGACACGGCGGGGCATGCCGAGGTCGGAAACCTCGCTACCAAGGTGCTGATGCTATGAGGATTGTCCCTCTTGGCGAAACCGGCGAGCCACTGCTTTCGCCCGACCTCATCTGGGATACGCTGTCGCAGACCGGCGACATCGCGATCTCGCCGCTCAGTGATCCGGTCAATCCAGGCGGGCTCGTCTCTCGGGCCGCCATCGCCACCGCCGTGATCATCTGCCTGCAAACCGACATTCGCGTCGAGGCGACCGAGCTGCGCGACGGCGACACCAACAAGGGGTGGCCCGGCGACGGCTTTGACCTGCAGCCTGGCGAAGTGCCGCTAGGATCGAGGCTGTGGCAGCTGCGCCGCTCGGCCCTCAGCGAGGGCATCGAGCTCATGGCCGAGGATTTTGCGCGAGAGGCGCTGCAGACGCTGATCGACCAAGGCGTCGCGGTGCGGATCGACATCACTGCCACGGCTGATCGTCCGGCGAACCGGCTCGACCTCGCCATTGCGCTCTATGGGCGCGCGGGCACAGCCATTTACCAGGGCCGGTTTGCGGTGCTCTGGGACCAATCCGGAGCGCGGTAAATGGCCTATCAGACCCGGACCCTCGCCGAAATTTCCACGTCCATCCGCGGCGCCTTCCGGCAATACCTGCGCGGCACCGACGCCTCGATCCGGCAGAACGTCCTCTATGTCATTGCCAAGGTGCTGGCGCTTCTGTCGCGCGAATACGAACTGCGGTTCGAGTGGGTCTACCGGCAGCTCTTTGTCGCGACGGCCGACGACATCGGTCATATCCGCATGCACGCGGCGGACTATCGGATCTACCAGAAGGCGGCGGCCGCGTCCGTGGGGGCAATCACCGGCACCGGCGCTGCGGGCGGGACCTATCCCGCCGGTATCCGCTTTCTATCCGGCGGGACCAGCTACCTGACCTCCACGGGCTTTGTCGTCGACATCAGCGGGAACTACACGGCGAGCGTGCTGGCGGAGGCGACAGGGGCAGTGACCAACCGGGATGCCGGGGCCGTCCTCATTCTGGCAGATCCTTCGCTCTATCCGCGTCTCAACGACGAGGCACTCGTGGCTGCGGGCGGGCTCGGTGGCGGCGCCGATATCGAGGGCATCGAAAGCCTTCGGGCCCGGACGCTCGAGCGCAAGGCGCGGCCGCCGCAGGGCGGGGCGTTGCCGGACTACGAGCGGTTTGCGCTGGAAGTGCCAGGAGTTGTGGCGGCGTGGGCCTATTCCTTCATCGGCGGCATCGGGACCATCGCCGTCTATGTACTGTTTGCCGGTCGCACGAACCTCATTCCGACGTCGGGCGACGTGGCGGCGGTGCAGGCGGCGATCGACGCTCGGCGGATGATCCGGGCCGACGGCGTGACGGTGATTGCCCCGGCACCCGTGGCGGTGCCGGTGACGATCTCCGGGCTGGCCGTCGATACGCCGGCGGTGCGGGCAGCGATCGAGGCGGGACTGCGGGCGACGTTTCTCGCGCGGGCGCGGCCGGGCATCTCGGCCGACCCCTTCATCCTCTCCCGGTCATGGATCTCCGAAGCGATCTCGACCGCGACGGGAGAGGAGCGGCACACGCTGGTCGCGCCGGAGGCGGATGTTTCCTTCACGGGCGGGCAGATCCCGGTCCTTGGCACCGTCACCTATGTCTGAGGAGGGGCTCTATGCGTGATCCCGGCCTCAACACGCGAACGGTCTATGCGCCGGAGCTGGAGCCAGACGAGCTGACGCCGCCGGCGCCGGGCGACGCGCTGTCCGACCCAAGCGTCGAGGATCTCCTCCCCGGCGGCCTGGCCATGCTTCCGCGGGGAGCGGCTTGGGGGACGCCGGACGGCGTTGCTGCCAGCACGACCACGACGCTGGCCGGGCTCATGCGCACCCTGCTCTCGCCCTACACTAACCTGTACACCCGGCTTTTCGCGTTGACCTACGAGGCGCGGGCGACGACGCTGGTAGACAGCTTGACAGACTGGGAGCGCGACTTCGGACTGCCGGACGCCTGCTCCGCGTTCGGGGACAGTCTTTCCGAGCGGCGGGCCGCGCTTATTACCAAGGTGCGGTAGTGTCCGCGCTCGTGGTGGAAATTCCGACATTGAAAGGTGTGGCTGAGGCGGTCACCGGATAGGGCGGCTAAGGTGGAGTTGCGAGACTTCAACCTGACCGGAGAACCCGATGACCGAGGACAGACTACCGCTTGCCGAGCTTTTTGCGAAAGCCGGGGACGGCGATTTCCTGAGAACGATAGCCGAGAGCGTGATGCAGCTCCTTATGGAGGTCGACGTTGAAGGCATGATCGGCGCCGGGCGCCACGAACGGACGCAGGAACGGGCGACTTATCGCAATGGCTACCGCGACCGCTCGCTCGACACGCGGCTCGGCTCGTTGCAGCTTCGGATACCCAAGCTTCGGCAGGGCAGCTACTTCCCGCCGTTCCTGGAGCCGAGAAAGCTCTCGGAGAAGGCCTTGGTTGCCGTCATTCAGGAAGCTTGGATCAGCGGCGTTTCCACCCGGCGGGTCGACGATCTGGTACAGGCCATGGGGCTGTCGGGGATCGGCAAGAGCACCGTATCGAAGCTGTGCAAAGACATCGACGAACGCGTCGGCGGCTTCCTCGACCGTCCTCTCACTGGCGACTGGCCCTACCTCTGGCTGGATGCGACCTACCTGAAGCAGCGCGAGGGTGGACGCATCGTTTCGGTCGCCGCCATAATCGCCGTGGCCGTGAACACGGACGGCAAGCGCGAGATCGTCGGCCTTCACATCGGCCCCTCGGAAGCGGAGACGTTTTGGTCGAGCTTCCTCAAGAGCCTCGTGCGCCGCGGCCTGTCCGGCGTGAAGCTCGTGATCTCGGATGCTCACGAAGGGCTGAAAGCCGCCATTCGCCGGGTGTTCAGCGCCTCCTGGCAGCGCTGCCGGGTGCATTGGATGCGCAACGCCCTGTCGTATGTCCCGAAGGCGCAGCAGAGCATGGCGGCGGCCGCGCTGCGCCAAGCCTTCGCCCAGCCCGATCGTGCTAGCGCCAGCCAGGCGCTGCGCCACGTCGCCGACCAGCTTCGGGGAAAGTGTCCAAAGCTCGGGGCCTTCATCGACAACAGCGAGACCGACGTGCTGGCGCACATGGATTTTCCCAGTCAGCACCGGACCCGGATCCATTCGACGAATTCCCTGGAGCGCCTGAACAAGGAGGTGAAGCGGCGTGCCGACGTCGTCGGAATCTTCCCGAACGAGGGATCCATCATCCGGCTCATCGGCGCCGTCCTTCTCGAGGCCAACGACGAATGGCAGATCCAGAACCGCTACATGCAGACCGAACCCATGGCCGACCTCATGGCCATGGGCAACACTGCAAAACCCGAACAGATTTCCACCGAAGTCGCCTGAAACGGAGCCGCTTCAGCTACACTCAATTTCCACCACGTTGACGGACACGACCCCAAGGTGCGGTCGGTCGCAACCATCACGCCGCAGGATTTCGTCCGGCTCGCGCGACAGGCGGGATACCGGATCGAAATCGAGGAGCCGGTTGTCTTCGAGTGCGGCTTTTCGGAATGCGGCGGCGAGCACACCACCGGCGACAAGCTGCAGGAAGTGTTCTGGGTCGTCCACGTCTACGACCTGGGCGTCGACTACTTCATCTGCGGGGAAAGCGAGTGCGGCGCCGATCCGCTCTTTGAAATCTTCGATGCCGACGGGCTGGAATGCCTCTTTGCCGACATCGCGCCCGGATGGACCAGGCCGGAGTTCGTCTACAACGACGACTAATTCTGACGACGACTGATCCAAGGAGCCATCATGGAATATCAAGCCCCGTTCGGGTCCACCGACCCGGACGCGCCCTATGTCGACCGCAATACGCCTGGAGCGGTAGCTGGCTCGAAAGTGCCGGCAGCGGCTATCGAGGACCCACAGCGCGAACTCGAATACCTGATTGCGCAAGCCGGGTTGACGCCATCAGCGGCCGACCTGACACAGGTGTGGCAGGCGATCCGCTCGATGCTCGTCAATCGCGGCCGCACGATCGTCGGCCTGACGCGCATTCCCAATACTGTCGTAGAGTCGTTTCAGGTGGCAACCCCACCGGCAACCCCGTCCGCAGGGGCGATGTACGTCGTTGCGAACGGCGCGACCGGCGCCTGGGCGGGGAAGGCAGGGCAGATCGCTGAATACACGGCAGCCGGGTGGATATTTCAGGGTGCGCAGGACAATTCGATCATATGGGCCAACGATCAGTCTATCCCTTATCGAAAAGTTGCTGGCGCCTGGCAGCAGGCCTTCGCGTCTGAAAGCAACTACGGTTTCGTCATCCTGGCGGCGGGGTCCGATGTCGATGCTCTGACCAGCGCAAGTCGCCCTGTCGTGCCCCTGCACCTCGGGCGCGTCATCAAGCCTCTGCGCGGGCCGCAGGGGATAGCCACCGCCAACAATTGGGGCGACTTAGCCAACGTCAGGCCAGGGTATGCGCCGCGGCGGTTGACTGGTCTGGGGAGCAACGCGCCTGCACAGGTTACCGGCGACGGCTCCGAGTTCTTCGTGCACAACGCGCAGGATCAAGGTTCACCAAACGCGTTTTTCCGCCTCGCGCTGCCAGCAGCTGTTGCTTCCGGCAAACCTCTTTTGTTTGCGACGACCGATAATGCTGGCGCCCACAGCCCATGGGTCGAGCTCATTGACGATCGATCTCTAAAGGCTGCATTTCAGCAGCGAGCGTCGTTTTCGTTGCTGTTTCCGCACGTCAATCGGATCGACGGTGTTTTCGACTTCGCAACAGGGGCGAATACGGTCACCATACTTCCAACAGTTGAGTTCACCTGGCGCGGCCTCTTGAAGTTCAACCTTCAGGAATACCTCAACCTCCACGGTGCCGGAGCCCTGACCTTCACTGTCGCGTCTGGCTTCACCCACCATATCCGGTGGTATCCGCCAGGCTCTGCAAACGCTCCTGCGGGCACTTGGCCTTTGGGCCGGTGGATGGCGCGCAACGTGGCGGACACCACCTACAACCCGAGCCTTTTTCCGGAAGATAACGCCGCTCTCGATGGAAACCACGACAACATGCTCGCCGCTCGGGTGGTTGTGAGTGGTGGCGGTGCGGTCACTCTGACCCGTCTCGTGAACCGCGGCGTCATCAACTTCAACACGGTTCTCACCGTTCCTGTCACCGGCGGGCCCGACTCCTTTTCCGGTTCAGCGACGTTGCCGCTCAATCTGGCGATGACACCTTATGCCTACGCCATCCCCGAAGGCGTGCAGTCCACCTATGGGGCAGCGGGTGCCAGTGACCTCCGCGTCTTCAGCACTGACGTGAACAGGTATGGGATCAACGTCTATGTCGGCAATTTCTCGCGACTGACAACCAATCCGACATTCCGCGTCGGCTGCCACATTTGAAGGAGATCAGATTGATGCGCCTTGTCATTCAGGACGAGACAGTTGTCGCAGCACTTCTCGACGCGGATGCCCATGTCGATATCTCGGTCCCCGCTCCAGACTGGGCTCATGGGATGTCTGCCGAAGAGATCCTCGCGCGTGCCCGAGTCGTTGAAGGGGCCGTAATCGACGTCGAGACCCTCGAAACGATTCATGTCGACTCGTCGGGGTTCCGGCACGCATCGCCAGGAGATGGGCGCCAGCCAGTTGAATGCGGCTGGCACGACCCGCTGGTCCGCGCTGCCAACGGCACATGGTTGTGCCTGGCACCGCTCGATCGCGCGAAAGCTGACAAGCGGGAAGCGATAAACGCCCGGCGTGACACGATCATCGCTGGCGGCTATCGGCACAACTTCGGGTCCACGGCGGGCATACGCACGCTGGATCAACGCGGGGCAGAAGACGCGATCAACTGGCTGGGTCTGAAGGGCGTCGCAGATGCCATGATCACCTCTGGCCAAGGCGCCGATCCGATCGGCATCCGCGACGCTGCAGACGAGACCTTCACCGCATCGGCGAGCGTCGTCGCCTCGGCAATGGTCGCGATGGGCATCTGGCGCTCCCAGGTGATCGCTTATGCTTGGAGCCTCAAGGATCAGCTCGACGCAGCCGAGAACGAGGAGGCCGTGGCGGCCATCGGTACCGACGAGGGCTGGCCGGCATAGGGTCGTCAAGTCGGCCAGCACGAGTACGCTTATGGAGACATTACTGATGGCTTATGTCACGCAACCAAACGTTCTGATCCCTGGAGCCGCCGTTGGCTGGACACTGGTCGCTGAAGGGGCGGCAAACATCACGTTGCAGCTTCTCAGCGTCGCAGGAGTGCGGATCGCCCTTGCTGCGACCGTTCCGACAAACTCATTCGAATCCGGTCACGTGCTGCAGTCCGGGGCCGGGCGCGACTCCATGGCGCTGACGGACATCACCACCGAGAAAGTCTATGCCCGCGTACTGGCAAATCCGGGCGACGCCGTCCTCGCCGTGACCAAGGGCTGAGGGCATGGGGATCGTTATGGGCGGCCTGCGGATAGGACCGGGGAATGCAGGGCTATCCCTCGGGCCGTTCACACTCGCTCTTGGACAGGGTGGGGCCGTGCCGGACGTGATGCCTGTCACTGACTGGCGGGTTCAACCCACTTTCGCGACCGTAACGGGCACGACGAGCGATGCGAACAATCTGGCCGCCCTGATGGGCGCGAACGCGGCGAATGTTCTGCCGACCTTCAGCGTCGCCGCGAATGGGACGGGCGAGTTCATTTTGGACCTGCCGGAGATCGTCGCCCCTGGCGCGGTCCTCTATCTGACCACGACGTCGGGCGCCGCGACGGCCCGCACGCTCACCATGGACAAGAGCACGGACGGAGGCGGCACGTATGCGCCGATCTCCTTCGTGCCGATGCAGACGCAGTCGGCCGACAACATCGATCAGCTTATCGACATCCCCGCTTCGGCGGCGGCGAAGTACCGTCTGCGCTACGCGACGACGGCCACGCACTTCTTCGGCTTCCAGATCAACCAGCTTCAGACCGACCCGCTGCGAAACGACATTCACGCCGTGGTCGGCATGTCTATCACGATCAGCAACACCCAGGCAGGCCAGCTTCGCACGGACGCACAGGCCCGCTATCCGACGCGCGATCCGATCTTCGTCGCCATGGCTCGCTCCGGTGCGCTGACGGCAAACATGCTGACGGAACAGCTTGTGAAGCTCGTTCAGCCGCGCCCCTACATCGCCCGCGTCATCATGGATCACGGCCCGAACTACTTCCTCGGCGGGACGCAGACATGGGTGGCGCGGACGCAGGGGCAGCGGGACGCCATCATTGCCGATGTCGCCGCGGTCGACGCATGGGCCGCTGCCAATTCGCGGCAGATGATTTACGTCGGCCCGACCTTTGTGAGCAACCTCAACTACGATGCCGGCGGCGCGACTGGCATTTTGCAGGAGCACGTGGTCGACGGGCCTTCGGTCTCGATCGCCAATCAGGCCAACGGGATGCGACCATTCAACATGGGCGCATTCAACCCGAGCAACAAACTGTCTGGGCGAGGCTGGAACACGGTCCTTGATGCACCGGCCTTCGATGGATACGGGCCATCTCTCCTGTCGTGGGATTTCTGGAAGCAGCTTACCGGCGGAATGACACCGCAGGATGGTGTTCACCCGGCAACGCTAGGCGGCGAACTCTACCGTATCGCCCTGCTTGATGCCTATAACGCGATCCATACCGGCGTGAAGCCGGATCACTACGCCCAGCGGAAGATTGCCGCAGCCGAGCCGTTCGTGTCTGCGGCCCAGAAGAACCGCCTTTATCTGGGCGTCGCGTCGCTGCCGGATACCGTGGACGCCGGGGCCGTCGCTGCTCGTGCGGCACTCAAGGCTCGCATTGATGCGATTGGCGCGGCCGATGTCGAAAAGGCAGGGCAGACCTCGCCATCGACAATGACCGGGATCGTTGCGGCCTTCGACTTCGATGACATGGACACCTTGTTCTCCGACGACGCGGGCACGATCCCCGCCAAGGACTTCGAGATCGTCCACAAGGCCAAGGACAAAAGCGCCAACGCTTATCACATGGTCAACGCCACGGGGGGCACGGCACTTCCCGCCAAACAGCCGCAGTTCGTGCTCGGCGAAGCGCAGGGACAGCGCGGTCTCCGCTTCTCTGGGGTGACCTATCTGGAGGCGGCAGATGCGGCGCTGTACGGGGCGCTCAACACCGCCTCGGCGCCGTTTATCATCGCCTGGATCGACACGCCGTTCCAGGCGTCCACTTCGGCGTCGCTGAAGATCCTCTGGCAGTTCCTCGGCACTGGCGGCCTGCAAGCACGGTTCGCCTCCGGCACCTCGCGAGTGCAGCTCGTCGGGGCAAGCGTCATCGGGACGGAGCCAACGGACGCGGCGCTCAACGTGCCTCACGCCTATGTCCTCTACTACAACGGGACGACCCTGACGCTCTATCGCGACGGCATTGCGACAGTCAACGTGTCGTATTCCAAGCCCTCGTGGACCGCGACAGGCCTTCGGATGGCGGCGACTGGCAACGGCTTCATCGGGCGACGCAAGACGTGGAACCTCATCACGGGCAGCGTCGTCACGACGGTACAGCGCGACGCTCTGATTGCACGGCTGGCAGCGCAGGCGGCCTAAATCTGCGTGTCAGCCCATTCGTCGAAAGAGCCCTCATCGGCAGAATACTCATATCCCGTCTCCGTTCGCCGCCGCCAAAGCTGACCGTTGCATGAGCTGCCCGTGTAGAGCGTTCCATCGCGCAAGGTCACCGGGAGCAGCGCCGACCACTTGTGCCAATGAGTTTCATCTTCGGGCCGCTGACGCTGGTCGTGTCCGTCAACGTGGTGGAAATTGGGGTGTAACTGAAGCGGCTCGGTTTCAGGCGGCTGCGGTGGAAATACGTACGGTTTCGGGCTTGGTGCTGTTGGACATGAGTTCGGCCATGGGTTCGGTCTGCATGTAGCGGTTTTGCGTCTGCCATTCGTCGTTGGCCTCGAGGAGGACGGCGCCGATGAGGCGGATGATGGAGCCCTCGTTCGGGAAGATGCCGACGACATCGGCGCGCCGCTTCACCTCCTTGTTCAGGCGCTCCAGGGAATTGGTCGAATGGATCCGGGTCCGATGCTGACCGGGAAAGTCCAGATGCGCCAGCACGTCGGTCTCGCTGTCGTCGATGAAGCTGCCGAGCTTGGGACACTTTCCCCGTAATTACCCACCCCCTTGTCACGGGCCGAATTCCCTGAATCCATGGACGGATGGATCGCGGTGATTTGCAGCGTCTGACGAAGGAAGAGTTGATCGATCTGGTGCTGAAGATTCAGCGTCCGGAGAAGACGTCACGCACATCCTCGAAGCCTCCGTCTAGTGACCGCAAGGAGCGCCGTGAGCAGGCAAGACCTGGCGGCGCCAAGCCCGGTCACGAAGGCCACAGCCGAGCGATGGGTGAGGATTTCGATCGGCTCGTCGATCACCGTCCCGAGCAATGCTCCTGCTGCCAGGCAGCCCTGGCCGATAGCCTTCCCGCGGAGATCGGCGGCACGTACGAGACGGTCGATCTGCCGGAGATCAAGCCGTTCGTGACGCGTCATCGCCGGCTTTCGGTTTGTTGTCCTTCCTGCGGCACGCTTGTCTCAGCGGGATTGCCCGATGCGGCAAGGGGGACGCCGTTCGGGCCGCGGCTGCATGCGGTGGCGACCTATCTTAAGACCTTCCAGGCCCTGTCCTATGAACGGCTTCAGAAAGCTCTGGCCGATCTCTTCGGCTTGCAGATCAGCCAGGGCGGGCTGATGAACATGCTGCGCCGGGCGCAGGGCACCTTCGTCGCCGACCGCGATCTCGCCATTGCCGCCCTGCGCCGCTCCAAGGTGGTGGCCTCGGACGAGACCGGCGTTCGCATCGAAGGCAGCAACGCCTTCCAATGGGTGTTTCGCTGCGATGACGCAGTCGTCCATCGTGCCGCTCCGACCCGTGGTGCCATCGTGGTCAGGACCCTGATGGACGGGCACCGGCCAAAGGTCTGGTGTTCCGATCGCTACTCTGCCCAGCAGGGACATGCCGACGCCCATCAGACCTGTCTGGCTCATCTGGCCCGCGACGTCGCCTACGCCGAACAGGCGGGCGAGGATCTGCTGCCGTCGCGGCTGCGGATCTGGCTGTCCAAGGCTTTCGCTTTGGCCAGCGGCATCACGACCTTCGCCGCATCGACCATCGTCGCCAAGCGCCGTGCACTGGAGCGAAGTCTTTCCGAGATCCTCGCCGCACCGACCTCCTGCCCTTTCGCTCGAGTGGTCCAGCACAAGTTCAGGCGAGCGCGCGACCAGCTCCTGACCTTCACTCTCTGGACCGGGATGGTCGAGGCCACCAACAACGGCTGCGAGCGCGCCCTGCGACCGGCCGTGATCCAGCGCAAGGTCACCAACGGCTATCGATCCATGTGGGCCGCCGAAGGCGAAGCTGACATCCGAACCGTCGTCGATACCGCCCGGCTGCGCCAAGGGGGCAACGTCTTCAACACAATTCTCGAGACGGTAGGCGCCTGACATTCTACGGAATGCGGGGGTGGGTAATTACCTTTCCCCGGAGCTGGTCGGCGACGTGGCGCAGCGCCTGGGCCGCGCCGGCGCGATCGGGTTGGATGAAGGCCTGGCGCAGGGCCGCAGCCGCCATGCTTTGCTGCGCCTTCGGGACATAGGACAGGGCGTTGCGCATCCAGTGGACGCGGCAGCGCTGCCAGGAGGCGCTGAACACCCGGCGGATGGCGGCCTTCAGCCCTTCATGGGCATCCGATATCACGAGCTTCACGCCGGAAAGGCCGCGGCGCACGAGGCTCTTGAGGAAGGTCGACCAGAAGGTCTCCGCTTCCGAGGGCCCGATGTGAAGGCCGACGATCTCGCGCTTGCCGTCGGTGTTGACGGCGACAGCGATTATTGCCGCCACCGAGACGATACGGCCGCCTTCGCGCTGCTTCAGGTAGGTCGCGTCGAGCCAGAGATAGGGCCAGTCGCCGGTGAGCGGGCGATCGAGAAAGCCGCCGACGCGGTCGTCGATATCTTTGCACAGCTTCGACACCGTGCTCTTGCCGATCCCCGACAGTCCCATGGCCTGCACCAGATCGTCGACGCGACGCGTGGACACGCCGCTGATCCAGGCCTCCTGGATGACCGCGACAAGCGCCTTCTCCGAGAGCTTTCTCGGTTCCAGGAACGGCGGAAAGTAGCTGCCTTGTCGAAGCTTGGGGATGCGAAGCTGCAAGGAGCCAAGCCGGGTATCGAACGAGCGGTCCCGGTAGCCGTTGCGATAGGTCGCCCGTTCCAGGGTGCGTTCATGGCGCCCGGCGCCGATCATGCCCTCCACGTCGGCCTCCATGAGAAGCTGCATCACGCTCTCGGCTATCGTCCTCAGGAAATCGCCGTCTCCGGCTTTTGCCAGAAGCTCGGCAAGCGGTAATCTGTCCTCGGTCATCGGGTGCTCCGGTCAGGTTGAAGTCTCGCAACTCCACCTTAGCCGGCCAATCCGGTGGCCACCTCCGTCGCACCATCTGAGATCCGAGTTTCCACCACCAGCGCGGACACTACCGCTGACGCTGCAAAAGAGCATTCAATAAGCGATACATGGAAGCGGTTCCCACGGTACGTTGAATAACGGTACGCGCCTGCCGAGGATTATGCGCCGCGGCCGCCTGTAGCAATCTGGACAGCGGATGGTACCAATTGTCTCATGACGACGAATACTAGACAGCATGTGACTGCAATTGCGGCGGGCAAAAGTAGCCAAAGCAGCAGTCCGTAGACAGTCGGCGTAACCGAAACTCCTAGAGACAAGGCGACGACAAGGATCACCCCGTGCATTAGATAGATCGGGAAGGCGAACTTCGCTGCATTGGCGATCCCGGTAATTCTTCCCGTCCTTTCTAAGAAGCCGGTGGTCTGCCAAATCGTCATGGCTCCAAGAGCGGCCACGTAAATGCTGCCACCGGATGACGGGTAATAGTATTGTAGGAGGCATGAAAGCAGGAAAAGCGGTGCGATCACAGGCAGCAACTTATCAGTCGAACGGAGATCAATTCGCCAAATTGCCAGGGCGGCACCGATGACAAAGGCAGGAAGCATAGACGACCGCAGAACTAAAATACCGTCAAAATCATATTCTGCGATGACAAATGATCCGATAAGGGCAACAACAGTGAATTTCCGAATGAATTTTGATAGAATAATTGCTAGACAATTGATAACAAAAAGATCCCGCAAAAAGTAAAGAGGATAATTAACCGGCCTAGTGGAAAGTGCTATTGTTGCATCCAGCCACCCTATCAGATCGGCATTTACTAGATCAAGCCGCCGACCGCTAGTTAACTGCATAGCCTGAGCAACATAAAGTGCGACAACTAATGGAATATTCCACAGAAAAAATGGGACGGCGAGCGTCTTTATTTTCTTCTTAAGCGTAGAGATCGGATGCCTATCCGAATATTTTGCAAATAAAATAAAACCCGACATAATAGTTAGTACTGAGACCGCAAATCGGAGTGCCGTTTTATTGGCGATGAATGCCGGCTCCAAGATCGAAGGACTCCAAGCGTCCGTCAAAGCAGGTAGAATTAAAGGGACATGAACGTAGACGACCATGATAATGAGGATGAGGCGCGCGGCGGCTAGCCTTTGCGAGTAGAGGGCGACGAGATCTGTCTGATCGTTGTTAACTGTAAATTCTCTCACTTGCACTTCTGCCTCCGGCAAAATGACTGCCCTTAACAGCCTGAAGCATTCCGAAAAGTAAAGGGGGAATTGAGGCCGTCCGCGTCTTGGTAAATGTCAGCTTTGGCGGACACGCCCTGCCTGCGGTCCTGCCCCAGCCTGTATCCCCACCCTATGCGCGGGTGGGGCGATCCACCCATCCCTAATCGATCAAGCAAAGGGCGTGTTCGGCAGCATAAGAACGACTCCTGCTGCTACGCGATCTTTCGACGCAATATTCTTGGGCACTGCCGCTGCATTCCACGCGTACAGGCGAAGCCAATAGCTTTCATGGCCGAGCTCGCGCTTTGCGATTTCAGCGAGTGATTCTTCGCCGCTGACGGTGTAGCTGCGCATCCGGGTCCTTCGGAAGAGAGCTGCTTTCCGTGCGTTAGCAGTCAAGCTCACGCGTTTCTAGTATCGCTCCCGCGGCCTTCCTACCGAAGCCCCGCCTGCCTTGAGGGGGAGTTTGTGGGGCCTCCCGCATCCGCGCCACAGGCAAAGGCGGCGCTGCTCGGGGGAGTAGCGCCGCTCGCATGCGCACCTGCTTCAGCACGAGAGGATGTCGTGCTGGTGATCAATACTTGTCACTGAACATTATCCAAAACCTTAACCATGACAGCGGCTTGCCCTTAACCCGGCGGGCCTTTTTCTTGAGCCATAGGAGAAAAGGCATGACGATCCCCGCATCATGGATGCCGGCGGCGAAGATGGCGCGCGTCATCTGCCATTGGTCGGCCGGGCGGCACGAGGCATCAAGCGTCGACCGCCAGCACTACCACCTGATCATCGAGGACGACGGCAATCTCGTCCGCGGGGATCTGTCGATCAAAGCGAACGAGGCGCCGATCCGGGGCAACTACGCGGCGCACACGCTGGGGACCAACACCGGGTCTATCGGCGTGGCGCTGGCCTGCATGGTCGGCGCCATCGAGAACCCCTTCCGGGCCGGTGTCGCCCCGATGACGGCGACACAGTGGGAGACGCTGATTGAGGTCGTCGCCGATCTCTGCCGGCGCTACGGCATCGAGCCCACGCCGACGACGGTGCTGAGCCATGCCGAAGTGCAGGCCAATCTCGGGAACAGGCAGCGCGGCAAGTGGGATTTCACGCGGCTCGCCTTCGACCCCGACATCGTCGGCGCCTGCACAATCGGCGACAGGCTACGCATGGCGGTGGGGATCGCGATGGCCGGCGGCGCGGTGCGGGCCATTGAGGAGCCCGCGGCGGCGGAGACCGGCGCGCCTGGCGATATGGAGCTGCGCGGCGCGACGACGGCCGGATGGCTCAACTTCCGGCGGGCGCCCGATGGCGAGATCATCGGCGGCCTGCCGCGCGGCACGGCCATCGCCATCGTCGACAGCGACGACGGCTGGTATCGCGCGCGCACGCCCGGCGGCCATCTCGGCTGGGTGAGTGCCCGGTACGTCTCGCTGACCTGATCCCGAACCGGCCGGGAACGCCGGAACCCTCCAGGAGCACATCCCATGAAAACCATGCTTGCGGCCCTTTCGGCCGCCGGGCTGCTGGCGCTTGCCGGTTGCCAGACAGACACCGCCGTGGCGGGCGCTGCTGACCGGATCGACAGGATCTGCAGCATCGAGCCGGCGACCCACGTCGCCTTTCTCGTCGCCGCTCGCCAGCTCGAGGTCTCGGCCGAGATCCGCAAGGCCGAGGCAACGGCTCATGCCGTCATCGTCGGCATCTGCTCCGATCGCCCCATCACGGACACCGCGGCGGCGCTGGGCACGATCGTCGGCGCCTTTGAAATCATCAGTGCGGCCTATGCCGACGCGAAAGAGGAGATCTGACATGGACGTCAAGAGCATTTCCAAAGGCATCGCCGGCGCTGTTGCCGGCATGGTGACGGGCACGGGCGGCGCGCTGGTCATGACCCCCGAACAGGTCTCCTCCATGCCATGGTGGGGCATCCTGGCGGCGAATGCGATCTATGCCGCGATCGGGTTCGCCACGGTCTACTTCGCCCCACGCAACACGGCATCCTGACGGTGTCGGCCGTGACGGACCGCCGGGCGTCTCCCGTCTATCCCGACGTGCGGACCCGCCACCACACGATCAAGGCATCGCTCGTCGCCCTCTGGGAGCAGTATCTCTATGGCGACGGGTGGCGGCTGGTGGAGATCGTCATCGGTACATGGGTGGTCGTTCGCGGCCTGACGATCATCTTCGCCGAGGGCATGGACGCGGTCTATTACGCGACCTTCCCGATGTCGGACCATCCGCTCCTCTGGGGACTTGTGGCGGTCGCGATAGGCGCCGCGCGGATCGCGGGGACCGTCATCAACGGCAAATGGCAAAGGAGCCCCCGGCTGCGCTGGTCTGCCGGCGTCTGCGGGATCGCCTACCAGACCCTGCATTGTCTGATCTTCGCTCAAATGGGGCTGAAGCTGCTCGCGCTCGGCTACTTTTTCTGGGTCGTGCTCGAATCGGCGGGTGTCGTTCGATCGAGCATCGACATCCTCCGCAAGCGAGAGACGCCGTGCCGGAATGGTTGATTGCTTTGCTGAACAATCCCCTTGCGATCACCGCACTCGGTACGGTGTTTTTCACGCCGCTCCTAGCCTTCCTCGCCCAGGTGTTCATGCGCTCATCCCCGCCGCCGGGACCGATCGCCTATGACGCCCGCGATATTCCGGAGCATCCGCTGCTCGTCGCCGCTAAGGTTCATCTTGCCGACGAGGAGATGGCGCTGATCACCGGCATCGGGCGCAAGGTCGATCAGATCGACGCTCAGCTGCAGCTCGTCCACGATCGCATCGACCTTCTAATGCGGCGGTAGATACCTGCCGCCATCCAGCCGCCGTCGCCCTTCACCGGGTGGCGGCGGCTTTTTGCGTTTCAGCTCTGGGGCGATTGGGTGGCTTTGACAGCCTGGGCTCGGGCACCGATCGTGCGAGTCGACGCTTCCGAGACAACTTGACCGACCGACTTGCGGCTTTCCAATCCGGTCTTAATCTCATCCAGGAGATTCTGTACTCCAAGGGAGTCGACGTTATTGTTCATCGGTGTCACTGCTTCAAAAGCGGAACCCCCGTTTCTCACAATGCCCATGTCGGCTGTTACACGTGTCTGTGCGCCCATATCGAGGAAAGTCGCAGTGACCCGAGCCTCCACAGTGGGATCGTAGTTGCTACCCAGCAGAACGTTTGCCATTGCGTTGTCCGACTGACGCTCCATGACAATCTGGAACTGGCTGTCGCGCGTCAGTTGGTAGCCATAATTCGTCATCGATCCCACGAAAGCGGTCTTCACCTGGTCGGCGGGAGCGGCAATGGATGCCTCAGGGCGTCCGCTGGCGGTCTGATGCTGGACGGACTGGCATCCGGATAAAGCGGAAATGCAGAAAACTACGGCGGCGATGTACTTCATGGTGGTCCCCCTCATGTGGGTCTTATCAAGCAATAAGCCGCCATTGCGTCAATGAGGCGGAACCGTGGCGGCCGCGTGATGCTCTGCAAGATGGGCTGGCAGATCGCAGGAAGCTATGCCCACTTTTGGTCCTGTATGCGCCAGGCCTGACGATCAGGCCGATGTCGCGGCTGTTGCACCGGCTGCATTTCACATTCCACTTCTGGTCGATGTAGCACCGATCCCGGCCCCATAGCTCGACCGCTCTGGCGAGGTCGAGATCCAAGTCGCGCCCGCAGCGCATGCACCAGAACGAGAGGTTGTCCCCGACGTCTTGAAGATCGCCGAGGGTGCTTATGGTTCGGTAGCCGGTGGCGGGATCGAAGGGCATTGCAAACTGGTGCCACGGAAGGGCAGGGGCGTCTATCGCGGGCCGTTCCAACTTTGGTGCTCTATGACGGGCCTGGGGCGCTGCTGAAAGTTGGATCGGCCACTGCTATCGCTGCAGTTCCGGACGGCCTTCTAAGCCGATGGTCGCTGGTTCGAATCCAGCCGGGGTCACCAATACCAACATGAAACACTGGACTGGCAGGGGACTTCGGGTTCTCCGCCGCACCCTGTACCCGGTGCGGGGGTGTGAGCGCCCGCCCTGATCCCTTCCCGTTCTGTCGTCGGCAGGCGGGATGAGATCGTTTGGGCCAATGGTCGTCATGTCGGCCAGAGAGCTCGGCGAAATGTCGGAATCCGGCTTTTCGCAGTATTCGGCGCGGCAATCCGAGACCCAACGCTGCGGGCGGTCTCGGGAAGCCGTTTGAAACGCCAGACTCGATCGCTCCCGGAGGGCTTCCGATACGCCGAGTAGATATTGCGTGTGCAGGCGCGCGTTAACTATGGCCCAATCTGCCATTCATGCTTAAATCACTTGAGCGAAAGATTCCCGTCGACTTTCCCTACCGACAATGCAAGAAAGTTTTCCGTCGAAATCCCATTCTCCGGAGCCAGTAAGATGAATTTCATGAAAGTCTGCACGCGGTTTTTTGCAGTTTGTTTCGGTATGGCGGCGAGCGGGATGATCGTCACAGCCGCCCAGGCCGCAGAGTTTTCTTTCACAGCAACCAACACAACCTCATCGGCTATCACCGAGGTATTCGTTTCTGAAAACAAGAGAGAATGGGGCTATTTTGATATCGGTAGCGGAATCAAGCCGGGATCAACTGTAAATCTCGTATGGGATCAAAGCACAAACAGCGAGAGCTGCGCTCAGTGGGTGAAGGCAGCCTATGCAGACGGCAGCGAATCGGAACCTGCCAAGTTCGATTTCTGTGAAAATGGGCTTGAGATCGAGTTCTAAGTAGATTTCGCCAACGCGTAACTGGGTGTCCGGCAGGTCACCTCAGGTGACCTGCCGTTCATTTTAGGGGTGACCCAGATGGGGCCGTCCGAAAGGTCTGGTGGCGCTCCTGGGTCGTCACGTCACCAGTGACTGTCGATGGGTGGTGACGTCCAGGTTCGGGCGCAGAGTTTCTCGTTGATCGCCCCCGGGCCATCAGAGCGATCGCGCGGGCATCGGGGGCAACTGGTTTGGTGGCTGCGCAACGCCCGTCAGCCTCCGCGTCACCTCACGCCGAGGGCATGCGCTCTTCCTCCAGGCGGACGCGCAGGCTGTCGGCAAAGCGGCGGATGGCACCCTGGACGTCGGCGAGATGGCGTTCCTCGCCTTCGTAGCCGCTGCGGGGCGCGCGCTCGATCGAGGTTGCCAGAGCGAGCACTTCCTCCTCGGCCTCTGCCGGAAACGTGCCGCGCTGCAGGGCGCGCTCGGCATAGAGAGCCTGCAGCAGCATGTCCTGCGCTTCGGCCTGCGCCTGCAGTTTCATGATGGCGCCGGCCATGAATTTCAGAGCGGTCTCGTTCGATGACATCGCAAATCTCCGCTGTGCGCTCCCGAGGTCCGCCAGGGGCCTCCAGGGATGCATTAGGTTTTGTGCCGACGAGGCGCTCGGCGCCGCCGACGGGTGTGTGGCAAGCCTGTACGCTTCGCGATGGACCGTCGTCCACTGCCTGTGCCGGCCGAAGAACGGCGTGGCGACTGAGGGCGGGCCGGAGCAGGACTTCAGGTGGCCGATCTCGTCTGAGGGTACTGGAGGTGTCCCGTGGCCGCGTGGAAGCATTGATTGCGGTCGAAGGTCGTTTGACGATGGCCGCCACTCCGGTATCGGGGCGGGAATCCGATCAGGGGGCCCGGTCCTATTACCGGACGACGGCCGGGCTCACCCTATTTGCCGCACCAGCGATTGCCCGTGTTCGGCAGAGCCTGCACCAGTCCCTGGCTGAGCAGTTCGATACCGGCATCGCGGCCATCGAGCAGCCTGAGGCGGACAAGCCGTACCTGTGCCTTGTCGCGGCGCGCCGTGTCGATGATGGTGTAGCCGCGCGACATGAGAGCACGCAGCCCGTCGCGCGCCCGCACGCCCTGGATCTGCTCGGCGCGACAGCCGGCTTCCGCCGCTTTGAAATGCGGTGGCTCGAAGTCGGCCAGGCGCCATGGCACTCCGGCTTCCCATCCGCTGGTCCCGTCGTAAATGCAGGTGACCCAGGGCGCCCGGTCGAAGGGATGGCATGCCGGCATCATGGCCCATGCGGACGCCGGCAAGAGGGTGCAGACCAGCGTGAGGATCAGCCGCCTCATCACCGCTCCCTCGCCGGAAAGGGCGCGCCTGTTTCATCAAGGCTTTTGGCCGTGGCACGGAACAGGCGAGACCACGAACGCTCTGCCAGAGTGCCGGACTGCCAGCGCTTTCTCACAAGACAAGAGATCATGCCGTTCTCCTCAGCCGGGTGGACCCACATGCCATGTCGGGCGGCCCGGCCCTATCATTCGAGCCCCCAGCATAGGATGCGACGCTGGCGCGGAGATTGCGCGCGGAAGTCCTGTTGGAAAGTTCGTCGACGGAAACCGGACTGCCCTCGCAGTCGTCCTCCATCTACCTGATTCCCGGACCCTTTTTCCGGTCATGGCTGGCGACCCCGCAACCGAGTTGTCGCTGCCGAGTTGCTCCCGGGAGATGTTCCGTCTGCTTGCCGAAAACCGAACCCGGGAGCCGCCGCACCAGCGTGTTGGCCGTCTCACGGGGCGACGAGGTCAGATGGAATGTGGGGTTCGACAGGAGGGTGCAGTGCCAAAAATTGACGATGCAGAAATGATGCGGGTTCGCGCTCATCAGATCTGGGAGCGGGAGGGGCGGCCACATGGTCGCGAGCATGAGCATTGGGCGGAGGCGGCGCGCGAACTGGCCGCGGAGTGCGCCATGCAGACCGTTAGCGTTTACGGTCCGTCGCAAACACCACGGGACACCGAGATCGATCGCCTTCGCCGGGCGCTTTACGAGCCCTCGGAATTCTCGATCGAGCTTTTCGGGCAGGAAGCCGCGGACCTGAAGGCACGTTCATCCTTCGATCGCTCGCGTCGGGGCAGCTTGATGGAGCCACTTCCCCCGCCGAACGCCGCCGCCGTCCCGCGGTCCTCGGTCTGAAAGCATCGCTGAGGCAGAGGCCCGACGAGATCGAGGCCGACTGATGTCCGCGTCAGCCGGCCTTCGCTCATCCGGCCTTTTTCAGAAACTCGGTGCGCAACACCAGCCCTTTTACCTTGTCGGCGTTGCACTCGATCGTTTCGGCATCACCGGTAAGCCGAATATTCTTGATCAGCGTGCCACGTTTCAGCGTCAGCGAAGTGCCCTTTACTTTCAGATCCTTGATGACGGTGACCTGATCGCCGTCGTTGAGGATGGTGCCGTTGGAATCCCTGACGTCGCTCATCGCGCTGTTTCCGTTCTTTTCTCTTGTTTTACATGCATCGCGGGATTTGCCAGGCGTCTCCAGCGTCGGCCACGCCGTCTGCGTGCCCACCTTTCCTGGTCCCCCGTCTTTGCCAGGTGTCGTCAGTCCTTCAGTCGGTTCACGGCGGCCAGTCCGTTCTCGATGTCGGCCCTGAGGTCCGCGACGTCTTCCAGCCCGATCTGGAGCCGGATCACCGGCCCCTCGGATGGGGCCTTGGCGAGAATGCGGTCGGACAGGTCGGCGACCACGGCGAGGCTTTCGAACCCACCCCACGAATAGCCAAGGCCAAACAGCTTCAGCGCATCGAGGAAGGCTGCCGCCTCGGTCATCCCACCGCCTCGAAGGACGATCGAAAACAGGCCGCTCGAACCGGAGAACTGGCTCTTCCACAGCGCGTGGCCGGAAAACGAGGGCAGGGCCGGGTGGAGAACACGGGCGACCTCGTCGCAGCCTTCCAGCCAGTGCGCCAGTTGCAGGGCCGACTCCTGGTGGCGTTCCAGCCGAATGCCCATGGTCTTCAGGCCGCGCAAGACGAGCGACGTGTCGTCCGGCGCCACGTTGATCCCCAGCGCCATCTGGGTGTCGCGCAGTCGGTCATAGGTCGCCGCATTGGCCGAAACGCTTCCCATCAGCAAGTCGGAGTGACCGCCGGGATATTTCGTCAAGGCGTGGATCGACAGGTCGACACCATGCTCGAGCGGGCGGAAATAGAGCGGCGTCGCCCAGGTATTGTCGAGCATCGCCACGGCACCGCCGGCATGCGCGATCCCTGAGGCCGCCCGGATATCCATCATCTCGAAGGTATTGGAGCCGGGCGCCTCCAGGAAGACGACGCGCGTTTCCGGGCGCATCAGGGACGCCAGGCCCTCGCCGACGGCGGGATCGAAATACTCGACCGCGACGCCCATGCGCGTCAGCACGCTGTCGGCGAACCGGCGTGTCGGCGTGTAGACGCTGTCGACGATCAGAACGTGATCGCCGGCGGAAAGAAAGGCGAGGAGCGGCACGGTAACCGCCGCAAGGCCGGAGGGAAGCAGGATCGTCCCGGCCGATCCCTCGAGCCCGTCGAGCGCTTCCTCGAGGGCATCGGTCGTTGGCGTTCCTCTCAGGGCGTAAGTGTACTTCTGCCCTCTGCTGCGCATCGTTGCAGTGTCGGGAAACAGGACGGTCGATCCATGGTAGACGGGCGGGTTGACGAAGCCGTGGAAGCCTCGCGGATTCGCACCGGAGCGCACAAGCCGCGTATTGTGCCCGGCCGAAGTCGGACGATCATCATCATGGGTCACGGAAAATGCTTTCTGTCGAGAGATCACGCCGGCTGGCCGAGATCTGGGTCGCAGCGAGTCACACTGCTTGTGAAATAAAAATTGGCTTTAGCTTGACCTGCCAATTTTTATGGCATGAGATTGGCTCGGTGACAAAGCTCGCCGAGCGGCCCTATTCAGGTGATCGTCCATTCTGGCGTGCGCGGTTGGCGCGGACCGAAAGGGTGGTTCATGACACCGAACATGCAGATCCGCAACTCCAATAGGAAGGTCCACTTATGAAACTGAAGCTCCTGACAGCCGCCCTCGGCATCACGGTAGCGGGGATCGCCATCAGCAGCGCCTCAGCGGCGACGCTGGATGACGTCAAGTCGCGCGGCACGCTGCGTTGCGGCGTGAACACGGGCCTGCCGGGTTTCGCCTCGCAGAACGACACCGGCCAGTGGCAGGGCCTCGACATCGACTACTGCAAGGCCGTGGCCGCTGCCGTCTTCGGCGACGTCACCAAGGTCCAGTACGTGCCGCTCTCGGCCGTGCAGCGTTTTCCGGCCCTGCAGAACAACGAAATCGACATGCTGGCCCGCAACACCACCTGGACCATGAACCGCGACACGGCCCTCGGCCTCGATTTCGCGGGCATCAACTATTTTGACGGCCAGGGCTTCATGGTGAAGAAGGAGCTGAACGTCAATTCGGCCCTGCAGCTTTCGGGCGCCACGGTATGCGTGCAGAGCGGCACCACGACGGAGCTCAACCTGGCCGACTACTTCTCGGCCAACAACATGCAGTTCAACCCCGTCGTCATCGAATCGCAGAACGACGTCAACGCCGCCTATGACAGCGGTCGTTGCGACGTTCTGACGACCGACCAGTCGGGCCTCTATGCCTCGCGCCTCGAGCTCGGCACGCCGGACGACAACATCGTCCTGCCCGAGATCATCTCGAAGGAGCCGCTTGGACCTGCCGTTCGCGGTGGCGACTCGCAGTGGTTCGACGTCGTGAAGTGGACGCATTTCGCGCTGCTCAACGCCGAGGAACTCGGCATCACCCAGGCCAACGTCGAGGAGATGAAGGAGTCGCCGAACCCCGAGATCAAGCGGATGCTCGGCGTCGACTCGACCTTTGGTGCCGATGCCGGCCTGGCGAACGACTGGGTCGTCAACGTCATCAAGGGCGTCGGCAACTACGGCGAGGTTTTCGAGCGCAACGTCGGCGCCTCGACCCCGCTCGGCATCGCCCGTGGGCAGAACGCGCTGTGGACCAAGGGCGGCCTGCAGTACGCGCCGCCGATCCGCTGACCAACCTGTGACAGGGTCCGCGCCCGAAAGGGCGCGGATCTCCCGCCGGCCGCCGCATCCGGTGCAGCGCCATCCGTCACTTGCGAGGAGGCTAGCCCCGCTTCATGACCGCCGAGACCCAACCGCTGCCCGCTGCGACCGCCGGTGACTCCTTCCTCACGAACCCGAAGGTCCGAAGCGTCGCCGTCCAGATCATCCTGATCGTGGCGGTCGTCGCCTTCGCCTGGTGGATCGTCGACAATACCGCCCGGAACATGGCGCAGGCCAAGATGGCCTCCGGTTTCGGCTTCCTGTCGACCCGATCAAGCTTCGAGATCGGCCAGACGGCGCTGGAGTATTCGAGCAACTCCTCCTATGGCCGCGCCATCATCATCGGGCTCCTCAACACCCTGATCATCGCGGTCTCGGGGATCATCCTCGCCACCATCCTCGGTTTCATCGTCGGTATCGCCCGCCTGTCGCGCAACTTCCTGCTACGGGGACTGGCGACCGTCTACGTCGAGACCTTCCGCAACGTTCCGCCGCTGCTCGTCATCCTGTTCTGGTATTTTGGCGTGCTGTCGCTGCTGCAGGCGCCGCGCAATCTCCCGGAGTCGGCGATCGGGGTCTACCTGACCAATCGCGGGCTCCAGATGCCGGCGATCCTGTTCGAACCGCTCGCCTGGCTCACCTTCCTGGCGCTGGTCGCCGGCATTGCCGGATCGATGTGGCTCTCTCGCCGCAACAAGGCGCACCAGCTCGCCACCGGCGAACGGCGCTCGACGCTGCTGCCCGCCCTGGCGATGATCGTCGGCCTTCCACTCCTGGTCTTTCTGCTGACCGGGCTGCCGGCGTCCATGGAAGTGCCGACCGCGACCCGGTTCAATCTGGTCGGCGGCGTGCAGATCCGGCCGGAATTCATCGCTCTCTTCCTGGCGCTGTCGATCTATACCGGCGCTTTCATCGCCGAGATCGTGCGTGCCGGCATCCTCTCGGTCTCCAAGGGGCAGACGGAAGCGGCGATGGCCGTGGGGCTGAAGCGGGGGCAACTGTTGCGACTGGTCGTCGTCCCGCAGGCCTTCCGCGTGATCATCCCGCCCTTGACCAGCCAATACCTCAACCTCACCAAGAACTCCTCGCTGGGCTTTGCCATCGGCTATCCCGAGCTCTATTCGATCGGGTCGACGGTCGCCAACCAGGCCGGTCAGACCGTGGAAATCGTCGCGATCTGGATCCTCTGCTATCTCGGGCTGAGCCTCATCGCATCCTTCCTGATGAACATGTTCAACGCCCGCATGGCGCTGGTCGAACGCTGAAGACGGGACCGATACGATGGAAGAACAAGTCGCCCGTTTCATCTCCACCGAGGAGAAGCTTCCCTTGCCGCCGCCGCCGGGCGAGTTCGGCTGGCCGGCACGCGTGCGTCGCAGCCTGTTTGCGACGCCCGTCGACTCGGTTCTCACGCTTCTGGCAGGCGCGCTGATCGTCTACGTCGTGTCCAATCTCCTCGAATGGGGCGTGTTCAACGCGACCTTCGTCGGCGCGGACCGGACGGCCTGCGTTCCGGCCGACGGTGCCCATGGCGGCGCCTGCTGGGCCTTCGTCGGCGCGAAGTTCGAGCTCTTCATGTACGGCGTCTATCCCGATGCCGAGCGCTGGCGGATCGACCTTCTCCTGGTTTCGCTGGTGATACTCGTTGCGGGAATGGCGATTCCGAGCGTTCCCTACAAGCGGCTCAATGCGGTCCTGTTGCTCGGCGTCTATCCTTTCGTCGCCCTTGTGCTCCTGACCGGCGGGCGGTTCGAGATGTCGGGCGGGAGCGTTGCTTTCGTCATGGCGCTGGCCGCCGCTGCGACGATCTACGCTGCCATCGGGCGCAGCGAGTTCAGCCTCAGTGATCCATTGTTGAAGGTAGCGAGCGGACTGCTCGCGGCCAGCCTCCTCGCTTTGCTTCTGGCGGCGATCGTCTCCTTCGACCGGGTGCTGTTCCTCAACATGCGGTTTTCGGCGGTCTCCATCGCCGCCTTCCTGCTGGCGCTCGGCTCGGTGGCGGTCACCCTGGTCGCCGCCTTCCGGCAGTCGGAGACAAGGGGGAGGGCGTTCTCGATGCTCATTCCCTTCGCCGCGATCCTCGCCGTGCTGATCTTCCTCACTGCCGATCTCGGCCTGACGCCGGTGCGCACGAACTCCTGGGGCGGTCTGCTCCTCACCCTCGTCGTGGCGATCTCAGGCATCGTCGCGTCGCTGCCGCTCGGCATCCTTCTTGCCCTTGGCCGCCGGTCGGAAATGCCGATCGTGAAGCTGTTCTGCGTCGCCTTCATCGAGTTCTGGCGCGGCATTCCGCTGATCACGGTGCTGTTCATGGCCAACTTCATGCTGCCGCTGTTCCTGCCCGCGGGCGTCAACTTCGACCAGCTGCTGCGCGTTCTCGTCGGCGTCGCCCTGTTCTCGGCGGCCTACATGGCGGAGGTCGTGCGCGGTGGCCTGCAGGCCATTCCGAAGGGGCAGTACGAGGGTGCCGACGCCATGGCGCTGACCTACTGGCAGAAGATGCGCATGGTCATCCTGCCGCAGGCGCTGAAGCTCGTCATCCCCGGCATCGTCAACACCTTCATCGGCCTGTTCAAGGACACCAGCCTCGTGGCTGCGGTCGGCCTCGCGGACTTCCTCGGACAGGTCCGGCGCGGATTCAGTGATCCCGGCTGGAGCACCGAACAGACCCCGGCCACCGGCCTCGTCTTCGCCGCGTTCGTCTACTGGCTCTTCTGCTTTTCGATGTCGCGATATTCGGTCTACATGGAACGGCGCCTCGATACCGGGCACAAACGATAGGAATTGTGAGCATGTCAAATCAGACAGCCAGCGCGTCGGGGCCGACGGCGAGCAAGATCTCGGAGGAGGTCGCGGTCGAACTGATCAACGTCAACAAGTGGTACGGCGAGTTCCACGTGCTGCGCGACATCGACCTGAAGGTCCGCCGCGGCGAGCGCATCGTCGTCTGCGGCCCATCGGGATCGGGCAAGTCGACCATGATCCGTTGCATCAACCGGCTGGAGGAGCACCAGAAGGGCCAGATCATTGTCGACGGCACCGAGCTCACCAACGATCTGAAAAAGATCGACGAAGTGCGCCGTGAAGTCGGCATGGTTTTCCAGCACTTCAACCTCTTCCCGCACCTCACCATTCTCGAGAACTGCACGCTGGCGCCGATCTGGGTGCGCAAGATGCCGAAGGCGAAGGCCGAGGAAGTGGCGATGCATTATCTCGAGCGCGTGAAAATCCCGGAACAGGCGAACAAGTATCCCGGCCAGCTCTCCGGCGGCCAGCAGCAGCGCGTGGCGATCGCCCGCTCGCTGTGCATGAGCCCGAAGGTGATGCTGTTCGACGAGCCGACCTCGGCGCTCGATCCGGAAATGATCAAGGAAGTTCTCGACGTCATGGTCGGTCTCGCCGAGGAGGGGATGACCATGGTCTGTGTCACGCATGAGATGGGCTTTGCCCGGCAGGTCGCCAACCGCGTCATCTTCATGGATGCCGGCCAGATCGTCGAGCAGAACGAGCCGACGGCCTTCTTCACCAATCCGCAGCACGAGCGCACCAAGCTCTTCCTGTCGCAGATCCTGCACTAAGGCGGGATCGCTTTCCCTCGAGTCGCCGTCCTGCTTTCGTTCTTTGTTCTCGCATGATCTTTTCCGAAAGCCGGAAGTCACTTTAGGAATCATCTTCTAGTCTAGGAGCAGGTTTCGCCCAGGCGTCAGACAGTCTACGAAAAACGCCGCCGGGCAGCGCTTCCGGCGGCGTTTTTTCTTCTTGGGGCAAAGTGCGTGGGTTTAGTCGGCTTGCGATTTGCTGCTTGTCTGGGCGGGGCGAAGTGGCCATAGGCGTTCCCGCATCGGCCAGAAATCCGGGAGCGAGCAGCGATGGCAGTTGGACGAGCGGGAGACAGTGAGGTCCCCGTGGAGCCGGCCGATGGAGGCTCAGTAACAGCGGTGTCGACGGCGCCCGGTGGCCCGCGATGGGCCATCGTCGGGATCTTCCTGATCCTTCTGTTCGGTGCGCTGTACCTCACCTCGAGCTTCGTCCTGCCGGTGATCATCGCGCTCCTCTTCGCCCTCGTCCTCAGCCCGATCGTCCGGCTGATGCGGCGGCGGCTGAGGATTCCCGAACCGGTTTCGGCCATCACGCTCGTGGTCGGCGCCCTGGTGACGCTGTTCTTCGGCTTTTACATGCTGAGCAACCCGATCACGGAACTCGTCAACAATGCGCCGAAATACGTGGCGGCCGTCGAGGAGCAGCTGAAGGCGGTCCGCGACCGGCTCGACCGGCTGCAGGAATTGCCCGCTCCGCCGGCGGCAGCGCCCAGCCAGCCCGCAAGCCCGGTGGCAGATGAACCGCCGCAGGAAGTCGTTGTCAAAAGCCCGGGCCTCCTCGACGATGCCGCCCAGGTCGTGCCACAGATCCTGGCCAGCATCCTCTTTTCGATGGTGTTCCTGTATTTCCTGCTGGCGTCCGGCGACCTCTTCTACGTCAAGCTCGTCAAGGCGATGCCGACCCTGTCGGACAAGAAGCTGGCGCTGCGGATCGCCCACGACATCGAGCGGGAACTATCGCACTATCTCCTGACGATCACGATGATCAATGTCGGGCTCGGAACCGTGGTAGGGTTCCTGCTCTGGCTGGTCGGCATGCCGACCCCGCTCATCTTCGGTGCGCTGGCCGCCCTCCTCAACTTCATTCCCTATCTCGGCGCCCTGACGGGGATGGGGCTTGTCGGGGTCATCGCCCTCGCCGAGTTCGGCGATCTCTGGCAGGCACTCGTGCCGGTGGCGCTGTATTTCGTCGCCTCGACCATCGAGGGACAGTTCATCCAGCCGACCGTGGTCGGCCGCCGGCTGGAGATGAACGCGGTCGCGATCTTTCTCTCGGTGGCATTCTGGGGATGGATCTGGGGTGTGGTCGGCATGTTCGTCGCCGTGCCGATGATGGTCGGCCTGAAGATCTTCGCCAGCTATATCGAGCCGCTGCATCCGCTCGCCGATTTTCTCTCGGCGCAAAAGGACGATCTCGAGGAGCCCGAACCAGCCGTCAAGGATCGTGCGGCCTGATGCCGGCGGGTCGACGAAAAGCGAGTCCGGGGAGAGGGCTATGCCTCGGAGTTCAGTCTTCGAGTCACCTGTTCACCGCCTTGCATCGCTGTTCCACAAACGAAGAAGCCGGCGACCTCTCGGCCGCCGGCTTCCGTCTCACGTCTGGCCCGTTTATTTCGCGGCCGAAGTGACCGGTTTCACGAGGGCCGTGATGCGCCGCAGGGTGACGCGCCGGTTATCCGCATTGGCCTCCTGCGTGTTGACCTTCAGGTCTTCCTCGCCATAGCCCTGGGTCACGAGATTTTCCGGCGGAACCTCGAAATATTCCGTCAGCGCCGTCGCCACGGCTTCCGCACGCTGGTCGGACAGAGCCAGATTGGCCACATTCGAACCCACGGCGTCGGTATGGCCTTCGATCAGGAACGTCTCCCCCGGATTGTCCTTGATGACGCGAGAGACCGCATCGGCCAAAGCCTGGAGGTTCGCGACCTGGGCCTGCGGAATGCTCGCCGAGCCGAAGTCGAAGTTCACCGTGCTCAGATCGATACGCCGCACCTTGTCGCGGATGCGCGAGGAACGCCGGACTTCGTCGACCGAGTAGATCCGCTCGACGGTCTCGACCGGCGGGGCGACGATGGTGTCGAAGTAGAGCTCCTCGTCCGGCTCGTCGATATCCACGATGTAGCGATCGCGCGGGATCGACAGCTCCAGCGGCGGCAGGTCCTCACCCGCATCACTGTAATAGTCCGGGCGCTCGTCCTCCTCGGAGTAGGGGTCGTAGAACAGAACGATCTCGCGGCCGTCCGGCGTGATCCGCGACCGCTGAACGACGTCGCCATAGCGGTTCGTGATGGTGATCACCTGCGCGCCATTGGCGCGAACGATGGTCTCGCGGTTGCGACCGCGGGGAAGCCGCTCGGTGTAGCGATCGCGTGAGTCGACAGCCAGCCGTTCGTCGTCGTTGGAGCGAATGAAGTAACCGGCAGCCGCTCCGACTGCAGCACCCGCGACGGCTGCTGCACCCAGCGAGATGATGTCGCGGTTGCCGACGCGCTCGACGACTTTCGCCTCGGGCGGCAGTTCGGCCTGCGGTGCGCGCTCGATGCGCTCGCCGCGCTGGGCCGAGATCGGCTGCTCGACGACCGGGGTCGCGAGGGTCTGCACGCGGGCATCGCTCTGGTCGATCGCACCTTGTTCCACCGGCGCTGTCTGGATGTCGGCCGGCACCGGACGCGGGGCATCCCCACCGCGGGCGCGTCGTTCGCCACCACGAGCCGGCGCTTCCGCATCCGGCGCGGGAGCCGTGGCCGGCGGGACGGCACCGGGAACGGCGGGGGTCGGCTGGACGGCGTCAGGCGTCGTTGCCGGGGGAGCCGGCGTCGCCGGGACCTCGCCGGTTGCTGCAGGCGGAGCTGCCGCCGGAGCGGTGTCGGGAGCAGGGGCAACGGGCGCTGGCGCATCCGAGCCGGCCGGCTGCGTCTCGGCAGGCGCCGTTTCGGTAGCCGCGGGAGGCGTCGGGGCAGTATCTGTCACCGCAGGTGCCTCGGCGGGCGCAACAGGCGCTGGCTCGGCGGGCGCCGGTGCTGGCTCTGCTGCGGCCGGTGCCTCGGGTGCTGGCGCTTCGGCGGCTGGGGCTTCGGCGGGAGGTGTTGCTTCGGGTTCGGGCGCGGCTTCCGCCGGCGCTTCCGGTTCGGCAGCAGGCTCTAAAGCAGGCGCCGGTGCTTCGGCGGCAGGCTCTTCGACAGGCGCCGGCGCGGCGGGTTCTGGCGCGGCTTCGGCGGCAGGAGCTTCCACTGGAGCCGGTTCGGCTGGCGGAGCTTCGGCTGCTGGTTCCTCGGCAGGCGCCGCCTCTGGCGCAGCTGCTTCCGGAGCCGGCTCGGCCGGCGGGATTTCCTCGGTCGCCTGGGCAAAGCGCAGCGTCGGCTGCTCCTGCGCCATCGCCAGCAAGGGTCCGCTGAGCGCGGTCGACGCAGCAAGAGCCGCGACCGTCAGCATTCTGGCGGTATCGTTCATCGTCGGCATTGTCAGTCCTCTTGTTGCAAATGTCCCTTGCAAAACCGCTCGGCGCCTTCCTCAAGACAGGAAGCGCCCGCCCATTCTTCGCGAGGGCTCGACACGGCTCGTCAGGGAAAGAGCGGCAGGGACATGCCGGTTCCATAGAATTGTCGCGACGGCCGCCTCAGGGGGGAGTCCAGTCGTAGAGCCAACCCAGATCGCGGGCCAGTGACTCGCCGGACCGGAAGCCCAGAACCGTATCGCGCGCCAAAGCGAGAGGCGCCGGGAGGTGGTAGACCCGCCGGTGGAAAGCGACGCGCTTGCGCACGCGTCGAAGGCGGTTGTCGCGCACCGCGTGATAACGTTCGGCGGCGTCGCGGGGGGACGTGGCCCCGCCAACGGCCCAGGCGGCGGTCCAGCCGTCCTCAATCGCCATGGCCGCGCCCTGGGCCGCATAGGGCAGCATCGCATGCGCGGCATCGCCGATGAACATCAGCCCCGGAAGGTGTCGGGCGCTGCGGTCGGGTTCGATGGTCGACAGAGGCCAGGCCATGGCCGGCCCGGCCGCATCGATCAGACCGAGGAGCCGACGGTCCCAGCGCCGGAAGCGCTGAAGCAGTGCCGCCTTCGTCGCCGATCCCGGCAGGTCGTCCGCGGCATCGCCTCGCGGTCCGATGAGGACGAGGTTCGTCGTCTGGCCCGATTGGATCGGATAGGCGACGGCGTGGCGTTTCGGCCCGAGCCAGGCCTCTATTCCAGCCTGGGGCGAGCACGGACGGTCGACGGTCATCCGCCAGGCAACGTCGCCGGAGGCGACGGCCGACGGAAACCCAAGCGAGGCTGCGAGTGCGGAGCCGACGCCATCGGCAGCGATGACGACACCAGCCCGACGGCTGTTGAGCGACCCGTCTGCGTTCTGGAAGGCGACGGCCAGATCGGTGCCGTCCCGCGTCACCCCCGTGCAGCGGCTGCCGAGCGTCAGTGCGATGCGCGGCTCGGCGGCAACGGCGTCGAGAAGGGCGCGCTGCAGGTCGGCACGGTGCAGCGAGAGATAGGCCGTGCCGTCGCTCGACACGACCGGGACCGTCGCGATCACCCGTCCGCTGCTGGAAGAGCGGAGAGTGACGGTTCTGGCGGCGACGGCGTTCAGCCTTCCCAGATCGAGGCCGAGGCCCGCAAGGACGCGGAGGACATTGGGCGATAGCTGCAGTCCCGCGCCGACCGCCTCAAGTCGCGAGCTCCGCTCGACAAGATCGACGGCAAAGCCTGCTCTGGCGAAGGCCAGCGCCGCCGACAGCCCGGCGATGCCGGCACCGACGACGAGGATTGCAGTGCTGCGCTCCATAAAGGCGGCGGGATCAGGCGGCGCCGCGCTCTTCGAAGGCGCAGCCGGGCGGGATGGTCTCTGTGCCGTGGAGAGCGGCGTTGCGGCGATAGAGGGTCGAGCAGTATCCGCAGACCTTCTCGCCCTCGTCGCCGAGATCGAGATAGACATGCGGGTGATCGAAGGGCGGATTGGCGCCGACGCACATGAACTCGCTTACGCCGATCTCCACCATCTCGTGGCCGCCGTCGTTCTGGAAATGCGGGATGATATGGCCGGCCATCGCGGGTCGTCTCCATGGGTCTGATGATCGGCGCGGACGATAGTCGCGCGCGCTGCGAAAGGCCAGAGCCGGGTATCGCCGGAGCAGGTGGGCGTTCCGCCTTGCCAGAACCGGCTGGCCGCGCCAGAACCCGAGACGACGGGGTGGACAAAGCAAGTGCCGGACCGTCGGTCCTGCCACAGCCATGCGGCCGACAGCATCGAAGGAACGACATGAAATTTTTCGAGCATGAGGGGCTGCGCCTCTCCTATCTCGACGAGGGCGGCGCCCGTGCTTCCGCGATCCTGCTGCTGCACGGGTTTGCGTCGAACATGGGAGTGAACTGGATCGATCCGGGCTGGGTCTCGACCCTATGCGATGCCGGTTACCGCGTGCTCGCCTTCGACCATCGCGGCCACGGCGCGAGCGACAAGCCGCACGACCCGGCTGCCTACACGCCTCAGAAGATGGCTGGCGACGCGGTGGCGCTGCTCGATCATCTCGCTGTGCCGCAGACGGCGCTCTTTGGCTACTCCATGGGGGCGCGTGTCTCGGCCTTTGCCGCCCTGGCGGCGCCGGAGAGATTTTCGCGGCTCGTCTTCGGCGGTCTTGGTCTCGGCCTCGTCGAGGGCGTCGGCGACTGGGACCCGATCGTTGCAGCGCTGCTCGCCGATTCGCTGGACGCGGTGACGCATCCCCAGGGCCGGATGTTCCGGGCCTTCGCCGACCGCACGGGCAGCGACCGGAAGGCGCTCGCCGCCTGCATCACGACCTCGCGCAGCGAACTGACGCCGGCCGATCTTTCCCGCATCGTCCAGCCGACGCTGATCGGGGTCGGCACGCGTGACGAGATCGCCGGATCGGCAGAGGGACTGGCCGCCCTGATCCCGCATGGCGAAGCCTACGCGATCGAGGGCCGCGACCATATGCTGGCTGTCGGCGACCGCCACTTCAAGGCCGCCGTGCTGCGCTTCCTCCTGGGCGAGCCCGCTGAAGGATGATCGATCCGGGATCGGCTCGCGTACCGTGCCCGCGGCGAGCGATCACGACCAGCCTGCCGTCTTGCGGCGGTCACCGAGGAATATCATGTTAGGGTCCACACGGGTCGGGGGAAGCGGCGCTACGCGCCGGATTGTTTTTCGGACCGGATCGGGTATTCTACCGATCAGTAGACATGTGGCCGCGACGGCCTCGGGAGGAGTGGCATCATGACGGTCAGCGGGCTTCAGGCGCAGGGACTGTTCCAGGCCGTCGATCCGATCTGGACGCGGGTACGGCAGGAAGCCGAGGAGGCGGCGGGGCGCGAGCCGATGTTGTCCGGCTTTCTCTACGGCACGATCCTCAACCATCGCAGTCTGGAGGCGGCGGTCATCCACAGGGTCTCCCAGCGCCTCGATCATCCGGATGTGCCGGCGGTTCTCATCAGCCAGGCCTTCGACGGCCTGCTCGGCGAAAACTCGCAGTGGAGCGAGACGCTGCGCACGGATATTCAGGCCGTGTTCGACCGCGACCCGGCCTGCGAGCGCTATATCGAGCCGCTGCTCTACTTCAAGGGTTTCCACGCCATCCAGACGCACCGCCTGGCGCACTGGCTGTGGAACGAGGGACGGCGCGATTTCGCGCTCTATCTGCAGGCGCGCTCCTCGGCCGTCTTCCAGACGGACATCCATCCGCACTCGAAGATGGGTCGTGGCATCTTTCTCGATCACGCCACGGGGCTCGTCGTCGGCTTCACCGCCGAGATCGGCGACAACGTCTCGATCCTCCAGGATGTGACGCTGGGCGGAACCGGCAAGGAATTCGGCGACCGACATCCCAAGATCGGCAATGGCGTGCTGATCGGGGCAGGGGCAAAGATCCTCGGCAATATCCGCATCGGCGAATGCTCGAAGATCGCTTCGGGATCGGTGGTGCTGAAGCCCGTCCCGCCCCATTCGACGGTAGCCGGCATCCCCGGCCGCATCGTCGGGAGCGTCGGCGATTGTTGCGGCGAACCGGCGCGCGCGATGGACCATATGTTCGTCAAGGACGACTGACCCGCGCCCGCCGCGAAGCCGGAAACCTGGACGGTTTCGCGCGATCGCTAAGGAGGAAGGTCTATCACCGCGGCTCTATGTTGCGGGCCGCCTATTGAATCCGCCGGGGAGGTGCTAGTTCCCTCCGCAGCGATTCAAGCAGGAGAGACATGTGAAACCCGACGAAATCCGCAAGCTCGAGACCTATCTCAAGGGTCTGTTCTCCGGCGCGAACATCCGCATCAAGCCACTGCCGCGCAAGGCGGATTCGGCCGAGGTCTACGTCGCCGACGAGTTCGTCGGCATTATCTCCAAGGACACGGACGAGGGCGAACTGTCCTACCACGTCACGATGACCATCCTCGAGATGGATCTCGAAGGCATCGCCTCGTAAGCCTGCGAGGTCCTCAGCCTCTCGTCTGGCGACCATCATCGACTGGCAAGACGTCGGCCACCGGGGCTCGAACGACAAAGGCCGACCTTTTTCAAGGTCGGCCTTGCGGTTGATCCGTCACGAGACGGGGAGATCGAAGGCGGGTCAACCGATCCGGTAGATTATTTGACGCTGCCGACAAGGATGTTGCGGTCGTCGCCGATGCTGAGCCAGTCGCCGGAGTTTCTTTCGGACTGGCGCTTGAGATAGCGGTATTCGGTATCCTTCCAGTCGAGCACCTTGTCGACCAGGTTGTCGAGGATGAAGTCGCCGCGATCGGTTCGCACGGTCAGGACGGCGTGACCGTCGCCATTGGGCTGACGCACCACGGTCAGCAGCAGCGACGAGCGCGGAAATCCGGCGCGCTCCAGCATATACTGCTTCAACAGCGCGAAATCCTCGCAGTCGCCCTCGGTGCTCGGGTAGGACCAATACTCCGCCACGCCCGATATATCCATGTCCGTCCGCGGGAAGATGCCGACGTTGACGGCGTTGTTGACGTCGACGACCTTGTCCCAGGCCGAGCGGGACAACTTCACGACGCCAGCGGTTTTGTTCTTGCCGCATTCGTCCGCGTAGCGCTTGCAGAAATCGTAGTGCCCGACCGGCTGCGACGTCCCACCCATCACCGGCATGCCGAGGTTGCTCGCTTGGGCCGCCGTCAGGCCGAACACGAGAAGAGTTGCGGCGACAGTTGCTTTGATGAAAGTTTTCATGGCGTGTCTCTCCGTCTGTTGAGAGCACAATCGCACGTCTGTTTTACTTCTGCGGCAAAGTCAGTATCGCAAGTTGATTCAATTTTTAGGCGATATTCTGAGAGATATACTTGATCAGATGCTGACAGTCGATGTGAAATTGTCGGGATCCGGCAGGTGATGCGTTAACCGCGTTTTCCCGGCCTCGGGCCAGCACCCTGAGATCTGCACGCTGCAGGCGACGATGCACAGGAGGCTGCCGCGACGGCCCGGATCTTTCCCCAGCTATCGTCTTACGCGGCGGGTGAACCGTCGGGCCCGGCGCAAGGGGCAACTGACGCCGCGGTCTCGAACGACGGGTTCAAAAAATCCGGTGATCTCGGAATCGGGTCAGTTCTGCCGGAATGCCGGGAGTTCGCGCCGCAGGCGCAGCGGGGCTCGCGGTCGGCAGGAGCCCTGCGACGCGCGTTGCCATCTGCGTCGGCTGTTTAAGGCTGGAGATGACGGCCGGTTGCCCGCCGGCGGAGCCGCGGGGTTTCGGCCGCCAGTCCGACGCTGCGCCTCGCAGAGAGGGCGGAGGCCTTCCCTGCGCCGGGATGGCATCTCGATTGCTCCGTCGCGACGTGCGCAGGGCGCTTTGACTTGGGCAGGAGTATTGGCGGGCGGCGGATGATCCGACGCCGGCGATGCCGGGATTTCAGGCGAAGCTGAATATCGGGCTAGAGATTCTCGAGCGTCTCGCGCAGTTGGACCGAGGCGAACTCGATCGCGAGGCCTTCTTCCAGATGACGTACGACGCGGCCCTGCATCTTGCCGATGATGATCCGCGACCCGATCGTCGGCCGCACGGAAGACTGCACGGCGGCGCCGGACAGGGAGAGATCGATGATCCGCACCTTGTATTTCCGGCCGTCGTCGAGGGTGATGTCGATGAAGGGGTTGCGCGGCTGGATGCGCTCGTGGCGACGGTCTTCCGGCAGGTCGAGTTCGTGGCGGTTGGCGAGCCAGGTAAGCTGGGCCGCGAGCTTTTCGCGCTTGCGGTCCGTACCGCGCACGGTCATGGCGAAACCGCCTGGGAAGACTCGCGAGACGTCACCTTCGAGGCGGCCGACATGGTCGGCATAAAGGATGACACGCTCCCCGGTCTTCGGCGTCACCGGCGTCAGCACCGAGACGTCGCCCGGAGACATCGTATCCACCCGGCAGGGGTATTCGCTCTGGTTCTCCAGCATGAACCGGCCGAGCAGATCGACGTTGACGCGTTGAAAGCGGCGTCGTTCGTCGATGGCCACGGGTTGGGCGATGGCAGTGTTCTGCATGGCGGGACCGCTGACTTCGAGATCCGCGATGCGCGGAATCATGCCCGTAGAACCTAGCGTCGGAAGGTTAACGGCCCGTGCATGCCAAGGGTCGGGCCGTGGGCCGGGGGCGGAATCGAAGGATGCCCGGATCATGTTGTTCGGTCGGGCAAAGCTGCTATGTCTCGCCGGCGCATGTCCGCACGCTGGGCGCGGGATCTCCGACCTGGGTCCCCGCCAGCGACGGTATCGGCTGGAAAACGCGTCGGCGCACCGGTACCCGGTCGGGATGCGAGGCGGGGTCCGGTGCGACCCGTCCGCGCAAGGAGGATGACGGCATGAGCAACGACGATTTCCCGCCTGTTCGGGTCAATCCGCCGGCTTTCAACGTGCCCGGCGTGGTACTGGCGGCGATCCTTGCCTTCACGCTTGTTCAGGCCCTGCGCAGTTTCGTCCTGACGCCCGATAGCGACGACTGGCTGATCACCGAATTTTCCTTCGTCGCCGCCTGCTACAGCGAGAATTGCGCGGAATTCTTTGGTCGCGATCCCGGTGCCCAGTTCTGGTCGCCGCTGAGCTATGCCTTCCTTCACGGCGACTGGATGCATCTCGGCCTGAACGTCATCTGGATGCTTGCCTTCGGCACGCCGGTCGCGCGCCGGCTCGGCAATGCGCGTGTCATCGCCTTTTCCGCCGTCGGCGCCATGATCGGCGCTCTGGCCTTCTATGTCTCCAGTCCCGACCTGATGGTGCCGGTGATCGGCGCGTCGGGCATCGTCTCGGCGCTGATGGGCGGAGCCTGCCGCTTCGCGCTCGGCTCCGTCGGACGTCCTCTGCCGGCCGGTGCCGACCTGCCGCTGCTGTCGATCCGGCAGGCCTTGTCGGACCGGACGGTCATCTTTTTCATCGTCATTTTCTTTGCCACCAATCTTCTGACCGCCTCGGGACTGGGCGGCTTTCTCGACGGAGGAGCCTCGGTCGCCTGGCAGGCGCATCTCGGCGGCTTCGTCTTCGGCTTTCTGGGTCTCGCCCTTTTCGAGCCGCACCGTCGACAGCCCCTGGCGCCCCGAGAAGCCATGGAAGAAGACGACTTGCGGTCGGCCGCCGACTGACGCACGATCCCCGTCTAGGACTGGACGGGAGGATGGTCATGACGGTGAGAAAAATACTCGAGGAAAAAGGTCGGGACGTCTTCACCATGGATCCCGACGCGACGCTGGTCGAGGCGGCCAAGGCCATGGCGCAGAAGCGCATCGGCGCGATCGTGCTGCTCGACGAAGCTGGCGATCTTGCCGGCGTCCTGTCCGAGCGTGACATCGTGCGGGTGGTCGGGACACGCGGGGCGGACTGCCTCGGCGAGCGCATCGCGTCGGTCATGACGGTGGAGGTCGTTACCTGCAGCGAGGACACGACGGTCAACGAAGTGATGGAGATAATGACCCGAGGTCGGTTTCGGCATCTGCCGGTCATCCAGGCGGGAAAGCTGACCGGCATGGTCTCGATCGGCGACATCGTGAAGCGTCGAATCGAGGATGCCGAGCGCGAGGCCGAGGAGATGCGGAGCTACATCTCCACCTCCGTCTAAAACGGGACGGCTTTTCTTCAAAAAGCCGTCCCGCTTTCGTTCTTTGTTTGCGCATGATCTCTCTCCGAAAGCCGGAAGCCACCTTTCGGGATCATGCTCTAGCGGTCCGGCAAAGACGGACGGGGGAGGGGCGCGACGTCGGTTGTCGCCCGACTTTTCAGGTGGCGACGTAGCCCTCGGTGACGCGCATGAGCTCCGGCAGGCGCCGCATGGTCTCCTCATAGCCGTGGGCGATGGCCTCGTCGGCGCGGAAGAACTCGGACATCCCGATGTCGCGGACCCTGGGATGCAGCGAGAGGTCGGGCGGATCGCCGGCAAGGCGCGAGCGCGAAATGCGGTCCTGAACGATGTTGAAGGCGTCCGCCATGGAGCGGGTGATGCCGAATTTATCCCGGCGCAGCGCAGCTTCCGCCCCCGCCATCTCCGGTGCAGGGTATCTTGGCTCCTGAATGTGCGTCGTGGCGGGCGAGGCGCGCATCCGGACGACGGCGGCCCGGCCAAACAGGTCATAGTTGAGATTGACCGCGACCACGAGCTGCGCCTCGTAGGCGCGGCAGACCGAGACCGGGACCGGATTGACCAGCGCCCCATCGACCAGCCGCCGCTCGCCGCAGATGACCGGCTCGAAGACACCCGGCAAGGCGTAGGAGGCGCGCATTGCGAGGATCAGGGAGCCGGAATCGAGCCATACTTCGTGCCCGGTGCGGGCTTCCGTGGCGACGCAGACAAGCGGCCGGTCGAGGTCTTCGATCAGAAGGTCCTGAAGCTGGTCGACGAGGCATCGGTTGAGCCGCATGCCGGCCAGGAGCCCGGAGCCGCCGAAGCGGACGTCGAGGAAGCGGATGAGGCCGCGACGGGTCAGGGACCGGGCGAAATCCTCGATCTCGTTCAGCCGGCCGGCGAGGTAGCAGCCGCCGACGAGGGCGCCGATCGAGGTGCCGGCAATCATCGAGATGTGAATATTGGCTTCATCGAGCGCCTTCAGGACGCCGATATGGGCCCAGCCGCGGGCCGCGCCGCCGCCAAGGGCCAGTGCGATCTTGAATTTGGGTTTCGGCACCGCGGAAAGGCGCCCCGTCTCGGCAGTCGGTACCGGCAGGGGCTGGTTCTCGGCACGCCTGAAAACTCGTTCCAACATGGTTGACCGTCCTGGGCCGCCGCCGTGATCGACGTTGGGTAGAGTTTAACCCCGATAGTTTGCTGCAAACTTAAGCAATCAGCGAGCTCTTTGGTCGACCGGGCTGGTGTCGCCGGCAAAGACCAGGGTGCGCCCGTCGCCGCCCCCCGGCATTTCCCGAAAGAAGCAGGTCGTGCGGTGGGTGTGGCAGGTCTCTTCCGGCCGTTCGACGTCGACCCTCAGCCAGACCGCGTCCTGGTCGCAGTCGATCCGGATTTCGCGAATGATCTGAAGGGCGCCCGACGTCTCGCCCTTCTTCCAGAGGCTCTGGCGCGAGCGACTGAAATAGTGGGCGGTGCGGGTCGCGATGCTGAGATCGAGCGCCTCGCGGTCCATGTGGGCGACCATCAGCAGCATGCCCGTCGTGAAATCGGTGACGACGGCAGTGACGAGGCCCTTGTCGTCGAAGCGCGGCGCCAGGATCGTGCCGGCCTCCTGCTCGGCGGGCGATGCGAAGGGAGCCGCAAAGACCGGGCCGGTCATGCCTTGCTGCGCACCATGTCGAGGAAGCGGGCGCGCTCGGCCTTGTCGTCCTTGAAGATTCCGTAAAAGGCGGTCGTGACGGTCGTCGACCCCTTGGTCTTGATGCCGCGCATCGACATGCAGAGATGCTCGGCATCGATCATGACGGCGACGCCCTTCGGCTTCAGGACGTCCTCGATCGCGGCGGCGATCTGCGCCGTCATCGTTTCCTGCGTCTGCAGGCGGCGGGCGAAGATGTCGACGACGCGGGCGATCTTCGACAGGCCAAGGACGCGACCGCTCGGGAGATAGGCGACGTGCGCCTTGCCGATGATCGGCACCATGTGGTGTTCGCAATGCGAGTGGAAATCGATGTCGCGCACGAGGACGATGTCGTCATAGCCCGCGACCTCGCCGAAGGTCCGGCCGAGAACGTCGGCAGGATCGAGCGTGTAGCCGCCGAAAAGCTCCTCATAGGATTTGACGACGCGGGCGGGGGTTTCGATCAGGCCCTCGCGTGTCGGGTCGTCGCCGCCCCAGCGGATGAGTGTGGCGACGGCTGCCTGCGCTTCTTCGCGCGTCGGACGCCTGAGGCGACCGTCCGCAAAGCCTTCGGCCATCTTCCTGACGATCGCGTCCATGAGACTCTCACACCACAGCGCCTGGCCCGAAAGAAAGAAACACCGTGTCTCCGGCTTCTCGCGAGGGTATCAGGACGCTCAATAACAATGACGCGCCACGAGGGATTCAAACTGCGGGCGCAAGGATCAGCAGCCTCCTTTTGAAGGCAGGCAATTCTCCCTATATACGTATCGTCGGCGGCTTTGTAGAGCGCCGACCGGCAATTCGGCTTGAGGACGCGCACCGTGATCGACGACATCTACAACGCCAAGATCCTCGACTATGCCGGCAACATTTCGCGCATCGGTCGCCTCGCTGCGCCGGATGCCAGCGCGACCGCGCATTCCAAGCTGTGCGGCTCGACGGTGACCGTCGACCTCGTGGTACGCGATGGCGTCGTCGCCGATTTTGCTCACGACGTGAAGGCCTGCGCACTCGGTCAGGCCTCCTCGGCGATCATGGCGAAGGCCATTGTCGGGTCGACACCGGAGGAACTGCGAGCGGTGCGCGAGGACATGCGCCGGATGCTGAAGGAAAACGGCGTCCCCCCGACGGGACGTTTCGGGGACCTGAAATATCTGGAGCCGGTGCGCGACTACAAGGCCCGGCACGCCTCGACCATGCTGACCTTCGACGCGGTCGACGACGCTCTCCGGCAGATCGAGGCCAATCATGGCGGAGCCGTTGCCGCAGCCTGAGCCCCCGAAGGTCCGTTCCCTGTCCCGCAATTTCGACGGGCCCTGGCGCAAAACACCCGGACGACTTCTCGGCGTCGGCTTCGTCCGGCTGTACCAGCTGACCTTCTCCGGCTTCGTCGGCGGAAACTGCCGCCACATTCCGACCTGCTCCGAATACGGCTACGAGGCGATCGCCCGGCACGGGCTTTTGCCCGGCGGCTGGCTGACCTTGAAGCGCGTCGCCCGCTGCGGACCGTTTGGCGGGGCGGGGCTCGATCCGGTGCCGCGTGGGAAGGATGACGTTGCCTCGCGGTGAAGAGCGACATAGATTTGATCTATCGAAGGAGCCGAAGTCGTGATCAAGCCTCTTCCCCCGATCGTTCTTTGATCGCTCGCCATCCGGCATATCGCCGGGCACGGGTTGAAATCCGGGCCGCGAAACGACGTAGCCGACGGTAGATCGTCTGCCGAACGGCCCGTGCCAGTCGCGGCTCGCACTCATCTCCTATACGGTCACTTTCTTTGAACAGGAGCATGAGCTTCTGAATCGCTTCCAGCTTGCGCTCTGGCTGGAGCAATCGAAAGTCTTCCGAACGCAATGCTTCAAGCGTGGCCTGGATGGATTTCTGCGTCTCGAAAAAGGCAATGACATCGCGACTGGTGTATCGACCGAGCGCCGAGAACTCGTCTGAGTCGCTGCGAAAGACGGACGGTGCGGAATCGCCCATCACGACAAAGAGGAAGTAGTTCGGATCGCTTGTCAGGCGCTGGGCGATGATACCCGTATCGAGCGCATGCTCGAGCGACTGGTGAAAGGCCTTGTTCGATGCGCGGGTGCGCCGGATTTCCTCGAGAATATTGGTATAGAGGAAATCCTGACGCTTCAGCCAGCGATATGCCGAGACGGCTCCGGTGACCAGTTGCTGAACCACCCATATGGCGATGGGGAACACCAGAGATTTTGTCCAATCGTAGCCCTCGGCTTCCGGCATCCGCCTCTCCAAAGCTCCGTCCGCGGGTTCTTTTCCAAATAAATGAAGAATATGACGCAAGGGAATGTTGTGCAATCTGCCGACGGCAAACAGCCGAGATCGGCTGCGACGCTTGTCTGACGGGATGGGGATGCTAAAGACCCGTCCACAGCCGAAGACTCGGCCACAGCGATCACAGTGCTTTCCCGCGTGGTAGGCGGGGCTGAGCAGAAAGGAACAGCGATGATCGACGTCACCTTCCCCGATGGATCCGTCCGGCAGTTCGATGCGTCCACCACGGGTGCGGCCATCGCCGGGGGCATCTCGAAGTCGCTGCTGAAGAAGTCGGTCGCCTACGCGCTCGATGGCGAGTTGCGCGATCTCTCGGATCCCGTCGGCCGCTCGGGCATGCTCGAAATCGTCACCCGCGAGGATCCGCGAGCCCTGGAGCTCATCCGCCACGACGCGGCGCATGTGATGGCGGAAGCGGTGCAGGAGATCTGGCCGGGGACGCAGGTGACCATCGGTCCGGTGATCGAGAACGGCTTCTACTACGACTTCGCCAAGGAGACACCCTTCACGCCCGAGGACCTGCCGGTCATCGAGAAGAAGATGGCCGAGATCATCCGCCGCAACGCGCCGTTCAAGAAGGAAGTGTGGACGCGGCACAAGGCGAAGGAAGTGTTCGCCGCCAAGGGCGAGACCTACAAGCTCGAACTCATCGACATGATCCCCGAGGACCAGGAGCTGAAGATCTACAGCCAGGGCGACTGGTTCGATCTCTGCCGCGGGCCGCACATGGCCTCGACCGGCCAGATCGGCGAAGCGTTCAAGCTGATGAAGGTCGCCGGCGCCTACTGGCGCGGCGACAGCGACAACGCCATGCTGACGCGCATCTACGGCACGGCCTGGCGCACGCGCGAAGAGCTCGACGCCTACACGACGATGCTGGAGGAGGCCGAGAAGCGCGACCACCGCCGGCTCGGCCGCGAGATGGACCTCTTCCACTTTCAGGAGGAGGGACCGGGCGTCGTGTTCTGGCACCCCAAGGGCTGGTCGCTGTTCCAGGATCTCACCGCCTACATGCGCCGGCGCCTCCTCGGCAACTATGCCGAGGTGAACGCGCCGCAGGTGCTCGACAAGTCGCTGTGGGAGACCTCCGGCCACTGGGGCTGGTACCGCGAGAACATGTTCCAGGTGACGTCGGCCGGCGACGAGACCGAGGACAAACGCGTCTTCGCGCTGAAGCCGATGAACTGCCCCGGCCACGTCATGATCTTCAAGCACGGCCTGAAGTCCTACCGCGAGCTGCCGATCCGTTATGCGGAATTCGGTTTGGTGCACCGCTACGAGCCGTCTGGCGCCATGCACGGGCTGATGCGCGTGCGCGGCTTCACCCAGGACGACGCGCATGTCTTCTGCACCGACGCGCAACTGGCCGCCGAGTGCCTCGCCATCAACGACCTGATACTGTCGGTCTATCGCGACTTCGGCTTCGAGGAAGTGGTGGTCAAGCTCTCGACGCGGCCGGAGAAGCGCGTCGGCTCGGACGCGCTCTGGCACCGCGCCGAAAGCGTGATGACCGGCGTCTTGAAGCAGATCGAGGAACAATCGGGCGGGCGCATCAAGACCGACATCAATCCGGGCGAGGGCGCCTTCTACGGCCCGAAGTTCGAGTACACGCTGCGCGATGCCATCGGCCGCGAGTGGCAGTGCGGCACGACGCAGGTCGACTTCAACCTGCCGGAGCGGTTTGGCGCCTTCTATATCGATGCGGAATCGAACAAGACGGTGCCGGTGATGATCCACCGCGCCATCTGCGGCTCGATGGAGCGCTTCCTCGGCATTCTGATCGAGAATTTCGCCGGGCACTTCCCGCTCTGGATGTCGCCGGTCCAGGTGGTCGTCGCGACGATCACGTCGGAGGCGGACGACTATGCCCGCGAAGTCGCGGCGGAACTGACGGCGCTCGGGCTTCGCGTCGAGACCGACATCCGCAACGAGAAGATCAACTACAAGGTCCGCGAGCACAGCCTGGCGAAGATCCCGGTCCTGCTCGTCTGCGGCAAGCGCGAGGCCGAGGAGCGGACCGTCAACATCCGCCGGCTCGGCTCGCGCGACCAGACCGCCGCAAGTCTCGCCGAGGCGACGGCGATGCTGCTCGAGGAAGCCATCCCGCCGGACATCAAGCGCCAGCGCGACGCGCGGGCGGCCAGCCAGAAGACAGCCGAACTGCAATGACATGACGGCATGGGCGCGCGGCGGCTGAGAGGCAGAAAGCCGATGCCGCCGCGTCACACCGGTGTCATCGCGGGCCTGCTATAGCCCGTCGTCTCAGCAGGTTGGGTTGGATGACCAAGCGCTACACCGAATTGACCTATGCCCGCCCCGACGATCGCCTGTTCCGGCGCTGGGCGATCCGCTCGATCGAGGAATTGTCCGGACGGCGCAAGCTCGCGCGCCTCTACGGCGTCTGGCGGAGAGATCTTGTCGCCGGGCGCGGCGACGCCTTCAACGCCATGCTCGACCTGATGAAGATCCGGCTCGAGATCGGCGGGCGCCTGCCGGCGGTCCTGGCGCTGCCCGAACGGCTGGTCATGGTCGCCAACCATCCCTTCGGCATCGGTGATGGGATCGCCATCCTGGCGCTGGCAGAGCGGCTCGGCCGGCCGTTCCGCATTCTGATCAACAACGACCTCATGAAGATCCCGGAAATGTCGGCCTATGGCCTGCCCGTCTCCTTCGAGGAGACGAAGGCGGCTCTGGCGATGAACATGGAGACGCGGCGCGAGGCGCTGCGGCTTCTGGCCGAGGGAACGACGATCATCGTCTTTCCCGCCGGCGGCGTCGCCACGGCACCGACCATGTTCGGTGCCGCCGACGATCTGCCCTGGAAGCAGTTCACCGCGCGTCTCGTCCAGACGGGCAGGGCGGCGGTGCTGCCGATCCATTTCGAGGGCCAGAACGGCCCGCTTTTCCATCTCGCCAGCCGGCTCTCGCTGACACTGCGGATCGGCCTGCTGATCGGCGAGTTCCGGCGCCAGTACGGACGGGCCATCCGCGTCACCGTCGGCGACGTCATCGGCTTCGAGGAACTCTCCGGCATCGGCTGCCGCAAGCAGCTGACCGAGCGGCTGCGCGAGTCTGTGTTCGCCCTTGCCGGGGTTGGCGTCCCCGTTCCCGGGCCGGTCGCGGCAGGCTGACCTGTCGCTGATGAGGACGCGCAGACGGTTCGGGTGGCTGTGGCCGCAAGCGCCGCGACGGGCATGGACAGGCTCTAACGCCGCTGGCCACCGGGGCTGTGAAGACTTGCCCTGTCATCTGCACTCGACGAACTCTCCGGAGGACCCGGCGCTCCACACGACGCACCGGGGTCTTGTCGCCTGGCAACCTGCCAGCAGGAGCCCGATGATCAGCACGAGAGCCATTCGTTTCAACTTCAGGACACTCCATCCAGTGCCGGCCTGAGGCTATAGACAGGGACGGTGTGTGGTCGCCATCGACGGCCTGCACGTCACCTCCAGGGCGTCACGCTTGGCACCATCGGCTTGCGCGCATCACCGCTCGGCGTCAGTCGCCGGAGCCCTGGCCTGTTTCAGGCGCGGCGATAATGTCTGAGGTCAGCACCTCGACATCGGTATTTACGCCGGCCTGCACCGTGAAATCGCGCTGGTACATGCGGTCCTTGTTCTTTGCGACGATCAGGTATTCGCCCTCTTCCAGAACCATCGAGGGGAACGCGCCGACGCTCTCGCGGATGACGTCGCCGGAGCCGTTGGTGACCGACCAGGCGGTATCGGCGATCGCCTCGCCGCCGGTCTCGCGAACAAGTTTCATGGTCAGCTGGGCCGCATGATGCTGCAGCGTCACGTCGGTGATCTTGCCTGGCTCGACCTTGATATCGGCGCGCACGACGGCATTGACCGATCCGAAGGTGGAGGCGACGTGGTAGGTTCCCGCGTTCAGCTGGACAGTCCTGCCCGGCGGAATGTCCTCGGCGATGAGGATGCGGTCGCGCTCGTTCGGCGCGTCGCTGTAGATGTCGAAGCTGAGCGCCTCGGCCGGGATGGGCACATCGCCGACGGCGATGGCGTGCAGCTTCAGCCCGCCGGCGTTGAGAACGACGACCTCGCGTGTCTGCTCGCCGTCGAAGTCGATGCGTTTGGTGATGCCGGCCCGCCCGAATCCGACGTGGAGAAGGTAGCTGCCGGGCGCGACGTCGAAGGTCGCCGCCCCACCGGCGGCCGTTGCCACCAGCGGCAGCTTGCCGTCGGGGGCTTCGATGGGGGCGAAGAGGCGCCATACCAGTCCCGCCGGCACCGGCTCGCCATCGTCCGAAAGCTTCGCCTCCAGAACGAGCGCCTTGCGCAGTCGGATGCTGTCGAGCGTCGGCAGGGAAGGTGTCGGAGCATAACCGGGAAGGCTGGGTAGATTGAGGCGGGGAGCGTTCCCCAACCCGCTCATGTCGGGAAGAGCGATCGGATTGAAACGCTCGAGGGTCCGCGGTCCGGTCAGTCCGACGACGCCGGGTCCCGAGGCTTCGGGGATCGCATCGGGCGAGGCGTAAGCACCGCTCGGCTGATCGCCTGAGCCGAGAAAATCCCTGAAGCCACCGATAAGCCCGCCGTCGGGCGCCTGCTGGGCAAAGGCCGGGCCTGCTGACGCGCAGGAGAGGGCGAGCAGCGACGACATCGCCAGGGCGCAGCCGCGCCGAGTGGTGGTGCAAAGGAAGGTTCGGGCCATCGGCATTGTTTGAACGACAGATCATGGCTGAATTCAAGCGCATGGTGCGGGGTGCGCGGGATTGGCCGATCTTCGCACCGAAAATGCTGCCAAGGGCTTTGCAATCGACCGGGCGGCAGTTAGCTCAGAGGAAACCAGAAGGATAACGCCTCTTGTCCGACATCACCCGCGCTCTCGAGACCCGCCGTTCCGTCACCATTCCGGCGCTGCAGCTGCCGGCGCCCGACGCCGAGCAACTGGCGACCATGCTGACGATCGCCGCACGCGTGCCCGACCACGGCAAGCTCGCGCCTTGGCGGTTTATCCTGTATCGCGGCGCCGTCGCGGTGAGCATCGGCAAGGCGTTGGTCGCTCTGGCCGAATCCCGCGAGGGACCCCTCAGCGAGGTTCGACGTGACGCCGAGGAGCGACGCTTTTCCCGGTCGCCGCTTGTCGTCGGCGTCGTCTCGACGGCGCGGCCGCATGTGAAGATTCCCGAATGGGAGCAGGTGCTCTCGGCAGGCGCTGCGACGATGAACCTGATCCACGCCGCCCATTCGATGGGCTTTGGCGCCAATTGGGTGACCGAATGGGTCGCCTACGACGATGAGGCCAAGCGCATTCTCGGAATCTCGGCCGACGAAAAGACGGTCGGCTTCATCCATGTCGGCACGCCGATCGAGCCGCCGCAAGACCGGCCGCGTCCGTCCCTGGCCGACATCGTCACCGATGCCGTCGCGCCGGCCGGGAGCGACTGACGTGTTCTACCGCACCGCCGACAACCGACATGGGCTGCCGCACGACCCCTTCAAGGCGATCGTTTCGCCCCGGCCGATCGGCTGGATCTCGACGCGCGCCCTGAACGGCGACGTGAACCTGTCGCCCTACAGCTTCTTTTCCGCGGTCTCCGATCGGCCGAAGATGGTGATGTTCTCGTCGGCCGGGATGAAGGACAGCGCGACCTTCGCGATCGAAAGCGGCGAGTTCGTCGCCAATCTGGCGACGCGCGATCTCGCCGCGGCGGTCAACCGCAGTTCCGCCCCGGCGCCACGCGGGACGAGCGAGTTCGCCATCGCCGGACTGACCGAGGTGGCGTGCGAGATCGTCGCGGCGCCGCGCGTCGGCGAATCGCCGGCTGCGCTGGAATGCAAGGTGACGGAGTGGTTCTGGCCGAAGGGACTGGACGGCGCGCCGTCTGAAAACGTGATGGTCATCGGTCAGGTGGTCGGCATCCATATCGACGAACGGATTCTCGTCAAAGGCATGATCGACCCGGCTCTTGCCCAGCCGCTCGCGCGCCTCGGCTATCTCGACTACGCCGCGACAGACAGCGTTTTCCAGATGGCCCGGCCACGTCTCCCCGACGGCACCGACGCCTGAGGGTAAACGCGCCCGTAAGAAACAAGGTGAACGAAGTCTAAACCTTTGACCGGCATCCTCGTGGCATGAAACGGAGCCGCCCGAGGAAATCGTACGCATGATCACGCAGGAGTTCGTCCAGTGGTGCCAGAGCGCCAACAGCCGGGAGCGTGCCGAGGCGATCTCGATCTTCGCCCACTCGCTGCTGGAGGGAGAGCTGTCGGGACACCAGCGCCGCGAGGTGATGGATGTCCTGACGATAGCGCTCGACGATCCCTCGCCGAAGGTCCGCATGGCGTTGGCTGAGGCGCTGGCGGCGTCCGACCGGGCGCCTCGCCAGCTCGTCCGCGCGCTGGGCGACGACGTGGCGGAAGTGTCCGGTCTCGTCGCCGCCCTTTCGCCCGTTCTGACCGACGGGGATCTCATCGACATCGCCGTCGAAGGTAGCGGTGTGCAGCACGAAGCCGTCGCCGGGCGGCCGGGTCTCTCGGCCCATGTCGCCGCGGCCCTTGCCGAGATCGCCGACGGCGTCGCCTGTGCCATCCTCCTCGCCAATCGCGGTGCCCGCATCGGAGCGGCCACGCACCGTCGGCTGGCGGAAAGACATGGGGCCGACGGCAGAGTGCGCGCGCTGCAGCTGCAGCGCGACGACCTGCCCGTCGATGTTCGCCAGATGCTGGTTCTGCAGCTCGCGCAGGCGCTCGGATCCACGCCGCTGGTGCTTAACGCCCTCGGTGACAGGCGCACGCAAGGTGTGGTCAATGCCGCCTGCGAGCGCTCCACGGCTCTCTTGGCGGATCGCGTCCAGCCGGATGAGATGGCGGGGTTGATCGAGCATCTGCGCAGCAGTGGACAGATCACCACCGCCTTCCTGATCCGCATCGTCTGCAACGGCAATATCGATCTTTTCGCCGCCGCGCTTTCGGCTCTCTCCGGGCTCTCGGGCCGACGGGTGCGGGCCATCGTCGTCGACGGGCGGGAGGCTGCCTTCGACGCGCTGATCGCGACCTGCCATCTCTCTCCCGCCGCCGGCGTCTTCCTGCGGACGGCCGTGCAGATCTGGAAGCAGGCAATCACGCGGCAGGCGGCGTTCGATCTCGACGCCGTCGCGGCCGAGGTGATGAGCCGTCTCGTCGGAATTTTCGCCGAGCGCCGCGACGAGGCCGGCTTTGCCGCCGTCACCGCACTTCTCAGCCGCCTCGAGGCCGAAAGCCTGCGCGGCAGCCGGCGCGATCAGGTGGACCGCCTCGCGGCCTGATCAGTATCGGAACTGTTCGGCAAGGATCCGTTCGTCCCAGGAGTGATCCTGGTCGAAGAGGACGAGGCTGCGCGCCGTCCGCGACTCGTGAATCGACACCCTCAGCACCGACTTGACCTCGGTATGGTCGGCCACGGCGTTCACCGGGCGCTTTTCCGGCTCCAGCGTCTCGATCATCACCGTTCGCTGATTGGGAATGAGGGCACCGCGCCAGCGCCGGGGGCGAAACGCGCTGACAGGCGTGAGCGCCAGCAGCGGCGCGTCCATCGGGATGATCGGGCCCTGGGCCGAGAGATTGTAGGCGGTCGAACCGGTCGGCGTCGCCACCATGACGCCGTCGCAGATCAGCTCCTCCATCCGCACCTTGTCGTCGATGAGGATTCTCAGCCGTGCGGCCTGGTAGGACTGGCGGAAGATCGAGACTTCGTTGATGGCGAGCGCCCGGTGTTCCTCGCCATCGCTGTCGGTGGCGATCATTTCCAGCGGCCTGATCTCGTTCTCCACCGCCGCCGAGAGCCGGTCGTGCAGATCCGTTTCGCGGAACTCGTTCATCAGGAAACCGATGGTGCCCTGGTTCATCCCGTAGATCGGAATGCCGGTGCCCATGAATCGGTGCAGCGTCTGCAGCATGAAGCCGTCGCCGCCGAGAGCCACGATCACGTCGGCCGTGTCGGGCGGATGGTTGCCATAGAGGGCCACAAGGCGCGCCGCAGCGCTTCGCGCCATCGGCGTGTCGCCAGCGAGAAAGCAGATCGAGGCGGCGCTGCGCGGCATGGGTCTCTTCCTTCACGCAGCCGAGGCCGCCATTGCGCGCAACTTAGGGGCTCGCGCTGGAAACGAACAGCCGTTCTCCGTACCGCTGTGGAAGATGCGCGGGGAACGGGAGCGGAGGCGTTCGGGTGCCGCGGTACTCAGGCGACCGGGCTGACCAAGGGGTCGCCGCGCATATGAGCGCGGAGATTGGCAACCACCACGGCGGCCATCGCCGCGCGGGTCTTGTGCGTCGCGCTTCCCTGATGCGGCGACAGGACGACATTCGGCAGGCCAAGAAGCTCCGCCGGGACATTGGGCTCGTCGGCAAACACGTCGAGGGCGGCGCCGCCCAGGGCCCCCGTTGCCAGAAGCTCGACCATCGCCGGCTCGTCGACGAGCGAGCCGCGCGCCATGTTGACGAGCGTGCCCTCCGGCCCGAGCGCCTGCATCACCTCGCGGCTGACGATGCCGGTCGTCGAGGCCGAACCGGGCGCGATGACGACGAGCCAGTCGACATCCCGCGCCATGGCCACGAGATCGGCATAATAGGGAAAGGGTTCGTGCTCCTGGCGCTGGCGGCCGTGATAGACGACGTGCATCTTGAGCACCTGCAGCCGGCGGGCGATTTCCTTGCCGATCCGGCCGAGCCCGAGAATGCCGACGGTGCGGCCGGTGAGTTCGGGTGTCAGCGGGAAGTTGCCGCTTGGCCAGAGGCCATCGCGGACGTAGCGGTCGGCTTGCGGAATGCGGTGGCAGGCGGCGAGCATCAGCGCCAGGGTCATCTCCGCGACGCAGTCGTTGAGGACGTCGGGCGTGTTGGTGACCCGGATATTGTGGCGCTTGGCGGCGGTGATGTCGACGGCATCGTAACCGACGCCGAAGGAGGCGATCAGTTCGAGTTTCGGCAGCGCCTCCATGATCTCGGCCGAGCAGCCGTAGTGGCCTGAGGTGGCGACCAGCGTGGCTCGGTCGGCAATCTCGGCGAGAAGCGCCGGCTTGTCCTCTGCCTCCCAGTAGCGGTGGACGATCACGTCCTTTTCGATCTCGGTGGTGGCCGCTGAAGCGAGCGGGCCGACCATCAGGAGTTCGCGGCGTTCCATGGCGTGTTCCTCAGAATTTCATGCGACGGGTGACAGGCGGCCTTCGCGGCCCATGCCGTGCCCTTGTCAGGCAGCGACGCCGCCATTGCGACGCCGCAGGAAGGCAAGGAGGATCGGCGTGCACCAGATCAGGATGGTGAAGATCCCAAGCCCGGCGGCGATCGGGCGCTCGAAGAAGGCGAGGAAGCTGCCGTCTGCCTTGATCATCGAGGTGATGAAGTTCTGCTCCAGCATCGGCCCGAGCACGAGACCGAGAATGGCCGGAGCGATGGGAATGTCGTTCTCCTCCATCAGAAAGCCGAGGATGCCGAAGATCAGCATCAGGATCACCCCGAAGATCGAGTTGTTGATCGAGAACGAGCCGACGATGCAGAACATCAGGATGATCGGCATCAGCACGCGGCTGGGTATCGCGAGGATGGTGCCCGCTCCCTTGATGGCCACCCAGCCGAGCGGCAGCATGATGAGGTTGGCGAGGAAGAAGACGATGAAGATGGCGTAGATCAGCTGCGGCGAGTTGATGAAGACCATCGGGCCGGGATTGATGCCCTTGATGTAGAGCACGCCGATGACGATGGCCGTGATCGAATCGCCGGGAATGCCGAAGACGAGCGCGGGAATCCAGGCTCCGCTGACGGCGCCGTTGTTGGCGGCGCCGGATTCGACCAGACCCTCCACATGGCCGGTGCCGAACTTTTCCTTCTGTTTCGAAAAGCGCTTGGAGATCGCATAGGAAATCCAGGCGGCGATGTCGGCGCCGGCGCCGGGCAGGGCGCCGATAGCGGTGCCGACCGCGCTGCCGCGTAGGACCTGGACGGGGTAGCGGCGCAAGTTCTGCCACTGGCTGCGGAAGATGCCGCCCTGACCGCCCCTGGCGATCGGTGGCCGGTCGACGCGCAGCACCACCGCGCGAAACACTTCGGAGATCGCAAAAAGGCCGATCATCGCCGGAATGAACTGCACGCCGCCGAGGAGATCGACGTTGCCGAAGGTGTAGCGCGGCTCGCCGGCCGGGTTGTCGATGCCGACCGTGGCCGCGAAGAGGCCGATGACCAGCGAGATCAGGCCGCGCGGCACGGAGCCCGGCGAGATGAAAATGGCACAGGAAAGGCCGAGCACGACCAGCCAGAAATACTCGAAGGACGAGAATTTCAGCGCGACCTCGGCCAGTGCCGGGGAGGCGGTGACGAGGATGATGGTGCCGAAGATGCCGCCGATGGCGGAGAAGACCAGGGAGGCGCCGAGCGCTTCCTCCGACCTGCCGCTCCGGGTCATCCGGTAGGCATCCTCGACATAGGCGGCGCTGGCCGGCGTTCCCGGCATGCGCAGAAGCGCACCGGGAATGTCGCCGGCGAAGATCGCCATCGCCGTCGCGGTGACGATCGCGGCGATGGCCGGTACCGGCTCCATGAAGAAGGTAATCGGCACGAGGAGCGCCGTCGCCATGGTGGCGGTCAGGCCCGGGATCGCACCCACGAACATGCCGAAGCAGGCGGACCCGAAAATGACGAGGAGGACGTAGGGCTGAAAGACCAGCCCGAAAGCTTCTGCGACGATGGACATGAACGCCTACCAGAGAAAGCCGAGAAAGGCGTTGCGGGGGAGCGGGACGAGGAGCAATCGGCCGAAGGCCTGCTGCACGACGACGGCGGCGGCCAGCGAGACAAGGATCGCGGTCACCGGCTTCACCCGCAAGGTCAGCATGAGAACCAGCATGACGCCGAAGGCCATGGGTACGAAGCCGATGGCATCGGAGAAGAGGATGTAGACGAGGATCAATGCGATCGCCGTCGCCAGTCCGCCAAGCGCCGCGGGCGAGCGGGTCCATTCCGCCAGGGCCATCCCGGGCCGGCGCGTGCCAACCGCAAGGCTGCGTCCGATCATGAACAGGCCGAGGCCGAGGCTGAGGAAGGCGATCGTCTTCGGCATCGTCTCGGCACCGTAGGACTGGCCGGGAATGGGCGAGAACTGCAGGGCGGAGGCGTAGATCGCGATGCCCGCCAGAAGGACGAGAAACCCCAGTGTCAGGTCGTTCAGTTTCATCGAGATGCTCTCTGAAGGGGAAGAGGCGCCCGCGCCGGATCGAGTCCGGCGCGGGTCGGCCGCCTGTCGGCGGACCAGCGCGTCCCTTACTGCTTGGCGAGACCGGCCTTGGCCATCACCTCGCCGAGGCTCACATCGTCGTCGGCGACGATCTTCGTCGCTTCCTCGCCGCGCGCCCAGCGCATGCCGAAGCCGCGGTCCTTCATGAACTTCTGGTATTCCGGGCTGTTGTAGGCCTTCTCGATCGCCGCGCCGAGCTTCTCCTCGACGTCATCGGGGAGACCCTTGGGACCGACGATGCTGCGCCAGACCGCCCAACTGAAGTCGGTGCCAACCGCCTCCTTGGTAGTGTCCGCGCTCGTGGTGGAAATTCCGACATTGAAAGGTGTGGCTGAGGCGGTCACCGGATAGGGCGGCTAAGGTGGAGTTGCGAGACTTCAACCTGACCGGAGAACCCGATGACCGAGGACAGACTACCGCTTGCCGAGCTTTTTGCGAAAGCCGGGGACGGCGATTTCCTGAGAACGATAGCCGAGAGCGTGATGCAGCTCCTTATGGAGGTCGACGTTGAAGGCATGATCGGCGCCGGGCGCCACGAACGGACGCAGGAACGGGCGACTTATCGCAATGGCTACCGCGACCGCTCGCTCGACACGCGGCTCGGCTCGTTGCAGCTTCGGATACCCAAGCTTCGGCAGGGCAGCTACTTCCCGCCGTTCCTGGAGCCGAGAAAGCTCTCGGAGAAGGCCTTGGTTGCCGTCATTCAGGAAGCTTGGATCAGCGGCGTTTCCACCCGGCGGGTCGACGATCTGGTACAGGCCATGGGGCTGTCGGGGATCGGCAAGAGCACCGTATCGAAGCTGTGCAAAGACATCGACGAACGCGTCGGCGGCTTCCTCGACCGTCCTCTCACTGGCGACTGGCCCTACCTCTGGCTGGATGCGACCTACCTGAAGCAGCGCGAGGGTGGACGCATCGTTTCGGTCGCCGCCATAATCGCCGTGGCCGTGAACACGGACGGCAAGCGCGAGATCGTCGGCCTTCACATCGGCCCCTCGGAAGCGGAGACGTTTTGGTCGAGCTTCCTCAAGAGCCTCGTGCGCCGCGGCCTGTCCGGCGTGAAGCTCGTGATCTCGGATGCTCACGAAGGGCTGAAAGCCGCCATTCGCCGGGTGTTCAGCGCCTCCTGGCAGCGCTGCCGGGTGCATTGGATGCGCAACGCCCTGTCGTATGTCCCGAAGGCGCAGCAGAGCATGGCGGCGGCCGCGCTGCGCCAAGCCTTCGCCCAGCCCGATCGTGCTAGCGCCAGCCAGGCGCTGCGCCACGTCGCCGACCAGCTTCGGGGAAAGTGTCCAAAGCTCGGGGCCTTCATCGACAACAGCGAGACCGACGTGCTGGCGCACATGGATTTTCCCAGTCAGCACCGGACCCGGATCCATTCGACGAATTCCCTGGAGCGCCTGAACAAGGAGGTGAAGCGGCGTGCCGACGTCGTCGGAATCTTCCCGAACGAGGGATCCATCATCCGGCTCATCGGCGCCGTCCTTCTCGAGGCCAACGACGAATGGCAGATCCAGAACCGCTACATGCAGACCGAACCCATGGCCGACCTCATGGCCATGGGCAACACTGCAAAACCCGAACAGATTTCCACCGAAGTCGCCTGAAACGGAGCCGCTTCAGCTACACTCAATTTCCACCACGTTGACGGACACGACCGCCTCCTTCAAGGTTGGAGTGTCCGGGAAGAGTTCCTGGCGCTCGGGCGACATCGAGGCCAGCGGAAGAACGCGCTTGGCGTCGATCATCGAGCGTCCCTCGGCCAGCGACGACGGTACGATATCGACACCGCCTGCGACCATGTCGGTGATGCCGGGGGCAGCGCCCTGGCTCGGGACCCAGGTCACCTGATCGGCGGGAAGGCCCTCGGCTAGCATCCAGCCGGCAAGGCCGAGATGCCAGATGCCGCCCTGGCCTGTGCCCGAACCCTTGAACGTGCCCTTCGGCTGGCTCTTAATCGCCGCCAGCAGGTCCGCGGCGGTCTTGTACTCGGAATCAGCCGACACCATCAGGCCGCCGGGATCGGAATTGACCACGGCGAGGACGTCGAAATCCTTGTAGGTGAGCTCGGTCAGGCCCTGCCAGTGCATCATGTCGATCTCGATCGTCATGACGCCGATGGTGTAGCCGTCAGGCGCGGCCGTCGCGATGGCGCTGTGGCCGACGACGCCCGAGCCGCCGGTGCGGTTGACGACGTTGACGGGCTGGCCGAGTTCCTGCTGCAGCAGCGAGGCGAAGACGCGGCCGACCGCATCGGTTCCGCCGCCGGCACCCCAGGGAACGATCATGGTGATCGGCCGATTCGGATAATCGGTCTCGGCTTGTGCATTGCCGAGCAGTCCGGTGCTCAGAATGGTGGCGGCAACCGCCATGACGGTGAGTTTGCGCATGGATCCTCCCAGATCGCTGTCTGTGTCCGGCCGGTCTGGCCTTTGGTCCGGCCGAACTCTTGACGGTTCGTTCCGCATGTCTCCCGGTCCGCGAGGTCGCGTCCAAGAATTCCAACTATTGTGGCAGCGCTGCCAGCTGTCAACGCAAGGGCTTGGCGTTTCTTCAGCTTTAAGGTCGAGAGGCGCCACCCAGGCGGGTATTCACCATTTTACGCGGAAAGGCGACGGAGGGATGGCCGGGGATTGCGATCCAAGCCGCACAAGTCTGCCCCGTTCCTCGATAGTCTCGTCCGACCTCCTGCGATGGCCCGTTGCGACGGTGCGATCCACTTCCACGCCGCTGCTGCCAAATACCGGCGCTCCTGCCGGAAACAGAGCGCCGGGAGGGCCGCGGATATCGTGCGTCGTGCTCGTCGCGATCAGTCGCTGGCGCCGAGAGGCGCCTGCACCGTGGGCGGCACCGCTGCTCTGCGCCGCACGGCGAAGACGTGCCAGGCGATGAAGCCGGCGCTGATCAGGAAGCCGAGCTCATCCGTCACCGGCAGCGCCGCGACGAGCATGAGGGCGCCGGCAGCCGCCACGACACGCTCCCACCAGCGCAGCGGGATCATGAGATAACCGATGGCGGCGGCTCCCCAGAGGCCGATGGCGAGACACGCCTTGAGCAGGATATAGGCGACCGCTGGCCAATAGCCGATCTCGGCGGCGAGCGGGCCGCCGTCCTGAAGCATCAGCGCCGGGGTGTAGACCGCCATGAACGGCACGACGAATCCCGCCGTGGCGACCTTCAGCGCCTGGAAGGAAATCTGGAGGCCGGACGTCTTGGCGATCGGCGCGGCCGCGAAGCAGGCGAGGGCGACGGGCGGCGTCAGGTCGGCGAGGATGCCGAAATAGAAGACGAACATGTGCCCGACGATCAGGGGAACCCCCAGCTCCAGCAGGGCGGGGCCGGCAACCGAGGCGGTGATGATGTAGTTCGGGATGGTCGGGATGCCCATGCCGAGGATGATGCAGGTGATCATGGTCAGCACCAGCGACAGGAACAGCGAGGTATCGCCGACCGAGACGATGAACTGGCCGAAGGTCGTGGCGACGCCGGTCAGGGTCATGGTGCCGACGATAATGCCGACAATGGCGCAGGCGATGCCGACGGTCAGCGCCGTCTTGGCGCCCTCCGACAGGGCGTCGCGCGCCAGCGCCAGTGTCTCGCGGCCCCCCCGGAAGACCGCGCAGACGGCAACGAGGACGATCAGGGCGACCAGAACCGGGAGAATGCCATACTGGAAGAAGGACGCAGCAGCGAGGCCGAGCACGATCCAGAAGGCATAGCGCAGCGCCTTCGCGGGAATGTAGGCCGCGAGCGGCGAGCCGAGGATCAGGAGGCTGGTGAGCGCGAGCGCGATCGTTCCTGCGTAGAGCGGCGTGTAGCCGGTGAAGAGAAGCCAGACGAGGACGGCAAGCGGCAGGAGAAGGTACCAGCCGCGCTTCAGGGCGGCCATCGGCGAGGGCAGTTCGGCCCGGGACAGGCCGACGAGGTTCCGCTTGCCGGCCTCCAGATGCACCATCCAGAAGCACGAGGCGAAATAGAGGATGGCGGGAATCAGCGCGGCCTGGACGATCGCGGCATAGGGCACGTCCAGCGTCTCGGCCATGATGAAGGCGACGGCACCCATGACCGGCGGCATGATCTGGCCGCCCATCGACGCGGTCGCCTCGACGCCGCCGGCAAAGGCGGCGCGGTAGCCGAAGCGCTTCATCAGGGGAATGGTGAACTGGCCTGTCGTGACGACGTTGGCGACGCCCGAGCCCGAGATCGTGCCCATCAGCGCCGAGGAGATCACCGAGACCTTCGCCGCGCCGCCCTTGGCGCTGCCGACGAGGCCAAGCGAGACGTCGGTGAAGAGCCGGATCATGCCGGCGCGCTCGAGGAAGGAGCCGAACAGGATGAAGAGGAAGATGTAGCTCGACGAGACGTAGATCGGGGTGCCGTAGATGCCCTCGGTGCCGAAGGCCATGTGGTCGATCACCTGGTCGAGGCCATAGCCGCGGGTGACGAAGGGGGAGGGCAGGTACTCGCCGAACAGGCAGTAGGCGAGGAACAGGCCGGCGATGATCGGGAGAGCCGCACCCATGATGCGCCACGTCGCGATGAAGATCACGACGAGCGAGATGATGCCGATGACGGTGTCCTGGGGCAGCGGCATGCCGGCGCGGAAGATCAGCGCCTTGTATTCCCACCACTGGTAAGCGGCGACGGCCGCGCCGACGAGCCCGAGGGTCCAGAACAGGGTCCGCACCGGCCGGCTCTCGTTGCGGATCACCGCGATCAGGGGCAGGCCGAGCAGGCAGAGAAAGCCGACATGGACGGCGCGAACGATCTGGCTCGGCAGGTCCCAGAGATGGGCGGCGGTGACGATCTGGAAGACGGAGAAGACAAAGGCGATCCAGAACAGCAGCCGCCCTTCCGTCGTCGCGGGAAAACCGGAGGACAGGGGATCGTGCAGTTCGGTCTCTGGATCGCGCATGGCCTCGACGGGGCGTTCGGCAGTCGTCGTCATCGCAAGGGTTCCTCGCCGGACAGGGACGGAGCCGCCGTCATACGCAGGCATTCGTTGTTGTGTACAGGCCGCGGGCGCTGCCAGAGGAGCGCCCGCGGCCTGGTGGATGCAGCCGTCCGGGAAGGCCTAGAGCAGGCCGGCTTCCTTGTAGTAGCGCTCGGCGCCGGGATGCAGCGGCACGGGAAGGTTCTTCGCCGCGGTCTTCGGGTCGATGGCCTTGGCGGCGTTGTGCGCGGCGACGAGGGCAGGCAGGTTCTCGAACATCTGCTTGGTCATCTGGTAGACGAGTTCCTCGTCGACCTCGCTCGACGTCACCAGCATGTTCGTGATGGCGATGGTCGGGATGGCCTCGGTCTGCCCATCATAGGTGCCCGCGGGAATTTCGGCGGCATCGAACGGCGCGCCGAGCTTGGCGGGAATGTCGGCGGGAACGGCGACGAAGTTGATCGGAACCGAGGAGGCGAGATCCCGAATCGAGGCGACGCCGAGGCCGGCGGACTGGAGCGTCGCGTCGAGCTGGCGGTTCTTGATCAGTTCGACCGATTCGGCGAAGGGCAGGTATTCGGTCTTGCCGAGGTCGTCATAGGTGATGCCGGCGGCGCCGAGAATGGCGCGGGCATTGAGCTCGGTGCCGGAGGCGGGCGCGCCGACCGACAGTGCCTTGCCTTTCAGGCCGGCGAGGTCGGTGATGCCGGACTCCCTGGAGGCGACGATCTGGATGTAGTTCGGATAGATCGCGGCGATGGCGCGCAGCGTCTCGACCGGTGCCGGGAAGCCCGCATCGTTGTCGCCCTCGACCGCCGCCTTGACCGAATCGCCGAGCGCAAAGCCGATCTCGCCGCGGCCCTGCTGGATCAGCTTGATGTTCTCGACCGAGGCCTTGGTCGCCTGGACCTGCGTCTTCACGCCGGGAATGTTGTCGCTGTAGACCTTCGCCAGCGCGACACCGAGCGGATAGTAGACGCCCGAGGTGCCGCCCGTCAGGACGTTGATGAACTGCTGCGCCGACGCCGGCGCCGGTGCAAGGGCGACAGCTGCGGCGAGCGCACCTGCGAGCCTTGTGGCGGCAAGTTTCTTGATGAACATGGGTTTTCCTCCCGAAATCGATGGGCCGGCGCGTGGTCGTCCGGCGGCTGGTGGCTTCCCGCATGGGCGGCGTCGCCCTGTGCCCAGACGGAATCATTCACAAGTCGGATCCTCCGAGCCAACCCATGCAGTCGGCGGAGCCTAAGGGGGGGAGGCGGTTTTTCCAAGCAGGAATTAGGTCTGGCTGGTCGCTCGGTGCGCCCTTCACGGGTTCCGCAGCTCGGCCGTCAGCGCGGGAGCGCGGATGCAGCTTCCATTGTGTCTTTGATGGACCGGGCGGCCATGGCATAGCCGCCCGAGGCGCCGTCGACGAAGTGGACGTGATCGCTGCGGGTCGGCGAGGGGACGAAGCAGGTCATCAGGGCGGCAGCCTGACGGTGGGTGCCGAAGACGACGATTCCGTCATCCGCCGCCCTTCGCAGCCGTGCCTCGATGCGTTCGGCAGCATTTTCCGTGCAGTCGAGCGTCATGCGAAGACCATCGTCGAACTTGCGGAAATCCGAGTTGCGCACGAGTTGGGCAAGATAATGCATGGGATCGAAGCCGCCGATCCGCCGCCGGAAGCGGAAGATGAGATGGGCGATCACCATGCGCAGGCCGACCCGTATCGCCGAGAGCGCCAAGGGGCGAGCGGTCCGAGCGCCCGCCGTCTTCGCCTCCGCCAGAAGACTGTCGACCCGCAGGGCCTGCTGGGGCCCGCCCTGGGGCACGGGGTTGCTGCTGCCCGCTGCCTCGTCGGCGATGGCGAGCAGGTCGGAGACGACGCTGGCATAGCCGCCATTTCCAGCCCCTTTCGGCATGGCGATCAGGGACAGGATGACGCCGTTCCGGGCCGGGATTTCGGAAAAGCGGCAGGAGAGGCCGGTGAGATCAGGGCCGATGCCGTCGGTCGCCGGAGGGATGGCGTCGTCGCCGGCCTTCATCCGTGCCTCGCCCCAGGCCAGTCCTCCCCCGGAGAACATCGCATAAGACACATCGGGCGAAACGGCGAAGCGGGCGAGGCGCAAGTCCAGGCCGGCGCGGCGGATATCCTCGACGGACACCATCGCGGTGCGCATCGTCAGGCCGAAACTCGCGGTGATCCAGGCGGCCGTCCGCGCCAGTGCCTGCCGCCCGACCGCTTCGTCGTCCGGTGCGAGCGCGAAGCTTGCGCCGTCACCGCCGAAGACGAAGGGCAGAAGCTTGCCAGGAAGAGCATTGGAAAGCGCTGCAATCACCGCGGCGGCGGCCGTGTTCACTTCCTTGTACCGACCGGCCCCGATAGCCTCTGTGGACTGGACGATATCGGCCAGTCCCAAGACCCAGCCATCCGGTACCGGCGCATAGGTCGCGGGATCTGCAAGGCGGGCGAAACTGTCGAAGCTCGGCAGGCGGGCATAGAAACCGGGGTCGTCCCGATCCGTCCCACTTTCGGTCGCCAACGTCATGCGCGATTCCTGCCATGCCTTTTGTGTCCGCCGCCAATGGCAAAGCGTCTCCGGCGACCAGACGTTCCCAAGCCGCGCGGGGTTTCGGCTTGCCGGTCCGCCTGATGTTCACGGCCGGGCCAGCGCCGCACTTGCCGGAATTTTCGGCAGCTCTGCGCGGGGTCGAACAGGAAGGACAGCGCGAGGTAGAGGGCTGCAAAGCCTCATGCAGGGAGGGCTGGAAGGGGACGCTGTCGATGCAGCGGAGGTCTGCATCGAATCGTCGAGCCGTTGGCGAGGGTGGGGCCGACCCTTTGCCAGAGGGACAAGCCTGCCGGCCACTGCAGTGCCGGGGCGCCGGAAACCGTCAGCATACAGCGGGTGCGCCGCGCTCCTGAAAAGCCGCAACGGCCGGCCGCATCCGGCACCTCCCCCGAAGCGCCGGCCAGGAAACAGGCGTCAGCGACCGAGATTGCGCCCGTCACCGGCGAACTTGGGAGATTTCATTTCGCCCTCGATTTCCCGCGCCGCCTGGGCCCAGAACTCGTGTTCGCGTCCAACCGGGCGACCAGCTTCCTCCCAAAGAAAGTAGGCGCGATCGCGAACGGCAGCGTCATTGTCGACTTGTGGCATCAAGACCTCCCCGGGTGCGCTTACCGAAATTCAGTCGCCATCTTATTCGAAGCCCCTGCGCTTTCATCTAGTTCGATAAGCCAGCGAGGCAATCTCTCGGTAAGCTGCGCCGGGTTCATTTGGGGCGGGGATCACGGGAAGGGCAGACGGGGCTGGCGCCGACTCCCGTCGAGCGCTGCCGCAGCTTTCCCTGTTGCGTTGTCGGGAAATCCCTGGCGAGCAGGCCAAGGCAGGGAGACGGAAAGGAATGGATGCTATGCGGCCCGGGGCGGTCGTGCGAGGACTTGCCGCGGGGCGGGCATCGGCGTGACCCGCGCCGACACGACTGAACGGCGCAATTGGAGAGCTGGACCCATGGTGATCGCAATCTCCTCCATCGACATCCTGGACCGTCTCATCGCCTTTCCCACCGTGTCGCGCCAGCCGAACATGCCGCTCCTCGACTACGTCGCCGAACTCCTGGCGCCGACGGGGGCGAGGGTCGAAATCCTCTCGCATCCAGACGGCAAGCGCGCCAATCTCTTTGCGAGCCTCGGTCCGGAGGGCATGCCCGGCGTCATGTTGTCCGGTCATACCGACGTGGTGCCGGTGGAGGGGCAGGACTGGACGGTGGATCCCTTCCGGCTGACCCGCCGGGACGGCCGGCTTTACGGACGGGGTGCGGCCGACATGAAGGGCTTCGTCGCCTGTGCCGTTTCCGCCGCGCTGAAGGCGTCGCGGCTCGACCTCGCGACGCCGCTGCATCTGGCGCTGTCCTATGACGAGGAGATCGGCTGCATCGGCGTCGCGGACCTCGTCGAGATGCTGGCACAGGCTCCGGTCAGGCCGCTGATGTGCATCGTCGGCGAGCCGACCGCGATGGCGGTTGCCACGGGCCACAAGGGAAAGGGCTTCTACCGCGCCTGCTGCCACGGGCGGGAAGGTCATTCGGCGCTGGCGCCGAACGCGCTGAACGCGCTGCACCTCGCCACCGATCTCGTCGGCGCCGTCCGGCGGCTGCAGGCGGAGGTCGTTGCCACCGGGATCCACGACCTCGACTACGACATCCCCTATACGACGTTGCACGTCGCCCGCGTCAGCGGCGGTACCAGCGCGAACATCGTTCCGAACTACGCAGAGGTCGATTTCGAGATCCGTCATCTTGCCGGTGACGACCCGAAAGCGCTCATGGCGCGGCTGCAGGAGGATGCGGCGCACATCGTCCGCGAAACCGGCGATCGCGACGCGCGCATCGAAGTCCTGACGACAGGCGGCTATCCCGGCCTCGACACCGCACCGAACTCGGACGTCGTCGCTTTCGTCAAGTCGTTGACCGGCGGCAACGCCACCATCAAGGTCGCCTTCGGTACCGAGGGCGGCCTGTTCTCGGCCGCCGCCGGCATCCCGACGGTCGTTTGCGGTCCCGGCTCCATGGCGCAGGGTCATCGGCCGGACGAGTTCGTCAGCGAGGAACAGCTGGCGCGGTGCGATTCGATGATGGATGCACTCGTCGGGCGGCTTGCCGCGGGCCTTTGACCACAGGCCCTGCGCCTGAAATCACCTCGACTGGGGCGACCGCGGGGTCGACCGGCGGTTTGCAGGCAAGCAGGCGCACAGACGATAATCCTCCCAAGGCAACGAGAAAACATCGGTCCACTGCCTTCGACGATTTGGTTCCGACCAAACGGACGTCGTTCCGGGGTTTGAACAGATCAGGGGATAATACGTTAGCCGGGCGCCTGTCTCGAAGGCCTTTTTCACAGGGGCGTTAGCCCGAGCCACGCCCGAATCGCCACCCCGATCATGAACTTAGCCGGCAACCGATGTCGCCAAGGCGGGCCTTGGCGCTATCTCCGGGGGCTAATGATCAACAGGAAGACACGGCTATGAAAGCACTCACCTGGCACGGCAAGGGCGACATCCGCTGCGATACCGTTCCCGATCCGAAGATCGAGGACGATCGTGACGTCATCATCAAGGTGACGGCCTGCGCGATCTGCGGTTCTGATCTGCATCTGATGGGCGGTTTCATGCCGACCATGGAACATGGCGACATTCTCGGTCACGAGACCATGGGCGAGGTGATGGAAGTCGGGCGCGGGGCTGCCTCGAAGCTGAAGGTCGGCGACCGCGTCGTCGTCCCCTTCACCATGTCCTGCGGCGAATGCCGGCAGTGCAAGTGGGGCAATTGGAGCCTCTGCGAGCGGACAAATCCCAACGGCAAGATGCAGGCCGAAATGTTCGGCTATCCGCTGTCGGGCCTTTTCGGCTTCTCCCATATCACGGGCGGCTATGCCGGCGGACAGGCGGAATATCTGCGTGTCCCGTTCGCCGACGTCGGGCCACTCGTCATTCCGAACGGACTGGAAGACGAGCAGGTGCTGTTCCTGTCCGACATCTTCCCGACGGCCTATCAGGCGGCCGAGAACTGCAACATCCAGCCGGGCGATACCGTGGCGATCTGGGGCTGCGGTCCCGTTGGCGTCCTGGCGATCAAGTCATGTTTCCTCCTCGGTGCCGAGCGCGTCATCGCCATCGACACCGTTCCCGAGCGCCTCGCTCTGGCGCGCCAGGCGGGTGCCGAGACCATCGACTTCGGCGACGAGAATATCCAGGAGCGCATCATGGAGATGACTGGAGGCCAGGGGCCGGACAGTGTCATCGAGGCTGTCGGCATGGAGTCGCACGGTGCCGACACGGTCGCGCAGAAGGTGTCGTCGGCCGTGATGTCGGCGACGATGTCGATGGAGCGCCCCTTCGCCATCAATCAGGCGATCCTTGCCTGTCGTCCCGGTGGCACCGTGTCGATGCCCGGTGTCTATGCCGGCCCTGTCGGCCCCTTCGCCTTGGGTATCCTGATGAACAAGGGCCTGACACTGAAGACCGGTCAGACCCATATGCTGCGCTACATGAAGCCGCTGCTCGACCGCATTGAAAAAGGCGAGATCGATCCGTCCTTCATCATCAGCCATCGGTCTGTCTCGCTGGAGGAAGGGCCTGCCCTTTACGAAACGTTCCGCGACAAGAAGGACGCTTGCACCAAGGTGATCTTCAAGCCCCACGGCTGAGCGCCATCTGGCTGGCGCCTTGTCCGATCAGTGCGCTCGAAACGTCGCCGCCCTCGCTCTTCGGATCGGGGGCGGCATTTTTTTGCGATGGCCCCGGGGAGGCGATGGGCGAGGCGATTTCCATCCGATCGCAGAAGGGGCGAGGTGCCAGTGCGCAAGACCCGTGGGTGCGCCGAAACTGCGATAAGTCGGGTGGCGATCCTGCAGCTTTGTTCAGACATTTGAGGCTTCATATGCCCCGGGACATGCCGTGTCGCGCGGTGGCTGGTCGAGCTTGACCACCGTCCCTCGCGATGGCGGGGGATGTCTTTTCCCTCGCAACAGCCACGCGACGGCTGAGCGGACGGACCAGTGTGGAGACCCGACAATGCGCTTGACACCGACCCGATCCGGTTTGGAAATTCAGTCGCTTGCCGTGTCCTATCGACTGCGTTGCGGGCCGGGTGCGGTGCCCAAGGATGGTCAGGTGCCCCGGCGGTATGGATATTCCCGTTCGATTGCGTTCACGGACCGGTCCGGCAACGCGGGAGTAGCGACCCTTGCTTGAGTCTTCCGACGCAGTCACGGCATCTTTGAGAGACGACCCTGCGGCGACAGGAATTGGTTCCAGTCGCGTCTGCACGATCGTGGGCAACATGGGGTTGCGCGCAAGACTTGTGGCGCTGATCGCTGTTGCGATCGTCCCTCTGGTGGGACTGGCGGCGGCCGCCATCTCGTTCGACTACAACGAATCCCTGTCGAAGGCGCGACAGGACGTGATGGCGGGCGCGGAGATGGCCGCGCAGCGCCAGTCGCTGGCTTTCTCGAACGCCCGGGTGTTTCTCGACACACTGCGCCATACGCCGGGCATCCAGGCCAACGCGGGCGGCGCGTGCGCCAATATCATGGCGCGGGTCAAGGCCGCCAACCCGCAGATCAATACGATCGGCGTCGTCAACGCGTCCGGCATCGTCACCTGCCATACCCATATGACGAGCCACAATCCCTACGGCAACAAGCTCTTGTTCGAGAGGATGAAGACGGCGTCGAAGGATGCCTTCGTCGTTTCCGACTTCATGGTGGGCAGCTATACCGGCCTTCCGACGATGGTCGCCGCAATGCCGCTGGTTCCCGGTCCCGACGGCAAGTTCGGGGGATTGATCTTCATGGGGATGAACCTCGAGGACCTGATGGTCACGACGGGGCCTGTCTCTGCGGCAGGACAGTCCCTGGTCATGCTGGATCCTCGGACCGGCAACTTCGCTGCCCAGTACTCGTCCTTCCCGGAAGGGTTCACGCGGTTGCTGCCGGGCCATCCGCTTTTGACGGCTGCGTTGGAAAGTGGCGGACATGGCGTCGCGGAAGCGCGGGGGCCAGATGGGCAGGAGCGGATCTACGGTTTTTCCTCGATCGCGGCTGCCGAAAGCGCCGGAATCGTCCTGGCTGTCGGCGTCTCGCGGGACGACGTCGTCTCGCCCGTCCGGCTCAGGGCGCAACTCGCCATGGCGCTGTCGGCGGCCGTCATCGCGCTGATCGTCTGGACCACGTGGTGGTTCGGTTTCTTCATGCAGGTGCTGCCGGTCCGCCAGCTGACCGCTGCCGCAAACCGCATCGGCGCCGGCAACTTCGACACGCGGAGCCGGATCGGCCCGTGGCAGGCACCGGAATTCCGGGAATTGGCCTCCGTCCTCGACGACATGGCGATCAAACTGACCGCAGCCCGCCGCGGGGAAATTGCGCTCGCGGCGCGTGAGGCCCAGTACCGTCTGCTGGCAGAGAACAGCTTCGACCTCGTGACCTGTCTCGATGCGAACGGCATGCGCGTGTTCGCCTCTCCTGCCAGCCGCGAGCTTCTCGGCTTGGAGCCCCATGAACTTCTCGGCGGACGTCCGGAGGACATTGCCTTCGAGGACGACATGCCGCAGGTCAAGGCGATGATGCGCGCCCTGGCGGACGGCGCGTGGATATCCGGCGTCCAGTACAGGGTGCGGCATCGCGCCGGTCACCTCGTCTGGGTGGAGGTGACGGGTAAGCCGCTGGATGACGGCAGGGGAACGGTGTTCGTCATTCGCGACATCTCGCGGCGGAAGACGATCGAGGCCAATCTCGAAGAGGCCAACAAACGACTGAAGCTGCTCGCCGCTACCGATGGGTTGACCGGCTTGATGAACCGACGCGCCTTCGACGAGACCTTTGCCCGGGAGTTTCGGCGATGCGTGCGCGAGGCGGACAATCTCAGCCTCGTCCTCATAGACGTCGATCACTTCAAGGATTTCAACGACGTCTATGGTCATCAAGCCGGCGACGACTGCCTGCGCAAGATCAGCCTGGCCTTCGCGGCGAAGCTGCAACGTCCGGCCGACGTCGGCGCGCGGTACGGAGGTGAGGAACTTGTCGCCTTGCTGCCGAACACGCCGCTTTCCGGTGCACTGGAGACTGCCGACGCCATCCGTCGAGCCGTGCGCGCTCTCGGCCTCGTTCATACCGGCAGCAATTTCGGCGTGGTGACGATCAGCCTTGGTATCGCCACGCTGCATTCGGGCAAGGGTTTCGCTAATTGCGCGGAAATGCTCCGCGCTGCCGATCTCGCGCTCTACCGAGCCAAGGCAGAAGGCCGCGACACCGTTTGCATTCGATCGGCCGATGATACGGACGCCATCGGCGCCACCTCGAGCGCCGCCTGACAGACTTCTCATATTGCCGGTTGCGCAAGGCGGCAATTCAGCGAACCATGCCAGGCGACGGGCGATGGGCGGCTTGGCGCAGCAGGCGAGCCGAAGAAGGGGAACGATGCGATGGAGATCAGGCGAAACGGTTCGCAGCTCTCGGCGCGGGGGCCATCTGAGTACTTTACGGGCTCCGTAAGGCTCGAGGCGCCCTTCAAGGCGGCGGCACCGGCGCGTGTCAGCGGCGCGACGGTCACCTTCGAACCCGGCGCCCGCACGGCTTGGCACACGCATCCGCTTGGCCAGACGCTGATCGTCACGGCCGGGCTCGGCTGGGCTCAGCGCGACGGGGGGCCGGTGGAAGAGATCCGGCCAGGCGATATCGTATGGTTCGACCCCGGCGAGCGACACTGGCATGGCGCGACCCCGACGACAGCGATGACCCATATCGCCATCGCCGAGGCTCTGGATGGGACGAGCGTCGACTGGCTCGATCATGTGAGAGACGCGGACTACCGGAAGTAACCGGAGTCCGCCGTAGGAGCCCATCCGGCTGCAGAACGGCGATCGTCGGGCGGGGGGCATGGCAGGCCGCCGGTCAGCCTTCCCGTTGTCGAGCGGAAGACGTTTCGCCGGCAGCCCTCACTCATAGCCCTCGGTGGCGTTCGCGCCATTCCCCGAGTGCGAAGGCGAAAACGCCGGTCAGCCCCTGCCGTACCCTTGCAGGGTGCGCGGCTGTCGAGGAAGCAAGCTGTGGCACCGATCAGCGCTCTGCCGGGGCGACAGGGCCTCCCAGCGCATGCTGGCTCCCCGGCAGCCCTGGCGGTGCCGGTGCTGACCCGCAGTCCGAGCGCGGCGCGAGCAACGGCTTCCGGCAGGGCCCGCATCGGGCTTGCCCCTGCCGTCTCGCGGTGCTGTCTCGCTGTGCCCGGTCGCTGGGCCCTGCCGCCGGGCCCTTGTCAAAAGTTTGATCAGTCTTCGGGCGGACTTGCCTCGCCGGTTTCCGGCTCGTCATCTTTCTTCGCGCTTTTGGCTTCTGCCTTGGCGGCTTTCTTGGCGGCTTTTGCCTTGTCACGCTCCTGGCGCTCGAAATCGAAATTGGGCTTTCTCGCCATCGAATGTCCTCTCCGTCTGTTTTCTGTGCTGGTGGCGCTTGCCGTGGCGGCGTTTCCGCCGCTCTCACTCAGATGCCTGTCATGCGCCAGGCGGCACCCTCGCGTCCAGTCCGGACGTGCCGCTTCATCGCCGCGCCGCCGCCTCGCCTCCACTCGGGCCGTCGCCGTATCCGCCCGCCCGATCGTCTCCAGCGCCTCGGATGCGGCGAGGCGCAAAGCGCGCCGCCGAAGCGATCGCCGGTCGGCTGGATCGAGATCGCTGCCGATAGGGGGGGTGCTGGTCGTCGTCCCGGCCGGGAGGGCGAACAAAAAGTTTCGTTACCGCTCCACCGCGACGATGATGCCATCGACGATGCCGACGATATCGCTGACCTTGTCAGGGGTCACGTCGTTGCCGCCTTCGCTCCTGCCGTTGCCATCAAGCATGGGGGGCAGCGGCGCCCCGGCGCGGCGGGCAGCGATATTGTTGAGCGTGCGGTGATAGCGCAGCGACAGTCTTGGGCCGAAGCGCATGTGGAAGGGCGCGGAACGCAGCGGCTCGAGCCGCAGTGACAAATCCTCGTCCGGCACGCCCATCGCCCATTCGGCGGGGATGGAACCCAGCATCGAGCCCGTCAGCACGCCGCGGCCGGACAGGCCGGGTGAGGGCGCCGGGAGCGAGGGCGTAGAGGCGCGGCACCATCTTCACCTGCATGTCGCGTTCGCCGAACCAGAAATACTCCCAGCGGATCTCTTCTCTTCTCTGATCGGGTGCAGCCAGCGTAGCCGGTCGCTCATCACCTGCCTGGTGTAGGCGATATCCCTGCCGCGAAGGCCCACGGGAACATCGAGGCGACGAGTCGGCCGGTCCATGCCGCGCGGTAGCGCGACCGACAGGTTTTCACCGACCAGCAGCGGGGGCGAGGCAATCTTCGGCATGATCTGGCGCTCCGTTACGGCGGCCTTCCTCCAACAAGACGCAAGATCGGTGCCGCGTCGGTCGTTTTCACGCGAAGGCCTTTCCGAGTGCCGAGACAATGTCGGGAACGACCTGGCCGAGGACATGCCGGCCTTTTTCGGCGGTGGCCGAGGCTGGTGAGCTCAGGACCCCGTCAGGTGGGATGGGCGCGAGATCGAAGGGGAAGATGTCGTAGAGCGGGAAATCCGCCGGCGGGTTGTTTGGGATGGCGTCGGCGCGAACAAGGTCCGGACGAAGATGCAGCATGACCGAGGTCTCCATCACGGCCGCATGTTCCAGCGCCCAGCTGAGGAGCCCATCGGGAAACAGCACCGCCTCAGTTTCGGCATTGATGAATTCCCAATAGCCGAGCTTGACCACACGAAGGTCCGTGATCCCCTCGCGGCGCTGGTCGCGCAAGGCGAGATCGATCGCTTCGGTGATGAACCACTGGTTCTCCATGTGCCCGTCCATCAGGACGACCTTGCGCACGCCGTGGCGGGCAAGTTCGTTGACGACGTCGCGGAGCACGGCGATCAGCGTCGACGCGTCGAGACTGATCGTTCCGGGGAAATGGTTGCCGCCGCCCGTCTTGGGCTGGGATTTGTAGCCGAAGGGTACGGCGGGCATGACGATCGCGCCCAGCGCCTCGGCCACAAGCATCGATACCGCTTCGGGCAGGATGACGTCAGTCGACAGCGGCAGATGCGGCCCATGCTGCTCGGTCGAGCCGACGGGCAGGAGAACAATCGGATTCTCGTCCCGCACGCGGGCGTCGAACTCCATCCAGGTCATGTCGGCGAGCTTGATGCGCTTCATTGCGGGTTCCATCAGTTCAGGTCCGACGCCCAGCGCGTCAGGCCGACATCCATGGCCGAGCAGCGACGCACGATGTCCGAGAAATGCGGCTCGAACACCCGGTTGGCCGCCTCGACGCCGAGTGTGTAGGCTTGGAATTCCGGCATCAGGCCGCGCAGCTCGGCGAGCAGGGCCGCCTCGTCGACCCTGGTCAGTCTGCCGTTCTCACAGACCATCTCGCCATTGACGTAGACGGCGAGGATCGACGAGCCGTTTTCGCAGTAGACGAGGTGGTTGCGGATATCGTTCAGCGGCGTGAAGCTTGCCGTCGCCATGTCGAGGATCAGGAAGTCGGCCTTCTTGCCGGGCTCGAGCGACCCGGTCTCGTCGTGCAGGAGGGCGGTGCGGGCGCCGCCGATCGTGCCAGCATGCAGCACCTCGCCGGCGGTCAGCCAGCGCGTCCATTCCGGATTGTTGACCTTGTGGACGAGGCCGGTCGCCTTCATCACGTCGAACATGCGCGGCGTGTCGTTGGTGGAGATGCCATCGGAGCCGAGGCCGACATGGACGCCGGCGTCCAGTAGCTTGCGGACCGGCGCGACGCCGGCGCCGAGCTTCTGGTTGGAGATGGTGTTGTGGACGATCGAGACGCCCGCCTTGCCCATCAGCGCGATATCGGCGTCCGTGACCCAGATCGAATGCGCGATGGTGGTCCAAGGATGCAGAAGATCGAGCTCGGCCATGTAGGCGATCAGCGACTTGCCATAGAATTCCGGCCCGGTCACGTTCTGCACCTTGGTCTCGACGATATGGGTGTGGAAGGGCACGCCCCACTGCCTTGCGAGATCGTTGGAGGCGAGCATCAGTTCCGGCGTGCAACGCTGCGGGGCCGACGGAGCGAGCATGAAACGGATACGGTCGGCGCGGCCGTGGAAGCGGCCGTGCGCCTCCGTGGCGAAGGCGACATAGTCGGCGACCTTGGGAAGGGGCAGCGCGTCGACCGTGGCCTGCAGCTCGGCCGGCACGGTGGTACGGGTGAACGGGATGGTATCGAGAAAATTGCGGTCGACGACATGGGCCGAGACGGTGGCGCGAATGCCGACATCGTCGTAGGCGTCGATCGCCGCGCCGAGCAGGTCCATCTCCTGCCGCGGGCTCTCGTAGAGGTCGTCGGTGATCGTGGTGACACCGGTGCGCAGCGATTCCATCGCCACCAGCATCGAGCGCAGATAAACCAGCCGCGGCGGCAACGCCTTGGCGCCCAGCAGCGGGTAGGCGTAGAGCATCCAGACTTCGAGGGGCATGTTGTCGTAGCGGCCCTTGAAGAGGGCCTCGTTGGAGTGAAGATGGGCGTTGACGAGTCCCGGCATCACCAGCTTGCCGGTGCCGTCGATGACGGTCGCACCGTCCGGCGCTTCAAGACCCACTCCGATCGCCGCGATGCGGGCGCCCTCGACGAGCATGTCGCCGGTGAACGGCGTGTCGCCGTGCTTGCCGTCCATGGCGAGGATGGTTGCGTTCTTGATGAAGATCGACATGCAGGCTCCGGTGTTCAAGCTTGGAGGAAGTAGCCGGCATCGGCCGGCCAGGCCGCGAAGACCGGATCGCCTGCCGCGAGCGGCATGGTGTCGAGGTCGCGCGAGGAGATCTGGGCGCTGAGCTCGGTGCTGCCCGGAGCCTCGAGGAAGACGGTGACCGTCGACCCGACGAATTCCATGGTCGTGACCTGCGCGGCGACCTCGTTCGCCAGTCCCCGCCGGTCACGGGAAACGCCGATGCGGTCGGCGGCGACGACGAGCGTGGCGGCTGTCCCGAGGGGCATCTCGGTCGCGGCCGGATCCTTCGCCACGACGACGCGCCCGAGGCCCGTGTCGATCGCGACCTGTCCTGCATCGGCCGGCGCGATCGGGCCCGTGAGCAGATTGGAGCCGCCGATGAACTCGGCAACGAAGCGGCTGGCGGCGGCGCGGTGGATCTCGCGCGGCGTTCCGATCTGCTCGACCCGGCCCTCGTTCATGATCACCACCCGGTCGGCCATGGCGAAGGCCTCGGAGTGGCTGTGGGTGACGCAGACGAAGGTGATGCCGAGTTCGCGGTGCAGGCGCACCAGCTCGGCCTGCATCTTGACCTTGAGGTGCGGGTCGAGCGCGCTCAGCGGCTCGTCGAGCAGCAGCATTTCCGGCTCGGTCGCGAGCGCCCGCGCCAGTGCCACGCGCTGGCGCTGGCCGCCGGAGAGCTGCGCGGGCGAGCGATCGCCAAGGGCGGCGATGCCCATGCGCTCCATCCACTCGCCGGCCTTCTTCGCGCGCTCCGGTCCCGGCATGCCGCGCTGCTTCAGCCCGAACTCGACGTTCTGCCGCACCGAGAGGAAAGGAAAGAGCGCGTAGTTCTGCCAGACCAGCGGCGTGTCGCGGGCCCAGGGCGGATCGTCGTTGATGCGCCGGCCCCAGATCCGGATCTCGCCCTCGCTCGGCGTGTCGAGCCCGGCGATCATCCTGAGCGTCGTCGTCTTGCCGCAGCCGGAGGGACCCATCAGCGCGATGAACTCGCCCTTCTCGATCGTCAGCGAAACGTCGGCAACGGCCAGATGCCCGTCATAGCGTTTGGCGAGGCGGTCGATCTCGACCATGGTCACGGTCATGGGCGCATTCCCCTGATGCGGCCAAGCGAGACGCGGCGCGCAATGATGAGCTGGGCGAGCACGACGAGGATCGTGCTGACAGCGAAGGCGAGCGCGCCGACGGCGTTGATCCGCGGGCTGACCTGGCCCTGCAGCATGGCCAGCACCCGTACCGGCAATGTCTCGTTGAGGCCGGAGATGAACCAGGCGATCATGAACTCGTCGAACGACACCGAGGCGGTGATGAACAGCGCCGCCACGATCGCCGGCAGCGTGAACGGCAGGATGATCTGGCGCAGCGTCGACCAGGAGCCGGCGCCGAGGTTCCAGGCGGCCGGCTCGAGATCGGGGTCGAGGTCCGAGAGCCGCATGCGTATGAGCGCCATGGCAAAAGGCGCGGCGATGACCACATGCGCGGCGACGATGCCGGACAGCGTGCCTGACAGGCCGATGCGGCCCTGGAAGGTCAGCATGGCGACCCCGAGGATCACCACCGGCACGGTCGGCGGCAGCGCGGCGATGGCCATGTAGACCTGCTTGCCGAGAAAGCGGAACCGGTAGTCGACATAGGCGGCGGTGAAGCCGAGGAAGGTCGCGATCACCGAGGAGGCGCCGGCGACGACGAGGCTGTTGCCGAAGCTGCGCCGCACTGTCTCGTCGGCAAAGACCGCGCGGTACCATTCGAGGCTGAAGCCGCCCCAGGGCAGGCTCGGAAAGCGGTCGGCATTGAAGGAGAAGATCACCGTCGAGGCGATCGGCGCGAAGACAAAGGCGAACACCACCACCAGCCAGCCATAGAGCGCGAAGGCACGCAGCGCGTCCGTGAGCCGGATGCGGCTCATCGCGCCGCTCTCCGTCCGCCATAGGCAAGCTTCAGGAGCACGCCGAGGACCAGCATCAGCGTGGCGATCATGATCACCGCGACGACCGAGGCGCGCGGCCAGTGATTGCCTGATTTCACCTGGTCGGCGATCAGGATCGATAGCGTCGGCGGGTTCGAGCCGCCGAGGAATTGCGGGCTGATATAGTCACCGAAGGCGAGCACGAAGGCGAAGGCGCCGGCCACGACGAGGCCGACGCGGGCCGAGGGGATGATGACGGTGAAGATCGTCCGCAGCCGGCCGCAGCGCAGATTGTGCGCCGCCTCGATCAACTGCCGGTCGACGGCGCCGAGCGCGATGGTCTGAAGGAGGATCACCAGTGGCGCGGTGAGCGTCAAAAAGCCGATCATCGTTCCGGTCGGCGAGTTGAGAACGCTGATCGGCCCGAGCCCGAGCGGCGCCAGCGCGGTGTTGATGATCCCGCTTGGGCTGAAGAAGATCTGCATCGAGTAGACGCGCACGGGGAAGCTGGTGAAGAAGGGCACGACCAGCATGAACACCAGCAGCCGCTTGAGGCCCGGACTGACCCGGAAGGTGAGGGCGTAGGCCACGGGGAAGGCGGCGAGGCTCGCGATGAGGCCCGCCAGAAGCGACATCAGGAAGGTGTAGACGAAGGCGCTGCGAAAGAAGCCGGCGTTGAGGATCATCGTCCAGTTGGCGAGGGTGAAGTCGGGCGTCAGCCGGAAACTGCGCACCGACCAGAACGTCATGGCCACGAGGAACCCAAGCGGCACCAGGAAGAACGCGACCTGCCAGATCAGCGTCGGCGTGCCGAGGAACAGGCCGAAGCGAAGGGTCTCGGACGGCGAGCGAAGCTTAGTGGTCATCGTTCCCCTGGCTTGCCTGTGAAACTCCGCAGACCCCCGTCATGGAGGGTCTCCGGATAACATGGCGCCGGCCGCGCGCGGCCGGCGAGAGGCTCACATGGCCTTGAATTCCGACCAGGAGTCGTTCCACTCCTCGATGCCCTGCTGCACCGGCGTCTGGCGGATGAAGATCTTGCCTTCCTTGTACTCGTCCATGACGTTGCGGGCGTCGAAGGTGTGGCGCAGCTTCTTGGCGTCCTCGGGCGCCTCGGCGTTCATCTTCTCCCAGCCCTTCTTGTTCGGGATCGAGGCCCAGTAGGCGGGCAGTCGGGCCGAGCGGAACTGGCCCTCGGGGGAGCTCGCATACTGGATGAACTTCTTGGCGAGGTCCTTCTTGGTCGAGGAGGACACGATGGACATGGACTCGGTCCACTGGATGCCGCCTTCGTCCGGAACGGTCGCCGCCACCGGCACACCGCTCTGCTGCAGCAGCAGGACGACCCAGTCGCCGATGCCGGGGATGATGCCGGCGGTGCCGTTGGTCAGCATGGCGAACTGGTCGGCCATCGAATAGAAGCCGGAGGTCTGCGGGCGCAGCGAGTAGAGCGTCTCCTGCAGCTTCTCGAACTGCGCCGCGTCGATGTCGAAGGGCGGCTTGTTGCCGTCGCGCAGGCTGAGGCAGCCCATGGTCGGCAGATACCAGTCGAAGAAGCCGACCTTGCCCTTCACCTTCTCCGTCCACATCACGTTGTAGGACTTCACGTCCTCGGGCGTGACGAGGTCGGTGCGATAGGCCATGCCGAGATAGCCGAAGCGGATGAGCACCGAATAGAGCTTGTCGTTCTTCCAGTGCAGATCGAACTTCTGGAACTCGGGCCAGTAGTCGGCCAGCGGATAGTCCGCCGGATCCATCTCGTCGATGAAGGAGGATTCCTGCAGCATGCCGATATATTCGGCGTCGGCGAGCACGACGTCGAAGGAGCCGGGCGGCGACTGGTTCATCAGCGCGAGCATGGGCTCGCCGCCGACATATTCCTTCGCCACGATCTTGACCCCGTGCTCATCCTCGAACGGCTTCACGAAGGCCGGATCGCCGTGGCCGGGCCAGGTCAGGATGTTGAGAACGTTCTCCTGCGAAACGGCGGGGCCGGTCGCGAGGCCGCCGAGCGCCGCAGCCCCGGCCAAAGCCCCGGCGCCCTGGATGATCTGGCGGCGATTGAGGCCGAGACCAAGACCGCGCGGATCGGTAATCGTGAACTTGGTCATCCATGTCTCCTGAGCGGGAACGGGCGCCCTGCCGCTGACGGGCGGGCTGGCGTGTGATGGGCAGGGCAGGCTCGACGTCGCACTCCAGCGGAAATCCACACCCGGGAGGCGTGGCGCCAAGCTTCCGTGCAGAAGCCAAAACTGCACGAAGAGCTCAGGAACTAAAAAGACGAAATAGCGATCCCTAGCTATCGTTAAAAACGATGGGTAGGCAGATATGGGCTCATGGTTTGAATTCTTTTACCTGTAATAATTGGCTTATTTTCCATACGCTGTATCGATCCTGTGCATTCTATGTCCCGATTGCATAGCCCGTAGGCATTTGACACGTCGTCGATGGCGCAGACATTTCACAGGACCGCAGTCTGGAAACTCGATGGATCTTCGCCAGCTTCGCTACTTTCTCCAGATCGCCGACAGCGGCAGCCTGTCGCGGGCCGCCGAGGTGCTGCACGTTGCGCAGCCCTCGCTCAGCCAGCATGTCCGCAGCCTGGAGGAGGAACTGGGCGTCGAGCTTCTGGCGCGCCACCCGCGCGGCGTCACCGCGACCGAATACGGCCGCCTGCTCTGCGATCACGTCCGGGTAATCCTGCGTGACGTCGAACGGGCGCGAGAGGCCATGCACGATGCCGTCGGCAGTCCCGGCGGCGAGGTCGTGCTGGGCCTGCCGACCACGGTCTGTCGCGGCATGACCGTGCCGCTCGTCAATGCCGTGCAGAGGCGCTTTCCCCGCATCAACCTGCACCTCGTCGAAGCGATGACCGGCAGTCTCGACGAATGGATGCAGACCGGCAAGATCGATGTCGCCCTGCTCTACGACCGCAAGGCCTTCGAGAACATCGTCGCCAACGACGTCATGGTCGAGGAGCTGAAGCTGATCCTGCCGGCGGGTCACGCCCGCGCCGGCCTTCGCGCGATATCCTTCAACGAGGCGACGGCGCTGCCGCTGGTGCTGCCAGCCCGGCCGCACGTCCTCCGCGAGGTGGTCGAGACTTTTGCCGCGCGGGCAGGAACGGAGCCGCACATCGCGATGAACTGCGACAGCCTGCAGGGGATCATCGCGCTCGTGGGGGACGGCTATGCGAGCGTCTATCCAAGCTTTGCGCTGCGCGACGAAATCCGGCGGGGCGAGCTGGTCGCGATCCCGATCGTCGATCCGACGCCGAAGTGGCGCGTGTCGATCGTCTTGGCGCGCCGGAACGCCAACAGCCGTGCGGCTGAAGCCATTGCGGGCCTTGTCGACGAAGTCGCCCGCTCGCTCGTTGTCGACGGCAGCTGGGACGCCCAGCTTCGCCGCCTGACCGATCCCCGCTGACCCCGCTCCTGGAGGCTCTTCCCGTGAATTTCGATCTGATCCTGCGCAACGCCCACCTCCCTGACGGCCGGACCGGCGTCGACATCGGCTGCCGCGACGGCCGGATCGTCGCCGTCGAGGCGACGCTCGACGCCCAGGCTGGCAAGGAGGTCGATGCCGGTGGCCGGCTGGTCAGTCCGCCCTTCGTCGACATCCACTTTCATCTCGATGCCACGCTGTCGGTCGGCACGCCCCGCTTCAACCGCTCCGGCACCCTGCTGGAGGGCATCGCGCTATGGAACGAGCAGCGGCCGACCCTCACCCAGGAGGTGGTCGTCGAACGCGCCATGCGCTATTGCGACCTCGCCGTCGCCCAGGGCCTCCTCGCCATCCGCACCCATGTCGACGTCTGCGACGACCGCCTGGTCGGCGTGGAGGCGCTCCTCGAGGTACGCGAGCGGGTGAAGGATTATATCGACCTGCAACTCGTCGCCTTCCCGCAGGACGGCTATTTCCGCTCGCCGAACGCCGCTGCTAACCTCGCCCGGGCGCTCGACCGCGGTGTCGATGTGATCGGCGGCATCCCGCATTTCGAACGGACGATGGAGGACGGCCGGGACTCGGTGATCGCCCAGTGCGAGCTGGCCGCCGAGCGCGGTCTGCGCGTCGATATTCACTGCGACGAGACCGATGACCCGATGTCGCGCCATGTCGAGACATTGGCGTCCGAGACGATCCGGTTGGGGCTGCAGGGCCGTGTCTCGGGCTCGCACCTCACATCGATGCACTCGATGGACAATTACTATGCCAGCAAGCTGATCCCGCTGATCGCCGAATCCGGAATGCACTGCATCCCCAACCCGCTCGCCAACATCAACCTGCAGGGCCGCAGCGACACCTATCCCAAACGCCGCGGCCTGATGCGCATTCCCGAACTGCGCGCCAAGGGCGTCAACATCGCTCTCGGCCAGGATTCCTGCATGGATCCCTGGTACGTCTTCGGCAATGCCGACATGCTCGACGTCGCGCATATGGCGACGCATGCCGCCCACATGATCAGCCTCGACGAGATCCGCTGGTGCTTCGAGGCCATCACCACCCATGCCGCTAAGGCGTTTGGTCTCGAGGATTATGGACTGACGCCCGGATGCCACGCCGATTTCGTGCTTCTCGACGCCAAAGATCCGATCGAAGCGATCCGTCTGCGCGCCGACCGGCTGCTCGTGGTGCGCCGCGGCGTCGTGCTGGCGCAGACCCCGGTGCGCAGGACAACGCTGAGCCTGCCCGGCCGCCCGTCGCAGAGCTCGGTCGCCGGATACGGCCCGGCATGGCCGGCGGCATCGGCCTGACAGGACTGCTGCCGGCCTCCCGGGCTGCTTCGGGGGAGAGCTGGCCCTCCTGAACGTGGATCGCTTCGAAGGCGACCCCGCCTTCAAGGCTCGGTCTTCGCGATGGGGCCGTTCGGGCAAACGCCATCGTCCCTCTTCGCGTCCAGGCGCCCCGCTGGGACTGGTGCATGCCAAGCCCTTCCTGGGCGCCCAGCGGTCAGTCGCCTGCGGGATTTGATCTGTCGTCCGCCGGCGAAGCTTGGTGGCCGGAGCGATCAGTCGTTGACTTCAAACTGAATTTCCACCGGCGCCATATCGTTGCCATTGATCGGCAGGAGATCCTGGGGGCAGGCGGACATGACGGCGACCAGATCCATCCGCGCGCGCATGACGACCCGGTCGCCGGGTTTCGAGACGGGCGCCAGCCACTGGACGCTCCAGTCGGCAGCGACGGGAATGTTCATCCAGAGATTGAAGGGCTGGGGCACTTCCGCCGGCGTCATGCCGATCGCCGCCATGGCGAGGCGCATGTTGTCGGCGCAGTTGTCGTGATACTCGGTGCAACCGAGGCCGGTGTAGCGAAAGAGATCGCAGGCCGCCATCAGCGTGTCATGGATGCCCGGCGACGTGTCCTCCTCGATGGAAAGAATGGGGCGCCGCCGGTTGGTCAAAAGCTCGTCCCCGACTTTCGGGATGATGGCGCTGAGACCGGCGCGGGCATGTTCCCAGGACAGGAACTCGTTCGGGTTGGCGGCACTGAACGCCCAGAAATCGCAGACCTGGGTGCCGTGCGGATTGATCACGGTGATTGCCTGGCCCTTGGCGACCCGGACGGCGCGGCCGTTGCGAGCCGGGACGACGTAACGTTCGCCGAGGACGGGCGTCCCATCGGAAGAGATCGGGGATCCGGCGGTGGCATTGGTACCGACGGCGGGGCCGTTTTCGGCGGGATGTTCGCAGATGTCGTGACGCAGCATGGCAGGTCCTTTTCTAGAAAGCCGTTCGATGTCGGGGCAGAACGGGCGGAATGCGGGCGATTGGATCGGTTGCGGCAGGAGGCGCCGGCCTCCTGCCGGGTCGCTCCGTCAGGACGTCGTTGCAGCGCTGATGTTTCCGATGTCGGCGGTGTCGCCGGATCGGCCCATGCCCTCGGCCATGACGCAGAGCAGTTCGAACAGCATGGTGGCGCCGGTAAGCGCCGTGAGGCCGGTCGGATCGAGGGGCGGCGAGACCTCGACGAGATCGGCTCCGACGATGTCGAGGCCGGCGAGGCGCCGCACCAGCGACTGCGCCTGGAAGGTCGAGATGCCGCCGATCTCCGGTGTGCCGGTGCCGGGCGCGTGGGCCGGGTCGATGACGTCGATGTCGAAGGAGACGTAGGTCGGCGCGGTGCCGATGATGGCCCGCGCCTCGTCCATGACGTCGTCGGCGCCGCGCGCCATGAACTCCTCGATGAAGATCAGCCGCATGCCGGCGTCGCGCGCATAGTCGAAGTTCGAGGCGCCGGAGATCGCACCACGCAAGCCGATCTGGACGACACGTTTCGGATCCAGCAGGCCCTCTTCGATCGCCCGGCGAAAAGGTGTCGCGTGATTATATCGGTTTCCGAAGAACTCATCGAAAGTATCTGAATGGGCATCGAAATGGATCATTCCCAGCGGTGACCCGTCGCTGATTCCGCGCAGGATCGGCAGGGATATCAGGTGGTCGCCGCCGGCTGTCAGCGGCCGCGCCCCGCCGGCATGGAGCTGCCGGTAGAAGCTTGTGATCCAGTCGAGCGTCACGCCCGCGTCGAGCGGATTGACGGGAACGTCGCCGCAGTCCCCGACACGCACCTTGTCGAAGGGAGAGGCCAGACTGTGATGGTGGACACGGCGGACCATGCTGGACTGATTACGGATCTCGCGCGGACCGTGGCGGGTGCCGGTGCGGTTGGTCGTGCCGCCATCGAAGGGAATTCCGACCAGGGCGATGTCGACTTCATCGGGTCGTGCCTGCGGCAACCGCATGAAGGTCGCCGGGCCGGCAAAACGCGGCACGACGCCGGAATCGAGCGGCTGGAAGTCGGCCGTGCCGGTCACAGCGAGAACTCCTTCCGGACGGCAGCGGTGATCAGCTCGACGTGGTCCTGCATGAGCAGCGCTCCCTTTTCCGCCGAGGAGCCGTCGGCCCGCGCCAGGACCCCCGATGGCGGCAGTCCGAAATCAGCCGGAACGGGGAAGCGGTCATAGGTCGGAAACGTCGCCGGCCCGTCGTCGGGGATTTTTTCCATGTCGACCAGATCGGGGCGCAGGAGGAGCATCAGCGAGGTTTCGAGGAGGCTTGCATGCTCCAGTTCCGTGCCGGGAAAGCCGCCGGGAAACAGCCGATCCAGCGTCTCCCGTCGGACGAAATCCCAGTATTCCAGCCGCATGGCCTGCATGTCGGCAATGCCGTCGCGGCGCAGTTCGCGCAGCCCGAGGTCGAGGCCCTCGACGGCCGGCCAGGCGTTCTCGAAATGGCCGATCACCAGTACGATCCGCCGCACGCCGTCATGTCCCAGTCCCCGGATGATATCTCGGACGACGAGGGAAAAGGTGTTGGCGTCGAGGCTGGTCGTGCCGGGAAAAGCCTCGCCGCCGCCCGAGCGCGGCTGCGACTTGTAGCCATAAGGAACGGTCGGCGCGACGAGACCGCCGACGTTTCGCGCCACCCTTTCGCAGACTCCCGTCGGCAGCACGACGTCGACATTCATCGCCATGTGCGGGCCATGCTGTTCGGTGGCGCCGAGCGGCAGGAAGATCGTCGCCCCGGCCGCGACGCGACGCTGATATTCCGGCCAGGTCAGTTCGGCCATGTAGACGCTGTCGTTCATCATCGTTCCCGTTCTTCATAAAGGCCGACAAAGGATTTCGGAAAGTTGCCGGTTCAGTGCATGGCGGCGCCGCCGTCGACGCTGAGGCACTGGCCCGTGGTGAAGCTCGTCCCCGGAGACGCGAGGAAGAGAATGGCCCGCGCCACTTCCTCCGGCCGGCCGACCCGGCGCAGCGGGTTGTCGGTTTCCAGCGCTTGCATGGCGGCATCCATCCGGTCGAAGCCGAGCAGCGGCGTGTCGATCGGACCGGGGGCCACGGCGTTGACGAGGATGCCCGGCGCGAGCTCCCGCGCCCAGGACCGGGTCAGGGACAGGATGCCGGCCTTCGTCGCGCAGTAGCCGGACGAACCGCCGCGGCCGAGATAGGCGAGCTCCGAGGCAATGTTGACGATGCGGGCCCCGGCCTGCATGCGCTTCAGCGCCTCGCGCGTCACCAGCATCGGCGCGCGGAGGTTGACGGCCATCATCGCGTCGACGCCGGCGATGTCGAGATCGCGGATGCCGCCATCGATCTGGATGCCGGCGCAGTTGACGAGGACATCGAAGCCGCCAAGACGCTGCCCTGCCTCGCCGACGGCGGCAACGATCGACGCCTCGTTCCGGAGGTCGAGCCCGATCCATTCGGATTCGGCTTGCGGGACGGGGTTGATGTCAAGCCCGATCACCCGCGCGCCGGCGTCGCGGAAGGCGAGGAAGGCGGCATGGCCGATCCCCGAGGCGGCACCGGTGACGAGCACGCGCACGCCGGAAAACGCATTCACCATGGCGCTTCTCCGCGATCGGCCGAAAGGCTCTGGCCGGTGATGTTGGCGGCAAGATCGGATGCCAGGAAGAGATAGGGGCCGATCATGTCGGCCGGCTCCATCAGGCCGGGCAGGGCCTGGGCGCCGATGATCTCGGCCAGGAGCGATTCCTCGGAACGGCCACTGCGGGCGGCCATGCGCCCGAGCGAGCGCATCGAGGCCTCGGTCCTGACCCAGCCGGGGCAGACGGCGTTGACGCGGATGCCGCGCGGCCCGAGTTCCCGCGCGAAGGTCTTGGTCAGGCCGATGACGGCGTGCTTCGACGCGACATAGGCGCCGAACAGCGGCTCGGCGGTGCGGCCCCAGACGGAGGCGGTGTTGACGACGGCGCTGCCGGCGGACAGGTGCGGAACGGCCGCGCGGGTGACGAGGAACGTGCCGGCGACATTGATCTCCGTGATGCGCCGGACTGCCGTCTCGTTTTCGGCGCTCTCGTCGTCGAGCGGCGTCATCAGCTCCAGCCCGGCATTGTTGACCAGGACGTCCAGGCCGCCGATCGCCGTCATCATGGCGACGACAGCGGCGTTGTCGGTGATGTCGACCCGGTGCGCCGTCGCACCAATCGTTTCCGCGGCGGCAAAGACCGCGTCGGTCTCCGCCGCCAGGTGCAACATTGCTCCTGCCTCGGCAAAGCCCCGAGCGATGCCGAGGCCAATGCCGCGACTGGCGCCGGTCACGAGCACCGTGCGACCGGAAAAATCGAGGGTGAGGCTCATGCGTCGTCTCCGGCTGCCTGACGCAGCATCTGCAGGATTTCGCCCCTGAGGCTGAAGAAGTCGGCGCCGTCGCGCAGCTCGAGAGGGCGCTCGGGGCCGAGGCGGGCGGTGATGTCGACGTCGGCGACGAGGCGCGCCGGGCGCTTGGAAAAGACGATGACGCGGTCGGCGAGAAACACCGCCTCCTCGACATCGTGGGTGACGAAGATCACCGTCTTGGCATCGCGCCGCTGGATCTTGCGCAACTGCACCTGCAGGCCCTCGCGCCGCTGTGCGTCGAGCGCCCCGAAGGGCTCGTCCATCAAAAGCACGTCGGAGCCGGCGGCGAGCGTGCGGGCAATCGCGATGCGCTGGCGCATGCCGCCGGACACGCGCGCGGGATAGGCGTCGGAAAATTCGTAGAGGCCGACGAGATCGAGATAGTGGTCGCGGCGGCCGAGCTTTTCCTCCTCGGACAAATCGGTGCGATAGCGCATGCCGAAGGCCACGTTCTCCGCCACGGTGAGCCAGGGAAAGGAAGAATAGGACTGGAACACCATGCCCCGCCGCCGGTCGGGCGGACCGACGGGCGTGCCCTCGAGGCAGATCCGGCCGCTCGACGGCGTGTCGAGCCCGCCCACCATGCGCATCAGCGTGGTCTTGCCGCAGCCGGAGGGGCCGAGAAAGGCGACGAATTCGTCACGCTCGACCGTGAGGTCGAAGGGCGTCGCCACGACATCGAGCGCCTCGAAGCGCTTCGTCACTTTCTCGAAGGACAGATAGGGGAGGGTCATCAGAGATACCGGAACATGCGGCGGTGCAGGGCACGCAGCAACTGGTCGGAGAGAAGGCCGATGATCCCGATGAGGACGACACCGGCCATGACCTCGGGCGTCTTCATGTAGCGCCGCGCCGTCCAGATGACGAAGCCGATGCCGCTGGAGGCGGCGACAATCTCGGCGATGATGAGATAGGTCCAGCACCAGCCCAGCGTCACGCGCAGATTGTCGACGAGATTGGGCAGCATGGCGCGGAACGCGACGTCGCGCAGAATCTGGCGGGGCTTGGCGCCGAGCGTCTGGGTGATCTCGATGTATTCCTGCGGCACGCGCCGCATGTCGTCCGCGACGAGCAGCACCAGCTGGAAGAAAGTGCCGAGCCAGAGCAGGAAGATCTTGGTGCCCTCGCCGACCCCGAACCAGATGATCGACAGCGGAACAAGGGCCGGCACCGGCAGGTAGCGGATGAAGTCGACGATCGGCTCCAAGGCCGCACCGACGACCCGGTAGCTCGACATCAGGATGCCGATCGGGATCGCCATCAGGGCGGCGAGAAGAAAGGCCGACCACACCCGCAGCGTCGATATCCCGGCATGCCACAGGAGATCCTGGCCCGCGATCATCCGCGCCATGGCGGCGGCGACCGTCGAGGGCGCGGGAAAGAAGACGGCGTTGGCGAGGCCGAGGCGGACGATGGCCTCCCAGAGGACAAGGGTACCGACGCTGCCGGCGAGGGCGAAACCCAGTTCCGCGGGGCGGGAGAGCGCGGCGCGAAAGCCGAAGCGGCTTGGCCGCGGTGATGCCCGGCGATCGACGGGCGCCGGCGCCGCGTCGAGACCGGCCGGCACGACGAGTGCCGCCGTTTCGCGCTTGGTGTCGTCCCTCATGAGCGGCGGGATCCGGCAGAGGGGACGCCGGTCATTCCCGGACCAGCGCCAGGGCCGACGGATCGATTTCCTTGGCCGCTTCGAGCGGTGCCTCGGCAGCCCCGTTCTCGACATTGAGCTCCATCACCGTGTCGAAGATCGGAGTCAGCGTGCCGGGCTTGTCCTTCGTGCCGATCAGCGTCCTGGCTTCGGCAAGGTTGGTGTAGCCGAGGCTGGTATCGAGGATGCCCTTCACCTCGGCCTCGCTCAGATTGTAGTGCGGGGCCGCGAGCGCGATGAAGGCATCCGGGTCGCTTTCGTAGAGCGCCACAGCCTTGTAGATGCCGGTGAGGAAGTTGGCGTATTTCTGCGGATTGGCCGCCAGATCGTCCTCACGGGCGGTGATCACATCGACGATGATGTCGGAGTCCTTCGACGAGACCAGCAGTTTGCCCTTGCGGTCGGGCATGTTGGTGATTGCCTGCGACATGAACGGCTCGTAGCTGCCGATCGCCGAAATCGACGAGTCGGCGAAGATCGCGACGGTGTCGGCCGTGGCGATCTCGACCACCTTCAGATCGGAAAGCGACAAGCCGTCCTTCTTCAGCGCCAGTTGCAGCAGCAGACGGGCAGGGATGTTCGGCTCCACGGCGACGGTCTTGCCCTTCAGGTCGGCGACCGCGGTGATCGAGCCATCGGCAATCACGCCGTCGCCACCCACCGACTTGTCGATCGTGCCGATGATGATGCCGGGCGTCGAGTCGACGCGGGGCCGACCCTGATGCTCGCCGACGGTGCGCATGTCGACCTCGATGTCGCCGCGCGCCATCGCGGCCAGGACATTGGCCCGGTCGTCCTCGAAGCTGAACTCGACCTCGAGGCCGAGGTCCTTGAAGTAGCCCTTGTCCATGGCGACGAAGACGGGCGCAAACCCCGGCCAGGTCGGCGCCAGGGCCCGGATGACGTCTTCTGCCGCGGCGCGTGATGGCAACGCGGCGAGGGCGCCGACGACAATGGTACCGGCGAGAAGAAGCGGGCGAAGCCTGGTCATGCGGGCGGTCCTCCAAGAGCTGATCCCAGAGACTATTGGTCATTGTCACATCGACAGGAATCGAATTTAATCGAAGATCACATCCAAAAGTATCGATGTATCGGGTGAGGGGGTCTTTATGCGGCGACTGGACAATATCGACCTGCGGCTGATCCGGATTTTTGTCGCGCTGGCTGAGGCCGGCAGCTTCAACGATGCGCAGATCCAGCTGAACCTCAGCCAGTCGACGCTCTCGACCCACATCGCCGCGCTGGAAAAGAAGCTTGGTGCCAGTCTCTGCGAGCGGGGCCGGCGCGGCTTCCGGCTGACGGACTTCGGCAAGGCGACCTATGCCGCGGCCAAAATCCTCTTTGCCGACATTGAGAGTTTCCAGGCCCGTATCGGCAAGGAGAGCCAGCGCCTTTCCGGGCGTCTGAGGATCGGCATCGTCGACGGCGTCGTCACCTCGCCGGAACTGGGCCTGCAGACCGCCATCGGCCGGTTCCGCATCTATGCGCCCGATGTCTTTCTCGATCTGGCGCTGTCGACGCCGCTCGGGCTGGAGCGCGCGGTGGCCGACGGCGAGCGCGACGTCGTCATCGGCCCCATGTCGCAAAAGATCACCGGACTTGCCTATCGGCCGATCTTTCGCGAACCGCACGGGCTCTATTGCGGCAAGGCGCATCCGCTGTTTGCTCGGCCCGACGAGGTGATCAGCGCGCAGGAGATCGAGGCGGTTGCCTTCAGCGTGCGCGGCTACCTGCATTTCGACGATCTCTACCGCGCGCATCACCCCCGTCCGGAAGGCACTGTCATGCAGATGGAGGCCCAGGTGATGATGATCCTGTCCGGCAGCTTCATCGGCTTCCTGCCTCTGCACATCGGCGACCATTGGGTCGGTCGCGGCGAGATGCGACGGGTCAAGCCGACGCGCTACAATTTTTCCTCGCAGCATTTCGTCGCCACCCGCATCGGCGACCGGACGCCGCCGATCGCGGCCTTCGTCGAGGAGATCTGCCGGCAGGCTGCGGGCCGCGAGGGCGGAGTGGTTGGCGAGGCCGCCGCGGACGCCTGAGCGTGGAACGTGTTCGTCAGCCCGGCGCCGCGGGGTCGCGGCGATCGAGGATTACTGAGCCGAGTATCGCAGCAGGAACTGCCGGGCACGATCCGTTTTCGGCTGCGTGAAGAAGTCTTCCGGCGGGGCAGATTCGACGATGCGGCCGTGGTCCAGAAAGATGACGCGGCTGGCGACCTCGCGCGCAAAGGCCATTTCGTGAGTGACGACGACCATGGTCATGCCCTCGTTGGCCAGATCCTTCATCACCGCCAGCACTTCTCCCACGAGCTCGGGATCGAGGGCGCTGGTCGGCTCGTCAAACAGCAGCAGTTCGGGCTTCATCGCAAGGGCCCGGGCAATGCCGACGCGCTGCTTTTGTCCGCCCGACAGCCGCGCCGGATACTGGTCGCCCTTGTCGGCGATGCCGACACGATCGAGCAGCCTTTCCGCTTCGTGGCGCACGGTGGCGCGATCGCGCCGTTGCACGTTGACCGGCGCTTCCATGACGTTCTGCAGGACGGTGAGGTGCGGCCAGAGCGCAAAATGCTGGAATACCATGCCGATGCGGGTGCGAACGGCGGCCATCTCCTGATCGTTCATGGCGACGTTTCCGCCGGGGCGCACGCCGATCCTCTGCCCGGAAAGCACCACGGTGCCGGAGTCCGGCTGTTCCAGCCAGTTCATGCAGCGCAGCAGCGTGGACTTGCCCGAGCCGGACGGTCCCAGCAGGCACACGGTCTCACCCTTGCGCACGGTCAGGCTGATATCGGTCAGCACGGTATTTTCGCCGAAGCGCTTGCCGAGGCCGTTGGTGGCCAGAACGATCGGCGCCTCGTCGGGCACGGGCAGGGTCATCGAAAATTCCTCAGCGTCTGACAAGGGCGCGGCGGCCGACGAGGGCGACGCCGAGCTCGATCACCATGCAGGTGGCCCAGTAGAACAGGATCGCCGCCACGAAGGAGGCGAAGGGTACGAAGTAGGTGGTCTGGATCGCCATCGCGGCATGGGTGAGCTCGGAGACGGCGATGATCGTCAGGAAGGCGCTGTCCTTGACGATCTGGATGGTCTGGTTGCCAATCATCGGCGCGGCGGCGAAGAAGACCTGCGGCAGGATGATGTGCCGCACCAGTCGCCAGCCGTGGAAGCCGAAGGCCTGGCCCGCCTCGATGTTGTCCTTCGGGAGGCTGCTCCACGCAGCGCGCAGCAGTTCGGCCATGTAGGCGGTGTTGTAGAGGATCAGGGCGACGAGGCCGGAGGTCCAGTTGTTCATCCGGATACCCAAGCTCGGCAGGCCGAAATACAGCAGATACGCGAACAATAGGAAGGGCATGCAGCGCATGCTGTCGACATAGAGGGTGGCAAGGCGCCGGGCGAGGCGGCTGCGCGCCATGAGGGCCATCGTCAGGACGGCGCCGAGCCCCAGCGATGCGAGGGCGGCCACCGAGAACAGCAGCAGCGTGTTCCCGAAACCTGCCAAGAGGACGTCGCGGTGCTCCCAGACGATGTCGATGCCGCTCATGCCGGGGCTCCCGTGCCGCGACGGCGCTCGATCCGGCGCTGCAGGCTGACGAAGACGAAGACGATCAAGCTGTAGAGGACGGCGGCGACAAGGATCGGCGGCAGTGGATCGTAGGTCCGTGCCCCGACGCGCGTGGCCGCCCGCGTGATCTCGACGATCCCGAGAACGGCGACGGCGGGGCTGCTCTTCACCTGCAGCGTCATCTCATTGACGAGGGCGGGCAGGGCGGCATGGACGATCTGCGGGAAGACGATGCGGCGAAAGCGCTGTCCTCGCCTCATTCCGAAGGCGGCGGCCGACTCCAGCTGGTCTTTGGGAAAGGCCAGCAGCGCGCCGCGCCAGATTTCGGCGTTAAAGGCAGCGGTACTCAGCGTCAGGGTGATGATGCCCGCGGCGATCGGACTGAGCGACAGGCCGAAGCTGGGAAGCGCAAAGAAGATCAGCAGCGCCAGCGTCACCGAGGGCGAGGCCCGGATGACGCTGACATAGCCGATGACGAGATAATTCAGCACCGGCAGGCGGGACCAGCGGACCAGCGCCAGGCCGAGGCCGAGCGGCAGGCCGAGCACGATGCTGGCCAGCGAGATCGACACGGTGAACAGCGCTCCCTGGCAGATGCTGTAGACGTCGTACCAGGTCATGCGTCGTTCCCGTGCCGGTCCGGCTGCTGCAAGCCAGTTCTACTGGACCGTCTCGGCCATGTTTTCGAAGCTGGTGCCGAACCATTTGTTCTGCAGTTCGTACATCTTGCCGTTCTTGCGCAGGCCGAGCAGCACGGAGTCGATGTACTCGACCAGCTTGTCATTGCCCTTGGCCGTGGCCCAGGCGATGTAGACAGGTTCGGAGATCGCCTCGCCGATGGCGAAGACGTCCGGCTTCGAGTTCACCAGCGACTGCAGGTTGATGCGTGTGTTGACCACGGCATCGGTGCGGCCGATGGCGAGATCCTGATAGGCCTCGGGATAGCTCGGATACTCGATGATCTCTTTGACTCCAGCCCCGCCCTCGGCCTTCAGCTTGGCGTCAAAAGTCTGCAGGTGCTTCAGCATTGCGCTTCCGGACTGGACGCCGACGGTTTTGCCGCTGAGGTCGGTGCCGGACTTGATGCCGTCCTCGTCCTTGCGAACGGCGTAGAAGCTGGTGGATTCGGCGATCGGACTGGCGAAGGCGAGCGACTGCTTGCGTTCGTCGTTCACCAGAACGGCGGTGACGGCCATGTCGTACTTGCCGGTGGTGACGCCCGGCAGGATGCCCGCCCAGGGAATGATTTCCTGATTGATCTTGAAGGGGGCCTCGGCCTGGACGAGCGCGAGAAGCTCGTTGTCATAGCCTGCGGGCTTGCCGTCCTCGATGAATTCGAAGGGATGGAAGTCGTCTTCGGTCGCCACGTTCATCGTGCCGGCCGCCTTGATCGCATCAAGGTCCGCAGCGCGGGCAGGCTGCACCGGGAGGCCGGCGAGCACCAGCGGCGCCAGCGCCAGCGCACAGACGGCCAGTCGCCGCGTGAGAAGGCCCGGAAGACGGCGGAAGTCACGGTCGAAACACATGCAGAATTCCTTTGAGCGGTTCGGAGGCGATGGGGTAGAGCGCGATTGGATCGTCGATGAGCGAGCCAGTCGCTGCTGTGCTCAGCAAATGCCGTGCCAGGTTCGGATCGCCGCCGTCGCGAACTGCCGTTCTCCGGTCCGACAGGAATTCCGTCCCGGCACGAGGGTCGGCGTCACGGGACCGCCGCCGAGAATTGCGCACGGGTTAGGCGTCTCGGCAGAATTATGGGCGGAACAGGCTCATCCCTGCTCGCATCGCCGATCGGCGTCGAAACTCGGCCAGACATCCCGCGGCCGGCGATGCGCTGTCCGAAGCTTGTCCTCGCAGACGTCCCCCGTTCCAGGAAGCTCGACATTCTCGAGACCCGCTGTGAGGACTCGTGCGGCGAGGAACGCGGCTGCCCGCCGGACATCGGGGCAAAAGCCGGTTCGGGGCCGTCGTCGCGCCTCATGCGGCGACCGAAGTGTTTCGCCGCCGCGTTCAGCGTCACCGTGGACGCCACGACAAAGGGATGCTCCACCGACAGCGCCGGAGACCGCTGTCACCTCGCGTCAACGCCTGGCGATCGACGCCGCCGACCTGTGCCGCGCCAAATGCGAACGGGTCGCTCCTTCGCAGGGAATGGGCCGCGCGATCGCGGCGCAAGTCACCGCCTGATGCCGTCGATGAAAGCCGTGACGCGGGCAGGTTCGACCTGGTTCCACCAGACGCCGTCATACTTCAGCGAACTCGCAACGATGACGCCGTCGACGATGCCGAGGATGTCGTTGACGTTATCAGGCGTCACGCCGCTGCCGACGAGCGTCGGCAGGCCAGCGGCCTCCTTGATCGTCCTGATGTAGCCGAGATCCGCGGCATGGCCGGTGCGCTGGCCGGTGGCGATGATGGCGTCGGCGTCGAAGAAGACGAGGTCCTTGACCTGCTCCTCGACCGGCCGGTCGGCGACGATCGCATGGGCGCCGTGTTTCACATGCGCGTCAGCGAAGATTTTGATGCCCTTGGCCCGGAGATGGGCGCGGTAGCGCATGGCGCGGGCCGCCTCGCCCTCGATGAAGCCCTCGTTGGCGATGTAGGCGTTGGCCCATTGGTTGACACGGATGAAGCTGGCGCCGGCAGCGCTCGCGACGGCGAGCGCGGGGATTGCGGCGTTGGCGAGCACGTTGACGCCGATCGGCCGGCCGAGCTCGCGCCGGATGCGGTCGGCGACGACGGCCATATGCGCCGATGTCTCGTGGCCGATGTCGTCGGGCTTGGCGAAGGGTACGTCGCCGTGGTTCTCGACAATTACCCCGTCACAGCCGCCGGCGAGATAGGCGCGGGCGTCGTCGAGGCCGCGCCGGTAGATCGCCTCTACCGTCTCGCCGTCGTGTCGGGGGGCTCCCGGCAGAGCCGCAAGGTGGACGACACCGATCACCACCTTCGTGCGGCCGAAAATCGACTGGATGGCATCGCCGCCGGCCTGGCCGATCGGCTTGGTGGAGGTGTTCATGGAAGTATCCGTTTCAGTTCGTTGCGCGAAGGACGGCGGTGTTCGCCGTGGGGAAATGTCCGGCCATTGCCGTCCGCAGCGCAGCGATCTCGGCCGCGCTGGGGCAGGAGGCGAGCGTGCCCGGCCGTGTCACTGCCAGCGACGCGGCCCGGGCCGCAATCCTGGCCGCGCCTTCGACGTTCTCGCCAAGGGCGATGAGGCCGGCCACCACACCGCAAAGAACATCACCGGCCCCCGACGTATCGACCACGACGACGGCAGGGGCGAGGATGCGGACAAAATCGGTCTGTCCCGCTTCTGCGACGATTGCCCCGTCGGCGCCGAGGGTCAGCAGCACATGGCGCGGCCCGCGCCCGAGCAGCGCACGGGCGCCGTTCTGGGGCGTGTCGCAGCCGGTCAGCAGATTTGCTTCCACGGCGTTGACGATCAGGACGTCGATGTCGTCAAGGTCCATGCCGCCGCCCTCGGGCAGGGGGCTGGCGTTGACCACGGTCGTCGCGCCCCTGGATCTGGCGAAGGCGAGGCAGTTGCGGGTGACGGAGGGTCCGAGATTGCCCTGCATGACGACGACGTCGCCAGCGGCGATCTCGCCATCGAGGTCGGTATCGACGCGCGGGTCGAAAGCGATGGCGCAGGGCACGGCGCTGACGATGACGTTCTCGCCCGCCGCATCGACGAAGATCGACGAACGGTCGCTCGCCTCTGAGAGACGTGCCAGGCCGGAGACGTCGAGACCCTCCGCAGCGAGCATCTCCACGATGCGCCGCGCGGTCTCGTCGCGGCCGACGGCGGTCCACAGTTTCAGGTTTGCGCCGGTGCGCGATGCCGCGACCGCCTGGTTGGCGCCCTTGCCGCCCAGCCCGTCGGAGACGCCGCTGGCGTTCAGGGTCTCGCCCGGCCGCGGAAAGCGTGGAAGCTGGAAGGTGGTGTCGATGCACACATTGCCGACGACATGGACGGTCATGCCGAAAAGACCGAGCGCGGGTTGTCCGTCATCATCCGGTCGATCGTCGCCTGGTCGACGCCGTGGCGCAGCAGCCGCGGCACGAAGTGGCGGAGAATGTAGGCATAGCCGAAGCCGCCGAAGCGGGTGAGCATCATCTTCAGGAAAACGTCCTGCGACAGAAGCACCCGGTCGGCCAGTCCCATATCGACGAGGCTGCGGATCGCCCGCGCGTTCTCCTCGTCGGAGGGCGACTGCGAGTCGGCGTCTGCATAGTAGTAGTCCATGCCGATCATGTCGTATTCCAGGAACGCGCCGCGCTCGGCCAGCGCCTTCTGGTACGGCAGATCGTCGTGGCTCGGATTCATGTGGCAGAGCACGGTGTGCCGGAGATCGGCGCCCTCGGACTCGACGATGTCCAGCACCTCGTGTGCCAGCCGTTCCCAGCCGGGCAGGTGGATCGACAGCGGCACGCCGGTCAGGGCGGAGGCGCGTGCCGAGGCGCGCAGCGACTTGCGCTCCTCGTCGGTGAAATCCTTGCTGACGCCGACCTCGCCGATAATCCCGGCGACGACGGCCGGCTTCTCCTTGCCCCCACCGACGTCGTTCACCAGGAATTCGGTGACATCGTCGACGTCCATCGCCTTCAGCCAGTCCGGATGGGTGTGTTCGAGGTAGAAGCCCGAGCCCATGACGATCTTCAGGCCCGACATGCGCGCGATGCGGGCGAGCTTCGTGGGGTCGCGGCCGATGCCGATGTTCGTGGGATCGACCACGGTATGGCCGCCGAGCTTCTGGAACATTCGCAATTCTGTCAGCGCGAGGTCGCTGTCGTCGAGGCTGACATTGTCGCGGTTGAGGTAGGGGTTCATCCGGAGCTCGCCGATGATCTCGATCGACACGGGCTGCTCGGCGATGGCGGCGAGGTCGGGATGGCAGGGGCAGGCCCAGGATTTCGTGCCGTCGATCAGGATGTGCTCGTGCATCAGCGTCACCCCCATCTCGGCGACGGGGATCGGGCCGAGCACGGTCATGACGTGCCCGGTCGAGATCCCGACACCTGCTGGCGCGGGGGGGCGGTCGGTATAGTCGAGGGCCATCAGCGCCTCCGCACGGCGCCGCGGAACAGGCGAAAATTCAGCCAGATCGCGACGAGGATGATGCAGCCGGTGACGATCGGCGTCAGGAAGGGCGACATGTGGGCGAGGATCAGGCCGTTGGCGATGACGGCCACGGTCAGGGCGCCGAGAACGGTTCCGATGATGGTGCCGCGGCCGCCGAACAGGCTGGTGCCGCCCAGGACGACGGCGGCGATCACCTCGAGCTCGAAGCCCTGGCCGGAATTCGACGATCCCGAGCCAAGCCGGCCAGCGAGGATGATGCCCGCCAGGGCCGCCGCGCTCGACGAGATCATGTAGACCATCAACATGGTTCGCCGCGTGTCGACGCCAGCGCGGCGCACCGCCTCGGCATTGGCGCCGATACCGGTGATGTATCGACCGAAGCGGGTCTCGTTGAAGGTGAGATAGGCGACCACCAGCACGACAAGGGCGATGAGGGCAGGGAAGGGCACGCCGAACAGCCAGGCGCGGCCGATATAGACAAAGGCGCTGGTCGGCTCGATCGGGATCGAATAGCCGCCGGTGATGAGCAGGGCGACGCCGCGGATGACCGACAGGCCCGCGAGCGTGACGATGAAGGACGGAATTCCCTCATAGGCGATGAAGAATCCCTGGATCGCGCCGATGACGGCGCCCAGCGCCAGCATGGCGAGGATCACCGCGGGCCAGGGCACGCCCAGTTGCAGCAGCGTGGCCGACAGCGCGCAGACAAGGGCCAGCACCGACCCGACGGAGAGATCGATGCCGCCCGTGGTGATCACCAGCGTCATGGCCGCAGCGACGATCAGAAGCGGCGCCGACTGTCGGATGACGTTGAGGAGGTTCGGCGCCGTCAGGAAGGCATCGGTGAGGAAGGTGAACAGCAGGCAGACGACGATGAAGAAGATGGCGATCGAGGCGACACTGCCGTTCGCCATGAACCAGTCCTGCCATGTCGCCTGACGCACGCGCGCCGGACCGCCATGGGCATGCATCGGGGCGTTCTCGCCGGAGGGCGTCGACGCGGCGGTCATGGCAGGACCCCGGCGGGCTCGGCGCGGCCCGCGGAGCGCGCGGCGAATTTGCGGCCGACGATGAGGTTCACCACCTCCTCGATGCTGGTCTCGCCGATCAACCGCTCGGCGACGTTGCGACCCTCGTACATTACCTGGATGCGATCGCAGACGAGGAAGAGGTCCTGCAGGCGGTGGGTGATGAGAATGACGCTGACGCCGCGGGCGCTGACGGCGCGGATCAGGTCCAGCACCGCCTCCACCTCGGCGACGGCGAGCGCCGCGGTCGGCTCGTCCATGATCAGCACGGCGGGATCGAACGAGGCGGCGCGGCCGATGGCGATCGACTGGCGCTGGCCACCGGAGAGGTTTTCGACCTTCAGCCGGGTGTCGGCGATGTCGATGCCGAGCTTTTCCAGCATGGCACGGGAGTTCGCGTGCATGCGCGGCTTGTCGAGGAAGGGCAGGCCGAGGATGCGCCGCTTCGGCTCACGGCCGAGGAAGATGTTGCCGGCGACGTCCACCGTGTCGCAGAGCGAGAGGTCCTGGTAGACCATCTCGACGTGCTTTTCGCGCGCATCGGCGGGTGACGCGAAGGAGACGGTATCACCGTCGATCTCGATCGTCCCCGAGTCGGGAACGACCGCGCCGGAGAGCACCTTCGACAGCGTCGACTTGCCGGCGCCGTTGTCGCCGACGAGACCGAGAACTTCGCCGGCCTTCAGGTTCAAGGAGACGTTGTCGAGCGTCTGGATCGGCCCATAGCGCTTCGAGACGCCGGTCATCTTGACCCGGTATCGGTCTTCCATCGCTTGGCTCCGTCATGTCGGGCGTCATCCGGGCGGAAGTCCGAATGACGCGTCATTGGCAGGCTTGCCGGGGCAGGCTTGCCGGGAGAGGCTTGCCGGGAGAGGCCGCTGCCTATTTGAACATGCCTCGGAACTGGTCGACGTTCTCCTTGGTGACGATGGTGATGGGAATGTTGATGATCGGCTCGATCGTCTCGCCCTTGCCGAGCTTGACCAGCGCCTCGACGGCGGCCTGCCCTTCGCCGGCAGGGTCCTGCTGCACGACGGCGGCGACCCAGCCTTCGTCGATGCCCTTCACCGCCTGGGCGGTGAGGTCCCAGCCAAAGACCTTCACGTCGCTCTGGCGACCCTGGCTCTCGACCGCCGAGACGGCGCCAATCAACTGCGGTTCGCCGGTGGCGTAGATCGTCGTCATATCGGGATTGGCGGTCATCAGGTTTTCGGCAGCGCCCAAGGCCACGTCCTGAACGTTCTGGCCGTCGACGGTGTCGGTCACCGTGACGGCGAGGCCGCTGTCGGTGACGGCCTTCTTGAAGCCGTCGAGCCGCTGGTTCTGGATAAAGGAGTTCAGCGCGCCGATGATGCCGACCTTGGCGGTGCCGGACATGTTGGCCTTGACGTATTCGGCATAGTGCTTGCCGATGTCCTCGCCGGCCTTGGTGTTGTCGACACCGATGAAGGAGATGTTGTCGCCGTCGGGGATCTGGGCGTCGATGGCGATGACGGGAATGCCGGCCGCCTTGGCGGCGGTGATCGCCGGCTTGACGCCGTTGACGTCGATGGCGACGAGGATGATGCCGTCGACCTTCTGGGTGATGTATGTTTCGATGGCGTCGTTCTGCGCGGCGGGAACGTTGTTCGCATTGAAGATCACCAGTTCGGCGCCGGCGGCGTCGGCCGCCTTCTGGGCGCCGTCGTTGATCTGGTTGAAGAACAGCGCCTGCTGGTTGATGGTGACAAGCGCATAGGTCGCGGCGTCGGCAGCGGCCGTCATGGCGGCGAGGATTGCGGCGGCGGCGATGCCGCGGGAGAGCATCTGGGTCAGGCGCATGTCGGGTCCCCGTTGATTGCCAGCCACTCCTGTCGCCCCTGCGATCAGCGTCGGCCTGTAGGGTGAGAATTCAAGATCCTTGAATTTGAGTCAATGCACCTGAGCAGATTTCCGGCATCCGCCCTGCTGCTCAGAATGTGGGCGGCGTGTTGACCCAGAAGATGCTGGCCCGCTCGGTGCCGACATTGCGATAATGGTGCGGCAGTTCGGAACGGAAAACGAAACTGTCTCCGGGGGAGAGCTTGTAGGTCTTTTCGTCGACGATCAGCTCGATCTCGCCGGCAATGAGGTAGCCCACTTCCTCGCCGGAGTGCTGGATCGGCCCGGCGCTCGCCCCATCGGCGTCGACGTGGTGGATATTGCACTGGAGCATATGACCCGGGGAGTAGGGGATCACGCGTTCGAGCGAGATTCCCTCGCCGCGACGGAGCGGGTCGAGCGCGATCAGCGGACGGGCTCCGGCGCGGAAGATGATGCCTTCCTCGCCGTCCACCTCTTCGAACATCCAGCCGATATTGGTTTCCAGGACCTGCACCACCTTGTGCAGCATGGGCAGCGACGGCGAAGCCTTGCCGTTCTCGATCTTCGAAAGAAGACTTTCCGAGCAGCCTGCCGCATCGGCGACGGCCTTCAAGGTCATGCCACGCATCTGCCGGGCAAGCTTCATCCGTACCCCCAGACGGGCAGCGGTCGCCAAATCATCTGCCGGAGCCATGGACCGTCTCTGCATCGATTTCATTTCACGCTTGCTTCCGGTCTCGACGCTCCAGACTGCGACAGCTGCAACGGCGGTGTCAGTACCAGCCGGGCCTATGGTCGCTGCCGAGCATTTCTGCGTAGCTGTCAGTGCGTCGGTCGCGCAATACCTGGTTGAAGGCGTTCCAGTTTCGCTTGCGACGGGCGTCGGCGAGGTTGACGGTCGCCAGCAGGATTTCCTCGTCGGTCGGGCTCGCGGGGCCGGCGACCGGCCAGCCGGTATAGCTGGCAATCAGGCTCTGGCCAATGAAGGGCTGGCCGCGTTCGGTGCCGACGCGGTCTGCAGCGGCGACGAAGACCGAGTTGGAATGGGCGGCGGCCATGACGAGGATGTTGGCCATCGCCTCGCGCTTCGGATCCTGGCCCGGGATCGGCACCCAGTTGGTCGGAACGCAGACGATTTCCGCCCCTTGCAGAGCGGCAAGCCGAAAGCTCTCCGGGAACCAGCAGTCGTAGCAGATGTGGCAGCCGATCCGGCCGATGGCGGTATCGAAGACCGGGAAGCCGAGATCGCCGGGGGTGAAGAACAGTGCCTCGTCGGCCCAGAGATGCATCTTGCGGAAGCGGCCGATCAGCCCTTCCGGACCGACGATGACGGCCGAATTGTAGAGGAGGTCGCCGGCGCGCTCGGTGATGCCGGCGACGATGTGGAGGTTCAGCCGCGCGGCCACCTCCATCCAGGCCTGCGTCGACGGGCCGGACGGAATATCCTCCGCCAGGGCCATCGCCTCCGCACGGCTGGCGAAGACATAGCCGGTATTGCAGAGCTCCGGCAGCACCATGAGCTGCCCGCCCTGGCCGGCTGCCTTCTCGATCATCGCGATGGAGTGCGCGACATTGCGGGCGGTCTCGCCGAACACCGGCTCCATCTGGATGACGGCGACGGTCACCTCGGCTTCGGGCTTCGGCATCGAACTCTCCTCTTCGCGGCATCGCCTCGGATCCGCGACGCCTCACATTTGGCACGTGGAATGCAAAGCGGGGAGATCCCCCGATGCAGTTCCGTGCCGCCCACGCGAAGACTGACTAAAACTTGAGCGCTTTGCAAGTCGCTTGATTTTTCTGCAAGTCAGTTGACACCGGTCTTCCGCGCGGTCCAGTCTTCGCGGAGAAATCCCTCCTCGGCACGTAGGATCCCCGCCATGAGACTGACCCGTCGGACCTTCACCTCGGCGCTGGCCGCCGTCGCCGCCTTCGGCGTTCTCGCCGGCCCGGTCTCCGCCAAGGAACTGACCAAGCTCACCTACATCCAGGAATGGCCGGTGCCGGACGGCTTCTGGGTGCCGTGGATCCTCGGCAGTGCCAAGGGCTTCTATGCCGAGGAGGGCATCGAGCTCGAGATCGTCACCCCGCCGACCGTCGCCGACACCACGAAGTTCCTCGGCACCGGCCGCGCGCAGGTCGCCTTCACCACGGTGATGGACGTGATCTTCGCCAGGGAACAGCAGGCGCCGGTGACGGCGATCGCGCGCTACGGCCGCGGCAACAACTGGGGCATCCTCAGCCCCGAGGGCGTGCCGCTGACCGTGCCGGAGCTGAAGGGCAAGACCATCGGCATCTACAACGACGCCTGGACCACCGCGCAGCTGACCATGATGCTGGCCGATGGCGGGTTGACCATGGCCGACGTGCAGACCGTTGCCGCCGCCGACGACACCGTGCCGTTGCTGTTGCAGAAGAAGGTCGACGCGATCACCGGCATCACCAATGCCGAGGGCACCGGCATGGCGGTGCTCGGCAACCAGAAGGCATCCTTCCTCGCCGCCAAGGACCATGGCGTGCCGGACACGCCGATCTTCATGATCGCGGCCAATGACGACTGGTTGAAGGCCAATCCCGAGATGGCCAAGGCCTTCCTGCGCGCCACCCGCAAGAGCATCGACTATGCCATGGCCCATCCCGACGAGGGGATCGCCGCGTTTACCGCGCTCTATTCGAACGCCTATGATCCGAAATTCATCGCGCAGCAGTGGAAGGACACCATCCCGCTGTTCGGCGAGGCCAGTGCCGACATGATGACGTCGAACGATGCCGACTGGGTCTCGCTGCTCGCGGCGCTGAAGAAGTTCGACGTCGTCAAGGCGCCGCTCGAGCCCTCGGCCTACTACACCAACGCCTATATCGCCGAGTGACGGCCAGCATGAACCAAGCGAAACGGATCGTCCCGGCCTGGACCTACCGGCCGGGACCGGATGTGAGCGATGGACCGCCGCCTGGTCTCGTCAAGGCGCAGGCGGTCGCCAAGGCCGCCGCTGCCGTGGGCCTTGCCGCGGCGGCGCCCGGTGTCAGCGAGCGGCAGGTGGAGCTGGCGATCTCGGCCGAGATGGCCGGGCACGGCGTCGAGCATGTCTGGACGATCACCAATGTCGGCCTCGGCGAGAATGCCAGGATCTGCTTTCCGACGCATCCGCCGACGGCGCTGACGGCGGCGGAGCGGGACGTCGTGATGGTCGACGTCCATCCGATTACGCCCGACGGGTTTTGGGGGGACTGCACGCGCTGCAAGGTGATCGGCGACTTCCCGGAAGCCGCATCGGCGCTGCACGATCTCGAAACGCTGCACTACGAGGTGTTGGCCCAATGCCGACCGGGCATGCCGGCGAGCGAGCTGTTCGGCCTGTGCCACGCGAGGCTGGTGGCGGAAGGCTTCGTGCTCCTCGACCTCCTTGCCAATATCGGCCATTCGCTGACGCCCGGCGCAGCCTATCTCCACAATTTCATCGACGCATCCAACGACACGCCGATGTGGGGCGCCTGGGCCATCGAGCCCTTCGCCGAGCGCGGTGGCATCGCCGTGAAGGTCGAGGATCTCGTCTGGTTCGGCCGCAGCGACTGCACCGTCCTGTGATCGTCGGAGGATCCTCTGCCTCGGGCGCCGGCGGGCCGAAGCCGAAACTGGTGCTGCAGGGCATCTCGCAGCGTTTCGGCGAGACGCAGGCGCTGGCTTCGACCGATCTCGACGTGGCGGCGGGCGAGTTCGTCTCCGTGGTCGGCCCGTCCGGCTGCGGCAAGTCGACCATGTTCAACATCGTCGCCGGCGTGCTGGCGCCGACCTCCGGCCATGTGCTGATCGACGGACGCGACGTCACCGGCGGCTCCGGCCATGTCGGCTACATGCTCCAGAAGGACCTGCTGCTGCCGTGGCGCAGCGTCATCGACAACATCGTCCTCGGCGCCCTCCTGAAGGGCGGCGCGAGCCGCGCGCAGCGGGCGGAGGGCGTGGCGCTGGCGCGGCGCTACGGGCTTGGCGACTTCATCAACCACTATCCCGCGGCACTCTCGGGCGGCATGCGCCAGCGCGTCGCCCTCATGCGCACGCTCGCCATGCACCGCGACGTCATGCTGCTCGACGAGCCGTTCGGCGCGCTGGATTCGCAGACGCGGCTGTCGATGCAGCAATGGCTGCTCGGCATCTGGGCCGAGCAGAAGCGCACCATCGTCTTCGTCACGCACGACATCGACGAGGCGATCCTGCTCGCCGACCGCGTCGTGGTGATGAGCCCGCGGCCGGGCCGCATCCGCGGGATCCTGCCCGTTCCGATCGCTCGGCCGCGGCCGATGTCCTCGCTCACCAGCGCGGCGTTCATCGCGCTGAAGGCGCGCATTCTCGATCTGATCTATTCCGACGCTTCGGGGGAGGTCCCCGATGGGGCGTGACGGTTCGGCGCTTCGCATGGCGGTGCAGATTCTCTATCCGGTGGCGGCGCTGATCATCGTCATCCTCGGCTGGGCGCTCGCGGTCTCGTTCTACGAGATCCCGCGCTATGTCATGCCATCGCCGATGCAGGTGTGGGAGCACATCAAGGGCGACTGGCGCACGCTGTTCGACGGCTTCCGCATCACCTTCATCGAGTTCATCCTGGGCTTTGTCTGCGGCGCTGGGGCGGGCTTCATCTTCGCCGTCCTGATGGACGCCTCGAAGACGACGCGCGGCATTCTCTATCCCGTGCTGATCGCCAGCCAGGCGGTGCCGGTGGTCGCGATCTCGGCGGCGCTGACGATCTGGCTCGGCTTCGGCCTGGCGCCGAAGCTGGTCATCGTCGCGCTGGTGGTGTTCTTCCCGGTGGTGGTGAACGTTCTCGACGGCCTCGCCTCGGTCGACCGCGACGTCCTGAATCTCGTGCGCTCGATGGGCGCCTCGGCCTGGTCGACCTTCCGGCACGTGAAGCTGCCGGCGACCTACACCCCGCTGTTCTCCGCGCTGAAGCTCTCGGCGACGTTCAGCGTCACCGGTGCCGTCATCGCCGAGTGGACCGCCTCGACCAGCGGCGGTCTCGGCGCCTATCTCCTGCAAGCCAACTCGCGGCTGAATACCGCCGGGACCTTTTCCGCCATCGCCTTTCTGGCGCTGCTCGGTGTGGCGAGTTTCCTTCTGGTGGTGCTCGCCGAATATGGCCTCACCCCGTGGAAGTCGGGCACAAAGGCGCGGCGATGGTCGCGGACCTACTGGCGCGACCCGCCGGGAGTTCACCATGCCTAGACCGTCTATCGGTGGAGAATGCCTCGCCGGCGTCCGTGGCGTCGACGATCCCAATGTTCGAGCATCATGATTCTGTCCCCCTCGGCCGCGAGCGCCGGAGCGAAAGAAAGAGATATGGCCAGGAAGAAAGTGCTTCTCGTCGGCGAAAGCTGGACGAGTTCGGCGGTCCACTACAAGGGCTTCGATCAGTTCGGCAGCGTCACCTTCCACCTCGGTGCCGAACCGCTGGTGGCGGTGTTGAAGGACAGCGAGTTCGAGCTGACCTACATGACCGCGCATGCCGCGGCCGGCGAGTTTCCCTACGACATGGAAGGCCTGTCGCAGTATTCGGCCATCATTCTCTCGGACATCGGCACCAACACCTTTCTCCTGCCGCAGGAGGTCTGGATGCAGGGCAAGCCGATGCCGAACCGGCTGAAGCTGATCCGCGAATGGACGCGCGCCGGCGGCGGCCTGATGATGATGGGCGGCTACTTCTCCTTCCAGGGCATCGACGGCAAGGCGCGCTGGCGGCGCACGCCCGTCGAGGAGGCGCTGCCGGTTTCCTGCCTCAGCTATGACGACCGACTGGAGATCCCGGAAGGCTTCATCCCCGCCATCACCGGCCCGGCGACGCATCCTTTGCTCAGCGGTATCGACGGCGCCTGGCCGCTGCTGCTCGGCGCCAACGAGGTCGTGCTGAAGGAAGAGCCCGGCATCGAGGTGCTGGCGACCTTGCCGGAATCGGAAGGCGGACACCCGCTGCTGGTCACCGGCGAGTTCGGCAAGGGCCGGACCCTCGTCTGGACCTCGGACATCGGCCCGCACTGGCTGCCGAATACCTTCGTCGAATGGCCGGGTTACGCAAAACTCTGGAAGAACGCGCTCGGCTGGGTCACCCGCCTCTCGTGATCCGAGGCGAGTATCAAGATAGGTCGGCTGTTCCCGACGGGCCGGAAGCGACCATATCGCGGCTCCAAGCCGGGCAGGTCGCGGGCTGTTGGCTGGCGGCCGGGGGCTCCAGCCGGTTCGACGGGCGTTTTTCGTGCAGGCCCATCGAACGGGTCCCATTCGAAGGGATGCTTGACGCTCGCGATCGGCCCGGAACTCCGGCGATGATCGGCGACGGAAAACGGGAAGCGTTGCCGCGCCGGTCAGGGTCACGAGTCCCCTCCGATCCGCGATCTGTATCGACCCACCAACCATGAGCCGGCAACCGCTTCGGCCAGGCTGTGCCCGACCGGATCGGGTGTAGGAGTGGTGCCGGCTGCAGGGCTCGAACCCGCGACCCCCTGATTACAAATCAGGTGCTCTACCAACTGAGCTAAGCCGGCCTACCTCTTAAGGGATTGAAATCCCGGTCTTTTTCATCAGCCGCCGTCGTTGTCAGTTGGCGGTGTGTTCGAAACTGTGTTTCCGGTCATGGTCTTCATGGTCGAACGCAGTGACTCGTGGCCGTCGCGTGAATAGCGCCTAACCATGCTGTGTGTCGAGTGCCTGATGAGGCTCATGATGGTTGTTTCGGGCACTCCGCGCTGTTTTGCCGGGAGGCAAACGAATGGCGCAGATCATGTTTCGTACATTGGGCAGTCCGGCCCGTTTGCGGATCGACGCTCATCGGGCGCCCATGTGGTGGTGGAGGTTCGCCACCCTTTTCAGGTCTCGTGTGGGCGCCAGAGCGCTCGGGCCTGGGGTTCAGCGACTCGTATAACGGGATGGAAGCACGGGCCCGCGCCTTGAGATCGAACCCCTTGTCCTCGGTGCAGGGCAGCGTGGCGAAGGCGTCATATTCCGCCTTGAGCCCGTCTTTATCGCGGGCAACCCGCTTCACGGGTCCGCTCTCCAGCGACAATCAGCTTTCGGCGTTCATCGTCCGGGCGAACGTCTCTGCGATCACCAGCACGGCAGCGTGAATGGGCCCCGCGGTTAGGCTTGGCATGATGGATGCGTCCACGACAAAAAGATTGTCGAGCGCTATGAGCCGCAGATCGGCGTCGACGACGGCGTTCGCGTCCTTGCCCATTCTGCAGGTGCCGCAGGGATGATGGTGGGTGATGACTGACTGCGCGACGAAGTCGTCGACCTCGGCTGCGCTGTTCAGCCTGCCCGGCAGGAGTTCACGTTCGCGCCAGTCGTTGAGTTCGTCATGATGGCCGATCGTGCGCGCGGCCTCGAGCGCCTGGCGAAACAGGGCGCGGTCGCGGCTGGTTTGCAGATAGGCCGGGTCGATGATCAGGGGATCGCCAAGCTCGGGGCCGCTGATGCGCAGACTGCCGCGGCTCGTTGGATGCGTAATCCCGAACAGCAGCGAGTACGCCGCGCCGGCGGCAGGCGCCTGGAAGCGTTCGGACACGATCGGAGCGACGCCGCAGCCAACGACGATTTCCGGCTGCCCGGTGGCCGCAAAGTCGCCGGCGCGCATATAGGCCATCGATTCGGAATGCTGGAGGCGTGACGGGGGGACAGGCTTGCGTGCCGCATAGAGGTTCCCGGCGCCGAGCAGGTGGTCCTGAAGGTCGTGTCCGTCAACGTGGTGGAAATTGAGTGTAGCTGAAGCGGCTCCGTTTCAGGCGACTTCGGTGGAAATCTGTTCGGGTTTTGCAGTGTTGCCCATGGCCATGAGGTCGGCCATGGGTTCGGTCTGCATGTAGCGGTTCTGGATCTGCCATTCGTCGTTGGCCTCGAGAAGGACGGCGCCGATGAGCCGGATGATGGATCCCTCGTTCGGGAAGATTCCGACGACGTCGGCACGCCGCTTCACCTCCTTGTTCAGGCGCTCCAGGGAATTCGTCGAATGGATCCGGGTCCGGTGCTGACTGGGAAAATCCATGTGCGCCAGCACGTCGGTCTCGCTGTTGTCGATGAAGGCCCCGAGCTTTGGACACTTTCCCCGAAGCTGGTCGGCGACGTGGCGCAGCGCCTGGCTGGCGCTAGCACGATCGGGCTGGGCGAAGGCTTGGCGCAGCGCGGCCGCCGCCATGCTCTGCTGCGCCTTCGGGACATACGACAGGGCGTTGCGCATCCAATGCACCCGGCAGCGCTGCCAGGAGGCGCTGAACACCCGGCGAATGGCGGCTTTCAGCCCTTCGTGAGCATCCGAGATCACGAGCTTCACGCCGGACAGGCCGCGGCGCACGAGGCTCTTGAGGAAGCTCGACCAAAACGTCTCCGCTTCCGAGGGGCCGATGTGAAGGCCGACGATCTCGCGCTTGCCGTCCGTGTTCACGGCCACGGCGATTATGGCGGCGACCGAAACGATGCGTCCACCCTCGCGCTGCTTCAGGTAGGTCGCATCCAGCCAGAGGTAGGGCCAGTCGCCAGTGAGAGGACGGTCGAGGAAGCCGCCGACGCGTTCGTCGATGTCTTTGCACAGCTTCGATACGGTGCTCTTGCCGATCCCCGACAGCCCCATGGCCTGTACCAGATCGTCGACCCGCCGGGTGGAAACGCCGCTGATCCAAGCTTCCTGAATGACGGCAACCAAGGCCTTCTCCGAGAGCTTTCTCGGCTCCAGGAACGGCGGGAAGTAGCTGCCCTGCCGAAGCTTGGGTATCCGAAGCTGCAACGAGCCGAGCCGCGTGTCGAGCGAGCGGTCGCGGTAGCCATTGCGATAAGTCGCCCGTTCCTGCGTCCGTTCGTGGCGCCCGGCGCCGATCATGCCTTCAACGTCGACCTCCATAAGGAGCTGCATCACGCTCTCGGCTATCGTTCTCAGGAAATCGCCGTCCCCGGCTTTCGCAAAAAGCTCGGCAAGCGGTAGTCTGTCCTCGGTCATCGGGTTCTCCGGTCAGGTTGAAGTCTCGCAACTCCACCTTAGCCGCCCTATCCGGTGACCGCCTCAGCCACACCTTTCAATGTCGGAATTTCCACCACGAGCGCGGACACTACCGTCCTGAAGGTTGCGACCGATTTCCGGCATCTCGATCAAGCAGCCTACACCCGCGGTATCGAGCACATCGCTTGGACCGATGCCTGATCGCATCAGCAAGGCCGGACTTTCCAGCGCGCCTGCACACAGGACGACCTGGTCCGCAAAGACATCGATTGAGCCCCCGTGCCCGATCACCTCGATGCTGCGGACTTGGCCGCCACCGAGGACAAGTCGCCGCGCCTGCGAACCCTTAAGGATGGTCAGGTTGGCGCGGCCGCGAACGGCGGGCGTGAGCCAGGCATCCGCCGCCGTGACCCGTCGCCCCTCGCGGATGTTCATCGAATTGGGGGTAACGCCGATCATCCGGCCGCTATTGTGCCCCTCAAGGCGCGGCAGGCGCAGAGCGGCGCCCGCCTCGATGAACGCGCGCGTGACCGGACTGACCTCGTCTGACGGCAGATGGATCGGCATCGGGCCCCCCTTGCCGTGCACGCCATCGCCACCGAGCGGATGATCTTCGATGGCCTGAAAGGCGGGCAAGAGTTTATCCCAGCCCCACCGGTCATCGCCGGACGCGTCCACCCACGCCTGATAATCCAAAGGATGGCCGCGCATGTAGCCCATCGCATGCAGGCAGCTTGATCCGCCGACAACCCTTCCGCGCGCCCAGTGATGGATGCGACCTGCGGTCCCCTGCTGCGGCACGGTGCGATAGTTCCGGTCGTAGCTGCGGCCTTGAAGTGCCGGCCAGGCGGCGGGCACCCAGATGTCCGGATCGGTGGGTTCTTCGCCGGCCTCGATCAGGAGGACCCGGCGCCCAGGCTTCTCGCTCAGGCGTGTTGCCAACAGGGCCCCGGCAGAACCGCCACCGATGATGACGACATTGCAATTCCACGTGCGTTCACTGTCCGGCGCCTGGGTCATCACCACTCCGTGTCATCATCGGCGTATCGCCCGCCGCCGACGGCCGATGACGGCGGGCCTTGCGAGCGTCGCCGGATGCCGGAAGCGATCGACCGGCACGCGGGACGCTCAGATATTGCTGTCCATGGCAATCTTCGCCGCTGCCTTGGCCCTCAGGACGTGCTTCTTGGCCGCCTTCCGGGCGGCTTTCGCGTCTCGGGCCGCGATCGCCTCGAAGATCTCCCGCATCTCCAGAAGACTGTTCCACGCCCTGCCTTCCAGGGACATCGAGCGTCCCCGAAAGAAGCTGACCCTGGCCAGAAGGCCCCGATGAACCTCCTCCAGCACAGGGTTTCCGCAATTGGCGAGAATGATGGCGTAGAAATCGGCCGCGGTGGTCACCTGGGCCATGCCATCCTTGCTCGAAGCGGCCGCTTCGAATGCCAGGAGGGATGCTTCCAGCGCCTGCACTTCCGCTTCCGTGATCCTTGCGGCACATCGGCCGGCGGCCTCGACCTCCAACAGCTCTCGGACCTCGTAGATGGCCATCGCCTGTTGCCAGGAGAGGGCGGGGACCGAGGGCCCCTTGTTGGGCACGATCTCGATCAGCCGTTCTGCCTCCAGACTGCGCAAGGCCTCCCGGAGCGAGGGGCGGCTGACCCCCAGCTGCGTGCAGAGCTGGCTTTCCACGAGGCGGCTTCCAGGCTTGAACAACCCGGAAAAGATGGCCAATCGAATCTTGTCGACGGTCCCCTGCTGAACCGTGCGAGGCGAAACGCGCAAGTTCAAATCTGCCATCGGCTTCCAATCAATCGGCGCGAGTTTCCAGGCGGACCCACGATGCGTGGCGCGACACGCCATGCGACAGCGCCTCAATAGCGTGTCCCGGATCGGTTGTCAGCTTCAAGATTGGCATATTGCCAGATTGCCAGATTGACAGACAATCCGTGTTGACGAGCCTCGGGATACTGTGCTCCATTCTCGGCTGAGAGGCAGCAGTGGCGAGGGGCGGGACATGCTGGCAGGCACCTTTTCTGACCAACTGAATTCGCGACGGGTGGACATTGGCCGCATCACGCTGAACGTACGCGAGCAGGGCCACGGGCCCTTGATGCTATTCTTCCACGGCATCACGTCAAACTCGGCCGTCTTCGCGCCGCTGGTTGATCGATTGTCCTGCCGCTTTAGGACCATTGCGGTCGACCAGAGAGGGCATGGCCTCAGCGACAAGCCCGACTCCGGCTACGAGGCGAAGGATTACGCGGCTGACATCGCCGGATTGATCCGCTCGCTCGACGCCGGCCCGGCCATTCTCGTGGGGCATTCGTTGGGGGCACGGAACTCCGTCACGGCGGCGGCGATCTACCCTGACCTGGTACGGTCGGTCATCGCCATCGACTTCACGCCCTACATCGAGTCGGACGTGTTTGATGCGCTCGAGAGCCGGGTGAACGCGGGCGATCAGCTCTTCAAGGATGTCGCGGCGGTCAAGGCCTATCTTGCCGGTCGCTACGTGAACCTTCCCCAGGCCGCGATCGAAATTCGCGCCGAGAGCGGCTACCGCGCCGTCGAGGGCGGCTTGCGTCCGCTGGCCTCGCCACCGGCCATGGCACAGACCGCAATGGGCCTCCGGGCGGATCTCGTGCCGGTCTATCAGCAGGTGACGAAGCCCGTCCTCATCGTCCGCGGCGAACACAGCAAGCTTGTCTCGGCGGATGCGCTGTCCAAGACCAGCCGGCTGCGGCCCGACCTCCCGGTGGTCGTGGTCCCCGGCGCCGACCACTACGTCAACGAGGTTGCTCCGGAGATCACGCTGAGGGCCCTTGCCAACTTCGTCGACGCCTGAGGCTCGGCACCCGCACCATCTTTAAGCATCAGCAGGATCCAGCAAAATGGCCAACATGACTTCAACCTCCGGCAGAACGCGCCGTGCGGAAATTGCCGGAGGCGGTTTTGCCGGCCTGACTGCAGCTATCGCGCTCAGGCAGAACGGCTGGGATGTCCGCCTACACGAGAAGAGCCCGGAGCTCAGAGCCTTCGGCGCGGGCATCTATCTCTGGCACAACGGCCTGCGCGTTCTGGAAGGCGTCGGCGCGATGGAAGATGTACTGAAAGGCTCCCACACGCCGCCGACCTACGAGACCTGGATGCACAACAAGTCCGTTTCCAGGGAAACGTTCAACGGACTGCCATGGCGGGTCATGACACGCAGCCATCTGCACGACGCGCTGGTCCGCCGCGTGCGGGAAGTGGGTGTTGATATCCGGGTCAACTCAGAGGCGGTCGCCGCCGATCCGCAGGGCCGCTTGACGCTGCAAACCGGCGAGGTCCTCGAGGCTGACCTGATCGTCGGCGCCGACGGCGTTGGCTCCAAGGTCAGGGATTCCATCGGCTTCAAGCAGGAGCGCTGGAGCGCCACCGACGGCATCATCCGCCTGATCGTGCCCCGCAAGAAGGAAGAACTCGGGGACGGCGAATGGGACAACACCATCGACATGTGGAACACCAGCCCACGCGTCCAGCGCATCCTCTATTCGCCGTGCAACGACAGGGAACTCTATCTCGGCATGATGGCGCCAGCGGCCGATCCGCGCGGGTCTCGCGTGCCGATCGACCTGGACGTATGGGTCGAGATGTTCCCGTTCCTGGAACCCTGTCTCGTCGAGGCGGCGAAGCTGCAGTCGGCCAGATACGACAAGTACGAGACCACCAAGCTCGATAGTTGGACGCGCGGCAGGGTCGCGCTGGTCGGGGATGCCGCGCATGCGATGTGCCCGGCGCTCGCACAGGGCGCTGGCTGCTCGATGGTCAATGCCTTCAGCATTGCCCAGGACGTCGCGTCCGCTTCGTCCATCGAAGAGGCGCTGGTCGGGTGGGAAAAGCGAATGCGCCCGATCACTGACCGCTGCCAGGCCATTTCCGCCGACTACGCGGCCAATCGCTCTCTGTCGAAGGGCAACATGTTCACGCCGGCGGCACTGGAGGCTGCCTGCTACGACCCGCTGCGCAAGGTCTCTTCATGGCCGCAGTAGGACCGGACCACCGTCACAGAATCTGGGTGCGCATCAGCGGCCCGCTTCTCGGGAGATAGGAATGGATTATTCGGTCGAAGTCGAAAGGCACTACGCGGTCAGGGGGTGGTACTCCCTCGTCCATGAGATCCGGCATGACGGCGGCACGCCGGGAGATACGCTGATCAAGGCGGCGGTTGGCGTCATCATTCGAAATCCGTTCGCTGGAAAGTTCGTCGCTGACCTGGGCGACCTTACCAGGCCAAGCCTTGCCATCGGTTATGCGCTGGGTGAGCGCGCTGCCGCGTTGCTTCGTGGCCGCGCGGTCGAAAGTTACGGCAAGGGCGGCATCGCCGGCACGTCCGGAGAGCAGGAACATGTCGTCGCCTGCATCACCACGGCGTTCGGCAATCCGCTGCGCGAAGCGGTCGGCGGCGGCGAGGCCTGGATTTCGTCAGCAAGCAAGGTTGCCGCGGCCGGCACGGCAATCGACATCCCGCTCGCCCACAAGGACGAGCTCTACATCCGCTCGCACTACGACGCGGTCACCTTCTCAGTGCCGGACGGACCACGTCCGGACGAGCTACTGATCTGCGTCGCCGTGGCAACCGGTCCGCGCGTGCACCAGCGCGTCGGCGGCAAGACCGTCGCGGACCTCAACGCGGCCGTCTAGGCCCACCGGAATTGGAAGCATAGGCCCATGCCCCTGAACATTATGGATCTCAAGATAATTTCGGCGGATTTCGAGCCGCTAGGACATCTGCGCGACGAGCATGCCGGCGACAAGGGCAACGTCTTGCCAAGGCTCACGGTCAGCGGCGTCCCCGCCGGCACCAAGGAACTGGCGGTGATCTGCCACGATCCTGACGCGCCCCTGGCCAACGGCTTCACCCATTGGACCGTCTACGGCATCGACCCGTCGGCAACCGACCTCTCGGACGCGCAGGACAGGTTTCGCGTCGGTCCCAACGGGGCCGGCGACAAGCAGTATTACGGACCCCAGCCGCCCGCCGGGCACGGCATCCATCACTACTATTTCTGGGTCTACGCGCTCGATACGAATGTCGAAGGAACGCCGACCCGAGAGCAATTCCTGGAAACCTATGCCGGCAACATCATCGAGCAGAACCGCATAGTCGGTCTCTACGAGAACAAATGAGGCGACACCGCCTGTCGACTGAAAATTCAAGTTGCTTGTGATTGGAGGGGGCGCTGATGCCAGAGGTCAATAGTACTCACCCGTAATTACCCACCCCCTTGTCACGGGCCGAATTCCCTGAATCCATGGACGGATGGATCGCGGTGATTTGCAGCGTCTGACGAAGGAAGAGTTGATCGATCTGGTGCTGAAGATTCAGCGTCCGGAGAAGACGTCACGCACATCCTCGAAGCCTCCGTCTAGTGACCGCAAGGAGCGCCGTGAGCAGGCAAGACCTGGCGGCGCCAAGCCCGGTCACGAAGGCCACAGCCGAGCGATGGGTGAGGATTTCGATCGGCTCGTCGATCACCGTCCCGAGCAATGCTCCTGCTGCCAGGCAGCCCTGGCCGATAGCCTTCCCGCGGAGATCGGCGGCACGTACGAGACGGTCGATCTGCCGGAGATCAAGCCGTTCGTGACGCGTCATCGCCGGCTTTCGGTTTGTTGTCCTTCCTGCGGCACGCTTGTCTCAGCGGGATTGCCCGATGCGGCAAGGGGGACGCCGTTCGGGCCGCGGCTGCATGCGGTGGCGACCTATCTTAAGACCTTCCAGGCCCTGTCCTATGAACGGCTTCAGAAAGCTCTGGCCGATCTCTTCGGCTTGCAGATCAGCCAGGGCGGGCTGATGAACATGCTGCGCCGGGCGCAGGGCACCTTCGTCGCCGACCGCGATCTCGCCATTGCCGCCCTGCGCCGCTCCAAGGTGGTGGCCTCGGACGAGACCGGCGTTCGCATCGAAGGCAGCAACGCCTTCCAATGGGTGTTTCGCTGCGATGACGCAGTCGTCCATCGTGCCGCTCCGACCCGTGGTGCCATCGTGGTCAGGACCCTGATGGACGGGCACCGGCCAAAGGTCTGGTGTTCCGATCGCTACTCTGCCCAGCAGGGACATGCCGACGCCCATCAGACCTGTCTGGCTCATCTGGCCCGCGACGTCGCCTACGCCGAACAGGCGGGCGAGGATCTGCTGCCGTCGCGGCTGCGGATCTGGCTGTCCAAGGCTTTCGCTTTGGCCAGCGGCATCACGACCTTCGCCGCATCGACCATCGTCGCCAAGCGCCGTGCACTGGAGCGAAGTCTTTCCGAGATCCTCGCCGCACCGACCTCCTGCCCTTTCGCTCGAGTGGTCCAGCACAAGTTCAGGCGAGCGCGCGACCAGCTCCTGACCTTCACTCTCTGGACCGGGATGGTCGAGGCCACCAACAACGGCTGCGAGCGCGCCCTGCGACCGGCCGTGATCCAGCGCAAGGTCACCAACGGCTATCGATCCATGTGGGCCGCCGAAGGCGAAGCTGACATCCGAACCGTCGTCGATACCGCCCGGCTGCGCCAAGGGGGCAACGTCTTCAACACAATTCTCGAGACGGTAGGCGCCTGACATTCTACGGAATGCGGGGGTGGGTAATTACACTCACCCGAAGCTGTTCGAAGAGCTGGTCATCGCGACCAAGATCCTGCTGCACGAAGGCATCATGGATACGTTCGGGCACATCAGCGTGCGTGACCCGCTCGACGCCGAGAGCTTCTTCCTGGCCGAAAAACTGGCGCCGAGCATGATCACGAAGGACGATATTCTTCGCTTCAATCTCGACGGGGAGACGACGGACAACCGCCCGTCCTACCTTGAGCGCTACATCCACAGCGAGATCTACAAGGCGCGGCCGGACGTTCAGTGTGTGCTCCACACCCACTCGCCGGCCGTGCTGCCCTACTGCTTCGTCGATACGCCCTTGCGCCCGGTGACGCATATGGGTGCGTTCATGGGCGAGTCCGTGCCCGTCTACGAAATCCGTGACAAGCGGGGGGAGGAGACGGATCTCTTCGGCGGCAGTCGCGAGGTCTGTGCGGACATCGCGGAAAGCCTCGGAAAGCAGACCGTCGTTCTGATGGCCCGCCATGGCGTGGTGAACGTCGGCAACTCCATCCGCGAAGTGGTGTTCCGCGCATTCTATCTCGAGCAGGAGGCGGCGGCGCTCACGGCCGGCCTGCAGATCGGCACGGTCAAGTATCTTTCGCCGGGCGAGGTCACCACGGCCGGCAAGCTCGTCGGGGCGCAGATTGACCGCGGCTGGAACCACTGGTCGCAGCGCCTGCGGGAAGTGGGCCTGCTGTCGTGATGTCCTTGGAAAAAACCTCGCGAGAATCGAGCCCGGCCCGGAAGCAGGGCGTCCGGTCTCGATATCCTTCTGGCGCAGGCGCATAACGGGAAGGCAGCGAAACTCACCATGCCGCACGCGGAAAGCTACGACTACGTCATCGTTGGGGCCGGATCGGCCGGTTGCGTCTTGGCAAACCGGCTGAGCGCGGATCCGAAATGCTCGGTGTTGTTGCTGGAGGCCGGCGGCTGGGATCGCGATCCGATGATCCAGATTCCGCTTGGCTGGGGAAAAATCCTCACTGAGCGCCGGCATGACTGGATGTATTTCTGCGAACCTGAGGCAAATGTCGGTGGCCGCAGGGTCGAGTGCGCGCGCGGCAAGGTCATCGGCGGTTCATCGTCGACCAACGCCATGGCCTATGTGCGTGGCAATCGAGGGGATTACGATCGCTGGGCAGCGTCCGGGCTGAGCGACTGGTCGTACGAGAAGGTCCTGCCCTATTTCCGCAAGCAGGAAAGCTGGGAAGGGGGCGCCGACGAATACAGGGGCGGCACAGGTCCGCTCGGCACCCAGTTCTGCCGCTACAAGGATCCGCTGATCGATGCCTTTGCGCAGGCCAGCGTCCAGGCCGGCTATCCGCAGACAGAGGATTACAATGGCGCGGAGCAGGACGGTTTCGGTCGTCTGCAGATGACGATCTCCAAGGGTCGTCGCTGTTCCACCGCCAGCGCCTATCTGCGGCCGGCGCTGAAACGTCCGAACCTGACGGTACTGACGAACGCGATGGCAATCGGGATCGTGCTCGAGGGCGCGCGCGCCACCGGGATCACGCTGACGCATCAGGGCGCCGAGCGCACGGTGATCGCGCGCCGCGAGGTGCTGCTGTCGGGCGGTGTCATCAACACGCCGCAACTGATGATGCTGTCCGGCATCGGCGACGAGGAGGAACTGGGCGGCCACGGCATCCAGACGCGGTTGAACCTCCCCGCGGTCGGCAAGAACCTGCAGGATCATGTCTCGGTCATTCTCATGTACCGTCGCCGGGAACCCGGTCCGTTCAGACGCATGATGCGCGCGGACCGCATCGGCCTCGATTTCGTCAAGACCTATCTGACCGGCAAGGGCTTTTCGGGCGATGTTCCCGGCGGCGTCGTCGCCTTCCTGAAAAGCGATGCTGACCGGCCTCTGCCGGACGTGCAGCTGCTGTTCACGGCAGCTCCGCTTGCCGCGTGGCCCTATTTCGAGCCGTTCAAGGCGCCGTTTGCTGATGGCTTCGCAGCGCGGGTCGTGGCGACGCAGCCTGAAAGCCGGGGCTCGGTGAAGCTAGCCTCGGCCGACCCCGCCGCGGCGCCGCTGATCCATCAGAACTTCCTCGCCTCGACGAGAGACTGGGAGTCGCTGCGGGCCGGCTTCCGGGTAGCCCGGGACCTGGCCAGGCAACCCGCCATGCAGCCCTTCGTCGAGGCGGAGTTCTTTCCCGGTCCGAAATGCGAGAGCGACGACGAGATCGACGAGCACATCCGCAAGACGTCCATCACCGTCCATCATCCGGCGGGGACCTGCCGGATGGGCGCCGACGCGGCCTCCGTGGTCGATCCGCAGTTGCGTGTGCGCGGTCTCGGCGGCCTCAGGGTGGTCGACGCGTCGGTCATGCCGGATCTCGTCTGCGGCAACATCAACGCGGCGGTGATCATGATCGCCGAGAAGGCCGCTGATCTCATCACGACATCGGGGAGGACTTGATGCGCGAACGCAAAATCGAGGCATGCTGCGAAAGGTTGGCACTAGCGGTTCGTACGGTTGGTTCCAGCGCATCCGGTGTGTCTCGATGATCCGCCGCGTCGCCATCATCGGTCTCGGCACGATGGGGCCCGGCATGGCCGCCCGGCTCGCGAGGGGCGGTCTCGACGTGGTTGCCCATGATGTCTCTGCCGCCGCGATCGAGCGGGCAAAGTCCATGCTTGGCACCGCCGAAACCGTTCTCGACGCTCTGGGCATCGCGCCTCCGGCGGACGGTGTCGGGACCGTGCACTTCGCCGACGACCTCGCGACCGCTGTCTCGGCCGCCGACCTCATCATCGAGAACGTACCGGAAAACGAGACGATCAAGGCCGAGGTCTATCGCAGGATCGACGGGCTGATCGCTCCCGACACGATCGTCGCATCGGACACGTCCGGCATTCCGATCACCAAGCTCCAGGCGCATATCTCCCATCCCGCGCGCATGGTCGGCATGCATTGGTCGAACCCGCCGCACATCATCCCGATGATCGAGGTGATCGCGGGAGCGCAGACGGCCCCGCAAACCGTCCAAATCATCCGCGACCTCATTCGCGCGCTGGGCCTTCTGCCCGTCGTGGTGAAGAAGGACGTGCCGGGCTTCGTCGAAAACCGCGTGCTCTATGCGCTTCTGCGCGAAGTGGTCGACCTCGTGGAAAACGGCGTTATCGAGCCCGAGGACATCGATACCTGCGTCTCCTGGGGCATCGGCTACAAGCTCGCCGTCGTCGGGCCGATGGCCCTGCTCGATATGGCGGGACTGGACATCTACAACTCGGTCTCGTCGTTCCTCAACGCCGAACTCTCGGATCGCAAGGATGTCGCGCCGATGATCGGAGCCAAGATCGCGGCCGGCACGCTGGGCATCAAGTCGGGGGAGGGCATCTACGCCTACACGCCCGACCAGATCGCCCAGCTCCAGAAACACCGCGCGCGAAAATTTGTCGCCATCCGGCGCATCCTCGAGGGCAGCGACTAGGGTCATGGCAGGAACCGATCGCGCCACTTTGACCGAGACTGACCCGATCACGGCGCCGTCGCGTCTGGCGGGCTCGGCGATGAACGTGCTGCACTTCCTGCTTGGCCTGACACTGCTCTTTGTTGTCGGAGTCAACTTTCTGAATGCGGCCAGCCGCTATCTGTTCGGCATCTCGCCCGTGGGGGCCGACGAATTGATGGTCTATGTCGTCAACTGGGCGGTCATGATCGCCTCGATCCTCTCCTTGTTCCTGCGGTCGCACATCAACGTCAATCTGCTGCCGCTCTACTCGAGAGGGCGGTTCCACCACCTGCTGCGTGTCGTCCACGATCTGGCTGCGGTGTTTACCTGCGGCTACGCCACCTACGCCTCCTGGCTCTTCATCGGCCGCATCTCGGCACTGGGCGTGAAGAGCATGGGGCTCGGCGTGCCGATGACGATTCCGCACGCCGCGCTGCTGGTCGGCTTTGGCGGGCTGACCCTCGCGGGTGCGATCATGCTGGTTCGCGACCTGGCGGCGTTGGTTCGCAATGAACCTCGTAAAGAGGTCCAGCCATGATTCTCTCGCTGGCCATCCTCCCGCTCTTGCTGCTTGCCGTCGGCACGCCCGTCTTCCTGGTGTTTCTGACCGCGGTTGCGGTCACCATGATGTTCGTCCTGCCCTTGCCGGCGGTCGCCCTGCAACAGGTCATGTTCGGCGGTCTCGACAATTATGCCTTGCTGGCGATCCCCTTCTTCGTTTTCGCCGGCGAGCTGATGAATTCCAGCGGCATCGCCAACCGGTTGATCAACTGGGCCATGGCCATGGTGGGGCGCGTGCCGGGCAGTCTCGGCGTCGCCACGGTCGGCGCCTCCACCGCGATCGGTGCGATCAGCGGGTCGAGCGTCGCGGCCGTCGCCGCGCTCGGAAAGACGCTGTATCCGAAGCTGGTCGCTTCCGGCTACGGACGCGAGCGGGCCGGCGGACTGATTGCCGCCAGCGGCGCGATCGACATCGTCATCCCGCCGAGCATCGCCATGATCCTGTATGGGCTGGCGGCCGAACAATCCATTCCGAGGCTGTTCAAGGCCGGCGTGCTTCCGGCGCTGCTGATGGCCGCGATGATGGCTGGGTTCGTCATCATGGTTGGTTGGCGCGAACGCATTCCAAGCGAGGCCGGCTTCGAGCCGCGCGTGGCATGGCAGGCTACCAGAGACGCCTTCTGGGCGCTCCTGATGCCCGTCTTCGTCCTCGGCGGCATCTATCTCGGCCTGTTTTCCCCGACCGAGGCCGGCGGCTTCGCCTGCGTCTATGCCATCGTTGTCGCCATGTTCATCTACCGCACGATGACGCTTGGCGACGTCATCCGCGCCGCGGGCAACGCCGCGATGCTGTCCGGCCAGATCCTGATCATCGTGGCGGCCGCCAGCGTCATCACCTGGATCCTGACGACCCAGGGCGTACCCCAGGCCATCATCGCGTGGATCAACGCGCTGCAGCTCGATGCGCTGACCTTCCTGCTCGTCGTCAACATCGCTCTGCTGGTGATGGGCTGCTTCCTCGACCCGACATCCGCGATCCTCGTCTTTGCGCCCCTGTTGGTGCCGATCGCCGTATCCCTCGGCATCGATCCGATCCACTTCGGCATCGTCATGACGGTCAACCTGGCCATCGGGATGTTCACGCCCCCCTTCGGTCTGAACATCTTTGTCGCCCAGTCGGTCACCGGCCTGCCGGCCCACTCCCTCTATCGCGGAGTCATGCCCTTCACGATCGTGCTCGTGCTGGCGCTGCTCATCATCACCTATGTGCCGGCGTTGTCATTGACGCTGGGGTCGAGCCTCTAACGACGGAGATTTCCATGCTTGTCAAATTCCTCAAACTTGCTCTTCTTGCCTCCGCGATCGCACTGACGCCACTCGCCGCGGCGCAGGCGCAGTCGACGATGAAGCTCGCCTCGGCGACGATCAACGACGTGCAGCACGAATGGCAGAAGGTGTTCGCCAGCGAATTGCAGGCGCGCGTCGGTGACGCCTTGAAGACCGAAATCTATCCAGCCAGCCAGCTTGGCGCCATTCCGCGCATGGCCGAAGGCGTGTTGCTCGGCACGATCGAGGCCTTCACGACCCCGACCTCGTTCATGACCAATGTCGATCCACGCTTCCAGGCTTTCGACGTTCCCGGCCTGTTCAAGACGCCGGACGACGTCCATGCCGCGATCCATGATCCCGAGTATCGCGGCCATCTAGAGGAGATGTTCCTCGACAAGGGTCTTCGCGTCATCGGGGCGATCTACAACAGCCCGACCGTCGTCTTCACGATGAAGGACGTGACGACGCTCGATGGCCTGCGCGGCCTGAAGATCCGCACTTTCGCGTCGCCACTGCAGATCAAGCCGATGGAGCTGCTGGGCGCGACACCGTTGCCGCTGGCCCTGACCGAGGTCATTCCGCAGCTCGAGTCCGGCGGTCTCGATGGCATGCTTGTCGGCATGCCGATCCTGACGGCTTTCAAATATTACGACGTCGGCAAGAACATCCTCGATCTGCGTTTCGCGCAGATCGTCTCCGTGACTGTGGTGAACGAGGACTGGTTCCAGACCCAGACCGATGAGGTCAAGACAGCGATCATCGAGGCAGGCCGCGCAGCTGAAGAGCTGGTCTTCCCGTGGGGCGTCGAGAATGTCGAGAAGACCTACAAGATCTGGAGTGACAATGGCGGCAAGCTCAACGAGCTGTCCAGCGAGGACCAGGCCGCCATGGAGGCAGATTTCTCGAAGCTGGCGGCGGACGTCCTGGACGCGGAGCCAGCGGTAAAGGCGGAATATGATCGCTTGCGCGCCCTCGTCGACGCCAGGCCCCAGCAGTGAGCGCGCAGGCCGGTCCCATTTTAGCGGCAGGCAAGTCTCGGGCCTTCGGTCCGGCAGTCGAGTTGCCGCGCCTGCGGCTGGTCGCGCTCTAGCGGAAGGTCCCAGCGCGTTTCGTAGGTGCGGCCCTTGACGCCGCACCAGGCGCGCTCGACCGGGAGAGCCTCGTCGCGCGCGTTCATCGCCGCCCATGCGCCGCTGAGCGTGTCGAAACGCAGGTCGAGGCTGGCATGTTCATCGGGCGCGATGCTGGCGAGATTGGTCGCGAACCAGTGTGCGATTTCGGCTTGGCAGAGGATGGTGTCATGCCCCGAATTTCTAACGTCCACCGGCAGCCGGATAAGGCCCTTCTGGTCCACGGGTTCGCCGCCCGCGGCGGGGCAAGCAAAGACCGCGAAGGCGGCAACAGCGAGAAGGAGAGGTGAACGCGCCAAGCAGGCCTCCAGTCCAAAGTTCTAAGAAAAATAAAAAGAAGTCGGGATGTGATCGTGAACAGTCAAACAAATGGAGAGCAAAGTGACAACTAGTTTGATCAAACGCAGCGTGCTCGCTGTAGTGACCGCGGCGTTTCTGGCCGGTACGGCCCTCGCTGCAGAGGTGAAGTCGATAGCCATCATGACGCCGGAAGAAGGGACCGACTTCGGCTGGAACCAGCAGGGCGTTGACGCGGCCAAAGCGGCGGCGGAGGCGGCCGGCATCGAGGTGATCATCGCCTCGGGTCTCGGTTATGGCGACGTCCGCCCGGCGCTGCGCGAAATCGCTGCGGATGGGGCGAGCCTCATCATCGCCCATGCCAGCGGCTACGCCACCTCGGCACCCGAGATCGCCGAGGAAACCAAGGTTCCGGTGGCGATCGTGGACTCCCCTCAGGCGCTCAAGGAAGGCCTCGTTGCCGATTACACGCTGAGCGGCCATGAGGGTGCCTATCTTGCCGGTCGCATGGCCGCCAAAATGAGCCGGTCCAAGCATGTCGGCATCGTCGTTTCCGGCGAGCCTCCGTCGTGGAACTCGCAGTCGGCCGGCTTCGCGCAGGGCGTGAAGGCGGAGAACCCGGATGTGAAGATCACCTACGCGGTGATCGGACCGGCTGCCTACAGCGACGCCGCCGGCGGCCGTCGCGTGACCGAAAGCGTGATCGCGGCCGGTGCCGACATCATTTTCGGCCAGGGCAACGGCTCGAGCTTCGGCATGTTGCAGGCGGTGGAAACTGCCAAGGCAGGAGACGGCGGCAAGGTGCTGTTCATCGATGTGATCGGTGACAAGACCTCGGTCAGCAAGGGCTTCCTGCTCAGCTCGGTCGTCTGGAACATCACCCCGGTCTACGCGGCGATGATCAAGGACCTGCAGGACGACACGTTTGGCACCAAGCGCTACGCGATCGGTCTCGCCGACAATTCGGTCGAGCTGCTGAAGACGGATCAGATCCCGGATGACGTCTGGACCGAGATCCAGACGGTCCGCGATCAGATGATCTCGGGGGAGGTCAAGATCGAGCCGGTCTTCGAGGCCACTGCCGTACGGGCCCTGATGACGGATGTGTCCGCGGCTGCGCAGTAGCAATGACGCCAGGCGGAAGGGGCATCAGTGTCCCTTCCGCCTGGATCGAGCCAGCTGGAATGGGATGATTGAGCACATGATGCAGCAGCAGAATGCGGCACCGCCAATCGTTGCGCTGGAAGGCGTCACGAAGCGCTTCCCGGGGATCGTTGCCAATGACCGCATCGACCTCGAGATTCGCGCCGGCGAAGTGCATGTGCTGCTCGGCGAGAACGGGGCCGGAAAGTCCACGCTGATCGGCCTCCTGTCGGGCCTGCAGCAGCCGGACGGCGGCCGCATTCTGGTCGATGGCACGGAAATGTCGATCCGCTCGCCGAGCCATGCCCTCTCGCTCGGCATCGGAACGGTCTTCCAGCACAACATGCTCGTGCCGACGCTGACCGTCGCCGAGAACCTCGCGCTTGGCGGCCGCTGGTGGCAGCGACCGAGGATCGCCGAACTTACCACCCGTGTCGCGGAAATCACCGGGCCGCTGGGTATCGAGATCAACCTCGGCACGCGCGTCTCCGAATTGTCGCTCGGCGAGCAACAGCAGGTCGAGATCGTGCGGGCGCTGCTGCGCGACAGCCGGGTGCTGATCCTCGACGAGGCGACGTCGATGCTGACGCCGCAAGGCGCCGCCGAACTCGGCGCGTTGATGCGGCGGCTCGTCGATCGCGGGCTTGCCGTCGTCTTCATCACCCACAAGCTTGGCGAAGCGGCCGATTTCGGCGACCGCGTCTCGGTGCTCAAACTCGGCCGCAAGGTCGGCGAGATGCGACCGGAACAGCTCCGATCGCTTGATCGCGGCGCACTGGTCGACGAGATCGTGGCGATGATGTTCGGCCGCCAGGCCGGCGACGATGCCGTCACCATTCCGCCGCGGGCCGCTAATGACGACGCCTTGCTCGTCGTGCGCGACCTTTGCGTCGCTGCGACTTCGGATGCGCCTGGCCTTGAGGCGATTTCCTTCCGTATAGGGCGTGGCGAGATCCTGGGCATTGCCGGCATTGACGGCAACGGCCAGAAGCAGCTTGCCGAGGCACTTGCCGGTCAGCGGACGGCAAGTGGCGGCAGCGTGACGCTGGCCGGGGAAAAGCTCGATGCGCTCAATGTCGGCGAGCGGCGCCGGAAGGGGCTGCGCTACCTCACCGATGACCGGCTGGGGGAGGGGACGGTGGCAACCTTCCCCGTCTCGATCAACTACTTCCTGAAGCAGATCGGCGAGCCGCCGTACTGGCGCTCCGGGGTCGAGCGCGCAGGCGCGATTGACGAGCGGGCGCGGGAACTGACGCGGCTTTACGATGTGCGCACGCCCGGCGTCTCGACGCCGGTCGGCCGGCTGTCGGGCGGCAACATCCAGAAGGTGCTCATCGCCCGCGAACTCGCGGACAGCGCGCGCGCCGTGATCTTCAACAAGCCGACCTACGGTCTTGACCTCGCCAATACACTGGCCACGCGGCAACGTGTCCGCGACATCGCCGGGCAGGGCCTGGCGGTCCTCCTGATCTCCACCGACCTGGATGAGCTGCTGTCCATGTGCCACCGCATCGCCGTCATCTCGCAGGGACGCCTTGTCGGCACCGTCGAGAACGGCGCGCGCGCCGGCGAGCGGGTCGGTCGTCTCATGATCGGACTTCCAGCATGAGTGACAAGACCGTCTCCAGCGCCGAAAGCGCCGTTGCCACCCCGCCAGGCCAGCCCGGTCGCGACATTGGCCGCCGACTTCTCATCACGCTCGGGCCCGTCGTCGTCTCGCTGGTGCTCGCCGGTGGCGTGCTGCTCGCCGTCGGCGTCGACCCGCTCGCCTATTACGGGCTTGTCGTGGAGCGCGGCCTGCTGTCGCCGCTCGGATTGCAGCAGACGCTGACGCGCATGGCGCCGCTGCTGTTCATCGCGGCCGGCCTCATCGTCGCCTTTCGCGCCGGCATGTGGAATCTGGGCGGTGACGGCCAGTTCCTGCTCGGCGCCGTATCCGCCGCCGCCAGTGCGCCGCTATTGGTCCAGGCATTGCCCGCCTGGCTCGCGATGCTGGCGGCCTTCCTGATCGCCACCGCTGTCGCGATGCTCTGGTCGCTCGTCCCGGCGCTGCTGCGCGCCTATCAGGGGGTCAACGAGATCATCACCACGCTGATGATGTCGTTCCTCGGCGTCTCGCTGGCCAATGTCCTGGTCAAGCTCGTCTTCCTCGACCCCGCCACCACCGTGCCGCAGACGCGCACGCTGCCAGTCGCCGACCGGCTGCCGCGCCTCTTCGAAACGACCATCACGAGCGGCCTCGTCTATGGTCTCGTTGCCATCATCGTGGTCCACCTCGTCATGACCCGGACGGCCTTCGGCCTGAAGCTGAGGACCGTCGGCGCCAATTCGCGCGCGGCCGTTCACGCCGGCCTCAACGTCCCGCTTTTGACCGTCGCGGTCTTCGCGATCTCGGCAGGGCTGGTCGGCATGGGCGGCGCGATCGACATCATCGGCATTCAGGGCAATGTCCGGGCAGATTGGAACCCGGCCTATGGCCTTGCGGTCATACCCGTCGTCTTCCTCGCCCGCATGAACGGCCTCGCGGCCATCGGTTTCGTATTCCTGCTGTCGGTGCTGTCGATCGGCGGAGAGAGTGCGGCGCGGCGACTTGGCGTTCCCCAGCATTTCACGCTGGTCCTGATCTCGACGGTGCTGATCACGCTCGCGATCGCCGAGTATCTGGACAACCGGATGAACCAGGCGCGGAGGGCTTGAGCGATGAGCGGATTTCTCAGTGAGACCTTCCTGGCGGCATTGTTCTTCGGCGCCGTGACGGCGGCCATTCCGCTGCTGCTGGCCGGCCTCGGCGAACAGATGTCGGAAAAAGCCGGCGTGCTCAACATCGGCATCGAAGGCATGATGATCTCGGGCGCCTATCTCGGCTTCGTCGGCGCCTATTATTCCGAGTCGCTCTGGCTTGGATTCCTCACGGGCGCCGTGGGCGGCATCGCCGTGGCCGCCCTGATGGCGCTGCTCTGCGTCCGCATCGGCCTCAACCAGATCGTCATCGGCATTGCGCTGACGTTGGGCCTCGATGGGCTGACGGCGATCCTGCACCACTTCCAGTTTTCGCGCAGCTATCCGCGGCTGCCGGCCGCCGAGGCGACCGTGATCCCGTTCCTGTCCGACATACCTGTCCTCGGTCCGGCGCTCTTCCGGCATCATCTGATCGTCTATCTCGCGGTGGCGATGGTCGTCGTGATGATCTGGGTCTATCGGCGCACGCAACTCGGACTGAGCCTGCAGGCGGCGGGCGACAAGCCGGCAGCGCTCGACGTCGCCGGCATCGATGTCATCCGCACCCGGACGATGGCCGTGCTGTTCACCGGCGGCATGGCGGGGCTGGGGGGCGCCTACCTGGCCAATGTCGGCGCGGGACTTTTCATCCCCTTCATCACCAACGGGGCGGGCTTCCTCGGGATCGTGCTCGCAATGCTGGCGCGTGGCCGACCGGCCTGGGTCCTGATCGGCGCGCTGATCTTCGGCGTCTGTCTGTCGATGACGACGGCGGCGCAGGTCGCCGGCATCAACATCCCGACCGACCTCATCCAGATGCTGCCCTTCCTGGCCGTGATGGCCATGCTGGTCCTCTTCGGGCGCCGGGCCAGCCTCCCGGCGGCACTCGGCATTCCCTACGAGCGCGGTGCGCGCTGACGCAGACCCAACGACGTGGCGGGAACCCGCGCAAAGAAGGAGAGTTAAGCATGACGGATACCAAGGTCTATTTTCTCGATGGTGGCTCGCTCGTTCTCGACGGCTACCACATCTTCTGGAACCGCGGCCCCGGGGGCGAAGTGCGCTTCCCGAGCTATTCCATTCTGATCGAGCATGCCGAGGGCCGGTTCATGATCGACACCGGCTACGATTACGATCACGTTATGAAGGTTCTGCCCTTCGAAAAGCCGATCCAGACCAAGGATCAGACCATGCCAGGGGCGCTCAAGCTGATCGGGCTCGAGCCGAAGGACATCGACGTCGTCTTCAATACCCATTTCCACTTCGATCACTGTGGCGGCAACAAGTATTTCCCCGACGCGCGCAAGGTGTGCCACAAGCTGGAGGTGCCGCAGGCCTGCAATCCAGCTCCCTTCGAGCATCTCGGCTATTCCGATCTGAGCTTCTCCGTCGAAGCGGCCGAGGCGCGGGGTCTGACCGACCAGTTGCTCACCACCGCAACGCGGGCCAATACGACCTTCGAGGGCGTCGAGGGTGACTTCGAGATCGCCAAGGGCGTCCACATGCTGTTTGCGCCCGGCCATGCGGTCGGCAACTACGCGGTGATGATCGAACTGGCCAACCGGCGCCCGATGATGCTGGTGCTCGACGCTGCCTATACGCGCCGCAGCCTGGAAACGCTGTGCCAGGCCTCGTTCCACATCGACCCGGTCAAGGGCATCGAATCGATGCTGCGCATCAAGAAGTATGCCGAGGACCACGATGCGGAGCTGTTCTTCTCGCACGACATGGAGAGCTTCGAGACATATCGCACCGGCACGCGCTTCTACAGCTGAGGCCGACTAAGTGGAGTGAAGGACATGCGCTATTCAGACCACGACAAGCCGGTGATGACGCTGACCTCCGGCCCGGTGAACGCCTATCCCGAGGTCCTGCAGGCGCTCGGTCGCACGGTGCTCTACGATTACGACCCGGCCTTCCAGCTGTTCTACGAACAGGTTGTCGAAAAGACGCAGAAGGCGATGCGGCTGTCGACCAAGCCGGTCATTTTGCATGGCGAGCCGGTGCTGGGGCTCGAGGCCGCGGCGGCGTCGCTCATTACGCCCGACGACACGGTGCTCAACCTCGCCTCTGGTGTCTATGGCAAGGGCTTCGGCTACTGGGCGAAGCGCTATTCGCCCAATCTGCTCGAGATCGAGACCGCCTATAACGAGGCGATCGACCCGCAGGCCGTGCGCGACATGCTGGCGCGTCATCCCGAGGTGTCGGTCGTCTCGGTCTGCCATCACGACACGCCTTCCGCCACCATCAACCCGATCGACGAGATCGGTGCGGTGGTCGCCGAACACGGCGCCTATCTGATCGTCGACGCCGTGTCGTCCTTCGCCGGCATGAAGACCCACCCGGAGGATTGCCGGGCCGACATCTACGTCACCGGACCGAGCAAGTGCCTCGGCGCGCCCCCCGGCCTGACCATGATGGGGGTGAGCCCCCGCGCCTGGGACAAGATGAAGGCCAATCCGGCGGCCCCGCGCGCCTCGATGTTGTCGATCCTCGACTGGGAGAACGCCTGGTCGCGCACGGAGCCCTTTCCCTTTACGCCGTCGGTCGCCGAGATGAACGGCCTTGACGGGGCGCTCGACCTTTATCTCGCCGAGGGCCCCGAGACGGTATGGGCGCGGCACGAGCTGACCGCGAAAGCCACGCGGGCAGGCCTGCGCGCCATGGGGCTCGGAATCTGGGCGGCGCGCGAAGAGATCGCCTCGCCGACGACCACCGCGTTCAGGACGCCGCAAGGCATCGACGAGGCGGCGCTTCGGCGCGAGGTGCGTTCGCGCTTTGGCGTCGTCTTCTCGTCGGGTCGGGGAGAGACCCTCGGCAAGCTGACGCGCATCGGTCACATGGGGCCGACAGCCCAGCCGATCTACGCCATCGCCGCGCTTGCGGCTGTCGGCGGCACGCTCGAGGCGGCCGGCGCCAAGACAGATACGGCGGCCGGCGTCGCGGCCGCGATCGCCGAAATCAACGCAGATGAACCCGTCGGCTAACAGGAGATCAGGATGAGCGGAAGACTTTCAGGGCGCACGGCGCTGGTCACAGGCGCGGCACAGGGTATCGGCAAGGCGATCGCCGCACGGTTGGCGGCCGATGGCGCGACGGTCGTGGTGAGCGACGTCAACGCGGAAGGCGCTGTCGCCGCTGCCGAAGCGATCGGCCAGGGGGCCTTTGCCATCACGGCGGACATTTCGGATCCCGACGCCGTCGCCTCCATGTTGGCGCAGATCGACAGCAGGACGGGTGGCGTCGATATCCTCGTCAACAACGCGTCCATCGTGCCTTTCGTGGCATGGGACGACGTCGATCTCGCCCATTGGCGCAAGATCATCGACGTCAACCTCACCGGCACCTTCATCGTCACGCGCGCCGCGACGGACCAGATGCGCGCGAAGAAGAAGGCCGGGCGGGTGATCTCGATCGCCTCCAACACCTTCTTCGCCGGCACGCCCAACATGGCCGCCTATGTGGCCGCGAAGGGCGGTGTGATCGGCTTCACACGCGCACTGGCGACGGAACTCGGCCAGCACGGCATCACCGCCAATGCGGTCACGCCCGGCCTGATCGAGAGCGAAGGCGTCAAGATCAGCCCGCACAACGGCGCCTTCGAGTTCGTGGAGATGCTGCAGGCGGTGAAAGGCAAGGGCCAACCCGAGCACATCGCCGACGTGGTGTCCTTTCTGGCGTCAGACGATGCGCGCTGGATGACCGGCCAAACCATCAATGTCGATGCGGGGATGGTGCGGCATTAATTTTGGGGCTTTCCACGACGGACGATGCCCGCATTCGAGCCTGGGACCGAAACTCCGGGCGGCGCTGGCTTCATGCAGCCGCTTCTTGCCGCGGCCTAAACCGGGCAGGCAATCCACTTATCAGGCCGCCGAGCCTGTTCAGGCAGACCGGGTCACCTCTGCCCGGTAAACCTGTTGCCCGGCGGACGGAATTGCGCCCTATAGCGCAGGCGACGGCGTCACGCGGCGCGGGCGCTCCGGCAGGGCAGGGGCCGGCCGCTGAGACGCAGGCGTGGTGCCGGTTGTCGCTGCAAGGGGAGAGATCGCATGGCCACCCGGATTGCCGTCATCGGCTCGAACATGATGGACCTCGTCACCTACGGGCCGCGCATGCCGGCGCCGGGCGAGACGCTGGCGGCCGATTCCTTCGTGATCGGACATGGCGGCAAGGGAGCAAACCAGGCGGTTGCCGCCGCCCGTCTCGGCTGCGACGTGGTGATGGTGACGAAAGTCGGAGACGATCCGTTCGCCGAGCAGCAGATCGAGAACTTTCGTGCCAATGGCGTGCGCGTCGATCATGTCGGGCGGGTGGCCGGGGTCTCCTCGGGCGTCGCGCCGATCTTCGTCGACCATACCGGTGAGAATGCCATTCTCATCGTCAAGGGCGCCAACGATCACCTCCTGCCGGGCGATGTCGATGCCGCAGCAGATGCTCTGTCGAGCTGCCGGTTGATCCTCCTGCAGATGGAGGTCCCCGTCGAGACCGTCTACCACGCCATCGCCTTCGGCAAGGCGCGGGGGATCGAGGTTCTGCTCAATCCGGCGCCGGCCGCCGCCGATCTCGACGTCGAGAAAATCCGCGACGTCAGCTTCCTCGTGCCGAACGAGACAGAACTGGCGCTGCTCTCCGGTCTTCCGGTCGATACGCAGGCGGCGGTCGAGACGGCGGCCCAGAGCCTGATTGCGAAGGGAATCAAGACCGTCATCGTCACCATGGGCAGCCGCGGCGCCTTGTTGGTGACGGCGGAGGCCGTCCGGCAGATCGCCCCGGTCGCGGTCGAGCCGGTGGACACGACGGGCGCCGGCGACGCCTTCATCGGCGCCTTCGCGCATTTCTATGCCGCCGGCGGCGCGGTCGAAGCCTCGCTGCGGCAGGCGGCGCGCTACGCCGCCCTGTCGATCACCCGGCGCGGAACACAGGCGAGCTATCTGACGGCGGACGAATTCAGGCAGCATTCCGCCGCTTGAGCGGGCGGCCATCGGGCCGGGGGACCTGACAAGGATCACGGGAGACGGTCCTCCGCGTTCGCGGGACAACAGTTCTTTGCCCGACGCAAAGGATTGCCCGCTTCACCTTTGCGCCGACGCCGCCTAATCTCCGCTTCGAACGCGCGGGAATGCGTCCGGTTGGGAGACCGGCCCCGTGCCATATGCTTGGGGAGGCTGTTGATGAAGACGATGAAGGGGCCGGCGATCTTTCTCGCCCAGTTCGCGGGCGATTCGGCGCCGTTCGACAGCCTGGCGGGAATCGCCGGCTGGGCCGCCGATCTCGGCTATGAAGGCGTGCAGATCCCGACCTGGGACGCGCGGCTTTTCGACCTCGGCAAGGCCGGCACGTCCAAGGATTACTGCGACGAGATCGCCGGCGTCTGCCGCGAGGCGGGTGTGGAGATCACCGACCTGTCGACGCATCTGCAGGGCCAGCTCGTCGCCGTTCATCCCGCCTTCGACGACGCCTTCGACGGATTTGCGGCGCCGGAGGTGCGCGGCAATCCGAAGGCGCGGCAGGAATGGGCCGTCGAGCAGATGAAGCTTGCCGCCAAGGCGTCGCAGCATTTCGGTTTCACGAGCCATGTGACCTTTTCGGGGGCGCTGGCCTGGCCCTATCTCTATCCCTGGCCGCAGCGGCCGGCCGGCCTCGTCGAGACAGCTTTCGACGAGCTGGCAAAACGCTGGACGCCGATTCTCGACGCCTTCGATGCCGCCGGCTGCGACGTCGGCTACGAGATCCATCCGGGCGAGGACCTCTTCGATGGCGCGACCTTCGAGATGTTCCTCGAGCGCACCGGCAACCATCCCCGCTGCCAGATCAACTACGACCCCTCGCACTTCGTGCTGCAGCAGCTCGATTACCTCGATTTCATCGACATCTATCACGAGCGGATCTGCGCCTTTCACGTCAAGGATGCCGAGTTCAATCCGACGGGGCGGCAGGGCGTCTATTCCGGCTATCAGCCCTGGGTAAAACGCGCCGGACGTTTTCGATCGCTCGGCGACGGGCAGGTGGATTTCGCCGGCATCTTCTCGAAGCTTGCCGAGCACGACTACGATTCCTGGGCGGTGCTGGAATGGGAGTGCTGCCTGAAATCGCCGGAACAGGGGGCAGCGGAGGGGGTGCCCTTCATCGCGAGCCACATCATCGCGGTGACGGCGAAGGCCTTCGACGATTTCGCCGCGGGCGGGACGGACGAGGCCGCGAACCGGCGGATGCTCGGCATCGCCTGAAACAGCCAGAGGCGCCGAGAGAGCGCCCGTTCGGCAGAAGACGCGGGAGGAATGATGAGCATCGAGGGACGCAGCGAGATCCGGGACCGGCGCATCCGGCTCGGCATGGTCGGCGGCGGGCAGGGCGCCTTCATCGGCGGCGTGCACCGGATTGCGGCGCGGCTGGACGACCAGTTCGAGCTGGTGGCGGGGGCGTTGTCGTCCGATCCAGCACGGGCCAGGGCATCGGGCCGGGAAATCGGGCTCGCCGACGAGCGGAGCTACGGGTCCTTCCAGGAGATGGCCGATCGCGAGGCCGAGCGGCCCGACGGCATCGAGGCGGTGGCGATCGTCACGCCCAACAACATGCATTTTCCGGTCGCCCGGGCCTTTCTCGAAAAAGGCGTCCACGTCATCTGCGACAAGCCGGTGACGACGTCGCTTTCCGATGCACGGGAACTGGCCCGGCTGATCGAGGCCAGCGGCAAGGTCTTCGTCCTCACCCATAATTATTCCGGCTACCCGATGATCCGGCAGGCGCGGGAGATGGTGGCGAGTGGCGAACTCGGCGACATCCGGCTCGTGCAGGCGGAATATGTGCAGGACTGGCTGTCCGGCCGCACCGAGGATACCGGCTCCAAGCAGGCGGGATGGCGGGTCGACCCGGCACAGGCGGGCGCCGGCGGGTCGATCGGCGACATCGGCACCCACGCCTATCAGCTCGGCTGCTTCGTCAGCGGTCTCCAGGCGGAGCAGCTGGCGGCCGAACTCCACACCTTCGTCGACGGGCGAAAGCTCGACGACAATGCCCACATCATGCTGCGCTATCGGGGCGGCGCCCGGGGAACGCTCTGGTGCAGCCAGGTCGCGCCCGGCCATGAGAACGGCCTGAAGCTTCGGATCTACGGGTCGAAGGGGGGGCTCGAATGGCACCAGGAGAACCCGAACCTCCTCTGGCATACGCCGCTGGGAGATCCAAAACGGCTGTTGACGCGCAACGGTGCGGGTTCGGGGCCGGCGGCGGCACGCGTCTCGCGGATCCCGGCCGGACATCCCGAGGGCTATCTCGAGGGGTTTGCGACCATCTATGCCGAGGCGGCCGCGGCGATCCGGACATCCGATGCCGGCCGGCCGCCGCCGCCGGAGGTCCTTTATCCCACCATTGCCGACGGGATGGCGGGGCTCGCCTTCATCGAGGCCGCCGTCCGCTCCTCGGCAGCCGGAAGCGCCTGGACGCACATCGACGGCGGGTCATGATTGCCGGGACGCTTTAGGTGTTTGCGACAAGTGGCTGAATTTCCTGTCACCTCTCGCCCGGCCTTGCTGGAACGTGTCGCGGCGGTCGTCAAAGTTGCAGCCGAGCGCTCATCAGCGTGCGGCGCTTGTGCCCATTTGACGGTTGCCCGCTGCTGGCAAGGACGCGCAGGCTGGCTCGCGCGGACCGTGCCGGGTCCCGGCCGCTTGTCTGCCAGTCAGAATCTGGAAAAGGGGACAACGCTTTGTCTGCGCGGCACATTCATCCGCTGATGCTGGCCGAGCCGCGGGTGCGTCGTGGCGCGTCACAGGGGATTTGGACAGTCTGCCCAAGGAGGTTCTTTCAGCTGCCCCAGTCGCGGCCCTCTTTGCCTCTCCCGCAAGCGGGCCCATATGAGGATCATAGCGCCTCAAGGGCAGACCAACGGAGCACTTTCATGGACGTTCAGACCTATCCCGTGACCCGCACCGACGCCGAATGGCGCGCGCTTCTCTCTCCCGAGCAGTATCGCGTTATGCGCGGTCATGGCACCGAGCGGCCCGGTAGTTGCGCGCTGAACTATGAGAAGCGCGACGGCACGTTCTCCTGCGCCGGCTGCGACCAGGAACTCTTCACGTCCACGCGCAAATTCGAGAGCGGCACCGGCTGGCCGAGCTTCAACGACCCCATGCCGGGGGCCATCGCGACGACCGTCGATCGCACGCTCGGCATGGTGCGGACCGAGTGCCACTGCGCGCGCTGCGGCAGTCATCTCGGCCACGTCTTCGATGATGGCCCGCCGCCGACCCACCTGCGCTACTGCATCAATGGCGTCGCGATGAACTTTCATCCTGTCGAGGACTGACGTCCGGACCCGTGGCGACGCTTGGCGGTCATCGCTGCAACGATTCAGCCCAGGAGATAAAAGGCTCTTCATTTAATTTGGAATTCTTCTAAGGTGTGCGCGGGAGTCACCTTTTCCGGTGCCTTCCGCGAGAACCTTGGGAAAGATGACCATGCGACTGACGCGTCAGACAAACCATGCCGTCCGGATGCTGATGTACTGCGCTGTCAATCCTGACAAGCTGAGCCGTGTCGGCGATATCGCCGCGGCCTATGCATTGTCCGAACTCTTCCTTTTCAAGATTCTGCAGCCGCTGGTCATGGCCGGCATGGTCGAGACGGTCCGGGGTCGCAATGGCGGCATCCGGCTCGCCAAGCCCGCGGACCAGATCACGTTGCGCGACGTCGTCAGCGTGACGGAAGAGAGCTTTGCGATGGCGGAGTGCTTCGAGACGGGCGCGACGGATTGCCCCCTGATCGACAGCTGCGCCCTCAATGCGGCGCTCCATGCGGCGCTCGACGCCTTTCTCGGCGTTCTCGGGAGCTACACTATCGCCGACCTGTCGGGCCAGAAGTCGGTCATGCGTCAGCGCCTGGGGCTCGCCGAGGTCGCCTGAGCGTCATCTTTCCCGCAGCATCTCATCCGCAGACGCATTTTCGCCGCCAAGACGGGTTTATTCCTCGAGCGTCGGTCAATGTCGTAGACAGCGACGTCGCTGTCGCTTTTACCGGCTCCAGAATGTGCGGTGCGGTGCTGTGATTGCGGGGGTCGTCCAGAGGCGCTGCGCCTGTGAGTCGATATGGAATGCCCGGTTGCCCATCGATCGCCGCAACACTCTGTGACCTTTCGATAAATCGGTCTGGCGCGGGATGCGTGATCGGGATGGCCGGCAGGGTTGGACGCCACTGGCGATGCGGAGATTGGCATGAACGTTCGCGATGAGATGCTGGCGAAACTCCAGCAGCGCAAGCCCGGCTACAGCCTCGAGCAGGCGTTCTACAGCGACCCGGACTACTATCAGGTCGATCTCGACACGATTTGGTACCGCGACTGGCTGTTCATGGGCCACGACTGCGAACTGCCGAAGCCTGGCAGCTACATGACAGTCCAGGTCGGCGCCTATCCCGTGCTGATCGTGCGCGATGCGCAGAAGAATGTCCGCGCCTTCCACAACGCCTGCCGCCATCGCGGCTCGCGCATCTGCTCGGCCGAGAAGGGCACGGCGGCAAAGCTCGTCTGTCCCTATCACCAGTGGACCTACGAACTCGACGGCCGGCTGCTGTTTGCCCGCGACATGGGCGCCGATTTCAAGCCGACAGAGTTCGGGCTGAAGCCCGTCCACTGCGAGACGGTCGGCGGCTACATCTTCATCAACCTGTCGGAATACGCGCCGGACTTCGCCCCGGTCCGGGCCATGGTGGAGCCCTATTTCGCTCCGCACACACTGTCGGAGACGAAGGTCGCTTTCGAGATGACGATCGTCGAGAAGGGCAACTGGAAGCTCACCTGGGAGAACAACCGCGAGTGCTACCACTGCGCGGGCAGCCATCCCGAGCTCTGCCGCACTTTCCCGGAAGCGCCGGGGGTGACCGGCGTCGACGCCATGGACGAGCCGGAGATCGCCGAGCACTGGCAGCGCTGCGAGGCCGCCGGCCTGCCCAGCAAGTTCCAGATCTCGCCCGACGGCCAGTTCCGCGCCGCGCGCATGCCGCTGCTGCGCGATGCCGTCAGCTTCACCATGTCGGGCAAGGCTGCCTCGAAGAGGCCGCTGTCGCCGAACGTGCTGACGCCGCAGATCGGCACCATGCTGCTCTTCCACTACCCGACCACCTGGAACCACATTCTCGGCGACCACGCCTCGTCCTTCCGCGTTCTGCCGCTCGGCCCGAACCTGACGCAGGTCACCACGAAATGGCTCGTCCACAAGGATGCGGTGGAAGGCGTCGACTATTCGATCGACGAACTGACGAAGGTCTGGATCGCCACCAACGACCAGGATCGCCGGATCATCGAGGAGAACCAGTTCGGCATCAATTCGCCGGCCTACGTGCCCGGACCCTACTCGCCGGTGCATGAAGGCGGCGTGCTGCAGTTCGTCGACTGGTACTGCAACTTCATGGAGACGCGCCTCAAGGGTGCGAGCGTGCCGCATCTGAAGGTTGCCTGATCCATCATGACATCTGCACCACGACACAAGCATCTCGATGAGATGCGTCCCTGGAACGACCAGGTCCAGGTACTCGAATGCGTCGCGGTGCTGCCGGAGACCCGGGATGTCATGACGTTCTCGTTCCAGACCCCGGATGAATCCTGGTTCCGCTACCATCCGGGCCAGTTCATCACGCTGGAATTGCCGATGCCCGGCGGCCCCATGCTGCGGACCTACACGCTGTCCTCCAGCCCGTCGCGGCCGCTGTCGGTGACGGTGACGGTGAAGGCGCAGGCTGGCAGCATGGCCAGTCGCTGGATGTTCGACAATGTGCGCGAGGGCGTGCGGCTGAAGGCTTATGGCCCGGCCGGCATCTTCACCTTCCACAACCACCCGGCCGATCGCTATCTCTTCATCTCGGCCGGATCCGGCATCACGCCGATGATGTCGATGACGCGCTGGCTCTACGACTATGCCCGCCATACCGACATCAAGTTCATCCATTGTGCCCGCAGCCCGAGCGACATCATCTTCCGGGCGGAACTCGAGCGGATGGCGGCGCGCGTCAACGACATCGATCTCGCCTGGATCGTCGAGCGGGCCGACCCATTCGACGCCTGGACGGGTTACAAGGGCCGCATCAACAGCCTGATGCTGGAACTCATCGCCTCGGACTATCACGAGCGCGAGATCTTCTGCTGCGGGCCTGCCGTGTTCATGCAGGCGGTGCGCGACATTCTGAATGCCGCGGGCTTCGACATGACACACTATCACGAGGAGAGCTTCTCGGCGCCGCTCGCCGAGGAGCTGGGGCCCGTCGGCGCGGAGGATGTCATCCCGGAGGAAGGGAAGGGCGCGCGCGTCGTCTTCGCCACATCGGGGCTCGAGGCCGCCTGCACCGAGACCGATACGATCCTCCAGGTCGCCAAGGGTCTCGGGCTGAACATCCCGAGCGCCTGCCAGTTCGGCGTCTGCGGCACCTGCAAGACGAAGAAGATCTCCGGTGAGGTGCACATGGTGCACAATGGCGGCATCCGAGACGACGAGGTCGAGGAGGGCTACATCCTCGCCTGCTGCTCCAAGCCGATCGGACGCGTCGAAGTCGAGGCCTGATCTGGCGGTCGGCTTGATTGCCGGTCCGTCGATCTGGGCGTCAGGGGAAATCTGCCGATGGATTATCGCTCGCTTGGGTGCAAGCGATCTCTAAAGCCCCGCAAACCCGGCAGATTAGTCATTCTCGGGCTTGTCCCGAGAACCCATGCCGCGCGTGTTCAGTTGCCCCTTCGAGGTCAAGTCTCGCTCTTGTCCACCGCGCCGCGTAAGGCCGGCGCGTCGGCATGGGTCCTCGGGACAAGCCCAAGGATGACTACGATCGAGGGACGTAGCTCGCTCTGAGCATTCAGCTGGGCTTTAGACCATCAGCCCTGCGGCGAAAGGCATTCCTTCAGTGACGCGGTAATTCCGTCGATCAGCTGGAAATACAGGTCCGGCCCCTTGTCGAGCGATGCGCCTTCGGGATCGAGAATGCCCGTCCGGGCATCGCTGCCTTCGGTGACCACGGTCACGAGCTTCGGCTCGAACTGCGGCTCGGCAAAGACGCAGGTCGCGCCGAGGTCGCGGACCTTGGCCTGCATCTCGGAAATGCGCTGAACGCCCGGAAGAGTCTCGGGGCTGACCGTGATGGAGCCTGCGGCCACGACGCCGAAGCGGTTTTCATAGTACTGATAGGCATCGTGGAAGACGATGAAGGGCTTCCCGCCGACCGGCGCGAGCGCCGCCTTCGTCGTCGCCGTCAGCGTGTCCAGCCGTGCGCCGAGCGCCGCGGCGTTCTCGGCGTAGCGTGCGGCATCGGCCGGATCGGCGTCGGCGAGGGTCTTTTCGATCATCGCGACCATGGCCTTTGCATTCTCGGGGTCGAGCCAGAAGTGCATGTCGACGCCGCCGTGATGATCCTCGTGATCACCGTCCGCGTGCGCCGCGTGGTCGTGCTCCGCGGCGGCATGGTCGGCCCCTTCTTCGCCCTCGTGATGTTCGTGCCCGTGATCGTGTGCGTCGAAAGCGCCGCCCTCGCGGAACTTCAGCTGGATCAGGCCGGGTGCGTCGACGAGTTCGACCGACTTCGCCTTGGCGCCCAGCGTCTCGATCGGTTTCTTCAGAAAAGCCTCGAGTCCGTCGCCGGCCCAGAAGACGATGTCGGCCGCTTCGAGATCGGCGGCGTTGGACGGCTTCATCGTATAGGTGTGGGGCGAGGCCGCGCCATCGATGATCAGTTTCGGCTCGCCGACACCTTGCATGACGGCCGCAACCAGCGAATGGATCGGCTTGATCGACACGACCACGTCCGGCGCCGCCAGAGCGGGAAGGGAGGCGCCCAGCAAGGCGGCGGTCGTCGACAGGGCGATTAGGGTTTTCATGGCACTTTCTCCGATGTCATATGTAATGATATTACGGCACCTTGCGTCATGCTATAACGTTTGCGATATTGCAGCGCAAGCCCGGCAGGCGTGTTTCGAGCATCGACCGTCCGTGGACTGACGACAGACCTCTCTTCCCCCACAGGTGCCCGGGTGACCGCAGATCTTCTCCTCAACCTGGCCGGCGCCGGCATCAGCCGGTCCGGCCGCTGGCTCGTGCGGGGCGTCGACCTCGGCGTACGCCGCGGCGAGATCGTCACGCTGATCGGGCCCAACGGCTCGGGCAAGAGCACGACGGCCAAGATGGCGATCGGCCTGATGAAGCCGGACGAGGGCAGCGCCGTGCGCAGACCGGGGCTCGCCGTCGGCTACGTCCCGCAGAAGCTGGCGATCGACTGGACCCTGCCGCTGACGGTCGAGCGGCTGATGTCTTTGACGGGTCGGCTCCGGCCCGCCGAGATCGACGCTGCGCTCGGCAGCGTCGGGATCGCGCATCTCAAGAAGGCCGAGGTGCAGCATCTCTCCGGCGGCGAGTTCCAGCGGGCGCTGCTGGCCCGGGCCCTGGCGCGCAAGCCGGATCTTCTCGTCCTCGACGAACCGGTGCAGGGCGTCGACTACACCGGCGAGACGCAGCTCTACGAACTCATCGGCGACATCCGCGACCGCACCGGCTGCGGGGTTCTGCTCATCTCGCACGACCTTCATGTGGTCATGGCGCAGACCGACACGGTGGTGTGCCTGAACGGCCATGTCTGCTGCCGCGGGACGCCCGAAAAGGTCGCTGCCAGCCCGGAATACCTGAAGCTGTTCGGCGCCCGGGCGGCGGGGACGCTGGCGGTCTACCGTCACCACCACGACCATACCCATCTCCCGGACGGCCGGGTGGAGCACGCCGACGGCACGCTGACCGACCACTGCCATGCCGGCGACGGCCATCACGATCATTCCCATCATCATGAGGATCATGGCGGCCGCCCGGCAGACGTCGCGGCATCGAACGAGCCGCCGCCTCCAGGGGAGACGGTGAGCCAGCGCAGAGCACCAGCGGCCGGGAGCCACGTCCATGCTGGATGACTTCTTCGTCCGCGCCATCCTCGCCGGCATCGGCCTTGCCCTGACGACGGGGCCGCTTGGCTGCTTCGTCGTCTGGCGGCGCATGGCCTATTTCGGCGACACCATGGCGCACTCGGCCCTCCTGGGGATTGCCCTGTCGCTGGTTCTCCAGATCGACATGATGATCGGCGTCTTCGTCGTCGCGGCGCTGGTGTCGCTGGCGTTAATCTTCCTGCAGCGCAAAGGCACGCTTTCGACCGATGCGCTCCTCGGCATCCTGTCGCATGCGACGCTCGCGCTGGGGCTGGTGATGGTGGCCTTCATGACCTGGGTGCGGATCGACCTGATGGGCTTTCTGTTCGGCGACATCCTCGCCGTCTCGAAGACCGACCTCGTCGCCATCTATGCCGGCGGGGCAATCGTCCTCGCCGTGCTCGCCTTCTTGTGGCGGCCGCTGCTGGCGGCGACCGTCAGCCCGGAGATCGCCGAGGCCGAAGGCATGCGGCCCGAGCGCTCGCGGCTGGTCTTCATGCTCCTGATGGCGCTCGTCATCGCCATCGCCATGAAGATCGTCGGCATCCTTCTCATCACCGCCATGCTGATCATCCCGGCGGCGACCGCCCGGCGCTTTGCCGCGACGCCCGAGCGCATGGCGGTGATCGCCGCGCTCCTCGGCGCGCTGTCGGCCGCGGGCGGGCTGTTCGGCTCGCTGGAATTCGACACGCCATCGGGCCCGTCGATCGTCGTCGCGTCACTCGCGCTCTTTCTTCTCAGCCTCGTGCCGTTCAAACTATCCCCGGCCGAGAACGGCCGACCGTCGAAGGCCAGATGACCATGACGCCCACGCTCACAAAGAACCAGAACCTCGTGCTCGGCGCCCTCGAAAAGGCCGAGGGGCCGTTGAGCGCCTACACCATTCTCGACACCCTGCGCGACGACGGCCTCAGGGCACCGCTCCAGGTCTACCGGGCGCTCGACAAGCTGCTGTCTTTCGGGCTCGTGCACCGGCTCGAAAGCCTCAACGCCTTCGTCGCCTGCGCCCACCCGCATTGCCATGCCTCCTCGATGATGGCCTTCGCCATCTGCGAGAAGTGCGGCAATGTCTCGGAATTCTCAGACGAGGGCGTCGAGGCGCGGCTCACAGGCTGGGCGCACGGCAACCGGTTCACGCCGTCGAAGACGACGATCGAAATCAAGGGCATCTGCGCCACCTGCGCCGCCTGACGGCCGCGTCGGGGGCGATCAGTCTTTGCTGCAGTCGAGAGTGAACTTCGTCGACAGGACCTCGGAGAACTTGATTCCATCCTCCGGCACGGTGTCGCCCGGTCCCAGACCCGCGATGGTCGCCATCCAGGATTTCGCCGCCTCGTCCGGCGAGGGGGCCGACTCGCCGCTCTTGCAGCCGCTCGGCAGGTCCTTCGTCACGAATGCGCCGGTCTCGGCGAAGTCGAAGGCGACAAAATAGGTATCGTCGAAATTGGAGAAGGTGGTGGTCTGCCCCTTCAGCCTCAGCGGCTTTTCCGGCTTCATCTGGAAAGAGAATTGCAGCTGCCCGCGCTTGGCGTCGAAGACCACGTCGAGCGCCGCGGGCGCCGCCAGCGCAACGTCGCCGGCGCCCTGGCGCACGAAGGTGTAGTAGGACCATTCCTTGATCGACGTGCCGACCTGCTTGCCGACGGCGGAGAGCTCCTCCGGATCGAGCCTGCCGTTGGCGTTCTCGTCGAAGTCGACGACGACGCTCGAGGAGAACAACTCGTCCATCCACCAGCTGTTGTGCACAGCCAGAAGGTCTCCCTCGGGGGTCGCGCTGACCGTCATCGTCGCGCTGACGAAGACATGCGGATGAGCGTGCGCCGGCAGGGGGGAGCCGAGAAAGAAGCTCGCCGCCATCAGGCATGCTGCAATCTGTCGCTGATGTGAGCGCATGCTGCTTCTCCGCGGTGTCGCCGTTGTCCGACCTCGCCAGCATGGCAAAATTACGGGCACGTGGGATAAGGCGCCACCACGACGACCGCAGCGCCGCGCCGGACCAGGTTCGCGCAACGCCCTGGTCGAGGCACAGAGATGCGCCTGCGCCGTCTGGAGCCTAAGCCTCAGGCGAGAAAGCGCCGGGCAGCGTAGAGGGATACGGCAGCGGCGTTGGACACGTTCAGCGACCGGATCTCGCCGGGAACCTCGAGCCGCGCCAGCACGTCGACCGTGTCGCGCGTCTTCTGCCTCAGCCCCTTGCCCTCGGCGCCGAGGACCAGCGCGATCTTTTCGCCGGCAAAGGCGGTCTCCAGCGCCGTGCCGCCATCCGAATCGAGCCCGACGGTCTGGTAGCCGCGCTTGGCGAGGGTTCCGAGCGCGTCCGCGAGATTGACCACCTGGATGTAGGGAACGAGCTCCAGCGCCCCTGAGGCGGCCTTGGCGAGAACGCCTGACTCCTGCGGCGAATGGCGCGACGTCGTGACGATGGCGCCAGCGCCGAAGGCCGCCGCCGAGCGCAGGATGGCGCCGACATTGTGAGGATCGGTGACCTGATCAAGGACGAGGACGAGCACCGAATCGCCGAGGTCGGCGAGCGCGTGGCCGGCCAGCGGGTCGGCTTCCAGCATCACGCCCTGGTGCACGGCATCACTGCCGAGCTCGACGTCGAGCGCGCGGGGCTCGACGATCTCCATCGGGCAGGGGGCATCCTCGTCGGCCAGTTCGAGGCGGGTCAGCGCGTTGCGGGTGACGAGCAGGCGGTGCAGCTTGCGGTTCGGGTTGCCGAGCGCCGCGGCAACGGTGTGCAGCCCGTACAGGCGCACCCTGTCTTCCGGGCCGGGGCGGCCGGGATGGGAAGGGCGCGCCGGTGCGACAGGCTTGCCACCCGATTCCGGCTTGCCGCCCGCCTTGGCATCGCGAAAACTGCGACGCAGCGTGGCGTAGTGACTGTCCTTGGGCGTGTGGCTCTTGTGATCTTTGGTCATGCGCCTGTCTATCGAAGGCGGTGCCCCGGCTCAATCTTATTCGCGCACCATCTCAGGCTTCTGCTGCGGCAGCGATTGACAGCGGGGGGAAGGCTCTGCATAACGCCGCCCGGAAGACGGAGCTGCTTCGGCAGCTCGAACCGCGTCTTTCGATCGGTGCTGGGGCTTGTCTTTCGGCAGCGGTTATGGAGGGATGCCCGAGTGGTTAAAGGGGACGGACTGTAAATCCGTTGGTTCGCCTACGTTGGTTCAAATCCAACTCCCTCCACCATAACCTGCCGGCTGCCCGCCGGATCTCGAATGCCGGCGTTATCTCGCCGGATCTGGCATGCGGGTATAGCTCAGTGGTAGAGCAGCAGCCTTCCAAGCTGAATATGCGGGTTCGATTCCCGCTACCCGCTCCAGCCCTCTCATCCCGACGCGATAGTTGGACAACGCCACCCGTGTTTTGACGCGGGCGCTTGTGTTTCCCCGGCCAAGTCTCTATGTCGCGGCCTCATTCGCAAATGTTCTTCAAGGGTACCCCGGAATGGCCAAGAGCAAATTCGAGCGCAACAAGCCGCATGTGAACATCGGCACGATCGGTCACGTCGACCACGGCAAGACGAGCCTGACGGCGGCGATCACGAAGTACTTCGGCGAGTACAAGCGCTACGACCAGATCGACGCGGCGCCGGAAGAGAAGGCACGCGGCATCACGATCTCGACGGCGCACGTCGAGTACGAGACGCCGGCCCGTCACTATGCCCACGTCGATTGCCCGGGCCATGCCGACTACGTCAAGAACATGATCACCGGTGCCGCCCAGATGGACGGCGCGATCCTGGTCTGTTCGGCTGCCGACGGCCCGATGCCGCAGACCCGCGAGCACATCCTGCTCGCCCGCCAGGTCGGCGTGCCGGCGATCGTGGTGTTCCTGAACAAGGTCGACCAGGTCGACGACGAGGAGCTGCTCGAGCTCGTCGAACTCGAAGTTCGCGAACTGCTGTCGATGTACGAATATCCCGGCGACGACATCCCGATCGTCAAGGGTTCGGCGCTGGCCGCGCTCGAAGACTCCAACAAGACCATCGGCGAAGACGCCGTTCGCGCCCTGATGGCCGCCGTCGACGAGTACATCCCGACGCCTGAGCGTCCGATCAACATGCCCTTCCTGATGCCGATCGAGGACGTGTTCTCGATCTCGGGCCGCGGCACGGTCGTCACCGGCCGCGTCGAGCGTGGCATCGTCAAGGTCGGCGAGGAAGTCGAGATCGTCGGCATCCGCGACACCAAGAAGACGACGGTGACCGGCGTCGAGATGTTCCGCAAGCTGCTCGACCAGGGCCAGGCCGGCGACAACATCGGCGCGCTCGTTCGCGGCGTCGACCGCGAGGGCGTCGAGCGCGGCCAGGTGCTGTGCAAGCCCGGCACGGTGAAGCCGCACACGCGCTTCATGGCCGAGGCCTACATCCTGACGAAGGAGGAGGGTGGCCGTCACACGCCGTTCTTCACCAACTACCGCCCGCAGTTCTACTTCCGCACGACGGACGTGACCGGCGTCGTGACGCTGCCCGAGGGCACCGAGATGGTCATGCCCGGCGACAACGTCACCATGGACGTCAAGCTGATCGTGCCGATCGCGATGGAAGACAAGCTGCGCTTCGCCATCCGCGAAGGCGGCCGCACCGTCGGCGCCGGCATCGTGTCGTCGATCCTCGAGTAGCTGGAAGATCGGGGGCGGCCCTTCCTATGAGGACCGGGCTTCCCCGTTCCGTTTGATGAAGTTCCAGACGGGCCCTTCGGGGCCCGTTTTTTTTTTGTCACTGCGAGAAACTGTGAGGCCTCTCTGAAGCCCAGGCAGTTTTCGTGAGGCGGTATGTTGCGGCGTCGAAAATCGGATGCCAGAACCGCCAGATGAGAGCACGTCGCCGCCTGGAGGGCCGACGGTCGCCGAAAGAGGTGTGACGCAAAAAGGTACTCGTGGTGGTCTGCGCGTGAGTGCTGCACCGCACCTGGTTCCGTTTCGCCCGGCCTGCCCGGCGCAGATACCGCAACGGTCTCCCGGCGGCGCATCTGGGCAAGTATCCATGATGGAGTGCGAAGGAGTCGTGCTCGTCGCTTGCGACGATCTCGACTAGCTCGGGTTCGGAGTCACGCTTTGGCTCTCCACCCGGCAGGAGGCAAACGTGGAGGCGGACTGCACCCTTGTCTGCCGGACGAAATGTCTGCGGCGCTCGTCTTGAGCCCTGAGGCGGCGTCGATCCTCAGCCTGCGCCTTCAGCATCCCAAAGCCGAAGACCGCTGTCGCGTGCAAGGTCTGCTTCGGTCGTGAACAGTCGAGGATGGTCCTTCAACCTGTCGAGAATGAAGCTGTCTTCATCCGTCTGGCGGCGGACGCGGCCGAGATCGTCGTAGGAATGGCCGACCTTGGACAGTGACACGCCGGCAACGACGATTTTCGGCACGCCCAGAAGCAGGCCGTAGCAGATCGCCGCCACGCCGTTCGTTACCTTGCCGAGATCGCCGATCGCCTCGACCGAGGCACCACTGACATGGGTGACCACGGCTTCCCGGTCGCGCCGGCGCAGGGCAGCGATGCAGCCGATATGGTCGTACGGCTTGGGCAGGAGGAGCATCCGAAGGAAAATCTCCGGCGCGGTATGGATCCACAGCAGCCCCCGCGTGTCGAGATGCGGGTGCTCCTGCCACGACTTCTTCTTGGCCCGGATGGTGAGGTCGGCGCACCCAAGACCGAGGAGGGCTGCCGATCGACCGGCATTGTTGATGTCGATCCGCGCATAGCCTTCGCGCAGGGCGTCCGGTACCGTCGGCTCCGGGGCGGAGCCGAAGATCAGCCAGGGCTGATCGCGGATGCCGAGCCGATCGAGAAAGCGGCTATGC